>CAMYLA010000052.1:0-18812 GCA_947259095.1 uncultured Acidimicrobiaceae bacterium | reverse complement strand
GAAGGCGATCGAGGCCCCGCCGACAACCCTGGCGAACCACTCGCCGTGACGCCAGATCTTCTCGATTGCGATCACCGCTGCCAGCAGAACCATCGCCGCCAGGTTCATCACCCCGAAGGCGATCATGAGCACCATGAGGGCCCAGCAACAGCCGAGACAGAACCAGCCGTGGCTGGCTCCGGCTCGAAGGTCGCGCAGGCGCCCGGAAAAGCCGAGGTAGTGCACCAGATGGCCGATCGGTGTCCGGCAATGGCTGAGGCATCGGTACTTGAGGGGGCTGAGCTGATACAGCCCGACCAGGGCGAAGGTCCCAACCGCTACCGCTTGGGCCGCAGTGGCGTTGTCGGCCGCAAGATCACCGAACCACGCTGCCAGAAAGAAGGCGATGACGCCGACAGCGGACCAAACGGCCAGGTAGCCGAGTCCGAGCAGCGCCATCCTCGACGCTCGGGTCTCGGTGATGGTCCTGGCGTAGAGGCCGACGAACGGGCCGACCGACGGCAACATCATGGCCGCCATCATGAGGGCCCACATGGCGGTGAACTCCACCAGACCCATTCCCATGGTCCCCGGCATCGCCTCCATCCCCGACGAACGAGTCCAGGCGATCGTCCCGACCCACGCCACCGTGGACGCGATGGCCAGGCCAATGGTTGTGGCGGAAAGTGGCGCCCGGGCCGTGACCGGCCCCGCCATCAGGCGGCCCAGGCGAACGGGTTCGAGAACCCGGAAAGCCCGTCGCCGGACCAGTCGATCCCGAACGCCGAGTTTCTGACCTGGTCGGCGATGCCGATGGCCAGCGTCGGTCCGGCCGGATGCACAACGATGTTCGTCAGCTCCACCGGCTCGCCCTCCTCGGTCGATTCCATACGAAGTCCGAAGTTGACGGCGTCACCCACGACGATGTGGTGGTTCTTGCCGTCGTGCTCGACGTTGACCGGCAGTCGTTCCATGCCGACGAACTCGGTGATCAGCGGGGCCAGACCGGCCATCGGTCCGCCGAGCTGGCCTCCGAACACCTGGCCGAGCGCCGCAGCCTGCTCGTCGGACGCCTCCGAATCGACGATGAGACCGGCTTTGAACCCCCCTTCGAGCATGTGCGGTGGTGTCTGCATGATCACCACACAGCTGGTTCCGGCCACGTCGACACCCTCGACCGCACCCTGTTCGACCTCGAACAACAGCGCCACCCGGCAGTCGTCGTTGGTGGCCGGCTGCGTCATGTTCGACCAGGTGCACGGGCACACCGCATCGCAGGAACAGTTCTCGTAGTACATGCCTTGCATTGTCCAGGTCATCGAATCCCCCAATTGATGCTCTGGCGACCGGCAGATGAACCGACCGCCACCCCTTGCGATCGACGTTAGTACAGCCGGGGCGATCCCCGCTGGCGAACCATCGGGTACCCCGGCGCCGCTTTGCCGGCTACGACATCGGCGGTGCGTGGACCGCCACCTGCTGGGCTGTGGCCAGAAGCCGGTAGCGGCTGCGGATCGTGGCCGCGGCCCTGCTCGACCAGTCCTGCTGTTCGACCCGGTCCAGGACGTCGTCGAGAACAACCGGGAACGCCGCCTCATGGGGCGTCGCCATCGTCGGGGGGACGAGGAGCCGGTGGCCGTCATCGGTCTGCTCGGAGGCCAACCCCGGGACGTCCTCCTGCCATCGTTCCAGGTGGCGGGCCAGGAGATCCGGCCGCAGCCGGCGACCGGTCGGGATCAGACGCACATCAGGCCGACCCCCGGTCTCCGGGCCCTGATCGACGACGAGTGTGCAGTTGGTTCCTCTGGCGGCGAAGGAGTGCAGATCGGACCCGCCCTCCGGCGGCCGGATCCGCCAGACCGTTCGCTGGCGAACCCGGACACGGCGGAGCCGATAGTCGATAAGCCCGTTGCAGGCCAGGGCGAGCACCGGTCCCGAACCATGATCGGACACCTGGTCGGCCACTGCGGCAGGGAACCGTTCGAGGCCGGTGCTCTCGGTGAAGTCGGCGAGCGGAACCAGCGTCGACCATCGCTCGGCCCGCTCGATCACGATCGCGGGACGTTCCGGGTTGCCCGGGTCGTCCCGGGTGTGGAGGTCATCACGCTCGGCTCGGACGCCGACCTGGTCGGGGCCCGCCCCCGCGGAACCCGGGTGGAGGGCGTCGACCAGCCACTGGGCCTGGTCGACAAGGTGGGAGTGGATGTCGACCATCCCGTCCCCCTGGACCGTCACGTCGTAGTACCACGGCGGCCTGGTAAGCGGTCGGCCATCGACGACCTTGCAGAGATGGTGGACCGAGCCGAACTCGAGGTCCGGCCGGCCCCGGTCGGCCGCCGCCAACCGGCCGAAGAGGTCCTCGTCGGCCACGATCCGGCGGCACAGGCGGTTCACGACGTCGTGGCGGCCGGTCATGATGTCCATCGCCAACGGCGGCCCGGCGGTGACCGTCTCGAGGTCCGGGAGCCCGGCCGGGCCGACGATCCACGGTTTGTCGGCCAGCACTGCGAACCCGGCCTGGTGCAGCCGTCTGATGGTGGCCAGCTTCGGTTCGTTCCTGCCGGCGACCACCACCAGGTTGCCCCGTTGTTCTGCGATCAATTGCGCCAGCAGGTCGCCGTGGGCCTCCGGGTCATCGTGGAGCCGAAGGTTCCAGTCCGTCGGTTCGACGGGTCGGGAGTTGAAGCCGGCAACCAGCTCGGTGAAGCGATCCAGGTCACGGCCCGGGGTGGCGTAAACGTGGATCGTGCGATCGATCCTGGGGTTCTGCGTTCTCAGCAGCAGGGCGGCGTGGAAATGCCCAGGTTCGTGGAACAGGAGGGTGTGCATCGGCAGCCAAGGGTAGACGGTGGCCCCGCCTCGACATCGACAACGCCGGGAGGGGAGGCCGGTCGATCGGGGTCCCGACCCGGCCGGCAGCGGTGCCGATTGGCGTTGGGGTTCGGAGGTAGTTGAATGGGGCGATGAGCAATCAAAGCGATCCAGCCGTTCCCTCCCAGTGCATCGAGCTCCGCTCGACCGTGGCCGACGACGGCACGGTGACGCTGGCCCAGCAGCGGGGTGACGTCGGTCCGGTCGGCGACGATCAGGTTCTGGTTCGGGTCGAGGCTGCGCCCATCAACCCGTCCGATCTCGGCATGTTGTTCGCCGGTGGGGATGTGAGCACGGCATCGGCGGTCGACGGTGCGTTGCCCGCAGTCGCAGTCACGCTGTCGGCAGGCGTAGTGGCGGCCCAGGCCGGCCGCCTTGGCAAGCCGATGCCGGTCGGCAACGAGGGAGGCGGCACGGTGGTCGCCGCCGGGAGCTCGGCTGCGGCGCAGGCGTTGCTGGGCCGGGTCGTCGGCTTCCTGTCCGGGAACGCCTACGCCGAATACCGGGTGGTGAACGTCTCCCAGTGTTTGGCGATGACCGAGGGAACGAACCCGTCCGACGCCGCAGCGGCGTTCGTGAACCCCCTGACCGCATTGGGCATGGTCGAGACGATGAAGGCCGAGGGCCATCAGGCACTGGTCCACACCGTGGGGGCGTCGAATCTGGGACTGATGCTCAACCGGATCTGCAATGAGGACGGCGTCGGCCTGGTGAACATCGTCCGTAAGAGTGAACATGTGGAGCTGCTCCGAGGGCAGGGCGCCCAGCACGTGTGCGATTCGAGCGCCGACAGCTTCATCGACGACCTGGCCAACGCCCTTCGAACCACCAAGGCGACCATCGCCTTCGACGCCATCGGCGGCGGCGAGTTGGCATCCACCTTGTTGATGTGCATGGAGAGGGTCGCGTCGGAGGCAGACGAGTTCAGCCGCTATGGCTCCGACACCCACAAGCAGGTCTACATCTACGGCGGGCTGGACCGCGGGCCGACAACCCTGCGTCGCAACTTCGGCATGTCGTGGTCGGTCGGCGGTTGGCTGCTCACGCCGTTCCTGGCCAAGATCGGACAAGACGCCGCCGACAGATTGAGGCGGCGGGTTGCCGATGAGATCACCACCACGTTCGCCAGTTCCTACGGCATGCGGCTCTCGCTCGACGATGTGGTCGATCCCGACAAGGTCAAACGGTATGGCCTGATGGCAACCGGCGACAAGGCATTGGTGACGCCGCACGGCTGACACCGGGTCCAGGCCACCGGCGGACCCCGGTCACGCGAAGTCCCGGTCGATGGCGAAGGGTGCCAGGTCGTGGTCGACGACCCGGCCGAGGGCAAGGTCGGCGGCGAGGCGACCGGAGTAGGGGCCGTTGGTCAGCCCGGTCGGTCCATGGCCGGTGGCGACGACGATCTGGGGCCGACCGGCCACTCGCCCGATCACCGGCATCAGGTCGGGCGTGACGGGCCGCAGACCGACCCGGACCTCCAGCAATTCGGCGTCCAGGAGCCCGGGCGACACCCGGGTCGCCTCGTCGAGCACTGCCTGGACGCCCCGCACCGTGGTCGTGGCGACGAAGCCCGAGCCGGCCTCACGGGTCGCGCCCACTGCGATCCGCGAGCCGGGCCAGGCGACCTGGTACTGGTCGCTGCGCTGGGACAGCATCGGCCAGTCGGCGGAATCGCCGAACTCGGGCGGGACAGCGAGGTGGGCGATCTGGCCCCGCTGGGCTTCCACCGGGATCGTCACCCCGAGTTCCTCGCCGAATCGAGGCGACCAGGCGCCACCGGCGACGATCACCGCCGCAGCCTCGGTCATGACCTCACCGAGGGTGTCGACCGAGGCGTGGCGGATCTCCGCCCCCGCCGATCGGGCCGCGGCCAGCAGTGCCTGGGCCAACTTGCGGCCGTCGACCCGAGCGGCGCCGGTGTCGAGGACCGCTCGGCGTACATCACCAAGCAGCGGGTGGCGTCGGCGGGCCTCCTCGGCATCGATCGCCCGCAACTCATGGTCGGTCGGATGGCCCCGTCTCCGGCATCGGTCGAGCACCAGGTCCTCGAACTGCTGGAACCGCCTGCTCTCCTCCTCGCCGATGGCCACCGCCAACAAGCCGACTCGTTCGTAGCCGGTGTTGATCGAGCCGGAGGTCAACTCGGCGATGAGGCCGGGATAGGCCCGTGCCGCCGCTGCCGCCAGGTCGAGCAACTCCGGACGGTCCCGGGTGTTGAGCGCCGGCCCGACGATACCGGCACCGGCATCGGTGGCCCGGCCGGCGTGCTTTCGATCGACGAGCACCACCGATGCTCCGGCGGTGGCTGCCCGGTGAGCGGCCGCAGCTCCGACGACCCCGCCCCCGACCACGATCAGGTCATGTGCCATCAGTGGATTCTCGCAAGTGGGGGCCGCCGTCGCCAAAGACAGCAGCAGAAGGTGCCGGCTCGACGGGGCGCTAGGAATTGCGAAGCGCAGCGCGAAGTGTTCCGATCGGCACCGCAATCAGGATGGCCGTCAGCATGTAGAAGGCCAGTGCGAGGAGAGGAAACACCAGCCCGATCAGGATCGCGATCACGTAGCCGAAGAGGCTGGGAGCAAGCACTTCCCTCAGCTCTTCGATCTCGTCTTCGGGGATGTCGGAATCGAGCAGGCGCCCTTGGTGGGAGGCGTAGCGCCACAGCAGATTGAAGCTCACGGCGGCGAGGAGCAGCACGATTCCGTAGAACACGACGGCGACCCGCTCCGCGTCGTCGTTGTCGATGAACTCGGGAACCAGACCGGTTGGATAGGGAAGGAACGAGACGAAGAAGAGCGCCACCAGGTTCAGCCGGATGAATGCGCTGTCGACCTCGGACATCAGGTGCAGGATCGCATGATGGCGCAGCCAGTAGGCGCCGACGGTGAAGAAGCTGATGAAGTAGGCGAGATACGAGGGCCATTTGTCAACGATCGCCTGGAGGAGGTCTTCCTCGGCGCCTGCCGCGACCCCGAGATCGAGCACCAGCAGCGTGATCACGATGGCCATCACTCCGTCGGTGAAAGCCTCCACCCGACCTTTCGGATACGAACGGTTCACCCTTGGCACCACACCAGGCTAGGTGCCGCCGGCCGATTCGAATCGGCTCGATCGCAGCCGTAGTGGTCAGGTCTTCGCAAACGGTCCGGAGGTGTCGAACAGCACCAGATGTCTCGCTAGGGACAGAACGCGTGTTCTCTGCCACGTTCCGCGCCCTTGCGGGCGCGGGCGCACCTCCCGAGGCATCGATCGGGCCGATCCAGGATTGTCTGGCAGGGGTTGTCTGATGTCTGGTCAGTGGCTTTCGGACAATTGCTCGGCGTGCTCGTCGAGGAGTTGAACCACCCGGTGGAGATCGTCGGGCGAAATGATCGGGTCGATGAGCCGGCCGGTGTCGAGGGCCACCGAGTGGGTCTTGGTCGACCGTGCCGGGTCCCAGTGGAAGAAGTGGCGAGGTCGACGAAGCCCGAGCCCGACGAGCCTGTGCCGACCGGCGAGTGGTCCGAGCTCGATGAGCCTGTAGTCGCTCATGGAAGCGTACGGAATGTGCCGCCGGTGACCGGGGTAGAGGTAGCTCGTGATGGTGATGCCCTCCTCGTCGAGGAACATGCCATTGTCTTGGTAGAGATTGTCTTGGTAGAGATTGTCTTGGTAGAGATTGTCTTGGTAGAGGTTCATGGCGTCGTCTCCTTGGTCGTCTGGGCCACCTGTTCTCGTATCCACGTGCTGGCCGTGGCGAGCAGCCGTGCGTCGACCTGGCGCTTCGCCTGTTTCTTGTACGTTCGCACCGATGGCGGTCCGGCCTCTTTTCGGAGCAGGTGGGTCAGGTCGTCGATGATCTGACCCGAGCAGTCGGACGGGACCAGTTGGCAGATCCGCTCGATGTCTTCGGGGTTGACTTGGATGTCCTTTGAACCGGTCAGAGCCAAGACCGGAGTCTGGATCGATTCAAGCGACGGCGCCGGGTCGTGGGCCATGAACTCTCTGAACCACTTTGCGTTGATCTTCACCAGCTGGATTCGAGCCGTGTCGCCGGTGGTGGCCTTGATTGTGGCCAGACGTTTGCTTTGGGTGCGGACGACGTCTTGTCTCAAGACCCGTAGGAGGAGCTTGACCGGACGGGGGAGAGAGGCGCTGACGTGTTCTGCTTGCCAACGCAAGACCTGCTCGCCATCGGTGGCTGTTCCCGCCAGCAGCACGACCCCGGCCAGGCTTGGATCGGTGGCCGCCAGCTCGGTGGCGATCAGGGCGCCCTCGCTGTGACCGATGACAAAGATACGATCCGGATCAACGTCGGCCCTGGCCCTGAGGGTGTCGATTGCCGCTGCAGCGTCAGCGACGTTGTTGTAGAGCCCTGTCGACTTGTAGTCGCCACCGCTGGCACCGACCCCCCGCTTGTCATAGCGGAATGATGCGAGCCCCTCGCCGGCCAGGTGGTCTGCCAGCTGCCCCATGACGCCGATGGCGAGCTTCTTTGTGTTCGAGTTTCGATCGATCGGGCCGGAACCACTGAGTAGCAGGACGACTGGACCCGGTGCGGTCTGGTCAACCATGACGAGGGTGCCGACCAGCGTCGCTTGCCCTGAACTGATCGACATCTCAAACAACTCCACGAGGGCGGACTGCTCGAGATCGTCGATGAGCGTCAGGTTCGGGGCGGGGTCGAGCGGACCTACCGCGTCGTGAGCGAGGCGGTTTCGTTGGGGGCCGACGATCTTCTCGGCGCCGATGCCGACGATCACTTCCGCTACTTCGCAACGTTCGTCGGCACACTGCTGACCGACTACGCCAGCTACCTCCGGACAGCATCGATCGATCTGGCGGCCGATCGAGTCGGCTTTCGCCAGATCCCACTCTGGCTGAGCGACGAAGAACTCGACGAACTTGTCGAAGAGCTCAGCTCCGCATTGCAGCCGCATGGGCCACCGGCCCGGACCCGGACGACGCCGTCGACTCCTCAACTCGATCGTCATGCCAGACGACCGGACAGACCAAGACCGAACCTGATGGCCACCGCACCTCGGGGCCGGCGTACGAATGGCCGAATCGGTGTTGCCTATTGCTCGTTGTCGGCCTGGACGGCCTGGTTCATGGTCCGCCAGACCCGTTCGGAGGTCGTCGGCATGTCAATATGGCGGACCCCGAGGTGGGCCAAGGCATCGATGACCGCGTTCTGGACGGCCGGGGTTGCCCCGATGGTGCCGGACTCGCCGATGCCCTTTGCCCCCAGGGGATTGCGGGATGTCGGCGTCTCCTGGGCGAGGCGCTCGAAGCTGGGCAGCTCGGCCGCTGAGACCAGGGCGTAGTCCATGAAGTTGGTGGTCACCGGAGTGCCGTCTGGGTCGTAGCTGAACTCCTCCATCAGCGCCTGGGCGATCCCGGAGGCGACCCCGCCGTGAACTTGGCCCTCCACGATCAGCGGGTTGACCATGGTCCCGGCATCATCGCAGGCGATGTGGCGCAGCACGGTGACCTCGCCGGTATCTCGATCCACCTCGACCACGGACAGGTGGGCCCCGAAGGGGAAGGTCGGTCCGGCCGGTTCGAAGTCGGCGGTGGCCAGCAATGGCGAGCCCTCATCCTGTTCGGCCTTGCCGGCGACATCGGCCCAACTCACGGCGATGGCCGGTGTGCCGGTCACCGAGAAGGTCCCGGCCGAAGTGTCGAGGACGATGTCGGCCGGGTTGGCCTCGAGGAGATCGCCTGCGAGGTCCTTGGCCCTGGCCACGGCAGCCTCGCTGGCCTGGAACACTGCGCTGCCGCCGACCTGCAACGATTTCGACCCGCCGGTGCCGCCGCCCCGAGGGACCTCATCGGTGTCGCCGTGGTGCACCTCGATGCGGTCGAAGGGGATCCCGGTGATCTCACTGGCCACCTGGGCGAAGGCGGTGTGGTGACCCTGTCCGTGGGAGGACGAACCGGTCAACACCAGGGCCGACCCGTCTGGCCGGACCTCGATACTGCCGAACTCGCCGTTGCCGATGGGATTGGCGATCTCCACATAGGCCGACCAGCCGAGACCGAGCAAGGGCGTCGTGGGATTGTTGCGGCGGCGCTCCTGCTCGACCCGTAGCCCGGCGTAATCGGCGTGGTCCATCACGGCTTGGAGCGCCTTGTCGTACTCTCCCGAATCCATGTTCGCCCCGGTCGGGGTGGTGAAGGGAAAGGCCTCGGGCTTGATGAAGTTCCTCCGCCTGACCTCGGCCGGGTCCATCCCGATCTCGGCTGCGAAGAGGTCGACCATACGCTCGACGGCGGCCGCCGCCTCGGGTCGGCCCGCCCCCCGGTAGGCGCCGACCGGCATTGTATTCGTCACCACCGAGTTGGCCGAGAAGTCGGCCCGCTCGAAGTCGTAGACCCCACAGGCCACGGTTCGGGAGATGAAGGGCAGCACCGAGCCGATGGCGGCCTGACCGCCGCCGTCCTGGGTGGCGTGACATCGGTAGGCCGTGATGCGACCGTCTCGGCTGCCTCCGATGGTTGCGTCGAAGTCCATGGCCCGGCCATGGACCAGACCGAGCATGCTCTCGGATCGGGTTTCGGCCCAGCGCACCGGCCGACCGAGCCGGCGGGCGACCAGAGAAACGACCAGGTCTTCGGGGTAGCCGCCGTTCTTGGCTCCGAACCCGCCACCGACGTCGGGGCAGATCACCCGCACCTGATCGGTCTCGACCCCCATTGCGGCGGCCAGGGTGTCCCGGGTGCCATGGGCGTTCTGGGTGCTGGACCACTGGGTCAGGTGTTCGCGGCCATCGTCCATCGTGTCCCAGCGGGCCACCGTGGCCCTGGGCTCGAGCGGGCACGGGGCCAGCCGGTGGTTGCGGAACCGGAGCGAAACCGTGACCTCGCAGCCATCGAAGAAGGAGGCATCGGCGCTCGGCGGAATGGCGAAGGCCACGTTCGTCCCGGCCTCGGGGAAGAGCAGTATCTCGTTCTGCAGCGCCTCGGCGGGGGAGACGACGGCGGGCAGTGGCTCGTAGTCCACGACCACCAGCTCGGCGGCGTCCACCCCGGACTCACGGGTCTCGGAGACCACGACCGCCAACGGCTCACCGACGTAGCGGGCCCGGTCGGACGCCAACCAGCTCCGCTTCATGTCCTGGTTCAGCATCGGCATCGCCGGCGGCAACGCCTCCAGCCCGAGGTCGGTCGCGGTGAAGACCGCCACGACACCGGGGGCGGCGGCCGCCTCCGAGGTATCGATGCCCGTGAGCTGGGCGTGAGCCATGACCGAGCGGACGAAGGTGGCGTGCAGTCCATCGGCGGGAGCCAAATCGTCGACGTAGAAGCCACCGACCGTCAGGAGGTCGGGATCCTCCACTCGTGTAACCCGTGTCCCCAGAATGCTCATGCGGTGCTCCTCGTTGGCGTCGAACCTAGAAACCGAATACAGATCATACGTTTTGGCCGGTGGATGGCCAGGTTGTCGAGCTCGTGACCGTCGTCGTACCGGCGACGGACTCGAAAGGGGAGCCGCTCCGCCCTGGCAACCCGTCGAGCAGCGACTCAGTCCTCGAAGAGCGATGGCGGGAAGCCGCCCTTGCTGATCGGGCTCCAACGGGTGGGGACGATTCGGATGATCGACTTTCCCTGGTCGGCCATGGCCTGGCGGTATTCGTCCCAGTCGGGGTGCTCGCCTCGGATGCAACGGAAGTACTCGACCAGCCCCTCGGCCGCATCCGGGGCCGGCATGTCGGCCACGGTGGCCTCGCCGTCGATCTGCACCCAGGCGCCGTTGAACTCATCACCCATGACCGCCACCGATACCAGCGGGTTGCGTTTTGCGTTGCGGGTCTTGACCCGGGATGGGTAGGACGAAACCAGGAGATGACCGTCGGGGGTTATGGCGCCGGTGACCATGCTCATCTGCGGTCGCCCGTCGGCTCTGGTGGTCGACAGGACCCACCGGTTCTTGCCAGTGACGAACTCGATCAACTCGGCCTTGCCGACCTGGGTGTCGCTGGACATGTGGTTCGCCCGGGGGTCGTCCCTGGAAATCTTCTGCACCATCGCTGGTTGCTCCTGCGGTTGGCCGGCCGGCGCTTCAGAGCCGGGACTCGGATTATAGGGCCGCCCAGTTGATGCTCTACGAACCGGGTCCCAGGACGCCAAGCGACTCCAACTCGTCGAGGGTTGCGGCGTCGTAGCCGACGGCGGTGAGCACCTCGCGGCCGTGCTGGCCGATGGTTGGGGCCGGGCGGCGGACGCCGGCCGGCGTCGCCGAGAACCGTTCCGGTGGTGGGATCGTACGGTAGGGGCCGGCCTCTGGATGGTCGACCACCTGGAGTTGCTTCACCAGGTCGTCGAGCGACGATGCCTCGGTGGCCGGGATGTCGTGGTCGGCGCAGAATTGCAGCCACTCCTGCGTCGTCCGCGTTGGCAGGACGCCGGCGATGTCCCGGTACAGGCTGTCGCTGTTGAGGGTCCGGTCCCGCCGGGTCCGGAACCGCTCGTCGTCGACGAGGTCCGGGCGTCCACCGGCGTCGAAAACGGCGTTGAAGTGGGTGTCGTCATAGCACAAGATGTTGATGAAACCGTCGGCGGTCGGGTGGGGTCTCCGGGCCTGGGTGAGGATTCGGGCGTAACCGGCCTCGGCCACTGGCGGTTCGGAGATCGCCCCCGAGCCGTGCTCGGTGAGGATGAAGGCCCGCATCACGTCGATCATCGGGATTTCGATGTCCTGGCCCTGCCCCGTCAGCGCCCGGTGGTACAGGGCGGCCAGGATGGCGTTTACGATGGCCATCCCGCATACCTTGTCGGCGATCAGCGTCGGCATCAGGCTCGGCTCGGCGCCCATCAGCCGGAACAGATCACCGAAACCGGTTGCCGACTGGATGATGTCGTCGTAGGCCGGCGCGTCGGCTTTGTCGCCATCGGAGGGATAGCCGTGGGCCCTGCAGAAGACGATGTCGTTGCGGACCCGGCGCACCGTTTCGTAGTCGAGCCCGAGGCGCCCCAGCGGCCCCGGCCGCAGGTTCGTGACCATCACGTCGCAGTTTGCGACCAGGTCGAGCGCAGCCTGCCGGCCGCGGGGGTGTTTGAGGTCGAGCGAGATGCTGCGCTTGTTGCGGAGCAGGTTGAGGGCAACCCCGGAGAACTGTTCGTGGGGTCCCGGCCCCATCGAGCGGTTGCGATCGCCGACAAGCGATTCGATGACGATCACATCGGCTCCGAAGTCGCCGAGGATGCGGGTGGCAACCGGGCCCATCAACACGCCGGTGATGTCCAGGACGTGGACCCCGGCCAGGGGGCCGATGCCGGTCGAAGCGTCGGTCATCACTCGACGGTACCGGACGGCCGAGCAGGTCTTCCGGTTGCATCGCTCGATCGACGCCCTCGACATTGCGCCAACCGTCGATGGTGACCGTCGGCACGACCGAGCCGACGTCGACCCCAAACCCGAGTGTTGGTTATGATCCGCTGATGACCGACTTCGGGACCTTCGGCGACGTGCACGTCGCAATCGGCAGCGACCATGTGGCGACAGCGGAGATTCGCCGGCCGCCGAACAACTTCTTCGATCTTGACCTGATCGAATCCCTGGCCGCAGCCATCGGCGCGCTCGACGATGAGCCGGCCTGCCGAGCGGTTGTGCTGTGCTCGGAGGGCAAACACTTCTGCGCCGGGGCCAACTTCGCCGACCGTGGCTCGACATCCGACGAACCACGGCGCAATCGGGACGGTTCGCCCCGCCATCTGTACGACGCCGCGTTCGACCTGTTCTCGACCCGCACCCCCGTCGTCGCCGCGGTGCAGGGTGCGGCGATCGGTGGGGGACTGGGCGTTGCCTGCTTCCCCGACTTCCGGATCGCGGCCCCCGAAGCCAGATTCAGTGCCAACTTCGCACGACTCGGCTTCCATCACGGTTTTGCCCTCACGACGACACTGCCGCTGCTGGTCGGCAGCCAGAAGGCGCTCGAGCTGCTGTACACCGGACGGCGAATCGGCGGCGAAGAGGCCGTCGCCATCGGCCTCGCCGATCGCCTGGTGCCCCTCGACGAGGTGCGCCACGCCGCCCATGAGCTCGCAGCCGAGATCGCGGCGTCGGCTCCGCTGGCCGTCGGCTCGATCCGCGACACCATGCGAGGTGACCTCGCCCGGCAGGTTCGCGCCGCCACCGACCACGAGAAAGCCCAGCAGAATTGGCTGCAAACCACCGATGACTGGACCGAAGGCGTTGCGGCCATGGCCGAGCGCCGCGCCCCAGACTTCAAGGGACGCTGAGTTCGGCAGGGTTTGCTCGGATCACCGGCGCCACGCCACCTCCGGCTGTTGTCGGGTGCCGGTGCAGACGAAGGCGCCGCTCCGAGTGCGGATTCGCAAGATGCCGTCGACGAAGCGCCGGGTGATTGCGGCGGCGAAGGCATCGGCTTGGGCGTCGGTTGCTGCTTCGCCCGGGGGAAATGAGAGCCCGTAGTCGATGGCGGCGGTGGGGGAGTCGACAACGAGATCGTTGTCGTAGGCGTGCCAGGTGATCGACCGGAAGTGTTCTCGCAGGCGGGCTTCGCCGGTGTCGATTCCGAAGACGTCAGCGAGCCCTTCGCCGTGTGATCCGAAGACCTCGGTGATGGCGTCGTTGATTTCCCTCATGTGCCCAGAGCCATTCGTTGCGGCCAGAAGGACACCGTTGGGACGCAGCACCCTGGCGAGCTCCAACAGTGCTCGGTCGGGATCTGGGACGTGGTAGAGCATGTGGTTGGCTATGGCGAGATCGAACGTTGCGTCCTCGTAGGGGAGGGCTTGTACATCGCATTCCTGGCCTTGTACATGGTGGAAGCCGTTTCCGGACGCACGCCCGGTGGCCTCGGCGACCATTCCTGGGGACAAGTCCGTGAGTGTGATCGAGACCGACCGGGGTGCGCAGGTGTTGTCCCAGAACCGGCCGGTGCCGGTCCCGCACTCCAAGACGGTGAGGTCTGGCTGCCAGTCGATGAGGCCGGCTTCGAAGTCCGGAAAGGCGACAGGGGACGTCAAGTACCGCTGGTGGAGCGCAGACCGGACATCGAGCCTTGAACCGTCCCCGTATTGCACTTCTCGAAGGTAGGTCTGGTCACCGCCGGCAAAGGGTGTTCGCTTCGACACAGATCCCATTCTCCCACGGCTGACCGAGGCCGACACGTCTCCTTGGGCATCGGCGGCGATCGCTGCCGGAGCGGCGGGTGTTTGGCGACGGCCACGGTCGAACTCTGCGGTGAGAGCGGCGACGGCTTCGATGCCTGGTTTGGCGTACCGAGAGAGCGTTCGCGGGTCTTGATGGCGGCTCTTGGCTTGTAGCAGGATCGCTGAGACCCCTTCTTCGCCGAGGTGGGTGAGGGCCGAGCCTCCGCTTGCTTGGCTGAACAGCTTCCAGGCCATCTGATGCGACAGCCGACCGAGCCCGGTGTCGGGGCAGCGGTCACCATCAGCGGGGACGACGTTCTCTCCCGCATCGGTGGTGGCGTCGATAGATGGGCTGGGCAATGACATGAGCGATTCGGCTCACGAGGTGCGTGGGCCCGAAACCAGGAGCGCCTCGCCCACCGGCAATCGGTCGTACGGTGGGGCTCTGGAGATATCCGACGCGTTGCTTGGTCACAGGCTCCAGCACAACCGACCGGCCACCGCCTAGGATTGTGCTCGTGAGCACGGCAGACCAACACCTTGGGTTCGATCGCTCGACCGTCGAAGGGCGTCGGGCCGAGATGGCCTACCTGGATGGCTTGAGCGATGACGAGCTCGCCAAATGGGAGCCAGGCCACCGGTATGTGACACGGAACCCAGCTGAGACCCCAGATCAGCGGACGGCGATGCTGGAACGCCTGGCCGACGCTGAGCAACGCCTGGCCGAGTTCAGATCAGCACACGACTGATAGCAAGTCTGTGCGGCTCGCCCCTGACGCCCGACGGTGGCTTGAAGCCGAAGCGCGATCGCAGCTCCCGGCGGTTCGTGATCTTGACATTGGCGACTACTCAGCTGACGACTTCATCCGCTACGACCTGACCGACAATGTCCTCGACTATCTGGTCGACGCCTTCGACGTCTTGGAGATCATTGACATCGGGTACCGCCGACTACGGGTCGACCAGGCCGTAACCGCGGAGTCATTCGACATCATCGCCAGGGTCGACGAAGTCGACCTGACCGAGATCGTGCCTGTCTCGTTGTCGATCTGGCGCCGCGAACCGGACGTGCCGGCACGATGACGTGCACTGGCTCTTTCGTGGCCAATCCTGATCGTTCAGGACCGGCCGTCGATCGAGGCTTGACGACCCGGTCGGAGCTGAGCGTTGGTTGGTGCCGTGTCGTCTCGAAATCGAAGCCTTAGCCGCCCTCACGGCGAGTTCGACCGCAACGTCGCCACCGACGGTGATGACCCGCTCGATCGCCCTACGAGCGGCAAACTGCCGATTCTTTTCGCTCGGTGGCCACCGAACCGTCGGAGCATCATCATGCTCTGCCATTGTCTGTGCCCTTACGCCGAACCAGACGGTTCAGCGTTTAGGCCAAACCAGCTACACCGTGGATCCGACAGACCCCCTGTGAGAGCGATGTGAGCGAAGTGATTCGCAAGATGCCAGCCTTTTCGACCTCGACGCCTGCGTGGATCATCGTTGCCTGGACTCGCTCGGCGATGTGCCTGAGGAAGTCGGACGCCTCGGCGCCAGGCCGAGTCCGTAGGACCAGGTTGTGCATCTCGTCGACGATGAGGATCTGGGTCCGCATGTCGGACAGCCAGTGTCCAGCGACACGAAAGTGTCAGTGAAAACGACACGGTCTGTCCGTACCACGGACAGTGAGATTGGGATGAGCGAAGCGCCGGCGGTCATCGATTGTGGGCAGGTCGGTACTGGAGTGTCATGGGCGGGAGTAGTCGGGCGCGGTCAGTGCTAACGAATCGGTGGCTGTGTTGCCCTATCTCTTGGGATTGGCGGCTACGAACACTGTTGGTCTTGCTGTCCACTGCGCGACCTGGTTCGTGATTCCATTTTGAAGTTTGAAGTCGGATAGTTGAACCGGGTGGCTGCAGGCTCTTGGTGGGTCACGTTTCTTGAAGGAGCGATTATCCGATTTTGGTTGGGCAGGTCGGGCCTTCGTCAACCGGATGTTGAGTCGGTCGAGGTTCGGCCGTTTCGGGATGATGTTCGTGTCGGAGGGAACCTGAGTTGCCCGGTCGGATTCTGGGTGGCTCCGGCTTGGTCTTGTCGATGTCTTGTCGGTTCTTGCGCGCTGGTTTGCCGGTCGCTGCGTTCGATGGGAACCCCCGAGACAAGGAGTCCCCGAAATGAGTCGTTCTGAGAACAGATCCGACGCTGTTGCCGATCCGATGAGGAGTGTTGAGGTCCGCTTCGAGGCGCTGGTCTGCTGTTGCCGTGGCTGTCCCGGTGGTTGTTGGTGGGCTTGGTTTGACCGTTGTCGCCGCTGCGAGTGGAGCAGCGCCGAGTAGTGCCAGCGCTGTCCCCGAGGCCGTGTTGTTGGAGGCTCGGAGTCTCGATGGGTCGGGGAACAATGTCGACGACCCGACGCTTGGCCAGGCTGGCACGATCTATCCCCGGGTGGCCGCCGCCAACTATGCCGATGGGGTCGGCGAGTTGGTCGATGGTCCGTCAGCCCGGTATGTCAGCAATCGCATCTTCAACGACACGAATCAGAACGTGTTCTCCGAGAACGGGGTCACGCATTGGGGGTTCGTGTGGGGTCAGTTCATCGACCACACCATCGGTCTCCGAGCGGCGTCCGACGACGAGCTGGTGATCCCGTTCGATCCCGACGATCCGCTGGAGGAGTTCACCAACGACCTGGGGGCGATGACCACCACCCGGTCCGCAGCGGCCGAGGGGACCGGGGTCGATTCGCCGAGGGAGCAGGTCAATACGATCAGTTCCTACATCGATGCCTGGGCGGTCTACGGGGGATCGGCCGAGCGGCTCGACTGGCTGCGGGAGGGCAGCCTCGACGGCGATCCGACCGACAACGACGCCACGCTGCTCAACGACGGGGGCTATCTGCCGACCGCGGCGGCGCGGCCCGGTGAAGAGGTCCCGACGGTGGAGCTGGCTGGCCGCCTGATCGCCGATCCGACCGTCGCGGTGGTGGCGGGCGATGAGCGGGTCAACGAGAACTTGGGGTTGACGGCGGTCCAGACCCTGTTCGTGCGGGAGCACAACCGCATCGTCGAGGCCCTGCCCGACGATCTGGACGAGGAGACCAAGTTCCAGATCGCTCGGCGGGTGGTGTCGGCGCTGCAGCAGTACATCACTTATGAGGAGTTCCTCCCGGCCGTGGGCGTCGACCTCCACCCCTACGAGGGCTATGACCCGACGGTCGACCCGTCGATCACCAACGAGTTCGCCACCGTCGGCTACCGGGCGCACTCCCAGATCCATGGAGAGTTCGAGGCCGAGATCCCTCGTTCGGAGCTGACCGACGACGAGATCGCAGCGCTCGAGGCCCAGGGGGTGGAGGTTGCGGTCGTCGGCGATGTGGTCGAGGTGGCGGTGCCGTTGAACGTGGCCTTCGCCAACCCGCAGCTCCTGCCCCAGTTGGGGTTGGGGAACGTGCTGGCCGGTCTGGCCTCGGAGGCCGCGTATGCCAACGACGAACAGATCGACAACCAGCTGCGCAGCGTGTTGTTCCAGATCCCCGGACCGGACGTCGAGAACCCGCTCGATTGCCTGGACGGGGAGGCCATCGCCGAGTGCTTCACTGCGGTCAACGACCTCGGAGCGCTCGACATCACCCGGGCCTACGACCACGGGATGCCGTCCTACAACGATCTGCGCCAGGCCTACGGGCTGGCCCCGGTAACGTCGTTCGCCGAGCTGACCGGCGAGGAAACCGACGAGTTTCCGGCCGACCCGGCGATCGATGCATCCAATCCGATCGACGATCCGGACATCTTGGACTTCGTGTTCCTGGCCGATGGCGACGGGAACGAGCTCGAACCAGGAACCGACGAGGCCGACGGTAACACCGTCACCGCGATCCGCCGGACCACCACCGCAGCTCGACTCCAGGCCGTCTTCGGCACCGTCGATGAGATCGACGCTTTCACCGGGATGCTGTCGGAGCCCCACCTGCCCGGCACCGAGTTCGGCGAGTTGCAGCTGGCCATCTGGACCCAGCAGTTCGAGGCGCTGCGCGACGGTGACCGGTTCTTCTATGGCAACGACCCCATTCTCGACGACATCGCCGAGAACTACGGGATCGACTACCGCCAGAGCCTGGCCGAGATCATCGCCGCCAACACCGGCGTCGACCAGGCTGCGTTGCCGGCCAATGTCTTCGTCCTGGACGACACCGCGGCCGAGGCCGGTGCGAGCTCCACCGATGAGCTCCAGCCGAAGGGTTCGGCGTCGGGCGACGAGACCCAGGATCGCGGCGACCCTGCACGTCGAGGGGTCGAAGGCGATCGCCCACGGGCGCGGGGTCGTGATGGTGGGAGATGAAACCGACGGATCGGCGCCGGTCCGATCCTGTGAGAAGCCCATGCCCCAGTTCACAGGCTTCTCACAGGTCACGCGACCAGGATGGGCGACATGAAACCGAGCCTCGCCCGTTTGGTCTCACTGCTGGCCGTGGTCCTGGTCCTGGCTGGGGCCTGTGGCAGCACCGACGAGTCCGAATCGAGCGCCAGCGACGTGACCGACGATACGACGTCTACCGATGCCGTATCGGCGACAGACGAGTCGGAGCCTGCGGACTCGCCGACCGACAGTACTGGGGGGTCAACCGCGACGTTTGTTACCGAGGTTTGGGCCGACAACTGGTTCGCGCTGTACGCCAATGGCGAACTCGTCGCCGAAGACTCGGTTCCGATCACGACGGAGCGGTCGTTCAACGCCGAATCCATCTCGTTCGACGCGGCGTATCCGTTCACTATTGCCATCGAGGCCAAGGACTTCACCGAGACCGACTCGGGCTTGGAGTACATCGGCGAGCCGAACCAGCAGATGGGCGATGGAGGGATCATCGCCCAGAT
>CAMYLA010000051.1 GCA_947259095.1 uncultured Acidimicrobiaceae bacterium | reverse complement strand
AGGGGTGCGCGGCGCCGCTGCACACCGCGGCGAGAACAATTACGACGCGCTACAGGATTGGCTCGGAATCAGTGCAACGGAGATCGACACACTGCACCAGAACGGTGTTCTCCTGTCCGACGACAGTGCCGTGGACCGTGCCGAGAACACTGCCGAGAACACTGCCGAGAACACTGCCGAGAACACGGACGATCTTGGGGAGGCGTGATTGTCTGCGTTGTTGGGAACTCGGGTCGTCGATCTCACGGCGCGGTGGGGAGACCTTGCCGGGCGAATTCTCGCTGAGCTCGGTGCGGAGGTGGTCAAGATCGAGCCGCCCGGTGGGGCGACGGCGCGCCGGCTCGGTCCATTCGTCAACGATCGGTGCGACGGCGCCGAGTCGTCGCTGACGTGGATGGCGGTGGGGCGGGGCAAGAAGTCCGTTGTCATCGACCGGCGCAAGGCCGATGATCGTGCGGCGCTGGCGGCGTTGGTCGCAGGTGCGGACGTGCTCATCGACAACGGCGACGCCGTCGGCATCTGGGGGCTTGCCCCTGATCTGTCCTCTGGACTCATTTGGGCCTCGGTGACGCCGTACGGACTGGACGGCCCGAAGGCCGGCTGGGCCGCCGACGATCTCAGTATCGAAGCGGCCGGCGGGCTGCTGGGCCTGCAGGGTGACCCTGACAGACCCCACGTCCCGGTCGGGTATCCCCAGGCGTCATGTCATGGAGGGGGCCAGGCGGCGGCCGACATCTCCATCGCTCTCTTCGAGCGGGACGTCAGTGGCCGTGGCCAGCGCATCGACACCTCCGCCCAAGCGGCGATCGTGCTGGCCGGGATGCATGCGTCTCCATGGGCGACGGTGTTCGGCGAGAACGTTCCCGGCACGTGCGACACGAGGGCCGAACGGCGCGAGTACTGGCCGGGGCTCCCGGTGAAGCTGCTGTGGCAGACAGCCGACGGTTGGGCCCAGATCGGCTTCCTGCTTCCCGAGATGGGTGAGCGCACAAGCCATGAGCTGATGGCGTGGGCGGAACGCGAGGGTATGGTTCCGTCCGATCAGGTTGGCCGCGACTGGCACCACTGGAAGCGCGGGCTCGTCGATGGCACCGTGGCCGTCGAGGACGTACGACGGATGTTCGCCACGATTGCGGACTTCGTTGCGACCCGGACGAAGCGGGAGGTCTTCGATCACGGCCTGGAAACCCGCACGTTGTGCGCACCGATCTACACTGCGCAAGACGTGCTCGACGACCGCCAGCTCGAGTTCCGAACGTACTTCCAAGATGTCGACGGCGTCCGCCGGGCCGGTTCGTTTGCCAGGATGAGCGCCACACCGCTCCTCGACCTTCCGGCTGCTCCCAGTCTCGACGCCGACAGCGCACTGCGCGACCATCCCTGGACCCGCCGACCGCCGGAGGCGCCGCCCGCGCCGAAGGAACGGGATGGTGTCTTCGATGGCCTGAAGGTCGCCGACTTTTCCTGGGTGGGGGTCGGGCCCCTCATCGCTCGTGCACTGGCCGATCAGGGCGCAACCACGGTGCACATCGAGTCCGAGGCGAAGCCGGACATGCTGCGCCAGATCGGCCCGTTCGCCGAAGGTCTGCCCGGCCTGAACCGCTCTCAGTTCTTTGCGTTCGTCAACACCTCGAAGCTCGGCCTGGCCTGTGATCTTTCGAACGGCGCCGGGCTCGAGCTGGCCCGGCGAATGATCGATTGGGCCGACGTCGTGGTCGAGTCGTTCACCCCGGGCAACATGGAGAAGTTCGGACTCGACTACGCCACCGTCAGTCGGGACCATCCGGATCTGATCATGCTCTCCACATGTCTGCGGGGCCAGGACGGCCCCGAACGAAGCTACGGCGGGTTCGGCAGCCAAGGGGTTGCCGTCACACCGCTCTACACGGCGACCGGTTGGCCCGATCGCCCGCCCGCCGGCCCGTGGGGTGCCTACACCGATTTCTGCGCACCACGCTTCGGGATCTCCGCCCTGGCCGCAGCCCTCCTCCACCGGCGCCGCACCGGGGTTGGCCAGTACATCGATCTCTCCCAGGTCGAAGCGGCGATGCACTTCGCCGAGCCACTGCTCCTCGACCGCCAGATCAACGGTCGTGACACCGTGCCCCAGGGCCATGTCCGTGCCCACGCATGCCCTCACACACTGCTGCCGACGGCTGCCCACGACCGTTTCGTCACGGTGGCCTGCGAAACGCCGGAGCAGTGGCAGGCATTGGTCACCATTGCGGCGCCACTGCTCGACGCATGGTCCGGCGCCGCCTGGGCCGATGTGGCGAACAGGGCGGAACACAAGCGCACGATCGAGGACAAACTCCGCGGCTGGGCCGCGTCACAGGAGACGTTCGCCCTGGCCGAACGTCTCGCCACGAGCGGAATTCCCTCAGCCGCCGTCGAATGGTCAACAGACCTGCTCGACGACCCGCAACTCCAACACCGCGGCTACTACACCGTGCTGGATCACGGCGAAGTTGGTCCAGTCCTGTACGACGGAACCGGCTCGATCCTGTCGGAAACCCCTTCGATACAGCGCTCTGCGGCACCCTGTCTCGGCGAACACACCGACCACGTCCTACGAGATCTGCTGTGCTTGAGCGACGCAGAAATCGCCGGCTACCGAGATGCCGGAGCGCTTCGCTGAATTGCTTTTGAGCTTCAGGGCGTCCGGTTGTGCTCCGGCCCAACCTCGGCGTCCATTGCCACCGGGGGGTCGACCTCGACTATGAAGGGGTGATGATCCACGAACTGCGAATCTACACCGCGGAGTCAGGCCGAATGCCGGCGCTGCTGGCCCGCTTCCGTGACCACACCATGGACCTCTTCGAAAAGCACGGCATCACCAACGTGGGCTACTGGCTGAACTCGATTGGCGGCCGCAATGACGAGCTGTGGTACATCGTCGGCTTCGAGAGCCTTGCCGAGCGAGAGCAGGCCTGGGCCTCGTTCGTCGCCGACCCGGACTGGAAGAAGGTGCGTGCCGAGTCAGAAGCCGACGGGCCGCTGGTGCACCATATCGAGAATCGCATCCTTAATCCCACGGACTTTTCTCCCCTCCGGTAGCGGGGCACTGGTTTTTATCTGTGCGGGATCTACGCCATCGGCTCGGAGATCGACGGATGGGACAACCAGCGAGGCGTGATCAGCGGCGAGTTCGATCTGGTGCCCCACAGGTCGTAGGTGGAAGGCTGGTTGTATCCGGGACCTCCTCGGCAAAACGATCCGACAAGGAGTATTCGTGCTGAAAGCGGTCCAACTGGGAAACAACAGCGGCCTGCGGGTCTCACAGCTGTGTCTTGGCACCATGAACTTCGGGGTTCCCGGCCGAGGCCACCAGGGCGACTGGACGCTGGATATCGACCAGGCACGGCCCATCTTCAAGTCGGCCATCGAGCACGGCTTGTTCTACTTCGACACCGCCGATGTCTACGGGCTCGGCGCCTGTGAAGAAGTGGTCGGTGCACTGCTGGGTGAGCTGCTACCCCGAGAGCAGTACGTCCTGGCCACCAAGATCTCCATGCCGATGGGCCAAGGACCGAATCAGGGCGGCCTGTCCAGAAAGCACATCATGGAAGCGGTGGATGCTTCGTTGCGGCGACTGGGGGTCGACTACATCGACCAGTTGGTCATCCATCGTCACCCTCACGGCGTGCCGGGGCAGGTCGGGCCACCCATCACCGAATCGCTCGAGGCATTGCACGATGTCGTGAAGGCCGGCAAGGTCCTGTACCTCGGCGGCTCGTCGATGTTCGCCTGGCAATTCGCCGAGCTGCAACTGACAGCGGAGATGCATGGCTGGACCAAGTTCATTTCGATGCAGAATCACTACAACCTCATCTACCGCGAAGAGGAGCGGGAGATGAACCCGTACTGCCATAAGAGTGGCGTCGGTCTGATGCCCTGGTCCCCGCTGGCCAGGGGAATCCTGGCCGGCTCCTATCAGGGCAGCTTCGATGACGGAACCACCAACCGGTCCTCCGGTCAGGACCGGGCACGGACCGAGGGCCTCTATCGGGGCGAGATGGACTTCAAGATCGCCGACCGGGTGGCCGAGGTTGCGGAGCGTCTTGGCAGAACATCGGCCCAGATCGCCCTGGCCTGGCTGATCAACAAGCCGGAGATCTCGGCTCCCGTGGTCGGAGTCTCCAAAATAAGCCAGCTCGATCAGCTCGTCGAAGCCTGCGCGATCAGCCTCGATACCGATGATCTGCAGTACTTGGAGGAGTTGTACCGCCCCGTGGTGAACCTGCTCTCGATCGGCTATTCATAGGAGAGAGGCCGGCCCGCTCCGACATGGCCCGATACCTGCAGCTACCGAACTACACCCGGAACCTGATGCGGCTCGGCTTCACCGAGCAGGGCATCACCCAGGTGAGTGTGCGTGCAGGCACTGGTCGAGAATCCGACCGATCTTTCCTCGAGGAGTTTGCCCCGTGATCAGCGCCCGCTTCGACGACGACCCCGCTCCTCGGATGCCTCGGTTGGGGATCTCGCTCGGCTTCCAGCGCCGGCCCGACCTCGACGAACCGTATGACCGGGCCTACCGGGAGGGTCTCGAACTTGCAGCTGAGGCCGATCGGCTCGGTATCGACGACATCTGGCTGACCGAGCACCATGGCGAGGATGACGGCTACAACCCCTCGCCCCTGGTGGCGGCCGGCGCCGTCGTCGGCGTGACCCGAACGGTGCGGGTGTGCTTCGGCGTGGCCCTCGCTCCGCTCCAGGGCCATCCGATGCGCATCGCCGAGGACCTGGCCGTGCTCGACAACCTCTCCGGCGGTCGGGTCGAACCCGGCTTCGGTCAGGGGTACCGGCCCGAGGAGTTCGCGGCCCAGGGCGCCGACTACCACACCCGGACCCGGGCCTTGCGGGAGTGCCTCGATGTCCTCGATGCGGCCTGGTCGGCCGAGCGTTTCGACTACGACGGCCGGATCCACCGGGTCGACGGCGGACTGCTGCGTCCCGCCCCCTTGCGGCCCGATCGACGCCCCCCTCTGTGGTTGGGTGCGGCCGCCCCCCGGTCGCGGCGCCGGGCAGCGGTCCGCGGTGCGGGGCTGGTGATCGCCCCCCTCGTCACGATCGACCACGCCGCCCGCCAGTTCGCCTCCTACGAGGCGGCCGTCGCAGAGGCGGCAGTGACCGACTACCTGCCCCACGCCCTGTTCCGGGAAATCGAGGTGGGCGACAGCGACGACGAGGCCCTGGCCGGCTTCGAGCCATACCTCGACCACGTCTACCGCGTCCAGTACAGCCCCGAGCGCACCGGCCTGACCCACCGCGACACAACGACCGGCGAGCAGCGGGCGCTCACCTCCGACGACCCCTACTACCTTTCGCGGGCGTTCCTCGACGAGCGATGGGCCATCGGCGGACCCGACCGGTGCGCCGAACTGATCGACGGCTGGCTCGACGCAATGCGGCTCGACCGCCTGATCTTCCATCCCAAGCCTGCCGGCCGCTCCCTCGAGAACGGTGTGGCAGCGATGCGCCGGGTCGTCGAGGAGGTGTGGCCCCGCCTCACCGCCCCCCGGACCGGCCCCGTCGATGCCGCCCGGACCCCGACCGGTCAAGCACCATGAGCATCGGTAGCGGGCCCGTCCTCCACCATGTCCGTCATCGACCCGCTGAACCTTCGATGAGCTCGAGAGGAGACACCATGACGATCACCGACAGCTGCAACCCGAGACGAGGAGGGCCGAGATGACCGGCGGTCTTCGGGGCGATGCCGTCGTCGCCGGGGTGGCGGAGTACGCTCCGGAGCGCAAGTACCTCGGCCCTCGGGTGATGACGCTCGAGCAGTGGGGCGACCTGGCGGCGATCGCCCTGGAGGACGCCGGCATCCCGGCCGGCGACGTCGACGGGCTGGTGTGCTCCACGGTCCGTGAGTCCGACATGTTCGTGCCGGCCACGGTCGCCGAGTACCTGGGCTGGCGGGTCGACTACGCCGAGCGGGTCGACCTCGGCGGGGCCACCCCGGTCGGTATGGTGTGGCGGGCCGCAGCCGCCATCGAGCTCGGCCTGTGTGAGGTCGTGGTGTGCGCCGCACCGGCCCGCCCCACACCATCGTTGCCGGCCCACATGCCCCGGGCCTGGTCGCCCTACGGCGCGTCGTCGGCCATCATGGGCTCACCCCAAGCCGAGTTCGAGATCCCGTTCGGCAACCTGGCCCAGAACGGTGGGTACGCCATGATCGCCAACCGCTACGGCGCCGAGTTCGGCTACGACCCCCGGGCCACGGCCAAGATCGCCGCCGACCAGCGAACCAACGCCTGCGCCAACCCCGACGCGGTCTTCTTCGACAAACCGATCACCATCGACGACGTGCTGGCCTCCAAGATGGTGGCCGATCCCCTCCACGTGCTCGAGATCGTGATGCCCTGCGCCGGTGGGGCGGCGGTCGTCGTCACCTCGGCCGATCGGGCCCGGCGGGCCGGTTCGCCCCATCGCCCGGTCCATGTCGTCGGCTGCGGCGAACACCTGGCCCACAAGACCCCGACCTACACGCCCGACCTGGTGCGGACCCCGGTCGGCCGCGCCGCCGATCGGGCCTTCGCCATGGCCGGCATTGCCCGCAACGAGGTCGATGTGGTCGAGCCATACGACTGCTACACGATCACCGTGCTGCTGACCATCGAGGACTCGGGTTTCTGCGGAAAGGGCGAGGGGATGGCCTTCGTGCGGGACCACGACCTCACCTATCGGGGTGACTTTCCGGTCAACACCCATGGGGGCCAGCTCGGGTACGGCCAGGCCGGGCTGGCGGGCGGGTTCTCCCAGCTGATCGAAGGGGTGTCCCAGGTCCGTGGAGCCTGCGGCGGGCGCCAGGTGGCCGACTGCGACATCGCCTTCGTCACCGGTACCGGGGGCATCATGTCGGAGCAGGCCGCGGTGTTGTTGCGAGGAGGGTGAGATGAGCACGACCAACATCAGCACCGGCGACATGGGCACCGGCGACAAGCCCCGGCCCCTGCCGATCGAGCCGACGAGGCCATTCTGGGACGCCTTGGCCCAACATCGAATCATGATCCCACGCTGCGCCCGCTGCCGGACCTGGGTCTGGTACCCGCGCCCCCGATGTACGGGCTGCCTGGGCAACGAGCTGACCTGGACCCCGGTCACCGGGGCGGGCACGGTCCACACCTTTACCGTGACCCGCCAGCCGATCCACCCGGCCTTCGCCGACGAGACGCCTCAGATCCAGGCCATCGTCGAGCTGGAGGAGGGCATCCGGATGACGACCACGCTCGTCGGCGTCGAGCCACCGGTGGTCGAGGTCGGCATGGCCGTCGAGCCGGTGTTCGATGACGGCCCGGACGGCATCACCCTGCTCCGTTTCGGTCCGGCCAAAGGGTTGTGATGCATCGCCAGGACGCGTGCCTCGATCTCGGCCTTGTGCTCGCCCCGGACGGCTAGCCGAGGAGAGCGTAGCATCGTCCAATGGTGCGCTGGGCACGTCGCAAACCGCCGACACGAACGGCGTTGATTGAACGCAAGCACGAACTCGATGGCCAGATCCGCAGGCTGGCGGCCGAGATCGAGCGACGCAAGGCTCGCAACGAACCGACCGCCGAAGCTGAGAACCGAATCGGTCGGCTTCGCAACCTGCACTACAAAACGCGGCTCGAGATCGACCGCGCCGACCCCAAGTCTTGACGAAGCGGCCGAGTCACCCGTTGGGCCGCAGCGGATCACGCTGCGACGGGCAATGCAGCGCCACCGACAACTCTTTGTCATTGCCGATCGGCATGTAAGGTCGGCGCGATGCGCATCGGACTCAACGCGACGGCCCTGGTGGCGAAGGCTTCCGTGGAGGCGTTCGTCGAACACGCTCGAACCGCAGCCGCTGATGGTTTCGACAGCTACTGGGTGGCGGAGCATCCGACCGGAGGTCTCGACGCCCTCACGGTGTTGACCGTCGTCGGACAGTCGGTGGACACGATGGAGCTCGGCACCGCTGTCATCCCCACCTATCCCCGCCACCCCATGGTCCTGGCCGGCCAGGCGGTGACCGCCCAGTCGGCGATGCGGGGCCCGCTGACGTTGGGCATCGGGCTGTCCCATCAACCGATGTTGGCTGAGCTCGGGATGCAAGACGACAAGCCGATTCGCCATCTCCGCGACTATCTCTCGATACTGGTTCCTCTCATCGAAGAGGGTCGCGTCGACTATCAGGGCGAGTCGCTCTCGTGTCGGGCCACCACCTTTCGACCGGCTGAGCGGCCACCGCAGATTCTGGTCGCCGCCCTCGGACCCCAGGCGCTGCGAGTGGCCGGTGGTCGAACCTCGGGGACCAGCCTCGCTTGGGTCGGTCCAAAGACGATTCGAGACCATATCGTTCCAACCATTCGTGAGGCCGCCGCCGATGCCGGCCGCGACGAGCCCCGGGTGCTGGCCACCCTTCCGATCTGCGTCACGGACGACCCGGCCGGAATCCGCAGCCGGATCACGGCCAATGCCGCCATGTATACGCAACTGCCGTCGTATCAGGCCATGTTCGAGCGAGAGGGCGTGATCGAGCCGGGCGAACTCGGTGTTGTCGGCTCGGAAGCGGCGGTGGAAGACATGCTTGCCGGCTTGGCCCAGGCCGGTGTCACCGACTTCTCGGCGTCGGAATTCACCCCATCGCCCGACGAGCGGGACCGCACCCGAGCGCTGTTGAAGAAGGTGGCGGCCAAGATCTGAGCCGGACCAGCACCGACGGGGCCGGCGCACCAGCATCGGCTTCCCGGCGACAGAAGTGGGCCGAAGTCAGATGTGGCGTTCGGCTTTTTGGGCGATGACGAAATGATGGTCGTTCTCGAACCGGTAGGCGCCGCGCCCGTCGCGGCAGTGCTCGATGGCTTCGAGCACGGCTTCCTTCACGATCGCCGGATCGGTCATGCGGAGCGCCGGCACCGCCGGCCCGATGCTCGAGACACCGCGCCAGGCCACCTCGGCGTCCGGCCATTCGATGACCGACACCCGCGAGCCGCGTTCGATGACGTCGAATCCGCTCTCGGTGAGCATCTGCTCGGCGACGCCGGGCGCCGCGATGTTGTTCAGCTTCTTCATGCTGGCGAAGTGCTCCTGGAGGCATGGCGGGCGAAGGCCTTGAAACAGCCACGCAGGTCATTGGGCGTGCCCGTCCCCCAGAAGCTGAGACCGATCATCCCGCCGGGTTGCAGCACCCGGTTCGCCTCGGCCAGGGCTGCTTCGCAGCCACCCCAGATCCCGTTGATCGACATGACGGCGTCGAAGGTTCCGTCTTCCCACGGCAGCTCGAACATCGATCCGAGTCGGAGATCGGCGTCCGGGTTTCGGTCGCGGGCGATCTCGACCAGCGTCGCCGCTGCATCGATGCCGGCCGTCGTCGCCCCCATCGCCTCGGCATGGCGCAACGCCAGGCCCGAGCCACAGGCCATGTCGAGGACCCGAACACCATCGGCGATCCCGATCTGCTGGAAGATGGCGACCATCACATCCAAGGCGTAGTGCTCGTAGAGGTAGGCCCAGTCGTTGGCGGCATGCCCCCAGGCATCACCCGCCTCCCGCCAATCGTGTTCGCGGTCGGCGTCCGCCGTCGTGTCGCTGATGTTGCTCATGCACTCGATCGTCCACCGCCGCGGATGCAGAAGTCCTGAACATGACATGAAGATCAACTGACATCGAGCTTCAGCGAGTCATCACCCGTCCTCCAAGATTTCCCGGGCCCGAAAGCCGAGAGTGATGAGCGTCGTCGACGGTTCGACGGCATCGACACACCACCCACTTCGTGGGCCGATCAGGAGGACAACCATGACAACCACCGACATCCCTGCCGCCGACAACGGCGTCAACGTCGAGGCACTGCTGGGCGCTCGGGTCACCAGACGATGCGCGGCCTGATCCTCGACGAGCCGTGCCAGCAGTTCTTGTCTCCCGATGAGTGCCTGCAATGCCGTCGGCAGCGCGCCGCCGGGTGACGGTCGATCGGCCCCGGACCTTCGGGCCGGCGCCGACTGCACGTCGATGATCCGAACCTCGGCGACGAACTCGTAACCCTTGCCATGCACGGTGCGGATCACACCCTGGCGAGTCCCATCGTCTCCCACCGCCCGGCGGGCCGATTTGATCCGTGTGGTCAATGCGGACTCGCTCACGAATCGATCGCCCCCGGCTCGGACATCGCGCCGACTCAGAAGCTCGGCTTGGTGGCGAACGGTGTCAACTGGAGTTCGTGAGTCCAGGCCGAGCGGTCTTGGGAGTGGAGATAGAAGAACGCCTCGGCGATCTTCTCCGGGTTCATGACGACCTCCGGGCGTTCTCGGGCCATCGGGAGGGCCCGAGTGCCGGGTGAGTCGATCAATCCGTCGATCACGATGTTGGCCACATGGATCCCGTACTCGGAATACTCCTCGGTCAGGACCTGAGCCAAGGTCCGCATCATCACCCTCGGGTAGTACAGCGACTGGCCGGTGTATCGCTTGCGACCTCGCAACGACGCCGAATTGTTGGAGATGAGGAACGAACCGGATCCCGCCTCCCGCATCGCAGGCAAGACTTCTTTTGCCACCAGGAACGGGCCCCGGCTGGCGATGTGCTGCGCCGTCTCGAACAATTCGGTCGGCACATGCTCGAGCAGTTCCTTCTCCGGCGGCAGATCACGACCCTCCAGGTAGCCGGCGTTGTAGACGAGCACGCTCGGATCGCCGGTCTCGTTGCGAATACGAGCAAAAGCGGCCGAGATCGAATCCTCGGAAACCAAATCGAGCTCGACGATGGCGCATTGGCCGCCCTGCGCAACGATTGTTTCCTCCAGCGCTGCGGCGTTCGACGCTCTGCGAGTGGTCAACACAACGAAGAAACCCTCGGCCGCAAACTTCTGCGCCACCGCTCCACCGACACCCCAGCGGATCCCGACCGGGAGATCGCTGTCGTCCAGCTCGATGCCATGGGCCAGCTTGGTGTTGCGTCCGTCGGCCTGCCATTTCGAGGTTGCACCGACGACGACTGCGATCGGTTTGTCTGTCAAGGACATCACCGAACAGTAGTGTGAGTCGGCGGGTCAGAAGAGCTCGGGCACGAAGGTCTGGTCTTCGACCGGCGGTCGGATGTAGCCGATGCCTTGCTCTCGGGGCGGCAACTCGATCTTGGGCGGCTTGATGTTCTCGTAGGGGATCGAACTCAACAAGTGGGAGATCGTGTTGAGTCGGGCCCGACGCTTGTCGTCGGCACGCACGACCCACCACGGTGCCTGTTTGATGTCGGTGTGGGCGAACATCTCATCTTTGGCCTTGGAGTACTCGAGCCACCGGGCCCGGGACTCGATATCCATCGGGCTCAACTTCCAACGCTTGGTCGGGTCTTCCAGTCGGGCCTGGAAACGGCGCTCCTGCTCCTCGTCGCTCACCGAGAACCAGTACTTGAGCAGGATGATCCCCGAGCGGACCAGCATCCGTTCGAACTCCGGGCATGATCGGAGGAACTCCCTGTGCTCCTCCGGGGTGCAGAACCCCATGACCTTCTCGACACCGGCCCGGTTGTACCAACTCCGGTCGAAGAGGACCATCTCCCCCGCAGCCGGGAGGTACGGGACATATCGCTGGAAGTACCACTGCGACCGTTCGCGTTCGGTCGGTGTCCCGAGCGCCTCGACCCGAGAGATCCGAGGGTTGAGGGGTTCATTGATGCGTTTGATTGTTCCGCCCTTGCCTGCGGCGTCACGCCCTTCGAAGAGCGCAACGACCTTCAGCTCGTTGTGAACAATCCAGCGCTGGAGCTTCACGAGCTCGACGTAGAGCTTGCGCAGCTCCTTTTCGTACGTGGCTTTCCGCAGCTTGGGCTGTCGCGGCTGCGGCTCGTCGATCTGCTCGTCCGGCTCTTCGAACGGCAGATCCTCGCCGACATCGCTACTTGCATGGCTCTTGCTCATGCTCTTCATCATCGCGCAGCGAGGGCCGACTTGGCGACCATCGTTGTGGTGACCCGACGCTCCGGCTGCTCTCCGCCCGTTCCGACGCCTGCACGACATCAGACGTGGCTCCCGATCCGCCGAACAGGGTCGGCGCCCAAAGCCCTGAGATGCCCGTCGCTCGACATCCTGTCGGGTGCCATGGGCGAGGGGCGACCCGTGCGATGGTGCCGTTAGTCGTCAGTTCGTGCGATGGTGCCGTCAGTCGTCAGTTCGTAGTGAGCGTTGCTCTCTTCGGCTTCGGTGTGGCGGTCGGAGCGGCTTCAGTCGTTCTGGGCTGTTCGCCGGGGGCAGCGTGGCTGAAGACGCTGGCTCACGAACTCGATCACGCCGCCGACTGGTGGGCCCAGAGCGCGTTTATCACAGGAGAGTCCCCTATGGCTGAGTGTTTCGTTGGTAGGCAACCGATCTTCGACCGGGAGAACAGGGTCTACGCCTACGATTTGCTGTACAGAAGCAGTCTTGACAACGCCATCGGGGAACGTCAACCGAACGGTGGCCACCTCTCGGGTGATCGTCGATACCTTTGTCGAGATCGGTATCGAAGCCATCGTCGGTCAACATCGAGCCTTCCTGAACGTCGATCAGAATTTCCTGATCGACCCTGACCTGCTATCGGTCCCCGCCGATCGGGTCGTCCTGCAGGTCCCGGATTCGACGACGGCAACCCACGAGACCATCGAGGCCATCGATCGCCTCAAATCACTGGGCTACGAGATCGCCCTCAACGGGTACCGCAGCGACCTCCCGGTGGCCGGGCTGCTCGGCCATGCAGACATCGTCAAGCTTGACGCCATGTCGATCGATGACGAGGGGCTCGCCCGTGAGCTCGAATCGATCGGCGGTCGTTCGGTGGTTCGTATCGCCAAGCGGGTCGAAACGATCGAGCGCCGCAATCGTCTGGCCGACCTCGGGTTCGACTGTTTCCAGGGACACTTCCTGGCGAAGCCGGAGATCATTTCCGGTCAACGCCTCCCGTCAAACCGCATGGCGGTGCTGGAGCTGGTCACCAAGGTCTGTGATCCGAACATCGGCGGCGAAGAACTGGCAAACCTGATCGCCCTGGACGCATCGCTGAGTCTGCGAATACTGAGATTCGTCAACTCGCCCCTGAGCGGGCTCTCACATGACGTGGAGTCGATCCAGCACGCCGTGGTTCTGCTCGGTCGAGAGATCATCAAGAGCTGGGTGATGCTGCTGGCGATGGCCGGACTGGACAACACCGTTCCGGAACTGATCACGACCGCCTTCGTCCGGGCCAAGGTCTGCGAACAACTGGCCAGCGAGGCCCGCTTGCCGGGCAAGGAGTCCTTCTTCACTGTCGGTCTCTTCTCGCTGATGGACGCGGTCATGTCCGCCCCTATGGACGAGCTGCTCGAGACACTGCCGTTCAGTCCCGAGGTGAAAGCGGCACTGACCGAGAACACGGGCATTCGAGGCGAGGCTGTTCGCTGTGCACAACAGCTCGAACACGGGGCGCCGGAAGGAACAGCCTTCCAAGACCTCCCCGGTCCTCGGATCGCCGAGATCTACATCGACGCCATCAACTGGGCCGACGAGATGACGGCCGGAGTCTCATAGCTGCGACGTCGGTGGACGCTGCCCCGGGCGGGTGTGGAGTGGCAGCCATGGCACGGGCCTGCCCACGGCTTGTCTTCCCGCCCCGAGCGCAACGCCCCTCCATGGGGGCCGATGCTGACCCTTCGCCTGCTTGTCATGGCAATCCCATGCAAGGCCGTTTTCACAGTGGGCGATGGAAACTCGACCGTCGCTAGATGACACGGCCAAGGACGACACCGCTGCTCGCTCGGCAGATGGCGGATGACCAGCAGCAACTTGAGCACGAGGCGTGGGTAGGCGTGACCAGGGAGGTGCTGCACGGTTCTCGACCAGTCCCGATTCGCAAGATGGTGATCGGACATCCAAGCTGCCTCCTCGTAGTGAGGTCGGCGAGTTCCTGACGAAAGCCCCTGGTCGATGACCGCCAGGAGGCCATAGTGTGCGCTTCCATGTCGAATCCAAAGAAGATCGTTGTCGTTGGTGGCGTCGCCGGTGGTGCCAGCGTTGCCGCCCGAGCCCGTCGGCTGTCGGAAGAGGCGCACATCATCGTGATCGAACGGGGCAGCTTCGTCTCGTATGCGAACTGCGGGCTTCCGTTCCACATCGGTGGAGAGATCGAGAACCGCGAGAGCCTGCTGGTCCAGACGCCTGAGGGCCTGAAGAACCGGTTCGATCTCGACGTTCGCACCCGGAGCGAGGCCGTCGGCATCGACCGTGAAACCAGGCATGTCGAGATCCGCAACCTCGAAACGAACGAGGTCTACTCGCAGCGTTACGACGACCTCGTCCTGGCTCCGGGCGCAGCCCCGCTCAGACCGCCGATTCCCGGTATCGATCGCGTCGGCCACTTCGCCCTTCGTTCCATTCCCGACATGGATGCCGTGATCGAGTGGAACAACAGCGTGCAGCCAAGGCATGCCACCGTCGTGGGCGCCGGCTACATCGGTCTCGAGATGGTCGAGCAACTGACGCACCTCGGCATGTCGATCACGTTGATCGAGGCGGCCCCGCAGATCATGGGGGTAATCGATGAGGACATGGCGTTCTGGCCGCATCGGCAACTCGAAGATCACAAGATCGACGTTCGCATCGGCGCCATGGTGGTTGGATTCGAGGAGCCGACCGAGACCGAAGACGCTCGGGCGTCAACGGTCGTCCTCGCGGACGGCTCGCGACTGCCGACCGACCTGGTGATCCTCAGTATTGGCGTGAAGCCCGAGGTCGAGCTGGCGCGAACCGCCGGCCTCGATGTCGGCGAGTTGGGCGGTATCCGGGTCAATCAGCACATGCGAACCAGCGACAAGCACATTTGGGCCGTTGGCGATGCCATCGAGGTCCGGAACCCGGTCACCCAGGATTGGTCACTTCTTCCGCTGGCAGGGCCGGCCAACCGTCAGGGACGAGTGGCCGCCGACAACGTCATGGGTCGTCCCTCCCGCTACCGCGGGACGTGGGGCACCTCAGTCGTTCGTGTCTTCGATCTCACGATCGCCGCCACGGGTCTCAACGAGCGGCAGCTCCAGCGGGCCGGGATCACCTTCGAGTCCGTGCACGTGCACCCGCTTTCACATGTTGGCTACTACCCGGGTGCCGAGCTGTTGGACATGAAGCTGGTCTTTTCTGCCGAGGACGGGACGATCTACGGCGCCCAGGTGGTTGGCGACGAATCGGCTGCCCGTCGGATCGATGTACTTGCCACCGCCATTCAGGGAGGCTTGTCGGTCGACGATGTTGCGCAACTCGAGCTCTGCTACGCCCCGGCGTACGGTGCCCCGAAGGATCCGGTCAATCTCTTGACCATGGCAGCTCGCAACGTGGTCAACGACGATGTCGACATCGTCCAGTGGCACGAGGTGGATGATCTTGGCGAGGACGAGGTTCTCCTCGACGTGCGCAGTGCTGAAGAGCGCGAGGCCAGCGTGATTCCCGGCTCGATACACATCCCTCTCGATGAGCTCCGAGATCGTGTCGACGAACTCGACAAGTCAAAGCGGCTGATTGTGCATTGCTTCTCCGGCCAGCGCTCCTACTTTGCCTCTCGGATGCTTCGGCTCCGCGGGTTCGATGTGCGTAACCTCACCGGCGGGATCCGAAGCTGGCAGGCCGCTCACCCTGACCGCGAACGTCACAAGCCTGCGACCGAGCACATCAGCGCACTGGCCAAGTAGCCCTGCCCGATCCATTCCGCCTGGAGTCGGGCCCGTCGCGTTCAAGCAGCGGAGATGAGATAGCGGGAAGGCAACGACGAAGCATCGACCATCGTCCACCGAGTTTTGTCGGACAACCGGTGATTGTCAGTCAGACCCGGCGTGCGCGAGCAACACCTCACGCAGTGTCTGATCATCGACGCCCGGCTCGGTGTTTGCCATGAAGTCGAGCAGTACAGCGACGAAGACCTCGGGCGCCTCCACGTGGGGGAAGTGGCCGACACCTTCGAGGATCTCGAGCCGGCTGTTCTCGATGGCTTCGTGGGCGGCATGGGCGTGCGACACCGGGATCACCCCGTCACTGTCGCCCCACACGATCATCATCGGAACTCGGGCCGCCAGATAGAGGCGGTCGGTGGCGTTCACCGTCTGCCCACCCGGCTCGATCACGCCGCGCATCGTCTTCACGAACGCATGGCGGTTCTCGGCCCCGGCGAGCGAGGAATACGACCGCCAGAACTCACCGAGCCGCGCCGAGCGGATGTTGCGTCGGCCGAGAAACCTCCCGGCCTCGTTGAAGGCGCCGACGACGGTCTTCGGGAACCCCAGGGGCATCAGATACTCGGCTCCCGGCAACGCGAGCATGCGCAGCAGCGGCGACACCTCGCGTCCGAGCCCACCCGAGCCGACGAGGATCAGCCGATCGGCGAGCTGCGGGAATTGGTACGTGAGTTGCATCGCAACGCCACCGCCGAAGGAGTGGCCGACCACGCTCACGCTCGCCACGTCGAGCACTGCGAGGAAATCGCGAAGACCGCTGGCGAAGGCCCCGAGCGAGTAGTCACCTCGCGGCTTTGCCGATTCGCCGTGTCCGAGGAGGTCAGGGGCGATCACGTCGTAGTCGACCGCGAGGTCGTCCATGAGGAGGTCCCAAGTCTTCGAACTGCCGGCCAAACCGTGAATCAGCAGGATCGTCTGTCTGCCGGGTGTTCCGGCGCGTCGGAATCGAACGTCGTGGCCGTGGATCTTCACGTGTTGAAGCGGCAGCCGTTTCGCCATAGCTCCAGTATCGCGCCGACGGCTTCCGCTGGACCTGGACCTTCGACCCTTTGACGTCTCTCACCACGCAGAACTGTTCTGTATTGCGGAACAACAGACCAGTCTCGTTTGCTTGTGCGGCTGCTGCCTTGGCGCGTACTTCGCCCTCCTGGCCGGGCCAAAGCCCGCGCTTCGGCGCAGCGCGAGTTCTACGGCCATCTCGCCATCTATGGAAACCCCCTACAAGAGATGGCCAACACCATGGCCGTCGGTGCCGTCGACGAAGAAGCGCCGGGCGAGGCGTTCGCCGAGACCGCCCTGCCCGGATTCAAACAGACCCTTGTCGCTCGCGGCGCGATTCGAGTGTTCGACGGTGAACCGATCCCCGAAGCGGTGCTGCGAGATTGCCTCCGAGACGCCATCCTGGCCGCGAGTGCGACCGCGAGGAAAACCGCGCCATCGAGACGACCACGACAACAACGAACTCGACCGACGGGCAGCCCAGGCGGGTGTGGGCCACAGATAGCCGCCACGATTGTGAGTGGTCACTGCCACCTTCTCGTTGACATGGCCCGTCGCACCTTCGCGTCGGCGATGGCCACAGCCGCATCTCGAGGGGATTCGCCCCGGGTCGTGGAACGGTCGAGCACGGCACTGGTGTTGGACCGGACGACCTCGTCGATCAGCTCGAAGGCCCGAGCACGGAACCCGTTCGCGAACTCGACGGCCCCGCAGATCACGCCGCCGGCGTTGGCGATGAAGTCGGGCACCGTGACAATCTTGCGCTCGTGGAGTCGGGCTTCCGCTTCAGCGGTGGCCGGGATGTTGGCGCCTTGCAACACGAGACGAGCGCGAAGCTGGTCGACATTGTCGGCCCGAAGCACATCGGGAGCGGCGGCCGGAATCCAGATGTCGCACTCCACGCCGACCACTGCGTCCCGGTCGAGTCGCGTCCCCGGGTGGACCCGTACCGATTCGCCGAGGGCTTTGAGCTCGTCGAGCTGTCCGAGGTCGAGCCCTGCCGGATCGGCAACGGCCCCCTGCGAATCGGCCGCGGCCACCAGCACGCATCCTTTGTCCGCCAGGAATCGGGCGGCATGGCGGCCGACATTGCCGTAGCCCTGGACCACCACTCGAGCTCCGTCGAGATCGAGCCCGATTTTCTCGGCGGCGACCTCGGCCGCAACTGCGACACCAAATCCAGTGGCCCCGAGCTGATCAAGTGGAAGGCCGCCCAGCTCTTCCGGCAGACCTACCGCTCGACCGATCTCGTCGAACACCCAGGCCATCGAGGTTTCGTCGGTTCCCATGTCGGGCCCAGGGATGTACTCGTCCAGCGAGCGGATCGCGGCCGCGAACGCCCTGATCAGCTCCTCCTTCTCAGCGGCCGGCATCTTCGGATCGGCGGCGATGACCGCCTTGGCCCCACCGTGACGGAGCCCGGCCATGGCGTTCTTCAGCGTCATGGCTCGGCCCAGCCGGCTACAGACCTCTGTCGTCACCTCCGGTGACATCCGGAGGCCACCGATGGCGGGACCCGCAGCCACGTTGTCGACGACAACCGTGGCTCGCAACCCGGTACGGCGTTCGGTGAGCTGCACGGTCTTGGCCGGGCCAAGATCGTCAACATGGGTGAACGGATCGAAGGACGTCATATCGGTAGCCGCAAGTCCTCCACCAGGGCGTTCAGGAACCGGGCGGCCTCTCCGCCCATCACCACCCGGTGATCAAAGGTCAACGAAACGGGCAGAAGGTTCGTTACCGCCGGCCGGTCGTCCCGGGCGACGATAGCCGATTCGATACGACCGGCGCCGACGATGGCGACCTGGGGCGGCACCACGACCAGTGCCGCATGACGACCGCCGTGCATACCGAAGTTGGACAGCGTGATCGTTTGGCCTCGCAACTGATTGGGTGACACCGAACGAGCTGAGACGGCGGCCTTCAATGCTTCGAGTCCCTGTCGAAGATCGGGGGCCGATCGGTTCACGACGTCATGGAGGACCGGGACGAACAAGCCGTCGTCGGTATCCATGGCCATCCCCAGATCCACCGAGGTGTTCTCCGATCGGCCCACGTCGCGACCATGGAACCACATGTTCAGTGCCGGTTCGGCCAAGCAGGCGGCACCAACGGCCCGCACCAGCCGCAGCGTTGCGGCCTCATCGGGTTCCCAGGCGCCGATGTCGGCCAGGTCGGTCACGGTTGCCGGCACGACCTCGGCGTGGGCTCTTGTCATATTGTTCGCCATGGCCCTCCGCACCCCTCGAAGCGGCACGATCTCTCCCGGCCTGGCTGCCGCGGCGCGGTCGACATCGATCATGGTGATGGTGCCACCGACCCCGGTGGGTGTGACATCGACCAAATCGACGCCGAGGCTTCGAGCATGAGCCCGCACCGCAGGAGTGGCGACGAACCGGCCCGCTCCCACCAGGACCGTATCCGTGACACCGGCGGCGCCCGTTGTGACCGAAGCAGGAGCAGCAGCTGATTCCCTCGTCCCACTCGCCGCCCGAACGAGGTCGCCCACGATGGCCCCCGGGTCCGGGGCGTCGGCGTCGGTGAAGTCGACGAGGCCATCGCCGACCTGGACGATATCGCCGGATCCGGCGTGCAGCCGACCGATGCGGCCCGATCGTGGTGAGGGAATCTCGACCACGGCCTTGTCGGTCTGGATGGTCACGAGGGGCTGGTCGGCCACGACACGATCGCCAAGGCCTACATGCCAGCGGATGACCTCGGCCTCCTGGAGGCCTTCGCCGACGTCGGGGAGACGGAACGTCGTCACGCGAACTCCAGCACTCGGCGGGCCGCGCCGAGCACTCGCTCCCTGTCGGGAAGATAGTATCGCTCGAGCCGCGGCAGTGGCATCACCGTGTCGTACCCGGTGACGCGCACGACGGGCGCCAGGAGGCTGGTGAGCCCGGCGTCAGCCAGTCCGGCCGCGATTTCGGCTCCGAGGCCACCGGCTCGGGGGGCCTCGTGCACGATCACGCAGCGACCGGTCCGCTCGACCGAGGCCAGGATGGTGGTCATGTCGAGCGGCCGCAAGGTCGCCACATCGATCACCTCGACCGATGTGCCCGATGCTGCCAAGGTCTCGGCCACATCGAGCGCCTCGATGGTGGAGGCGCCCCAGGCAACGATGGTCAGATCGCGGCCCTCACGAAGGGTGATGCACCGGTCGAGCGGTAGCGGTGTGCCATCATCGTCGACATCTTCGACGGCTGACCGATAGAGCCGCTTCGGCTCGAGAAACACGACGGGGTCCGGGTCGGCCACTGCGGCCAGCAGGAGACCGTACGCTCTGGCCGGAGACGACGGCACCACGACTCGCAAGCCGGGAATGTGAGCCAGTATGGCCTCGAAGCTCTCCGAATGGTGTTCCGGTGCCCGCACCCCGCCCCCGTACGGGGCCCGTACGACCAGGGGGCAGGTGAGCCGACCGCGTGTTCGGTTACGGAGTCGGCTGGCGTGGTTCGCCAGCTGATCGAGGGCCGGATAGAGGAATCCCATGAACTGGTACTCGACGACCGGCCGGAAGCCCTGGGTGGCCAGGCCGACGGCCAACCCGGCGAACAACGACTCCGACACCGGCATGTCGAGCACACGATCAGGACCGAACCGGTCGAAGAGACCGTCGGTGGCCCGGAAGACACCGCCATTTCGGCCGACGTCCTCACCGAGCACCAGTACTCGGTCGTCGTCGGCCATCGCCCGAGCGAGAGCCGTGGCCACGGCGTCGACGAGGGTGGCCTCAGCCATCGTCGACCGGGCCAGCCTCGGCCGCGTCTGGCGCAACCAATGCCGCTCTCTGCTCGACGAGCGCTTCCGGCAGCACAGCGTGGAGATGATCGAACATGGCGGTCGGTGGCAGGGCTGCGGTGGCGAGGTAGTCCTCCGCCCCGGCTTCGATCCGTTCGTTGCACTCGGCCAGCAGTGCCTCCTCATCGTCGCGACCCCAGCTGGTGACGGCAACGAGGAGAGCTCGCAATCGCGAGAGGGGATCCCTCCCCCACGCCTCACTGACGGCGTCGTCGTCGCGGTAGCGGCTCGCATCGTCGGCCGTCGTATGATCCGCCAGCCGGTAGGTCAGGGCCTCGATCAACGTCGGCCCGCCGCCGGCTCGGGCCTGCTGCAGGGCGACCTCGACCCGATGGCGCACGGCGATCACATCGTTGCCGTCAACCTGCTCTCCGGTGAACCCGCAACCAATGGCCTTCTGGGCCAGGGTCTCCGCCGCCGTCTGGTTCGACCTCGGCAGCGATATGGCCCACTGATTGTTGTTGACTACGAACACAATCGGTGCCCGGCGGACACCGGCGTAGTTCATCGCGGCGTAGACGTCACCCCGAGAGGTCGCTCCATCACCCATCAGGCAGACCGCGGCTCGTGGTTCGCCCCGAAGCTGGAACGCCAGCCCAACACCCACGGCGTGGGCCACCTGGGTCCCGATGGGTACGCAGATGGGAAAGTCGCCGCGGGGTCCTGCGAAGTCGCTGCCGCGCTCGTCGCCGCCCCAATAAAGGTAGAGCTCGGCCGGCGACACGCCTCGCCACAGCTGCGCCCCGGACTCTCGGAACGATGGAACGAGCACGTCATCATGTCGCATCGCCGCCCCCACTCCGACCGCCACCGCCTCCTGACCGAGGGACGAGGCGAAGGTGCCGAGCCGGCCGGTGCGCTGGAGGGCCACCGCTTTTGCGTCGAACGTTCGGGTCAGCCACATGGCCCGATAGAGATCGATGAGTTCTTCCTCGCGTCGAGCGAAGCCGGGGAGATCACCCCGAGGGGTACCGTCGGGGTCGACGTACCCGGTCCACCGCACCGAGAACGTCGCCACCTCGGCACTGATCGACGGAGCGACATCTCCTGCTACCTGGCGGCCTGAAGCGGACACGACTCAATGGTCGTCGCTCCCGGTGGGGCAGCCAAGGGCCGAAGGTCTCTAGTGAGGCGGAGCGCCTACCTGCGCTGCCAGACCACACGAAGCGGCTGGATTCGCCCGAATCGACACCGGTGGAGATCTCCTCGCCATCGGACGCCCTCGGCTCGTCCGGGCTCGGTGCCGCGGCTCGACGAGTTCCCCTGCCTCGACGGCCGCCTGGGTCGAGGGGTGAACCAGGATCATATCGAGCGGCGCTTCCAGCTACTCGAGCTCGATCGCAGGCTCGGTCGCGGGACGCTGGTGCAGCACCAGCCGGCGCGCTGCCCGGACTTCGTCGAGCCGTCCGATCGGCGCCTTGTGAGGGGCCGACTCGAGCAGGACTGGATTCTCGACGGCCTCGGCGGCGATGCGTAGCAGTGCGTCGACGAAGGCGTCGAGGGTCTCCCGGCTCTCGGTCTCGGTCGGCTCGATCATCAGGGCTTCGGACACGGTCAGGGGGAAGTAGTTCGTTGGCGGGTGGAAGCCGTAGTCGATCAGGCGTTTGCTGATGTCGAGGGCGCGAACGTTGCTCCCTTCGATCCGGCCCTGGCAGACGAACTCGTGCATGTTGATACGATCGAACGGAACGGGATAGGTGCTGCGCAGCTTCACGCGGAGGTAGTTGGCGTTCAGGACGGCGTGCAGCGCATTCTGGCGCAGTCCGTCGGCCCCGTGCATGCGGATGTAGGCGTAGGCCCTGACGAGCATGGCGAAGTTCCCGTGGAACGTGCACACCCGACCGATCGAGGAGGGTGGGTTGACGAGGCGGTAGTGGTCCGGGGGGCCTGCATCCGAGGTCGAGTCCACTCCGACGACGGGTCCGGGGAGGTAGTCGGCGAGGGTGGCCGAAGCTGCCACCGGCCCGGACCCGGGTCCGCCACCCCCGTGCGGTGTCGAGAACGTCTTGTGCAGATTGAAGTGCATGACGTCGACGCCGAGCTCAGCCGGTCGGATGACGCCGGCGAGTGCGTTCATGTTGGCGCCGTCTCCGTAGACGAGACCTCCACAGCGGTGCACCAGTTGTGTCACCTCTTCGATCTGCTCTTCGAGGAGCCCGAGCGTGTTCGGGTAGGTGAGCATGATGCCGGCCACCGACTCATCACAGGCGGCGCCGACCGCCTGGAGGTCGATGTTGCCCCGATCGTCTGACGGGATCTGGAGAACCGAGAACCCTGCCATCGACGTCGATGCCGGGTTCGTTCCGTGTGCGGAGTCCGGAATCAGGATCTTCCTGCGCTGCCCGTCGCCCCGATCGAGATGGTATGCCCGGATCATCAGCAGACCGGTGAGCTCGCCGTGGGCTCCTGCCGCCGGCTGCAGAGACACCGAGTCGAAGCCTCCGATCTCCCTCAACCACTCCTGCAGCCGATACATCACCGCCAGGTTCGCTTGGACGGTCTCCGGATCCTGGAACGGATGGGTGTGTGCGAAGCCGTCCAGGCGAGCGATGGCCTCCGACGTCTTCGGGTTGTACTTCATCGTGCACGACCCGAGTGGATAGAACCCGGTCTCCACGCCGAAGTTGCGCTGCGAGAGTCGCAGGTAGTGGCGCACGACGTCGACTTGGGAGAGCTCCGGCAGGCCGTTGTCGTGGCGGAGCATGTCGTCGGGCAGGCTTGCCGGTGGCACGTCGAGGGCTGGAAGGTCGACCGCGGTCCGTCCTGCCACGCTCTTGTCATAGAGGGTCGGCTCGGTCACGCCCGCCCCTCGAACGTTGATGCCGTCTCGGCCACGGCCCCCAGACCGGTGACGAGCCGATCGATGTCGTCCCGGGTGTTCATCTCGGTGACGGCGATCAGCATCTGATGGTCGAGGCCGGGGAAGTCACGCCCGAGGTCATAGCCTCCGATCACGTTGAACTCGCTCTGCAACCGGCGGTTCGCCTCGGCCACCGGGACGGGAAGCTGAGCCACGAACTCCTTGAAGTACGCTCGCTCGGGGCTCCGGGGGTTCACCTCGAAGCCTGGGAGCTTGCCGATCTCGGCTGCCGCGTAGTGGGCCTTGTGGTAGCAGAGGTCGGCGATCGTCTTCAGGCCGGATCGACCGACCGTTGCCAGGTAGACGGCTGCCGCCAGCGCCATCAGGGCGGCATTGGTACAGATGTTGCTGGTCGCTCGTTCCCGCCGGATGTGTTGCTCCCGGGTGCTGAGGGTCAGCACGTAGCCCCGTTCGCCATGGCTGTCGACGGTCTGGCCGACCAGACGGCCGGCGATGCGCCGAACGAACTGTTGCCTGGTTGCCAGAATTCCCAGGTGCGGACCGCCGAAGGAGAGGGGAATGCCCAACGGCTGGCCCTCGGCGACGACGATGTCGGCACCATCGTCGCCCGGTGAACGGAACAGACCGAGGGCGATCGGATCGGTGATCACGATCACCAGCCCACCGACGTCGTGAACGCTCCGGGCCAGCTCCTCGACAGGCTCGAACTGACCGAAGAAGTTCGGGCTCTGGATCACGCAGGCGGCCACCTCCTCGTCGAGCATCGCCTCGATCGGCTCCCGATCGAAGCTCAACCCATCGTCTCCGACGAGCGATGCGTCGGAGCCCTGCAGGTAGGTCCGCAGTACCTCTCGATACTGCGGGTGGACGGTGGCGGGTGCGATCACCTTTCGACGGGTGCCGCCGCCGACGGCCAGAGCAAGCAGCACAGCCTCGGCCAGCGCCGTTGCCCCGTCGTAATGGCTTGCGGTGCTGACATCCATGCCTGTCAGCGCGCAGATCATGCTCTGATACTCGAACGTCGCCTGGAGCATTCCCTGGCTCAGCTCTGGCTGGTACGGCGTGTAGGAGGTGTAGAACTCGCTGCGCTGCAGGACCGAGTCGACCGTTGCCGGGATGTAGTGGCGATAGGTTCCAGCCCCGAGGAAGCAGGTGCTTCGGTTTGTGTTCACATTCTGGTCGGCCAGGCCTGCCAGCTCTCGTTCGACCTCGAGCTCGCTCACCGGTTGGGGCAGATCGAGGCTGGGAAAGCGCAGGTGCTCCGGCAGCCCGCCAAACAGATCCTCGAGCTCTGGCACGCCTATCGCCGCCAGCATGGCCCGGCGATCATCGTCGGTGTGTGGGAGGTAGTTCACGGTCGTTTCGCTTTCAGGCCGCAACCTTGACGAGCCGGCTCAGGTGGTAGCCGGTCACGACCTCAAGGTAGCCCGTGTTGGCGAAGGCGGCGTCCAGCGTTGCGTCCCCGGTATCGAAGCGCAGCACCGGCGTTCGCTTCAGCTTGGCCGGGGTGGCGATCACGATCACATTGGCCGGGCCTATCCTGCGCACGACGTGGGAGCTCAGTTGCTGATTGCCACGACCAAGCACAAAACCTTGCGCCCCGATCGGGCTCAGCACCAGCAGGCAACCTGGGTGGGCGTCGAGCAGTCCGAGGAGCTGCTGTTCGTTGAGATCGACACCGATCCGCCGTCGACCGAGCACGGCGTCCACGCCGAGCAGCGTCTTGTCGATACCGAGCCCACGACCGACCGCCTCGACCGTGCTCCCCGGTCCCAGAAGAACCAGCTTCTCCGGCTCGGCCTCGATTCGCTCGATCACGTCGTCGGCGATCTGATCACTCGCCTGGCGCTCGCTGACACCTGTGATCAGTGCTTTTGCCGTCTGGGTGAAGTTTGGCTCGAAGGGAGTTCGGGCCATGGCGTAGAGGCGCACCGCCCACTCGCCCCGCCGGTAGCGCTCCTCGTCGACGTCGAGGACCTCGACCTCGGCCAGCTCGAGGTTGCCAACCAGGTAGTCGAACAGGATCTGAGCCGTACGGGCCGGGGTGACCCCGAAGACACCCGAGTACATCTTGACCCCGGCCGGAACCCCCAAAACGGGAGTGGTGCGCCCCGTGACGCTGCACACGTCGCGCGCCGTGCCATCGCCGCCGCAGAAGACGACCAGCTCCGTGCCTGCGCCCACCAAGCGCCCCACCGCCTGCTTGGTGTCATCGGCGCTTGTCGCCTCGCCCGGCTCGTAGAGGATCGAGCGGTCAACGAAGCCGGCGCTCGAGAGGTGGTCGGCTCCCATCGTGCCCGAGCACGTCAACCACTCGACGTCGATCGGGTGTGACGTGGCCGTCAGCAGCCGATGCAACCGGCGCAGCATCTCCCCCGCCTTCACATGAGCGGTTGGTTCCGCACCGAGTTCGATGGCCCGCTCGACAACGTCGTCGGTTCCCTTCAGCCCGACACGGCCTCCCATACCGGCGATCGGATTCACGACAAAGCCGAGCCGACGAGGGCCATCGAGGTGTTCGGAGCCCGGACCCGTCACCGGTTCCGAGCCGGCTTCGGCAGAGTGACGATGACCCCGAAGCGGCCCAGGTCGCCATGAGCCCGTTCCCAGCCTCCACGGATCTCCGCAACGCAGGTGGCGACACCGGCGTTCGCTATCGACTCCTCGACGATCGGCCGGTAGATGCGAGCTGCCTGGCGGGGAAGGTAACCGACGGGGCTGTCCTCGATCCTGACCGCCACAGCCTGGGCGTCGAACGGGTTGCCGTCGTCGGGTTCCAGCGTCGCCAGCACCCTGCGGTGGGCGCCGGACCATGTGCGCCGGCCCCCGGTGAGGGCAAGAAGCTCGTCTTGGTGGAAACTCTCGCCGACGACGTCCACGTGCAGTTCGGCAGCGAGCGTCGGTGCCTCCGACACGTCGCCCACGACCGGCTGCCATCGCAGGGACGGCTCGCCCTCAGGATCAACGAGCTGACGCAACGCCTGGATGCCACCACCGCGACGACACCCGAAACAGAACCAACGACACCCGTCCGGATCGATGTGAAGCGAGGGTCGGTGATCGTCATGAAGCGGGCAGCGGGCCATGAACTCCTGCGGTTGGAGGTCGACCCCGAGGTCCGACCACAGGTCGGCAAACGTTGCCCGTTCGGCCGCGGTGCGGGCCATCGGGGCCGGCGGCCCGGCACCCCGGGGTCCGTCGAGGGTGACCGACAGCCGGTCGAGCCATTCGGGGAAGATGGCCAGCTCATGTTGGTCTGGTCCATGACCAGCCGGCCAGTGGTATGTGCCGCCGGACCGATGCCGGCTGGGGGGTGCCACCACCAGGCCGCCTTCGGCTTTGAGGTCGACACCGTCGGCGAGGGGGCGGGAAGGCACGAGATGAGTCGGATGGGCGAAGTACAGGTGGCGACCTCCCCCGCCGGTGACGCTGGTGACGGTCTGTGGCAACGCCTGCGCCTCGGCCTCGAGGGCGGCGAGGCCGGCATCGCCGCCGTTCCGGGGGTCGATGTCGAGGACGACCAACGCCGAGACCCAGCCGGTGATGACGCCGATGTTGGCGTCTGGCCATCGGTCCCACCAGGCTTCGATCTGTGTCGGCCTTGCCGTTTGCGTCATCCAGTGCTCCCACAGGACACGGGGATGCTTGCCCGGCGACGGGCAATGGACTCGTCGGCAGCTGCAGCGGCCATCGGTCACGGTGTGAACCGGGACCACCGACCAGCCGCGGGCCGCCAACGCAAGCGCGGGAGCCGCCGATCCGTCGCTCCTCATTTGCCCGGGATCAACACTGCCCACATCAACATCGCCTCCCAGCCAACCCGCCGAACGGCGCACCGACCACGGTCGCTGCTCCCAAGCTAACCCTTCGCCCGCCACTCGACCAGAGACGACGGCTTTGCGAGTGGACATTCGGCCCTGCCATGGCCGGCGTGACGCTGCGAGACTGGGTCCATGAGAGGACCGGATCCCGAGGCTGTGGTGTGAAGGAGGGAGGCGCTCAGAAGGCTGCGCCCGATCCGAGCACCGTCGGTGGTGGAGGTGCGGAGGACGTCAAAGGCGCCGGGCTGCAACGGGAAGTCTCGCTGCCGCTGCTCGTGCTCTACGGTCTTGGCACCACCATCGGTGCCGGTATCTATGCGCTGACCGGTGAAGTGGCAGGTGAGGCCGGTCTGAAGGCACCTCTGTCCTTCCTGCTCTCAGCCCTGTTGGCCGGTATCACCGCGATCGGGTTCGCCGAATTGGCGGGTCGCCTCCCGAAGGCTGCCGGAGAGGCGGTGTTCGTCGATCACGCCTTCGGGCGGCGGTTCCTGACCGGGGCGGTTGGCGTGGCGGTGCTCACTGCGGGGGTGGTTGCGGCGTCGGCAATCAGCAATGCCTTCGGCGGGTACGTCGCCGAACTGATCGACGGTCCACGTTGGCTTCTCGTCATCGCCCTCGTCGTTGTCCTGTGCGGGATCGCCGTCAGCGGGGTGAAGGAGTCGGTTGTCGCCGCTGCAGTTTTCACGGTCGTCGAGATCATCGGGTTGGGTCTCGTGGTCTGGGCCGGGCGCGACAGCATCGGCGAACTCGGCAGCCGAGCCGGCGACCTTCTGGGACCCCCATCGAGTCTCACCGGTTGGAGCGGGGTGGCGGGTGGTGCGTTCCTGGCCTTTTTCGCATTCCTGGGTTTCGAGGACATGGACTCGGTC
>CAMYLA010000050.1 GCA_947259095.1 uncultured Acidimicrobiaceae bacterium | reverse complement strand
GGCTCCGGCGCCCCGGGATCGAGCGGCCGGCCTGCGTCGGGAACCGGCGGCTCGGCGGACACCGGCGGCTCGGCGGACAGCGGATGCTCGGCGGACAGCGGATCGTCAACATCATCGGTGTCGTCGTCGACCACATAGAGGTGCCGGCCCCGGCCCCCATCGTCGACCTGTGGGCGACCCTTGCCGTCGAAGATCAACCGATCGACCTCGGCGTCGAGCGGATGCTCGTCCGGCCGATGCTCCACCGAGTGGCGGAGCTGATCCAGGGCGGGGATGTCGGTGTCGGGCCAGCCCTCGGGGTCGAACGAGACAAAACGATCCCACAGGTCTTCGGGGTCCGGCTCCGGCTCGACATCGGGCTGGTTCACCACCACGGCCATCGTCTTGTCGTGATCGTTCGAGGCGGGCCGTGTCCGTTTTTCCGGTGCGGTGACCGACTGCATCGGCCGCCAGCTCGTCTCGTCCGAATCGAGCAGATGCCACGTGTGCGCTGCCTCGACCGGGTCCATCGGCTGCCAGAAGTCGTCGTCGAGCGGCACGTCATCCCATGGCTCGTCGAACAGGTCGGGAATCAGTTCGACACCGTCCAACTCCGGCCGTTTGAACTGATGGTGACCGAGGTCGCCGGGCAGATCGGGGCAGGAGATCTTGTCGCCGTCGAGCCGCAGGGTCCAGCCGCTACCGGTCGGGTAGCCGCACACCGCGGTCACGCCACCTGGCGTCCGCTCGGCCAGCTCGATCAGGGTCCGGGAATGGGGGTCGTAGCCATCGGCGTGGAACACGATGACCGGGTTCCAGGTGTCGGCCGCCCCGTTGCCGACCCTGGTGGCGAAGGGGCTGGCGTCGGCTGCGGCGTAGACCGCCCGCCCGGTGACGTCCTCGAGATCAGCCAGGATCTCGGACACGTCATCGACCACCATGACCCGATCGAAGGTGGCCAGTCGATGCCCGAATCCAACACAGACCACTTCGGCCTGATCGGCGGTCTCGCTGGTGGCCAGCTCCAAGGCCATCATGGTCAGGGCCTCGATGGTGGAGACGTCATCGTTGGCCTGCACCGAGATGACCCGACCGGCTTCGAGGTCGATGGCGAACAGCAACGAGCTGGCCAGCCCGTAGGCCTCGGCCGGCGCTCTGCTGTTGGTGGTCAGCGCCAGGTCGAGGGCGGTGGTGGTGCCGACCGTTGTCAGCAGCGGCAGCGGACCGTTGGCCCCCCGGGCATACTTCGCCGCCAGATCCAGCTTGGACCGATGGAGGCTCCAGCCGGACCCGTCGGCGAATTCGACGAACGGTTCCGGCGGGGTGATCCGGGGCGAGTCGTCGGCGAGGGCGATGACCAGGCGATTGTGGCTGACCCAGATCCCGGAGATGATGGGCAGCTGCTCGGGCGACACGTCCTGGAGCTGGCGACTGAGCGCTCGCAGGCCGATGTTCACGAACTCCGGGTGGCCGGCCTCGGCGGCGGCCGACAGCCGCCGGGCGACCGCTCGGGTCCGACGCTTCGGTTCAGCCGGACGGCGGCCCGGATGGCGGTTTCGCATCGCCGTTTGGCGCCGCCGGCCCCTGGCTCGATGGAGATAGCCACCCAGCAGTGTCAAGGCGGCCAAACCGACGAACACCGGCGCCCGACTCGACTGGCTGTCGAGATCCTCGGCCTCGCCCGGCGACTGGCCGGCCACCAACTCCGACTCCCTGAGCTCGACGCCGGTCCGCAGTTCAGAGGGGTCATCGGCCGACAGCGGTCCCAACGCCGAGGTGGCGACGGAATCGGCGTCGCCGCCATCGTCGGGCCGCTCGGCCACCCCGGCGCTGTCGTTGCGGAACTCGCCGGTGAGCGACGGCGAGTCCGAACCGGGGCCATCGACCGCCGAGGTGGTGGGCACGGACACACCCTCGGCCACTGCGACGGCCCCCGCCAACGATCGGCCGACAGAAGCTGCGCTCGTCTCGGTCGGTCCGGTTCCGCCTTCGGTGCCATTGTCGCTGTTGCTGTCGCTGTTGTTGTTGCTGTCGCTGTTGTTGTCGTTGTCGCTGTTGTTGTCGTTGTCGCTGCTGTTGTTGTCGCCGGAGCCCTCGGCGGCGCCGGTGCCGGCAGAGCTCTCGGTGGAGGCGGTGGTCGGCGGGGCGGCACGGGCTGCGCCCGGCCGGCTGGTCGGCGGGGGCGGCGGTCGAGTGGCCAGCGTTGGCCATACAGCCTGCCCGTTGGCCCTGGTGGTGCGGGGCGAGGCGGTGGCCGACGACGCAGCCACCGACGACGCCGGGGCTGTGGAGGACGACGTCGGTGCGGTGGCGGTCGAGGCCACCGTCGGGGCCGTCGATTGGCTTGGCCGCACCGGTGCGACCATCGACGCTGCCGGGGCCGCGGTCGTCGAAGCGGCCGTCGTGGGGGCCGTGGTCGTCGGCGCGGCCGTCGTGGGGGCCGTAGTGGTCGGTGCTGCAGTGGTCGGAGCTGCGGTTGTGGGGGCCGCAGTTGATGATGTGGTGGCAGGGGCCGCGGCGACTGCCGACTCCGAGCCGGCTGCCGGTTTGTCCACCACCATTGGTTGCGGGGGCAGGTCGAGCTGCTGGCCGGGATGGATCAGATCAGGGTTGCCGTCGAGCCGACTCCGGTTCAGGTCGGCGATCTGCGAGACGTGCTCGGCGACCTCGCCAACCGACGGTTCGCTGCGTTCGTCTCCGACTCGGTCCGGCTCGGCCGGCGCTTCGGACAGGTCTTCCTCGGCGATACCCCAGATCGTGTCGCCCCGCTCGACGACCACACTCCGTGCCACCCCGGACCCGGTGGTTGAGCTGACGGTCGGCCTCGACGGAAGCAGGAGCCGCCACTGCGGTTTCAGCATGTCGGTACCGGTCGAGATGACCGTGCCGTCGGCCATGGTCCGGCCGAGATTGACGGCCCGGATCTCCTTCCAACGGGTACCGGAGCCGAAGTGCTGCTCGGCAATGCCCCACCAGGTGTCGCCGGTCTCGGTGAGGTGGGCCGTCGCCGTTGCCGGAGCGGGGGCCGGGGCCGGCTGCTCCTGGTGCTGTCGAACGGCGTAGGCCTGGCGGGGCGCCGCGCTCGACCCATTCGTCATCGGCTGGGCCGACGCCACCGGCACGAGCGGACCCGCCGACGCAGGTCGAACGGCGAACGAGGTTGCCAGAAGCGTTGCGGTCGTCACCAGCTTGGCCACGCCCATCTGCACCGCCGGCACCATCCTGGCCCGGTTGGCCAGACGACCCCGGAATGCGGCTGCGGTCTCGATCAGGGTCGCCCACAGGATCTGGATCCACAGCAGCCACATGACGATGGCAAACACCGAAATCAGGTAGTCGGCCGGGATCGGGGCTCGCCCGGCGAAGACGTCGCCGAGCTCGGCCGAGGTCGGCATCGGCGACGGTACCGGCCAGCCGACGAGGACGATCAACAGCACCGGTATGCCAAAAACGATGGCCGACAGCGTGACGAGGGCCAGAAGGGGGACAAGGGTTCGAGACAGTCGGTTCATTCGATTGCTCCCGTCACGCCCTGCAGGGCGGTCGCGGATTCGGTTGCGGTGAAGGTTCGGGTCCGGCCAATGGCTCCGATGGGGGTGATGGTCTCGGCCACCGTGACCGTGATGGTTGGGCCGACGACCTCCACCGAGGTGACCTGCACCGACGGCAGATTGGCCGCATACTCGTTGACCGCCTGGGTGGCGAGGACCCTGTCGATCCTGACCTCCCCGGTGCCGAGGAGGTGATCGGTGTCGATCTGCTGAGCCCCGGCCCTGGCCGCGTTGTCGGCCGCCTCCCTGGTCCGCGACAACGAACCGAGGCTCTGACCCTGCATCAGGACCAGGCCGACCAGCAGGAAGATCCCGATCCCGAAAACAGCTCCGGCGATGCTGATCGATCCCCGCTCATCGAGCTGGAGGCGCCGGCGGTACGCCGTTGCGTTCATGGCCCGTCACCCTGGCGGTAGGTGTCGACCACCTCGAAGGCGGTGGCCACGAAGGTGGCCTGCCGACCGGCGATGAGCCGGGCGTCGCAGGTCACCTGGACCTCCACGACCGATCCCGGTTCCAGGCTGGCGGCGGCGATGGCGGCCGAGCAGACCATGCCTGCGGTGTCGGCCACGTTGCTGTCGAGCGCCCGCTGGCCCGCGGCCACCGCCGCCCCCGGCGTCTGTTCAAGCGAGGCCGCTCTGGCTGCTTCCTGGGCCGCCGACTCGGCCTGGTTCCTGGCCTGGATCGAGCGACCGGCCACCAGCAGCCCGGCGAACATCAGGAAGAACAGCACCGGCGCCACGATCGCCGCCTCGATGGCCACGTCGCCCCGATCGGAGCCAATGGGCGTTTCGCCGGAGGCGACACTCGGAGCAACCCGCCGGTTGGTCGTCATCGCCGCTCCGCGCTCGATCGGAAGTCCTCGACACCGACCTCGGCGATACCCACCACGTTCCATGGCACCGGGAAGAACTGGTAGGCCCGGGCCCGGAGCTCGACTCGAACCGTGCTGTCGCCGATCTCGATGCTCGACGAGGTGACCGTGGCGTACCCGGTGCTCGACAGCACTCGTTGGGCTGCCGCCTCACCGTCGGCCACCGAGCCGTTGCGGGCCGAGGCGGCGTCGGCCGCATTCTCGGCCGCGGTCTGGACCGCGGCCGCAGCCATCCAGGCGAAGCTGAACTGCAGCGACAGGATCAGCACGAAGAACAGCGCCGGTATCACGACCAGCGCCGCCTGCACCGAGACCGATCCGGCCTCGGTGCTCTTCGTACGGCGAACAATGCGTTGCATCGGTGCGGGCCGACTCGGAGCCGGTGGAACCGCTAGGGCCCGCTGACCGAGTCGGGCAGTTGCTCGACGGCGTCGTTGCCCAATGTGGTCAGCGCCGCGGCGATGGCACCGGCGATGGCCAACAGGGCGATGGCCACGATCACGTACTCGATGGCGATGGCTCCTGCATCGTCTTTGAGCCAGTGCCAGAGGCGGGTGGCCCGGTTGAGGGGTGTTGGTGATCCGGCGAATTCCGGGTCTTGCTGGGTCAAGCGCACGGGGCGCTCCTCTCTCATCATGCTTTTGTGTTGTGGGGTCAGAAACCCTGCGCCGCCCGGAGAATCGCCGTCACTGCAGCGATACCGAAGAAGGTCAACAGGGAGCAGAGAACGATCATCAACGGAAAGGTCATCTTCTCCGTCACCTCGTCGTCGGCAACCTTGACCTGACGGGCCTGGTCCTTTGCCAATGAGTTGGCCAGGGACCGCAATGCCGGTCCGATGGCCGCGCCCGTCGACTGGGTTTGTTCCAATCGACGGGACAGGTTCGACAACTCGACGACGCCCAGCTCGTCGCCGAGTTCATGCAAGGCCCGGTAGGGGGCCAGGGTTGCGCTGGCTGCCGATGCGATGGCGAACCGGAGTTCGTCCCACACCCAGCCTTCGCCCAATTCGGCGGCGAACTCGAACGACGAATCGATCGAGTTGCCGCCGGACACCATCACGTCGACAAACGACACGTAGTGCGAGAGTGCAGCTGCGAACTCCTGGCGGCGGGCCAGGGCGTCGCTCCGCAGCGTGTAGAGGGGGAGGTAGTAACCGATGGCCCCGCCGGCGACGCACAGCAGCAGGGCCACCACCGGAGGTGCGGCGATCCCGGCCAGCGGAAGGAAGGTGGCCATGATGATCAGCGGCCCGATGACACCGGCCACGGTGGTGGCGATCTGGCTGTAGATCAGGTACTCGATGCTGTAGTCGACCACCCGAAGATCGGCTGCGAGATCCCGGTAGATCGACCATCGGGCCGGGCCGCCGAGCACGCTCCGCTGGAAGCTGCCGCTGCGGTTCAGCCGTCTGCCCACCTCGGGGGCGGCCTGGCGACGGGCCGCAACCGAGACCCCGACCCGCTGGCCGACCGGAATGGCAACCAGGCTGGGAGGGGTCCGGCGCAGGCTGGTGAGCAGCATCCAGACGCCGGCCGCCACCGCCAGGCCACACATCAGGGCGATCCAGGTCACGACGGTTCGACCTCCCGTAGCCGGAACCGGTAGGCCGACTCGACGCGGTTCATCCTGGTCAGCAACCACCAACCGAGGGCGAAGATCACCGTGGGCACCAGCAGTCGAAACTGGCCGACCGGGCTGGCGTCGTAGGCCGATGTCAGGTCAGGGGAGACCAGCACCGACAGCAGCGCCACACCGACCACCAGCAACGACAGCAACCGGGTCTGGAACTCGACCTTGGCCCGCTCGGCCTGGGTCAGCGCTCTGGTCTCGGCGAACTCCCGACCCTGGTCGGCGATCCTCTCGAACAGCTGGCCCATGTCGCCCGCAGCCCCACGCAGGGCGGCCAGTAGCGAGCCGACCAGCAGGTCGATGGCCGGTTCGCCGGCATCATCGGCCAGACGTTGCAGGGCCTGCTCGGTACTGATCTCCGGCTGCCGGGCGTACTCCACGAAGGCCGAGAGCTCTGCTTCCAGAGCCTGGGGCGGACGCAGCGCCGACTCGGTGATGGCCGCCTCGAGCCCACTCCCGGCACCCAGTGACCCCCGGATCGATTCGACGAACTCCGATGCGGCCCGCATCTTGGCGATCGCCCGTTCCCGGTCGGCCCTGGCCTGGATGACCCGGGGTATGAGGACCACGGCCAGACCGGCGGCCACCGCCGCCACCACCAGCCGGGTCGTGACCAGGATGGCCAACCCGACCCCGATGCCGGCCAGGACGAACAACACGGTGCGGGGGTCGGCCCGCCGATCGGGGCCGCCCGATCCGGGCCGGGCATTGCGGCCGGCGGACCGGCCTCCGACCACCACCTTGCCGGTGGCGGCCATCAGCAGGAGCCATGCACCCATCGCCACCGCCAACCCGCACAACGCTGCGGCCGCTGCGGCGCTCACGATGGCCACCCGTTCTCGTTCAGCCGGGCCAGCCGGACCCCGGACGGTCTCCCGACGAGGCGGGGATGGGCCACGCCATCGCCTTGCCAGATCTTGGTGGTGTGGACGACGCCGTCGACCTCGGGGAGGTGATCGTCGACTTCGAGAATCGAGGTGATCCTCGGACCGTCGGGGGATCGGGTCAGGTGGACGAACAGGTCCACGCTGTTGGCGATTTCGATACAGACCTGGTTCGGATTCCGATCCGGGATGCACTGGATCAGCCTCGACACGATGTTCGAGGCCGACCGGGCGTGGATGGAGCACATCGAGCCCTCGTTGCCGGTGCTCATCGCCTTGAACATCTCGAGCGCTTCCGGGCCACGGACCTCGCCGACCACGATCCGATCCGGGTCCTGCCGCAGCGACTCCCGGAGCAGGTACTTCACGGTGACCTCACCCTGCCCGTCCACGTTCGGTTTGACCGCTTCGGCCGACCACACGTTCGGCGTCCGCTTCGGGTACTTGGCGAGGTGCAGTTCCCGGAGGTCTTCGATGGTGACGATTCGTTCCATCGGGTCGACCTCGTTGAGCAGCACCCGTAGCAGGGTGGTCTTGCCGCTGCCGGTGCCGCCGGCGACGATGATGTTCATCCTCGCCGCCACCGCGGCCAGCAGGAAGCGGGCCATATCTTCGTCGATGGTGTTGTTGTCGACCAGGTCGCCGATGGTCTCCAAGGAGAAGTCGGGGATGCGGATGGCCAGGACGACCGGCGGGTCGACCACGTTGCGCATGGCGTGGACCCGTTCACCATCTGGTAGCTGGATGTCGACCGCCGGGCTGCCGGCGTCGAACCGGGGCTCGCCGGGGGCATAGGCCCGGATCAGCTTCTTGACCAGATCGATCAGCTCGTCCTCGCCGCCGACGATCGGATCGAGGGCCACCGTACGACCGGTGAGCCGTTCCTTGGCAAAGACATTGGCCGCACCGTTGATGTGGAAGTCGCTGTAGCGGTGTCCCTGCCGGAGCAGAGGGCCGAGCTGGGCGGTGCCGAGCACGGTGTCGCACAGTGCCGAGGTGAGTTCGGCCATCTCGTCGTCGGTCAGCAGTGTGCCGGAGCTGCTCATCATCGAGAGCTGGTAGTTCTTGGCGATCTGGGTCGAGGTGGCGATGGCGAGCTGTTTTCGGTCGTCGGGGGCCAGTGATTCGAACCTGGTCCTGGCCAGGGCCTCGCCGACGTCGGACGCCAGCCGAGGGATCACCGCCCCGTCGATCACCGGATCGTGGCCTCTCGTGCCGGATCGCTGCCGTTGGCGCCCTGGGCGAGCCCGGTGTGCTCGTCTTCGGGCCCATCGGTGTGATCGCCGGACGGCGTGGCGTCGGCTTCGGCCCGGTCCAGGTAGCCGAGCGGGGCCGAGGGCGAGGTGACCCGAAGGTGCTTCGCAATGTCGTCGGCGAAGGACTGGGCACTGCGGGCCAGCGGTGAGCGGCGACGGAGACGACGAAGGCCGGCAACCGCCTCGGCACCGAGGCGGTCGTCGGGAATCAGGCTCAAGACGGGGAGGCCGTAGCGGCCGACGATCTCATCGTGGGACCATGGACAGTGGCCGACCACGACCCAACCCATCGGCAGCGGTTCCGATGCCGCCTCGTTCAACTCGACGGAGGTGGTGGCGGCCAGGTGGAAGTTCTCCCGTGACGGGCGGACCACCAGCCCGATGAGACTGGACCGTTCGAGCACCGGTCGCAGCGGGGTGCCTGCCGTCACCCGGCCGCAGTCGGCGAGCACGGTTGCCGTGGTTTCCTGGAGGTAGTGCGACAGTGGCAGCGCCTTGGCCGCCAGCAGCTTGCCCGTCTTGGAGCTCGACGGCGGAGCGAACACCACCGGGAGCCCGCCGGGGAGCTCCTGGGCGTGGGCCAGCAGTTCGGGATTTTCGTTGCCGAGGGCGAGGGCCAGCGAGGTGAGGCCCGGTTCGGTCGGCAGACCGTATTGGCTGGCCACGACACCGCCGCTCGACGCCAGCTCCACCATCACCGGTTCATCGGCGTCGGTGGCGGTCAAACCGGCCGCGGTGGACAGGGCGATGGTGGTGACGCCGGGGGCCCCGGAGCAGGAGATGAGCGAGATCACCGTCATCGGGCTCCCCGCTCCTAGTTCCGGCCTCTGAGCGACAACCGCACACCGCTGCCGTCCGCCGCCTCGAACACCGCCGCAGCCTCCGACTCGGTGACCACGATCGACACCAGCAGATTGCGGCCGTCATTCGATGACTCGACGACATCGAACACCACCAGGTCCGATGCCAATGGGCCGGTTGCCGGTGGCTCGGAGCGGGGTGCGAACACATCGACCCTGTCGCCGGCCACCAACCTTCTCGTCGGGTACTGGCCGGGTTCCAACAGCAGGCCGATCACCGACTCGCCCGCAGTGACCAGCTGCTCCTCGGTTGCCAGGTCGGCCGGTGAGACCAGCTCACCGGGGACGAGATCGTGAGCGGCGAAGCGGTCCACCGCGTCGGAGATCGAGCCGATGGTGGCCACATTGCCGTCGAAGGCGACCTCGGCGATGGCCAGATCGTCTCTTGTCAGGACCTGGCCGTGGGAGACCGGCGTGGCGACGATGACGGCCGGCGACCGCTGGTTGTAGCGGCTGAACAGCACCAGTCCACCGAGACCGCCGCCGACGATGAGCAGTGCGGCGAGCAGCGCCTGGGGAACCCGGGAGCGAAGGGTGCGGGGCGGCGACAGGGAGAGGGCCTCGACCCGGGGCGCGGACCCGTTGGTCGCCTTTTTGGTTGGCTCGGCCTCCAGGGCCGGCGGTGCGAGGGTTTTCTTCATACGGCGGGGGAAAGCGGTGCTCGGTGGGCCTCACGACCCGAAGAATCGGACGTAACCGAATAGCCACAGTACAGCGACATTGTGACACATTCACCTCCATCCATCATGTTCCGAATTGAACGATCATGCTGCTGGTGTCGCCTGAGGGTCGGGACGCGAGAACCCCCGGTCCGAACGTTCGGGCCGGGGGTTCCTGCGGGGATGTGTTACCCGCCGCCTGCTGCTCTTTGGGGCTACAGGCCGATATCGGGGTTGATGAACTCGTTGGTCACGAGATCCTCGGCCGACAACCCTTCCGGAACCTCGATCGACGGCACCTGCTCGGCGGTGAGCTTGATGACCTGGTCCACCCGGTCGAGGTCGAAGTCGCCGATGGTCTGGTTCGGACCGTTACCGACGATGTCGAGTGCACCCATCTCCACCACCGTGTTGGCCACACCGTCTTCGCTGAGCTGCCAGAAGCTGTCCAGATCGATGACCGCCTGGAGGATCACGGCGTTGGTCGCCGCCGGGTCCTCCTGGAAGTCCACGATCGACTGCTGGAAGATCGGCACGAAGGCAGCGAGACAGGAGCGGGCGGCATCATCGAACTTGTCATCCAGAATGGCCAGCGGGCCCTGGTACAGCTCATAGCCCGAGTCGTGGATCAGCAGCGACTCCACCGGCTTGCCCCACTCGGCGAAGACGTTCTCGTAGTTGTACGGCTCCTGGGTGGCGAAACCCTGCTGCATGATGGCGCCGTTCTCGCCGATGAACCGGGTTGGTGAGCCATCGTAGGAGGCGTCGAGCTGCGCCTCGTCGACCAGGCCGGAACCGACCAGGAACTCGGTGTAGGAAGCACCGGCGAAGTGATTGATCACCGCTTCGGTGCCCTGCACGTCGTCCCAGGAGGCGACCTCGTAGGTCTCGGGATCCCACATGATGATCTGCGGGTTGATGTCGAGCGGCGCCGCCACCGCAGTGGTTGGGAACTCCTCGTAGTTGGCGATGGCCTCATCGGTGTTGACATAGCCGAGGAAGATGTCGTCGTCGGTTGCCATCAGGGCAACGGTCGGCTGGTTGCCGATGAACGGCCCGCCGGAGCGGATCTCGACCTCGATCGACGGCTCGGCGGCCAGCGGCCCGGTGAAGCGGCCGGACTCGGGATCGACGCTGCCCTCGCCGCCGGTGAGGTTGTAGAGCGCACCGTGCTCCGGTTCCGGGAACCAGTCGGTCTGGAACACCATCGGATTCGGGCAATCATCGAGGCTGCCCTCGACGGCCGCTGCCTCCTCACCGCCGGCGTCGGTTGCATCTGTTGCATCGCTTGCATCCCCGTCGCCCCCGTCGTCGTCGCCGCACGCTGCGGCCACCATGGCCAGAGCGAGCAGGGCGCCGAGCAATCGGAGCACGGTTCTGTTGCTGTTTCTCATGGTTCGTTCTCTCCCTTGTTTCACCTACGGGCCTGTTACCCCGCCTCGTACCTGGGCGGAGCGGCTAGCGCCCCGCCTCGTACCACGATCTCGTGAGCCGGTTCTTGGCCCAGCCGAAGAACTGAAAGAACAGCACGCCCAGCAGCGCCGAGAGGATCACCGCGGCGATCATCTCCGCCGGCCGGAGCCGATTGGAGTACAGCAGGATCCGGTTCCCCAGATCGCGGGGGCCCCGGCCGAAGAAGAAGCCGCCGACGATGGCGCCGATCACCGACAATCCGGCCGAGATCTGGAAGCCGGTGAACATCGCCGGCAGTGCGGCCGGAAACTGGAGCTTGATCAGGCGGGTCATCCGGCCGGCCCGGTGCAGGGTGAACAGCTCGTGCTGGGCCTTCTCCGCCGACTTCAGGCCGAACAGGGTGTTGGTGATGATCGGGAACAACGAGATGATCACGCAGACCAGGATCCGGGCCCCCATGCCGAAACCGAACAGCAGACCGATCAGCGGGACCAGGGCCAGGATCGGCACGGTCTGCAACAGCACCGCGTAGGGGTAGAACGACGTCTCGACCCATGGGGCCTGACTCATCAGCACTGCGAAGATGGTGCCCAACACCATGGCGATCAGCAGCCCGGCCAGGGCAACGACGAAGGTCAGCCAGGTGGCGGAGAGCAGTTGTCCCGGCTGGGCGCCGCCGGCGCCGCCGAAGAACTCCGAGATGACCTCATGGGGGTAGGCCAGCGCCGTCTTGCGGGTGCTCTCGCCGAGAAGGGCGGCCGACACATACCAGACGCAGATGAAGCCGATGAAGACCAGCACCGGCGGGAGGACCCGGTTGCGGAACGCCTGGCCCGAGGACCGGGGGCCCGTCACGTTCACTATGGCGTCCTGGCCGTCGGCCGGGGTCGGGCTGGTCACCGGTGCACCCATCGGCGTGCTCACTGGTGGGCTCCCCGCAGGGCGTGGCTCACGTCGCCGCTGATTTCGGCGAACGACGACTCGAACCGGAGATCGGGGTGGCGGGGATACTCGAACGGGATGTCGTAGGTGGCGACGATCCGGCCCGGCCGGGCCGACATCACGTGGACCTTGGTGCTCATGAACACCGCCTCGGAGATCGAGTGGGTGATGAAAAGCCCGGCGAAACCCTCATGGGCGAACAGCCGCAGCGTCTCCTCGTTGAGCCGCTCCCTGGTGATCTCGTCGAGGGCCCCGAACGGTTCGTCGAACAGGAACACCGGGGGCTGCATGACCAACGATCGGGCCAGGGACGCCCGCATCCGCATCCCGCCGGACAACTGCCGGGGGTGGTGCCCCTCGAAACCGGACAGGCCCACCAACTCGATCGCCGCATCCACCGACCGCTCCCGCTCCTCGGAAGCCACGTCGTGCAGCTCGGCGAACAACGCCACGTTGCGCTTCACCGTTCGCCACGGCAACAGGGTTGCGTCCTGGAACACGTAGCCGATATTGGACCGGTCGACGGTGCAGGCGCCGCTTGTGGCCTCGTCGAGACCGGAGGCGATCCGCAGCAGGGTCGACTTGCCGCACCCGGACGGACCGACCACGGTCACGAACTCACCGGACCCGACGGCGAAGCTGATATCGGCCAATGCCTCGGTGCCGTCTGGGAAGATCTTGCCGACCGCGTCGAACCGCAACGCCTCCGGGCCGGACTCCGGCACACCAGGCGAGCTCAAGACCGCGAGCTCCCGGCGCAGCCCGAAACGAACCCACAACCAGCCATCGGGAGATCCTACAGTGGCCCGAGGTTGCCGTGGATTCCGTTCCCCCAAGTTGACACAATGTTCACCTGGCGCCGACCGAGCGCCGGCCCGCTGTTCACGGCGCGCCGACCGAGCTGATCGCCGACGGGGAGGGCCAGTCGTTCGCCCCGACGGGGACGGTCTTCAAGGAGTGGCTGGCGGTCACCACCATCGACGAGGCGCGGTGGCGGGCGCTACTCCAAGAGGGCCTGGCCTTCGTCGGCTGACCAGCGGGCCGCGCCGACCACCCGGCCCCGACGGATCACCAACCGACCGCCCGGGGCGGCGGCGACCGCTCCGCTGATCGAGGCCGACGGAAGGGCCAAAAGCTCGGCCGGCCGGCCGGCCGAGATCGCAACCGGCTCCAGGCCCATGGCCGCCCGGGCGCCGCCGGACACGCAATGGTAGGCGGCGTCCGGCGGCAGATGGCCGGCCATCACCAGCAAGCTCGCGGTTTCCATCGGGTCGGCCCGGCCGACGGGGCAGAACGGGTCCCGGAGGTTGTCGCCACCGCCGGCGATGACGGCTCCGGCCCGGCGAAGCGCAGCCAGCGCGGTCAACCCGCGGGGCGGGGCGGTTGCGATGTTGCGGGCCTGGAGGTAGAGGTTCGTCTGGGGCAGGCTCACCACCATCACCCCGGCCGCCGCCACCGCTTCGGCGATCCGATGCTGTTCGGCCTCGGGCTTCATGGACAGGGCGACGCAGTGGCTGGCCACCACCGGATGCTCGAACCCGGTGGCCGACACCCGGCGGGCCAAGGTCTCCAAATCATGGGAGGCGGGATCGAGATTCTCGTCGGCATGGAGGTCGATCGGTCGCCCGTACTCCCCGGCCACCTCCAGCACCAGGTCGATGGCCCGGGCCGGGTCCGCTTCGATATGGGGCACGCCGCCAACCACATCGAGCCCCATGTCGAGTGCCTCTCGCACCAGGGCCAGCTCCTCGGCGCCGCCGGGCGAGGTGAGCCCGGCTACCAGCCCGACCAGCTGCAGGTCCATCACCGAGCCGAGCGCAGCCTTGACCTCCAGCATGGCCTCGACGCCGGTGGTGCCGATGTCGACCCCCAGATCGACATGGGTCCGCAGCGCGGTGCACCCGTTGGCCAGGCTCAGCTCGGCGGCGGTGGTGGCCCGTTCGACGTAGTCGGCCTTGGTGATGGTGGGGCGATGGGCCAGCCAGGCCTCGATCGCCCCGCCGAGATCGCCGGCCGGGTTCGGCACTACGTCGGCAGTCAACGCCTTGTCGAGATGGGCATGGGGCTCGGCCGGGGCCGGCACCAGCAACGAGCCTGCCAGGTCCAGTTCCTCGCCCCGGCGCGGCTCGGTTGCAGGGTTCGGGTCGGCCGGCCCGACCGAGGTGATGCGGGCGTCGTCGATGATGACGTCGACCAGCGGGCCGTCTTCCAACCGGGCGTTGCGCAGCCGGAGTGTCACGCTCGAGAGCCTCCCGGGCCCGGGCCCGGACTCGGACCGGTGGGCCAGGTCACAGTTTCGGCAGCACCTCTTCGGCGAAGCGGGTCAACTGCTCGGCGGATTTCTCGTAGGGGTCGCCTGGCATGTTGGGGAAGATGATCAGGTTCTCCAGGCCACCGAGCGACTCGCGGTAGAAGGAGATCTCGGCCGCAACGTCATCGGCGGTGCCGACGAGCCACGTCTTGTTCTCGATCGACTCTTCGAGAGTGGGGATCAGCCCGGCGGGCGATGGCTTGCCGTCCGGGCCCATGTAGCCCCTGCTCCACCCGTATGGGCCGAGGAACTTCCAGAACTCATCGTGACCGTCTCGAACCTCGGCCATGGCCTGTTCCCTCGAGTCGGCGATGTACGGGTTGACCACCAGCATCCGCTTCTCCCCCGGCGCCGGCTCCCGGCCGTGGGCAGCCTGATAGTTGGCGGCGTAGGTCTCCCAGAACTGCTTGGCGAAACTGTGGTGCTTGAGCCAGAACACACCACCCCAGCCTTTGCGGGGAACGTACTCAAGCGTGGGTGGCGAGGTGATGGCCTGCCAGGTCTCGAACGGGTACAGCGGCCGAGGCACAAGGGTCAGGGTTTCGACGAAGCCACCTCGATCCGGGATGCCGGGCGGGGGGAACTCGTAGATGTCGCCCTTGAACGAGAAGGTCTCCTCCCGGAGGGCCAGCTGGATGACGTCCATCGCCTCGTCGAACTGCTTGCGGTTGAGGGCGTCGGCCTCGGCCTGGTCCGGATTGTCGAAGCTGCCGATGTCGGTCCCCAGGGCCTGCGCTTCTCGTGGCACCGTGCCCCGACCGACGCCGAGCACGCCCCGACCGCCGGAGATGTTGTGCACGGTTGCGAAGTCCTCGGCCAGTTTGAGCGGATGCCACTGGCCGACGATGTTGAACATCGTGCCGATACGGATCCGCTCGGTGCGCTCGGCCAGGATGGCGCTGAACAGCAAACCGTTCGGCACCACCTCATACCCCTCGTACTGGAAGTGGTGCTCGGTGAGCCAGTAGCTGTCGTACCCCAACTGTTCGGCCAGGACCCCCATCTCCAGCATCTGCTCCGAGGCCCGCCACATCGCCTCGTTGTCGTATCGACGGTCGGTGGGAGCAGGCGGCCCGGCGCCGGCATCATCCATCTCGACTCCACCAAAGAGAAACGCCCCAACTCGCATCATTCGATCCTAGTGAGTATGGAACGGCCGGCTCGAACTGCACTGCGTGGGTTGTCCACGATGGTGTGGACCGAGCCACATACAGAAGGAGCCGGCCGTGTCCGTTATTCATGTTCCATCAGAGTGTGTCGTCCTGGCAATGGATGTGCACAAGAACACCATCTCAACTGGGGTGCTCGAGCCCGGGTCGACGCAGGTGCTGGTCGACAAGATCAGCACCGATGACGAGTCGATTCGGCGCCTGATCGCCCGATTCGAGGACCCGAGGAGAGTGTGGGCCTGTTATGAGGCAGGCCCGACGGGTTATGAGCTGGCCCGAACCCTGCGGGCAGTGGGGATGGCCTGTGAGGTGATCGCCCCGTCGTTGATCCCGACCCGTTCCGGTGATCGGGTCAAGACCGACAAGCGTGATGCCCAGCGGTTGGCCACGTTGTTTCGGGGTGGACAGTTGACCGCGGTGCGGGTCCCGACCACGACCGAGGAAGCGGTGCGGGATCTGTGCCGGGCCCGGGCTGACATGGTCATCGACCGCACCCGGGCCCGGCACCGCCTGGACAAGTTCTTGTTGCGTCATGGCCGGATCTGGCGGGGCGGGACCAACTGGACCTTGAAGCACGAGCGCTGGGTCAGCTCCCAACGCTTCGACGAGCGGGCGTTGACCGAGACGTTCAACCACTATCGGGCCACCTTGTCTGCCCGCGTCGCTGCTGTCACCGCGATCGAGGCCGACCTGTTGCCCTGGGCCGATCGGGCGCCCTTCGCTGATCCGGTGTCCCGGTTCGCCGCCTACCGGGGTGTCACACCCCTGGGCGGGCTGAGCTTGGCCACCGAGGTTGGTGACTGGCGCCGGTTCCCAACAGCCGGGATGTTCATGGGTTTCACCGGTCTGGTCCCCTCCGAGCGATCCTCGGGTGAGAGCCAGCAGCGGAGTGGAATCACCCATTCCGGCAACGTTCATCTCCGGACCCAGCTCGTCGAGTCGGCCTGGGCCTACAAGGCCCGACCGGCCGTCGGTGCCACCCTCCGCAAACGCCAAGACGGCATCCATCCCGACACCATCGCCCGTTCCTGGACCGCCCAACGGCGGCTCTGCAGCCGATTCCACCGCCTCGATGCCCGCAAACACAACCGCAAAGTCGTGGTCACCGCCATCGCCCGGGAACTCGCCGGGTTCTTGTGGGCCGAAGCCAACGCCACCAACACCTGACCCCACCAATGAGTCCTGTCCAGCTCGCCACCGCTTCCGGGTTGGGAGCAGGCGAGACCATTCTGGCCATGAGCCGGGCGCCCGCCGCTGCAACATCGATCCCCGTGAGCACTATGACCCCACCAGGCATAGCCGTTCCTAGTCTGGGGCAACTTGTTGCGCAACGCTCTACTGCGGTCCCGACCCGCGCACATCAGTCTGGCGGCCAACCCAACCCAGACCGCACGGCTCATGGCCAAGCCCTTCAGCGCTCCCCACCCGGCAACGGGCCCGCCACGGTGGCCTAGCAGCCGCCACCCCAGCATCAAGACCGTTCGTCCTCGCTACGCTCCGGGCGCTACGTCTTGACCCCGGGGCCCCACCGCCTGCTCACGACGCATCCAACGCCCCGAACCTGCGGTCCGGCGCGTCCTCAAACCAGCCCCAAACCCCAATCGGTCACACGCTTGACAAACCGTTCCACATCAGTGCTTGGCCGTTGACCGGTCAGGGTCGAACCCGGCGGCGGTCGGACACCGGCCAGTTGTGGTGAACGAAGGCGTTCCGCCTTGTTGCGACGGCATCGCCCGACCGACGGCCCCGGCCCGACCCATCGATGGGCGCCGACCGGAGTCGTTGATCTACCTTCTACTCATGGGTTCAGCTCAATCGGCCGCCGAGGCGGCGAACAGCGTGCACAGCTACGACGCGGTGGTCATCGGGGCCGGGGTCTCCGGCATGTATCAGCTCCACCGGCTCCGTGAACTTGGCATGAGCGCCCTGGTCCTGGAGGCCGGTTCCGGGGTCGGTGGCACCTGGTACTGGAACCGCTACCCCGGCGCCCGGTTCGACTCCGAGAGCTACACCTACGGGTACTCCTGGTCCGAGGAGCTGCTTGCCGAATGGGACTGGACCGAACGATTCTCGTCCCAGCCGGAGAACCTGAAGTACCTTGAGTTCGTCGCCGACAAGTTCGAGCTTCGGCGGGACATGCGGTTCGACAGCCGCGTCACCACCGCTCACTACGACCGGGCGGCCAACTGCTGGGAGGTCGAGACCGACGACGGCTTCCGGACCCGCTCCACGTTCCTGATCACCGCCCTGGGACCGCTGTCGATCCCGGTCCTGCCAAAGATCGACGGGATCGAGGACTTCGCCGGACCCTCGTTCCACACCTCGAACTGGCCGAAGGAGGAGATCGACTTCACCGGCAAGCGGGTGGCCGTGATCGGGACCGGGGCCACCGCGGTACAGCTGATTCCCGAGGTGGCAAAGACCGCAGGGCGGCTCAGCATCTTCCAGCGAAACCCGAACTGGTGTGCCCCGCTCCACAACGGCCCGATCGACCAGGCCGAGATGGACGACATCAAGACCCGCTACCAGGAGATCTTCGAGACCTGCAACGACACCTTCGCCGGCTTCGCCCACGTCCCCGACCGGCGCAAGGCGCTGGAGGTCAGCGCCGAGGAACGCGAGGAGTTGTGGGAACGGCTCTGGGGTGAGCCGGGGTTCGGCATCTGGATGGCCAACTTCCGCGACGTCCTGGTCAACGAGGAAGCCAATGCGCTGATGACCGAGTTCGCCGCCACCAAGATCCGAGACCGGATCGATGATCCGGTGCTGGCCGAGAAACTGATCCCGACGAATCACGGTTTCGGCACCCGACGGGTCCCGATGGAGACCAACTACTACGAGGTCTACAACCAGCCCCATGTCGAGTTGGTCGATCTCAACGAGACCCCCATCGAAGCGGTCACCGAGAACGGCATCCGGACCAGCGATCAGGAGCGGGAGTTCGACTACATCATCTATGCAACCGGATTCGACGCGGTCACCGGAGGGTTCGACCGGATCGACGTCCGAGGCATCGACGGGGTCCGGCTGCGTGATGTGTGGGCCGCCGGGCCCAGGACCTACCTCGGCTTGCAGATCGCCGGCTTCCCCAACATGTTCACCCTGGTGGGGCCCAACAATGCGGCAACGTTCTGCAACATGCCACGCTGCATCGAGCAGAACGTGGACTGGGTCACCGAGTTCCTGCGGTATCTCCAGGAGCACGGCCTCACCAGGGCCGAGGCGACGGAGGAGGCCATGGATGCCTGGGGCGAACATGTGGTCACCTCCGGTGACCGGATGCTGTTCACCAAGGTGAACTCGTGGTTCACCGGCGTCAACACCAACATCGAAGGTCACGACGAGCGCCGCTTCCTGCTCTATGCCGCCGGGCTGCCGGTCTATCGGGAGAAGGCAGACGAGGTGACCGCCAACCGCTACGAAGGTTTTGTGCTGTCCTGACCGGTTCCGAGCACCGCCCGGAGCCCGACCACCGGGCCCCGTTCCGGCCGGCGAGCGCACTGGCGGTCTATGGCACGTTGGCCCCCGGCGAGGTCAATCATCATGTGGTGGCCGACATCCAGGGCCGGTGGGTCGACGGTCGGGTTCGGGGCCACGTGTTCGAGGCGGTGTGGTCCGGCCACGACGGCTATCCCGGGTTCCGGCCCGACCCGCTCGGCCCGTGGGTCCCGGTCCGGGTGCTGCTGTTCGACCGCTGGGATCGATACTGGGAGCGTCTCGACCGGTTCGAGGGCCCGGGCTACCGGCGAACCGAGATCGACGTCTTCGATAGCCGCACCGCCGACCCGATCGGCGCCGCCCACATCTACGAGTGCCTGGCCGGGCGCTGATCGGTCAACCGACCATGATCGACGAACGTCGTCAGTCGGCGAGGTGAATGAACAGGCAGGTCCTGGTGCCGTCACCGCCGTTGCGGCTGATGTGCCCCTGCCCGTCGACGTCCTCGGCCAGCAGGATCGATCCCGGGCCGAGGAGCCTGGACTCCCCGGAGCCGACCTCGATCTCAACCGATCCCGTCAGGTTGACCACCAGCTGCCTGCGGGGGGCGTTGTGGAAGTCCAGTTCGTAGTCGGCGCCGACCTCCCGGAACTGCATCCCGGTGGCAGGCCACCGCTCGGAGATCGCGCCCATCATCTGCTGTTCGCCCATGTCGACCGAGATGTCCTCGAAATGGGATTGCCCGTCGGCCCCGGTGTAGACCCGTGTCACGTCCATCGGCCAACCGTAGTTCCCTCGGCCATGACGAACCGAGCCCACGGATCATCGAACGTTTGCGGGCGGCCATCACGACAACGTGAAATGTTTGCCACGGTGGGTGACATCGTGGGACGGGAAGGCGATCCTGGGTGCCGATGCCTGTACGGAGCTACTTCGAGGACGACGGGGAGCCGTGGCGGCGAGTCCGCATCGGGTTGGCGGCCCTGGTCGGGGTCCTGGTGGTCGGAACGATCGCCTACCGACTGCTCGGCCTGGTGTGGCTCGACGCCTTCTATCAGACGGTGATCACCGTGACCACCGTCGGCTACAGCGAGATCCCGCCCGAATCGGGCGAGATCGGCACCGTCTACCGACTGGTGAGCTCGGTGCTCATCCTCGGCGGTGTGTCCGTGGCCATCTACACCTTGGGCGTGTTCTTCGAAGCGTTGATCGAAGGCCGCCTCTACACACACTTCGGGAGTGTCCGGATGAAGCGTGAACTTGACAAGCTCTCCGACCACATCATCATCTGCGGCTACGGCCAGGTCGGCGAGGCGATCACCAGGGCCATCCGAGCCAACGGCGAGCCGGTGGTCATCATCGACGAGCGCGCCGACCTCCACTACGCCGTCGATCTGGTCACGGTCAGGGGCGATGCCACCGAAGACGAGACCTTGCACGCCGCAGGCATCGACCGGGCCAAGGGGCTGGTGACGGCGCTCGACACCGACGCCGGCAACGTGTTCGTCACCATCAGCGCCAGGACGATCAAGCCGTCGCTCTACATCGTCAGCCGGGCCAACGAGGCGGCAACGGTCAAGAAGCTCCGAGCCGCCGGGGCCAACCGGGTCGTCAACCCCCACGAGATCGGCGGAGCCCGGATGGCGTCGTTCATGGTCCAGCCCAACGTTGCCGACTTCGTCGGCGAGTCGATGAGCGACGCCCGGTACGAGGTGCGGCTCAACGAAGCCCCGGTCAGGCGTGGTGGGCTGCAGGCCAACCGCTCGCTCGAGGAGTCAGGGGTCATCCAGGACTGCGGGGTCATCATCCTGGCCATCCGCCGGCCGGATGGTTCGTTCCAACACCAACCCCCGCCCGACACCGTGCCGTCGCCGGGCGACGTGCTGATCACCCTCGGCACCCCGACCCAGCAGGAGGCGTTCCGGACCTGGATGGCCCTGCAGGACTGATCGCACCGGCCGGGAAGACCGGCCGCTCAGCCGACCAGGCACTCCCCGGCGATGCTGGAAATCGAGGTGCCCCGCCGGGGCTGGCGAATCTCGTGGCGGTCATAGCCGTTGGTGACATACCCGAGCGACAGCCCGGTGGCCGGGTCGGCCCAGGCCAGCTGACCACCGGCCCCGTTGTGGCCGAACGCCTGGGGTGACACGGTGCGGCCAAGACCCCGGATGTTGGAGAACCCGTCGTCGCCGGCCAGGATCACCCCGAGGCCCCGGTTGGCCGGGACCCCCATCGGGTCAGGAAGGTTGTTTCGCACGTTGCCGGTGGCGTCGGCCAGGATCTCGGCGTCCCAGATGCCATGGGAGTTGTGCAGCAGCTCCTGGTAGAACAGCGCCAGGTCCCGGGCCCTGGCGAAGCCGCCACCGCCGGGCACCCCCACCTCGCGGGTCGCCGGATCGTTGAACCCCAGCACCACCTGGTCGTTGACCTCGGTGGCGGGCAGCTCCCGCACCCCGAACGCCGCCTCCAACTCGTCCGGGGTCGCCGGCTCACCAACCAACACCAGGTCGGCGATGTCGTCCTGGTGGTCGGCCGGGACACCGACGATGCGGGGCAGGCCGGCCGGGGCGGTGATGCGCTGCTCGATCACATCCCGGAAGTCCTGGCCGGTGACCCTCTCGATGATCTCGGCCAACACCCAGTGGGCCGACGTCGGGTGGTACTCGAAACGGGTCCCCGGCTCCCAGTTGAGCCGCCACGACGCCATGCGCTCGGCCCTGGTCGACGATTGATTCCAGATCGGTGGCCCCAGCGGTGCGTGGGGGAACCCGGAGGTGTGGAGCATCACCTGCTCGACGGTGATGTCGGCCTTGGGGGAGCCCTGCTCGCCTGCGAACTCCGGAACGTAGTCGGTGACCAACTTGCCGATGTCGACCGAGCCCTCGGCCATCAGCGTCCAGACCACCGAGGCGACGAACGGCTTGGTTGCCGAGAAGATGCAGTACCGGGTATCGGCGGTGGCGTCGCCGAACGCCTCTTCGGCCACCACCTCGCCCTGATGGGCCAGTGCGACCTGAGCCGACGGCAGCAGACCCTCGTCCACTTCCCGACGGGCCCGATCCAGCAGCTTGTTCACCTGTGCGTTGTCGATAGCGGAGTGGTTGGCCATGGGCCACCACGTTAGGGGCCGTAGGGCGGGGGTTCGAACCGGCGGGCCGGTGACGGCCCGATTCGGGGCCGATTCGGGGCCGATGACCCCATGGTGGCCGACCGACGCACGATCGTTACATGGGGCGCGGTACTTGTGTCGGCGAGCTGACAGTACAGTCGACAGGAGCGATTCAGACTGCGGCTATGGACGAGCCGGTGGTGTTTCTCGAGCGGGAAGGGTCTGACGTGGCGGCTGGGACCCAACTCGGATCACGATACTTTCTGGGTGAACAACTCGGTCGCGGCGCCATGGGCGTGGTGTACGAGGCCCGCACCAGCGACGGCGAATCCATGGCGGTCAAGCTCCTGCGGCCGGAACTGGCCGCCGATGACAAGACGGTGGCCCGGTTCGTCCAGGAACGCCGGATCTTCCGCAAGATCGACCATCCGAACGTGGTTCGGGTCGACGATCTGGTCGCCGAGGGCGATCAACTCGGTATCGCCATGGAGATGGTGTCCGGTGGCGACCTGAAGCAGTGGGCGTCCGACCGATCGTTGACCCCGGCCATCGCCATGAGGATCGCCGCCGACGTTGCGGCCGGGCTGGAGGCGATCCACGCCGCCGATGTCGTCCACCGGGATCTCAAGCCGGCCAACATCCTCATCGCCGAAACCGCGAACGGCCCGCAGCCCAAGATCTCCGACTTCGGGATCTCCCGGCTGGTCAGCGAGGCGATGACCCGCACGTCGACCACCATCGGCACGCCGCTGTACATGGCGCCCGAGGCCGCCGATCAGCGTGGCGCCGAGGCACCGGCGGACATCTACGCACTCGGCGCCATGATGTTCGAGCTGCTGATCGGCACCGCCCCGTTCAATCAGGGCGGAACCTTCGCCGTGCTGCGGGCCCACGCCCAGGACCCGGCCCCGGCGGTCGGCGGTGTGCCCGCAGCGTTGGCCGAGCTGATCGATCAGATGTTGGCAAAGGAGCCGTCGGTCCGGCCGACGGCAACCGAGGTTCGAATCAGGCTGCTGGAGATCCTGCCGTTGATCGACGACGACACCGATCCAGTGGCCATCGAGCGCGCCGGTGGCGGGGCCACCGCCGCAAACGCAACCGTTGCCATCGACACCGGCCACTCCCGGCCGGGTGACTCCGCCGAGACCCGGCTCTCCTCCGATCCGACAACCGGCCAGGGCTTCGGTGCTGCGGCCGGCCCGGGGGCCGTGGGTGCCGTGGGTGCCGCGGGCGTGCTGGGTGCCGCCGGCGTACGGGGTGCCGCCGGCGTACTGGGTGGTGCGCCTGGGAGCTCCAACCCCGGCGCCTCCAGTCAGGTCCTGGGCTCGGCTCCGCCGGTGGGGGCGTTCAACGGTCCCGCCTCGACCGGGCCGGCGACAAACCTCACCGCCGGCCGCGGTGAGACGTTCCTCAATCGGCTGCCGAGGCGATCGGCCGAGATCGGTCTGGCCCTGGCCAGCCTTGCCGCGGTGATCGCCATTGTCGCCTTCGTTGCGACGAGGGACGACGGGAACCTCAGCGCCATCGGGAGCGCAGACGATGCGGCCACAGCCGACGCCGGCAACGGTGGTATTGCGCCCGAGTCGGCCGGCGGGTCCGGCGCTGTCGGCAGCGCCGGGGGGCCCGGCATCTTCAGGTTCAGCAACGCCGCCGTCGTCGCGGGCGACGATGCCGACGGGTCGCCAACGACCACCATTGGCGGCCCGGCGAACGAGACCACCACAACCGGGCGGGCCACCACGTCCACCGGCGATACCTCGGCCACGTCGACCAGGCCCACCACCTCCACGACCGCCAACAGCACCACGTCCACAACAGAGCGACCGACCACGACAACAGAGCGGATCACGACGACGACCGAACGGGTGACGACCACCACCACCCCGACGGCGGTCCCGATTCGAATCGTCTCCGGCCCGACGGTCAACGCCAAAGGCCCGACGTCGTTCCAGTTCAACTACTCGACGAACGACGTCTGCGGCACCGGAAGCTTTACGGTGAGGGACAAGGCCACCGCGACGGTGAAGGGCAGCTTCATCGGTGAGAACGTGTGCTTCGGCCCGGTCCACGGTGGCTACCCGCAGGACAGCCATCCGGTGTTCGGTGGCTACAACCTGGAACCCGGCACGACCTACGTGGTCTCGGTCACCGTCCGGGGTACACCCTCGACCGGCACCCGAACCGGAGGTTCGGGGTCGGACAGCGCCAGCTTCGAGGTCACCACCACCAGCTGAACAACTGGCGGCGCTCCGCTCCCGCCGGCGAACCGATGACGGTCGGGCTACAGCCCCTTCTCGTCAGCGACTTCCTGATCGATCTGCTCGACGCGGTCCATCATGTGCTCCTTGTGTTGGGGGTCCACACGATCGGTTTCGGCGTCGAATTCGCTGTGGACCTGGTCGGCTTGGAGCGACCGAGTCTCCTGCTTCGAGAACCAGCGCTGGATTTTGTCGACGATGCTCATACGTTCAAGCTAGTGGAACAGAGCCCGTTTGAGGACTCCTCGACCCAAGCCGGGGCCACGAGGAGGTCCGGCGACACCCGTCGGACGACAACGTTGGACCACACCGGCCCTGCCACCGACGACGCTCACGCCACCGCAGGTTTGCCCCGATTCGCGGGTGCCCCCGGAGATCCCACCGCCTACACTTGTCGCGTCGGGCCGCCGGGCCCGGCCGAATATCAGCGCTTGTGGCTCAATTGGATAGAGCATCTGACTACGGATCAGAAGGTTGTGGGTTCGAGTCCCGCCAAGCGCGCTACATAAGCCCAGGTCAGGGCGTCGCCGTCCGATTCGGGCGGCTGCCGGGCCCCCTCGCTGAGAAGACTGTGAGAAGAACAACTCTCAACTAGTTTCTCGGAGCGAGGCGATGCCCAAGGTCATCGGGGTCTACAAGGACGGCAGAGGCCGCTACTACTTCAAGGCGTCCATTGGGTTCGACCCAGCGACCGGCACCTACGGGCAGGTCACCTGGCGGGGGTTCGCCTCAGCAGCCGAAGCAGCCGAAACCCGTGCCGCGTTCCTCGACGGACAGACCGATCCCCCACCCCTCGCGGTCGCCTCGCTGTCGGTGGCCGAATTCGTTGGGCGCTACCTGGACGAACGAGAAGCGGCGAACCTCTTGGGCCCAAGACCCTGTTCGACTATCGCCACTATCTCGAGGACTACATACGACCCTGGATCGGGGACCTTCCGGTCCGTGATGTCGACGCCGAGGTGATCGCGGGCTGGCAACGCACCTTCTGAGTGTCATCTTGAAGGTGTCGTTGCTGGTTTCGTGGTGTCGTCGATGCTGGCAATGGGCTCAGTCTCACGGTGGGCCAGATCATCGATCCGTTGCGATCGGTGCGTCTGGTGCTCATCTCCCTTGCCGCGATTTTCGTGGCCGTCCCGATCATCGGGTGGGGCATCGGCGAGCTGTTGTCGTTGGAGGAGGGCCTGACGATCGGTCTGACGATCATGGCCACCGCCGCCGGCGCACCGTTCCTGCCCAAGTTGGCCGCTGCAGCCAAGGGCGACCTCGCCTTCTCGGTTGGGCTGATGGTCCTGTTGATGGTCGTCACCGTTGCCTACATGCCACCCGTGCTTCCGCTGCTGATCGGCGGCGTCGAGGTCGACCCGTGGGCCATCGCCTCGTTGCTGATCTTCCTGATGCTGCTGCCGCTCGCGATCGGCCTCGTCGTCCGCTGGCGCTACGAGGACACGGCGGGCGGGCTCCAGCCGCTGATGACCCAGACCTCGACCATCGCGATCGCGACACTGCTCGCCGCCGGGGTGATCGTGAACTTCGACGACATCGTCGACCTGATCGGCACCGGCGGTTTCGTTGCGATCGTGCTGTTCCTCGCGGTTGCCGCCGTTGTCGGCTACGTCGGGGGCGGTAGCGACCCGGATCGGCCGCCAGACCAACCCGGCAAGCTGAGATCGGCGGTGCACCGAGACGACGCACACCTACCTCGTCAACCCGGACCTGACCGCCTCACCTAGACGAGGTGAGTGCAGCCGCTGCGATGGATTCCTACGCATGTAGGGCCGGAACAGCCGATCTTCGACGTGTCAGACGCGAAGGCGATCAGAACGTTCGAGCCGTCGGCCTCCGCGGCCGCATGTATCCGGCAGAAATCTGGGCGATACCGTCCGCCCATGTCCGGACCTGTAGACCGCGCCACAGCGGCGATCGATAATGTTCGCTCGACCTCTCGACCGACCGCCCGAGGACGGCACTATCGCGCCCGCGGGAACGCTCCTGATTATGGGCAGCGGCCACCGAGGGTGACGACCAGGCGGTCGTTGACCTGAGGAACGCTCGTCGCACCCTCCGTGGTCGTGTTACCGGACGGCCGAGCCGGGCCACTACGCCGGAACCCGAGTGAGGCAGATCGGGATTCGGAGCGGTGATACCGAGCAGGTCTGCGGGCACGTCGCCTGATCGGTCGGGGACCCCTCGTAGGTGCCGTTCCGAGCGGCGTTTGGTCAGTACCCTTTCGAGTCTGACTGAGAACGATGGGGACCTGACTGCTCCGGCTGTGGCTGGTAACGGCGAGGACGTAGTCGCGTTGCGCCCAGAGACCTCTGGCATGTCCGGAACATGGGCGCTCTTCGTCGGTCTCGGGCTGTTGATGGTCGGTAACGGCTTGAACGGTGCGGTCATCGGTGTCCGTTCGGTCAACGAGGGTTTCAGCGTCGCGGTGACCGGCGTGATCATGGCCGGGTTCTTCGCGGGGTTCCTCCTGGCGCCCACCGTTGTGGTCAAGATGCTTCCGAGGGTCGGCCACATCCGGGTCTTTGCGGGGCTTGCATCGACTGCATCGAGCGCGGTTCTCGTGCATGCCATCGCTGTGTTTCCGATCTGGTGGACGCTAATGCGTTTCGTCTTCGGCTTCTGCGTTGCCGGGCTCTACATCGTCATCGAATCGTGGCTGGCCGAGATGACGGAGCCGACGAATCGCGGCCGGACCATGGCGATCTACATGATCGTGTGGTTGGGCGGACTCGGCGCCGGTCAGTACCTGATCGCTCTCGCCGACCCGAACAGCTTCCATTTGTTCATCGTCTCGTCGGTTTTGGTGTCAATGTCGTTGGTGCCCATCACGCTCGCCACAACCAAGGCCCCGTCGGTCGAGGCGCCGGACAACGTGACCGTGCGCGAACTGATCAGGATCGTCCCGACCGGCGTCGTCGGCTCGTTCATGGGTGGCGCGTCAGTCGGTATCGTGCTCGGGCTCAGCGCGGTGTACGCGACGGCGATCGGCTTGCCACTTGACCGCACGGCAGTCTTCCTCGTGGCACCAATGATCGGGGCCATGGTGTTGCAGTGGCCCATCGGACGTCTGTCGGACAGCATCTCGCGACGTACCGTCATCTTCGCGGTGGCGCTGTCGGGGGCAGTGATCTCTGTGGCCCTCGGTCTATCTCCCGCCCAGAGCATTTTGGTACCTGTACTGATGGCGCTGCTCGGGGGGACGATGTTCCCGCTGTACTCACTCATCGTGTCGTACACCCTTGACTGGGTTCCCGACGGCAAGGCGACCGGCGCCGCCGCCAAGTTGATCGGTGTCAATGGCTGCGGTGCGCTTGTCGGCCCGCTCGTGGCCGCTCAGCTCATGTCGATTTTCGGCCCGACGTGGTTCTTCTGGTGCATCGCCGTGGCGTTCGGCCTGGTGGTCGGATATGTGGCATGGCGTCTTGCGTTCAAAGAAGCGATGCCGCAGGAACGCCAAAGGAACTTCGTGCCGTTCCCGGCCCGAGCGGGTTACCTCGCAATGGTCATGGCGGCCAAGCCGGTTCGCAAGGCAACGAGGAACGCCGGCGTGAAACACACTACGAGGCGTCGGCGCCGTACTCGGCGATGACAACGGCTCTCGCTTGTTCGATCGTCTCGGCCCGGACATGTACCCGCACCCCTGGCTCGTCGCCAACCCACACCAAGCCCACGAAGTCCCGGAAAGCCGATTGCGCCGAGTTCGGATCTGGGTTCAACACAAGGCCGAGAGTAGAACGTGCGCACCGTCCGGGAACGGCACATATCTTCAGTCCCGAATTAGGTGTCTTTGATGTAGCTGACACAGGGTTGGGGCTACGTGCTGGACGCGTTATCTCGGGTTGTCTCTGACGCA
>CAMYLA010000049.1 GCA_947259095.1 uncultured Acidimicrobiaceae bacterium | reverse complement strand
GATGACGCGTCCGAGATCTACGGTGCGGTGGCCGAAGGTGAGTGCGACTTCGGTGAGGTGTTCACCACCGACGGTCGGATCGACGCCTTGGAGCTGACCACGGTGGTCGACCCCGGGGTGTTCTACGTGTACAACGCTTCGCTCAACATCGACGCCGAGGTGTACAACCAGGCCCCGGACGCCTTCGACGATCTGGTCGAGGACATTCTGGCCCCGATGTCGCAGACCAGGATCACCGAGCTGAACCGTCGGGTGTCCGACGGTGAGCCGTTGCCCGATGTGGCGAAGGACTATCTGGAGACGTTCGGGATCAATCCCTCGTAGTCGCCGGGAGGCGAACAGCCCGTCCTCGGTCCGGGGCCACCCTTCCCCGGCTCCGGACCGAGGTCACCACCGATCTGCTCCCGGCGTACCGGCGCCGGGCTCGAAGCCGAGCCCGAACTGCAATAGGGTTTTGGCTCCTACGAGCCTCTGGGGGATCGATGAAGGCAATCGTGTTCGAGGAGCACGGCGACCTCGACGTGCTGGCGTACACCGACGTGGAGACGCCGGAACCGGGGCCAGGTGAGGTGCGGGTGGCGGTCGAGGCCTGCTCGCTGAACTATCACGACGTGTTCACCAGGCGAGGGATGGAGGGCATCAAGACCCCGCTGCCGATGATTCCCGGCTGCGATGCGGCGGGCCGGGTCGACGCCATTGCCGATGACGTGACCGGTTGGTCGGCCGGCGATCGGGTGATGGTGGATCCGGTCCAGTGGAACGACGACGGGCGGATCCTGATGATCGGCGACACCCGGTGGGGCGCTTACGCCGAGTACGTGATCGTCGATGCCCGCCAGCTCATCGCCCTGCCGGACGAGGTGTCGGCCATCGACGCCTCCTGCCTGCCGGTGGCCTACGGCACCGCCCATCGGATGCTGTTCACCAGGGGGCGGGTCGAAGCCGGTGAGACCGTCTTTGTGCTCGGGGCCTCCGGTGGGGTCGGCACCTGCTGTGTACTGCTGGCCAAGATGGCCGGCGCCCATGTGGTGGCGGCGGCCGGTTCGGCCGAGAAATGTCGGGCGCTGGAGGCGCTGGGCGCCGACGAGACCGTCGACTACTCGACCGATGACATCGCCCGGTTCACCCGGGAACGCACCGGGTCGTTGTTCGCCGGTGGCGGCTGGGACGTGGTGGTCAACTTCACCGGTGGCGACACCTGGACCAAGACCCTGCGGATGGTCAAGCGAGGCGGTCGGCTGCTGACCTGCGGGGCCACCGCCGGCTTCGAGCCCAAGACCGACATCCGGTTCATCTGGACCGCCGAGATGGACATCCGCGGCTCCAACGGCTGGCAACGGGATGATCTCGAAGCCCTCGTGGCCATGGTGGTCGACGGTCGCCTGCAGCCGGTGGTCGACACGGTGCTGCCGCTCTCCGAGGGTGTCGAAGCGATGCGGTTGCTTGAGGAACGGCGGTTCTTCGGCAAGGTGGTCATTGGCAACTCTGCGAGTTGCGGCGAGTTTCGCCTGCGGCGAAACGTCGGGCAAGGGATCGGCGAGACAGCACAATGATTGGCAACTCTGCGAGTTGCAGCGAGGCCGGACTGTGATTGACGACGCTTCCGGCAACGGGCTGTCGGGAACCGATGAGACGAATCTGGGTGGGATCTTCGGTGGCTGGGTCGGCACCGGTCGGGTGGCGTTCCTCGACGTGACCCACGGCGACATCGCATCACCGGTCCAGGTCGGCTACGACGAGTTCGACGATCGGTGCGGTCGGCTTGCGGCCGGTCTGGTGGCCCGGGGGCTGGCGCCGGGGGCCAGGGTCGCCATCGCGGCCGACAACTCGGTTGACTACGCAGCCTGCTACTTCGGGATCGCCAGGGCCGGTATGGTCACGGTGCCGCTCAACACCCGCCAACCGGCGGAGACGCTGGCTTGGGTGGCGTCGGACGCCGCCTTGCAGGCGGTCTTCCACGATGCCGAAAATCGGTCCCTGCTGCCCCACGGCGTGCCGGCTATCGAACTCGGCGGCCCGGCATGGTCAGCCATGCTCGATCATTCCCCGGCCGGTGTCACCCCCATGGCACCCCAGGACGTTGCGGTCCAGATGTACACCTCGGGCTCCACCGGCCGACCAAAGGGGGTGCTGCTGACCCATGGCGGCCAGCTGTTCAGCATCGGGCAGTACCTGAGTGGGGTGATGCCGATGGATCCCGACGAGCGGCTGCTGATCTCGGCGCCCATGTACCACAAGAACGCCGCCATGCAGCTCAAGATGGCGTTGCGCCTCGGCGGCAGCATGGTGCTGTTGCGGCGCTTCGACGCCGACGACTATCTGCGGGCCATCGACCTGCACCTGGTGACCGCCATGACCGGCGTGCCGACCATGTTCGCGCTGATGTTCGCCAGGCCGGAGCTGCTCGAGAGCCTTGATCGATCGTCGGTACGACGGCTGTCGATCGGGTCGGCTCCGATGACCCAGGCCCTGTTCGACCAGGCCAGGAACCTGTTCCCGGGGTGTGTGATCACCAACGGCTACGGGACCACCGAGGTGGTGGCGGTGTTCGGCGGCCACCCTGCCGGTGCGCCCCGACCCGACATCTCGGTCGGGCACCCGCTGGAGGCGGTCGAGACCAGGCTGGTCGATCCGGCCACCGGGACCGACGCCGACCCCGACCCGGCAACCGGGCGTCGCCAGGGTGAGCTGTGGGTGCGCAGCCCGGGGGTGATGGCCGGCTATCACCGGCTCCCCGAGGTCACCGGGGAACGGCTGACCGACGGCTGGTACCACACCGGCGACGTGATGGAGGCCGACGCCCAGGGCTGGCACTTCTTCGTCGGCCGGGTGGACGACATGTTCTCCTGCGCCGGCGAAAACGTGTATCCCGGTGACGTCGAGCAGATGCTGGAAAAAAATTCGGGCATCCACCAGGCCGCAGTGGTGCCGGTGGCCGACGAGCTGAAAGGGGCCCTCCCGGTCGCCTTCGTCGTTCGGGCCGCCGGCCACGAGGCCGACCCGGCCGACAGCGCCGAGGAGGAGCGGATCAAGGCCTGGGCCCTGGACAACGGGCCCGCCTATCAGCACCCCCGTGCGGTGTGGTTCGTCGACGAGCTCCCGCTGGCCGGCACGGCCAAGATCGACAAGGCGGCACTGGCCGCCGAGGCCGAACGGCGCTGGGTTCCCCGCTGACCTCGGGCTCGCGCCGCCTCGACACGGTACGGTCTGGTCCATGACGAGCGACGAGACGGTGGTCGAGCACTACCGCCAACCCGAGCTGCTGACCAGCATCGAGCGGGCGGTGGAACAGATCGGCAGGACGCCGGAGACGGTGACCGTCGAGGAGTTGGCCCCGGCCGATGAGTTCCACATCGGCGGCCGTCCGGCAACCCTGCGGCTGTTCGATCAACTGGCCTTCGACCCGCGAGCGCACCTGCTCGACGTCGGTTGCGGGATCGGCGGCCCGGCTCGGTTCGCCGCCGGCCGGGTGGAACGGGTCACCGGGGTCGATCTCACGCCGGCCTTCGTCGAGACCGGCAACGCCCTCAATCGCTGGGTCGGCCTCGATGACCGGATCGAGCTGCGGGTCGGCAATGCGCTGGCGCTCGACTTCCCCGATCAACACTTCGACGGGGGGTACATGATCCACCTCGGCATGAACGTCGAGGACAAGACGGCCCTGCTGGCCGAGGTGGCCCGGGTGCTGCGGCCCGGCGCCCTCTTCGGGATCTACGATGTCATGGCCGCCGGTCGCGGCGGCCCCGGTGGCACAGCCGCCGGTCGCGGCGGCCCCGGTGGCACAGCCGCCGGTCGCGGCGGCCCCGGTGGCACAGCCGCCGCTGACGGCGGCCCCGGTGGCGGGTTGGCCTTTCCGGTGCCGTGGGCCGCCGACGGGACCACCAGCCACGTGGTGGCGCCGGAACGATACCTGGAGGCGGCGGCTGCGGCCGGCTTGGCCGTGGTCGCGCTGAACGATCGAAGCGACGAATCGAAACAATTCTTCGATCGCATCGCCACCGGGGGCGGCCCACAACCGCTGGGCCTCCACCTGATCATGGGCCCGACGGTTGGGACCAAGGTGGCCAACATGATCGCCGGCTATCGAGCCGACCTGATCGCTCCGGTCGAGCTCATCGTCCGCCGCGGGCGGTAGTCACCAGGAGCCGCCGCCCCCGCCGCCTCCGCCCCCACCGACGCTCCCGCCCCCGCCGCCCCCGCTCGACGGTGCGGTGGCCGCGGCCGAGGTCGCCCGCCCGAGGTTCGGGGCCATGGCGGTGAGGTAGAGCGCCCGGGCGCCGACCGACGACTGATCGAGGTCGGCCGCCTCCACCGCCTTCGACCATTCGTCCGCCTCGTCCAGGGCCACCGCCCAGGCGGTGTAGTCGAGCAGAACCCCCTGCTTCGCCGCCGCCTCGACATGCTGCGCATCCGAGTTGTGGATGAAACGACGGAACGACTCGATCAGTATCCACAGCCCGCTTCCCTCCGGGGTTCGGATCCGAAGCTCCCAACTCCTGGCCATCAGGGCCAGGCCGGCGCCGGCCACCGCCGCAGCCACGCCGACGCCGATCAGCCACAGCAGCCCGGCCCGGTTGGCGGCAGCGGCGAAGCCGACCGTGCCGATCAGGCCCAGCACCAGGAGCGGGATGCCGACCATCAACGCCCCGGTCCGTCGCCGGTCGCCAGACGGATCCCAGTACGGGCCATCTCGATGCCAGCCGTCAAGGTTCTTGTGGAGCCGCTTCCAGCCGGCCGCGAACTGCTTGTCGTAGCTGCCGAGATCCACCGTTCTGCGTCCGCCGAACAAGGCGGTGAGCATCGCGTGGTGCGGCGAGTCGACGTCGAGCAGTCGGAGGGTCACGTCCTTGCCCGAGCCCTCGATTTCCACCTCACCGGCGATGGCCCGCTCCAGCAGCCAGGCGACCTGATGGTCGCTGTCGGCGTGCTCGGCGTAGAGCACGCCACCCTGCCACGCCGTCAGCTCCTTCGGCGGGGCGAACTCTGTGCTGGCCAGGTTGTTGAGCTCGTCGTGATCGACCCGCCGGACCGGGTAGTTCTCGTCGAACTGCGGACCATAGGCGGCATCGGCGCTGCCGCCGGCCCAGACCAGTTCCTTCCCGGCCCGGCGGACGGCCACCGATCCGGCCGCTGCGGCGAGGAGCGCCACCCCGGCTGCGGTGGCGGCCGGGGGGATGATTCCCGTCCCGGGATCCTGCGCCGCCCCGGTGGGCGGGGTGACCGTCACCGCAGGCACCGGTGGGCCGGTCGGGGTCGCCGACAGGGTCACCCCCTGGAACGAGTCGAGCTCGTCGACCGTGACCACCAGGTGGCCCGGTTCTGGCTGGTCTGCGGTGCAACCATCCCAGGCGCCGGTCTCGCCCCGCGAACACTGCACGTCGGTCAGTCGTCGGCCGGCGACGAGGTGGACCTCGATGTTTCGAATGCCGACCGGCCATTGGGCGCCGACGGCGTTCCACGACACCTGGGCGGCCTGGTCCGACCCGCTGCCACCGCTCACCGGGGCGAGGCCGATCGGATAGTCGATCCGGTAGCGGTGCCGGCCGCTGATGGTCTGGTCTGGGTCGCCGATCCGGATCCTGGTGTCAACCGTCCCCGGCTGGACGATGAACATGTCCGGTGCGGTTGGGGAATCGACTTCGATCGGTGCCGCCGGATCGAGACCGGGTACGTCGCGGAAGATGCCGTGTCGATCGGAGAGGCCGAAATCGTAGTCGATGACCTCGGTGATGGCGGCTCCGCCGTCCGGGCCGACGGTGGCCGATGCCCAGTAGCCGTCGACCCTCTCGCCGTCGGCGACGGCGGCGCCGACGGCGGCCGCACCACCGAGCGCCAGCGCGCCCCCGGCCAGCAGAAACCGATCGATCAGCCGTCTCCCTCGATATGCCACGGCTCAAGTATGGCCGAGCGGGGAGACCACGTGTTCGTTGAACAGTTCGACCGACCGCAGCGCCTCGTCATGGCTCAGATCACCGAAGGCGAAGCCGCCGACCACGTAGTCGACAAGGCCCGCCGAGCACAGTTCCTCGACGTGGCCCCGGATCCGGGCCGGGTCACCGACCACCACCGCCTGGACCTGCTTGGCCATCTCGTAGTCGCCACCGATGGTCGGGTCGTTGGGTATCGGCACGTCATAGCGGTGGAACAGCCGCGACAGGTGCTCGCTGTAGGCGGGCCAGGCCCGCCGGCCCAGCGCATCGGCCTCGGCGTCGGTGGGGGCGACGATGAACTTGCGGATCGCTCCGACCGTCGGCCGGTGGCCACCGCCGACCCCGGGCCGGTAGGCGGCCCTGTAGGCCTCGATCGACTGGTTGACCCGCTCGACGGGACCACCGGCCAGGGTGCTGACACCCAGCCCGGCGGCCGTGGTCACCGTGCCCGGTCGCCACATCGGAGGATAGGGCTGTTGCCGAGGCCGGATCTCCATCGGGACGTCGGTCAGCTGCCAGAACCGACCGTGGAAGCTGAACAGGTCGCGGTCGGAACCGAAGGCGGCCAGGAGCAACGCCAGCATCTCCTCGGTCCTGGCCTCCGCCTCGCCGACGTCGAGGCCCCACAGCAGATGCTCGGGTGCGCTGATGCCCTTGCCGAAGCCGAACTCGAACCGACCACCGCTGAGGTGGTCGAGCATGCAGATCTCCTCCAGGAGCCGAATCGGATGGTGGAACGGCAACAGATGGACCAGCGAGCAGAGCCGCATCGTCGTGGTTCGTTGGGCCAGGGCCCCGAGGAAGATCCCGGTGTCTGGGCCGTGGTCGAGCGGGATCATGTGGTGCTCGGACTTGTGATATCCCCAGAAACCGCCCTGCTCGGCCCGTTCGGCCAGGGTCAGCCTGCTCTCGTAGAGCTGACCCGGATCGAGGCCGCCGGGTTGTTCCAGCTGATCGAACATCCCGAATCTCAAGGCGCTTCCTCCGGCCTGCCGACCGAATCGACCGTAGTGGGCGGCCGGCGATTCGTCGAAGCCACGAGCCCGCTGCGACCGGAGCCCCCTCGGGTAGCCAGATGGTCCTGGTGAGGGGCGATCGCCTAGGCTCGGATAAACAGAGCGCAACATCTGTCCAGCCACGTCGAGGTCGTTGGCGTGCGACAAAGGGGGAAACGCCGTGCGCATAGAAACCACCTCCGTCGGTGACTTCGATCGGATCAGGGTGGAGCCGGTGACCGGCTCGATCGGGGCCGAGATCTCAGGGGTCGACCTCCGTGAGCTCGACGACGAACTGATCGCAGAGCTCCGCCAGGCCTGGCTCGATCACAAGGTGCTGTTCTTCCGCGACCAGGACCTGAGCCACGCCCAGCACGTGGCCTACGGTCGCGCCTTCGGCGAGCTGGAGATCCACCCCTTCGTCACCAACGTTGCAGACCATCCCGAGATCATCATTCTCGAATCCACCCCGGACAACTTCCAGTCGGCTGAGACCTGGCACTCCGACGTCACCTTCCGGGAGTGCCCCCCACTGGGGTCCATCCTGCTGGGGCGGATCATCCCGCCGTGGGGCGGCGACACCTGCTGGGCAAATATGGAGTTGGCATACGAGCTCCTGCCCGACGATGTCAAGGAGCAGATCGAGGGCCGCTACGCGGTGCACTCCTACGTCAAGGCGTTCGGCCGGAATCTCTCGGACGAGGACCGGGCCGAGGCCTACGAGAAGTTCCCGGACCAGAAGCATCCGCTGGTCCGGACCCATCCCGAGACCGGGAGGAAGTGCCTGTTCATGGCCCGCAACTTCATGTTGACCATCGACGGGATGACACCCGACGAGTCACGGGAGCTCCGCTACCGGCTGTACGAGCAGTCGACCATCCCCGAGATCCAGGTCCGGTTTCGGTGGCGGCCCAACAGCATCGCCCAATGGGACAACCGCTGCACCCAGCACTACGCGGTGCCCGACCATGGTGGCCGGCATCGCCGGGTGGAACGGGTGACCCTCATCGGCGATCGGCCGGTCTAGGCCGGGGGGCCTCGATCACCGGAGGCTCCGGCAATGGCCGACCTGCGACAGGTCCGACACGGCTCGACGTCTGTGGTGACCATCGATCGACCGGAGGCGCTGAACTCGCTGTCCACGGACCTGCTGAGCAACCTGCCCGAGGCTCTGCGATCGGCCGGCGAGCGGCCACTTCGCTGATCGCCCGGCTCGCCTGCTGTCGTCGGGTCGGGTCGGCCGGTAGTGTCGCGACATGCGCGCTGATCGATCGGCCATCTACCCTTTCCTCCCCGGCACGGCGCCGCTGACCATCGTCGGCGGCCAAGGCAGCTATGTTCACACCGCCGACGGGCGTCGCATCCTCGACGGTGGCGGCGGCGCGGTGGTGACCAACATCGGCCACGGCCGTCCCGAGCCGGCACAAGCGGCGGCGGCGGCCATGACCGGCGCGGCCTACGTCGTTCCGGTCTGGGCCACCGAGTACCGGCTCCGGCTGATCGAGCATCTGCGGCAAGGCTGGCTGCCCCAAGGGCTGACCAGGTGCCTGTTCGTCTCCGGCGGCTCGGAGTCGGTCGACACTGCGATCCGGGTCGCCCGCCAGCATCACGTCGCCCGGGGTGACGTCGACCGGTGGAAGGTCATCGGCCGCGAGATCAGCTATCACGGCGCGACCCTGGCCACCCTCTCGGCCTCGAACCACGACCGGCGGCGGGCCACCTTGGAGCCGATGCTCACCGATCAGCCAAAGGCCGACTTCTTCGATGCCGAGGCGGTCCGCAAGCTGGTGGAGACCGAAGACCCCTCCACCATCGCCGCGCTGGTGGTCGAGCCGGTGAGCGGGGCATCGGGCGGGGCGTTGGTACCGCCAGACGACTATCTCCCCGGGCTCCGCAGCATCTGCGACGATCACGGCATCCTGTTGATCTGCGACGAGGTGATGACCGGGTTCGGTCGGACCGGGGCCCGTTTCGCAGCCGATCATGTCGGCGTTGTCCCCGATCTGCTGGTCGGCGCCAAGGGGTTGGGTGGTGGCTATGTGCCCATCGGCGGGGTGTTCGCCACCGATGCGGTGGTGGAGCCGATCGCCGAGGCCGAACTGATCGTGATGTACTTCACCTTCAGTGGCGCAGACGTGGCCTGTGCGGTGTCGGATCGGGTGCTCACCATCATGGAGGATGAGAATCTGATCGAGCGGGCCGCGACCATGGGCCGCCGGCTGGCCGGACTGCTCGAGGATGCGCTCGGTGATCATCCCAACGTGGCCGACATCCGGGGTCGGGGTCTGCTGCAAGGGGTCGAGCTGGTCGAGGACCGCAGCACCGGAGCCCATTTCGGTGGTGCGCTCTCGCCGAAGGTGGTGGCCGAGGCCCTTGGCCGCGACTGCTGGATCTATCCCGCCGGCTCCGGTGGTGTGCCCGATGCGCTGTTGTTCGGTCCGCCGTTCACCGTCAGCGACGCCGAGCTCGAGTCGCTGGTGGCGATCTGTGCCGAATCGATCGACGCCGCGGTGGCCGACCTGCACCGCCCGTGATCCGGGGCCGGGTCCGATCCGGCCCGGCCCGGCTGGTCCGGGGGGTCGGAGCGGCGCTCGATCAGGAGGTGATCAGTGGGTACAGCCCGTCGGCGCCGGCCTGTTCGGCCAACCCCCCGACCTCGATGGCCCACTCCCGGGGGTGGGCGTACTCGTGGCGCCAGGCCCACAGTCTGCGGGACAGGTGATGGAGGGCGTACTCCTGGGTCATGCCCATCGCCCCGTGGGCCTGATGGGCCCACCGGGTGGCGGTGGCGGCCGAGTCGTCGGCAACGGTTCTGGCGGCGGCGATCTCGAACCGGGCGCCGAGCACACCACCGGCCGCGTTGGCCGCTGCCAGCTGGGCCGTCATCTTGGTGATGGCGGCGTCCTGGGCGCCCCACACCAGGTGCTGTTGCACCGCCTGGAATCGAGCCACCGGTCGGCCGAACTGTTGGCGCTGCTCGGTGTAGTCCACCGTGAGCCGGCTCATCGCCTCCATGGCTCCGGCCATCAACATCGTCCGGCTGAGGGCGCCACGGAGGCGGAACTCGGCGACCAGATCGTGACCTGAGGCGACGTCGCCGACGTGGTCGGCGGGGATCGTGGCCCGATCGAAGACCAACGTCTCCCGGGGTTCGCCGGCCAGATTGTTCGACGGTTCGATCCGGGCCGATGTCGGGTCGATGGCCACCACCACGGTCCGGCGGTCGTCGCCTTCCCCGGTCTGGACCAGTGCCGCCACCCGGTCGGATCTGGAGGCCCAAGCCACCCGGTGGAGGGTTCCGTCGAGGGTGAGGCCCCCGTCGCCGGTCGACTCGACGCTCACCGTGTCGGCGTCGAGGCCGGGTGCGACCGAGATCGGTCCTTCGGGCAGTGTGAGCCCGGCTTCGGTCAGCAGCCAGCCGCCGAGCATCGCCGTTTCGGCCAGGGGGATGGGGGCGGCGTGGGCTCCGGCGATGCGGAGCACCTCGGCCGCGTCGAGCAACGACCCCCCGGACCCGCCCGCCGATTCGGGAAGCCCGATCCAGGCGAATCCGGCCTCGGCCACCGCATCCCACACCGTCGGGGCCCAGCCTGTGTCCTCGGCGGCCTGGACGGCGTCGAACGAGCAGGTCGCGGCGAACAGGTTGGTGGCACTGTCGACAAGCAACTCGTCGACCTCGAATCGGTTTCCGTCCGGCCTCATGCCCGCAGTCCTTTCGAGGCGACCGATCGGAGTATTTCGATGGTGCCCCCTCTGATGGTGAACGACGGGCCGGTCAGCACCGCCGCCGCCACCAGCCGCTCGAACAACGAAGCGGCGGCCGGCGACGGCTCCAGATCGACCAGATCCAGCACCCGCTGCAGGACGTCCTGTTCGAACCGGGTGCCCATCTCCTTGACCAGCGACGATTCGACCGACGGGGCCTGGCCGTCGTCGATCATCCTGGCCACGGTCAGCGACAGGTTGCGGAGGCCCCACCACCGAGCGGTGGCCCACCCGAGCATCTCCAACGCCCGCTCGCCGAGTTGGGTGCCGGCGTTGATCCGGAGGAATTCCTCCACGATGCCGTAGGTGCTGAGCCAGCGGTCAGGCCCGCCCCGCTCGTAGGCCAGCTCCGAGGTGTTCTGGGCCCAGCCCATGCCCAGTTCGCCGAGCACCAGCTCGTCGGGGACGAACACGTCGTTCATCACCACTTCGTTGAAGCCGGCCTCACCGTTGAGGAACGGGATGCCGTTGATCTCCAACCCCGGCGATGTCAGGTCGACCAGAACCTGGCTGAGGCCCTGGTGCTTGTTGCCGTCCTCGAGCGGGGCGGTTCGGCACAACACCACGAACCAGTCGTTCTCGTGGGCGCCGCTGGTCCACACCTTGGTGCCGTTGAGCAGCCAGCCGCCCTCGGCCCTGGTGGCCCTGGTCGACACCGACGCCAGGTCGCTGCCACTGTCCGGCTCGCTCATCCCGATCGAGAAGCCGAGCTCGCCCCGGCAGATCGGGGGCAGGAACCGTTCCCGCTGTTCCTCGGTGCCGAACCGGTTGATGATCGAGCCGGTCTGGCGGTCGGCCACCCAGTGGTAGCCGACCGGGGCGCCGTGTCGCAGCAGCTCCTCGACCACCACGAACCGGTCGACCGCGGTCCGGTCGTGGCCGCCGTACCTCTTGGGCAGGGCCATGCCGAGCCATCCCTGGGCCGCCAGCTTCTTGGAGAACTCCTTGTCCTTGCCCGCCCCCATGCCGAGCGCCCGCTCGTAGCTGCCCGGTGGGAGCTCGGCGGCCAGGAAAGCCCTCACATCTGCCTGCAGCCGTCGCTCGTCGGCCGTCAATTCCGTCGGTGCGAACCTCATCCGGCCAAGTCTCGCGCAGAGACGCCAAAGCTTCGAATGCTCGGGTCGCCGGCTCCGGGATGCTGCCGGTTTCCCGTATCAACCGAGGACGATGCGCCGTCATGAAGTTGTCAACCCGACAACCACACCTACCCGTAACGAATCCATGACCTTGGAGGGAAACCAAATGTCAGATCAAATTGCTGGAGATGCCGGATCCGATGCCGGCGAGGCGCCGGCCGAAGGACCGGACGGCAACATTGGTTCACCGGTCACCGCACTGCTGGCCGCCGCCGGAGACGAGCTTTGGACGGCGGCTGAGATGGAACAGGCTGAGCCGTGCGACATCATCGAAATCGACGAGGACGCATTGGCGGCCGAGCTCGCCGAGCTGGCTCCAACCGCAGACGCCGATGGGGCCAAGACGATTGCCGGTGGCGAGCCGGACGACGATGAGGCCCCGGCCGACGCCGAACCTCAGGCGACGAGCGGAGGCTACAACTACCCGCCACCCTTCACTCGATACGAGGTGTTCTCCCCCTATACCGTCTATCCCTATCGGACGATCGGCAAGCTCTTCTTCAAACGAGGCACGAGCTCCTACGTCTGCTCGGCCGCCTCTATTGGCGGCGATGCCATTTGGACCGCCGGTCATTGTCTGCATGCAGGTGACAACAAGTCCAGCGGTTGGTCGACCAACGTGGTGTTCGTGCCGGCCTACAAGGATGGTGCGGCACCGTACGGTCAGTGGCAGGCCAAACAACTGTTTGTTCGAACCGCCTGGTATCGCGACGGCAATCCAAAGGGCCTCTGCCAGGACATGGGCGGGGCGATCCTGCACCGCCGGAGCAATCGTCGGATCAGCCAAACGGTGGGCTGGCTCGGATTCGCATATGGCGGGAGCAAATACAAGCATTGGGACCAATTCGGCTATCCGGCCGCAACACCGTTCAACGGCCAACGTCTCCAGACCAGCCAGTCCTCCTATGCCTACGACGGCAGTGTCGGCTGCACCCCCAACCCGGTCGGTGTAGGCAGCGATCTGACCGGCGGCTCCTCGGGAGGACCGTGGATCTGGAAGTTCGGTAGCGGAAACCACCTGCACGGCAACAACAGCTACCGGCGTTCGACCAAGCCACAGGAGATGTTCTCCCCGTGGTTCAACAACAATGCCAAATCCCTGTACGACACCTTGCGCAACACCAGCGCCTGACCCGACCGGTTGACGGTCGGAGCCGCCTTCGCCGGCGACTCCGACCGTCGCCCGCAAAGCCAGGCGGTAGTCTGGTATCGACAATGACATCCAAGCACTCCTTCAAACCTGGAGCATCCCATGTCGAAAAAAGCCGGTACCAACACCACCGAAGGCAACATCGGCGCCGATGCCGGTGAAGCGGGGGAATGGTCGAAGGAAGACATGGAAAAGGCGGTTCCCCTGCCGATGCCGGAGGTCGACGACGATGAAGACGCAAGTGAGGGCGACGGATAGATCGGCCATCAAACCGGCTCGGCGTTCGATCCTCAGCCGAGAGGCTCGCATGAGTTCGATCGGTTGGCGTTGCTGATGGCGGCCGCGGCCTGCGGCCGCAACGGGACCGATGGGGGCAACATGACCTCGCCGTCGACCGAGACGTCGAGTGGCGGACTCGGCGGTACGGCAACGATCCAGACCTGACAGGACACTAGACCGGCAGGTCCGCCCGCTGATCCGGCACGTTCGGCTGTCCCCCGGCCCGGAAGATCACCAGCCCGATCAGGGCCACCGCGGTCATGGTCAGGAACGATGTCCGGTAGGTTGCGGCGTCTCGGATGAGGCCGACGGCGAACGGTCCGAGGCCGACGCCGACGATCATCAGCAACGAACCCATGCCGTAGATCCTGGGATAGTCCCGGACCCCGAAGGCATCGGCCAACAGCAGCGGGTGGAGCATCAACAGGTTGCCCATGGCCGACCCGAGGATGATCGCCCCGACGAGGATCGTGGCCTGGCTTCCGGCCAAACCGATCACGGTGATGCCGAAGGCCTGGACCACGATGAGGATGCTGGTCAGGGCCGAGAGCGAGATCCGGCTGGCGGCGATGCCCCCAAGGATCCGCGCCACCACGCTGGTGGAGGTCACCACCACCAGCGCCAGACTGGCGGCGTCGACGTCGACGGTGTCCTTGGTCAGTTTGAAGATGTGCTGCAGCGCACCGACCTGGGCCCCCATGATCAAGATGAAGGCGGCAGACAGGAACCGGAAGTAGCGGGTTCTCACCGCGGTGGCGAAGGGCGTCCCGGCATGCGCCACCGGCTTGGCAGGGGAGCCGGTGGTGATCGGTGGGGCCGCGGCCCCGTCCGGCAGCAGCCCCATCGCCTCCGGCGACGGCCGCAGTAGCAACAGGGTGACCGGCACCACCGCCAGCCAATAGGCCACGGCGAAGCGGGGAGCCTGGGCGACCAGGGAGTCGGCATCGATGAGCTGGGCCAACAGCGGGGTGACGGCGATGCCGCCGAACGACAGGCCGGTGGAGGCGATCGAGAGGGCGATCGACCGTCTTGCGTGGAACCAGCGGGTGACGAGGCTGGTGGCCGGCACCAGACCGGCAAGGGCATAGCCGGCCCCATAGACAAGGAACACCGGGAACATCTGCCACTCGGTTCGGATCCGGCCGAGCAGCACGATCCCGATCGCGGCCACGGTGGCTCCCACGACCATGACCGCCCGAACGTCGAACCGGCTGATCAACCCGCCTGCGAAGTAGCCGGCGATCCCCGAGACCACGAAGAAGAAGCCGGTGCCGGCCCCCGCCATACCGACGCTGAAACCCTGCTCCTCGACCAGCGCATCGAGAAAAACACCCTGGGCGTAGAAGGCGAAACCGGAGCCCGCGGTCATCGTCATGAAGATCCCGGCCAGCACCCACCAACCCCGGAAGATGCCCGCCCGCCGGCCGCCGGTTGGATCGGTGGCGCTGCGGCGACTGATAATCTCGGTCATCGTCAACACCATACGCATCGCCGCCAGACCACCGTTATTCCGTCACAGACAGACGGTCCGGTATCGTCGGACGCGATGTCAGCACCCCGAAACGTCGGCGGTCCCGGAGGGACCGGCCCGGCGGCAACGATGCCGGTAGGGTTCCGTCACGGGGTCCGAGCCTTCCGACACCGGAACTTCCGGTTGTTCTTCTTCGGCGCCATGGCGTCGAACTCGGGCAACTGGCTGCAGAACCTGGCCGTCCCCTTCGTGTTGTTCGAGCTGACACAGAAGTCGGTGTGGGTCGGCCTGGCCGGCTTCGCCCAGTTCATCCCGTCGTTCCTGCTCGGCCCGCTCGGCGGCTCGCTTGCCGACCGCATGGACCGGCGCCGAGTCCTGCTCGCCACCCAGTCGATGATGGCGGCTGCCGCGTTCCTGCTCTGGGGGACCTGGGCCGCCGGCTGGCGGAGTCCCTGGCTGATCCTGTCCATCACCGCCCTGACCGGCGTCTTCAGCGGGCTGATGATCCCCAGCTGGCAGGCGTTCGTGCCGTCGCTGGTCCCCAAATCCGATCTGGCGTCGGCCATCACCCTCAACTCCACCCAGTTCAACGCGGCCCGGGCCCTGGGCCCGGCCCTGGCCGGGGTGCTGTTGGCCACCGCCGGACCGGGCTGGGCCTTCTTTCTGAATGGGGTGTCGTTCCTGGCGGTCATCGCCGCCATCTGGGTGGTACGGCCCCTGCCGAGCGAGCGGAAGACCCAGCCGACCCGTGGCGTTGTCGAAGGTTTCACCGAGGCCATCGCCTACATCAAGGATCGAACCGGGATCCGACTCGGCGTGCTCACCGCCATGCTGGTGGCGTTCTTCGGCAACCCGATCACCCAGTTCACCGTCGTCTTCACCGACCAGGTCTACGGCGCCGGCCCCCGGGTGCTCGGTCTGCTGGCCTCGGCGGTGGGGATCGGGGCGGTGATGGTGGCCCCGATCCTGTCCAGCTGGGACACCCGGATTCCCCGATCGGTGGTGATCCGTTTCTGCCTCCCGTTCTACGCCCTGGCGGTGATGGCCTTTGGTGCCGCACCGATCTGGCCCCTCGGTCTGGTGGCCTTGTTGGCTGTCGGGGCCGGGTTCCTGCTGGTCGTGGCCACCACCAACACCGCGGTGCAATTGATCGTGGCCGATGAGATGCGGGGCCGGGTCATGTCGGTCCGGGTCATGGGCTTCACCCTGGCCTTCCCGCTCGGGTCGCTGGTCCAGGGGATCCTGGCCGACGCGATCGGGCCCCAGGTCACCGTGGTCACCTTCGGGGCGTTCCTGATGGTCGCTGCCCTGTATCTGGCCTCGAAGCCCAGGCTGTTGGCGAATCTGGACCGGGAGAACGACACGCCCGACCGGGTCGCCCGGGCCGACTGAGCACATCGCCGAGCACATGGCCCGAGCACAGGGCTCGAGCGCATGGCCCGAGTGCATGGCCCGAGCCGCGATGGGCCGGCCGGACTGGCACCGGCCCCGGCGCTCGGCCATCATCGTTTCCGTGACGACAGAGCTGGCCGTTTCCGGATTCTGCGACGAACGTTTCGGCGAGGTGCGAGCCGAGTTCGAACGGAACTTCGCCGAGCGGGGCGAGATCGGGGCCTCGGTGGCGCTGATGGTCGACGGTCGACCGATGGTCGACCTGTGGGCCGGCACCATCGACCGGGACGGCTCGCCGTGGTCGGCGGACTCGATGACCGTGGTGTTCTCCTGTACCAAGGGGGCCACCGCCCTGTGCGCCCATCTCCTGGCCGACCGCGGCCAGCTCGATCTCGACGCGCCGGTCGCCGAATACTGGCCGGAGTTCGCCGCCAACGGCAAGGAGAAGGCCACGGTCGAGATGATGCTGAACCACTCGGTGGGTGTGCCGGCGTTTCGGGATCGTCTGCCGGACGGGGCCTACGCCGACTGGGACCTGATGGTGGCCCGCCTGGCGGCCGAGGAGCCGTGGTGGGAGCCGGGCACTCGCAACGGCTACCACATGATGAGCTTCGGTTGGACCGTTGGCGAGCTGGTACGTCGGGTGTCCGGGCGCTCCCTCGGTCGCTACTTCGCAGAGGAGATCGCCGGCCCGCTCGACGCCGACTTCTTCATCGGTGTCCCGGCCGAGCACGAGGATCGGGTGGCGTCGGTCATCCCGGCAAAGCCGCAGCGAGACGACATGACCGAGTTCACCAGGGTGGTGGTCGACGAGCCGACCTCGCTGCAGCGGATGGCGTTGATGAACAGCGGCGGGTTCGACCCGAACAACCCGGTGTACCGCCGGGCCGAGATCGGCGGTGGCGGCGGGGTGGCGAACGCCAGGGGCCTGGCCTCGATGTATCGGCCGCTCGCCGCCGGCGGCGGCGACCTGTTCAGCCCCGGGGCGGTGGCGAGAATGGCCGAGGTGTCGGTGGCGACCAAGCGAGACGCAACCCTGCTGTTGCCGACCCGGTTCGCCCTCGGGTTCATGAAGTCGATGGACAATCGTCGGGTGCCGTTCGGCGACCGCGACAGCGTCATCCTGTCCTCGCAGGCCTTCGGCCACGTGGGCGCCGGCGGCAGCATCGGCTTCGCCGACCCGGCCCGCGGGCTCTCGTTCGGCTACGCCATGTCGATGATGGGCCCCGGCATCCTGCTCAACCCCCGGGGGCAGGCCCTGGTCGACGCCGCCTACCGGGCGCTGGGCTGCACCGACAACCGCAGTGGCGTCTGGATCTGATCCATCGGGGCCCGCCCTTCGCTCAGGTTCGGACCGCCAGGTCGGCGAGCAACCGCTGGGCCAGGGGCCACCGGTTGGTGTCGGGTTTGATGTAGCCGGACCCGCCGATCTGGTCCTCCAGCGCCTGCTGCAGCGCCGCGGCCTCGGCCTCGGCGAGGCCGGCCACGACGTCGATTGCCAGCTCCAGCGCCTCGTGCTGTTCGAAGGCGGATCGGGAGGCACCGATGGCGTCGACCAGGTAGCCGGCGTTGCGGGTGGCCGGTACCTCCTTCATGACCGTCAACGCCACGATGCGGGGTCCGTCCTCGCCCGATTGCCACATCCGTGCCACATCGGTGGCGTCGAAGTTGCGACGCTCGGCCAGCCCGCGGGCCTCCCGGACCAGCGACTCGAACTTCGAGGTACGTTCCGGTCCGGCCGGCGTCGTGCTCCGCAGCCTCTCGTACAGGGCGTAGATGGCGTTGGGGTTCTCGTAGGTCCGGTCTGAACCGTCGGTCCGGGTGCGAACCTGCTGGACCGCCACCAGCTGATCGAGGATCGGCAGGGCCACCTCCGACGGCAGCCCGCTGCCCGCCAGCAGCTCACCGACGGTCATCCGCCCCGCCTCCAACACGTCGAGCAGGATGAGCTCCCGGGTCCGCCGTAGCGCCTCGTCGAGATGTAACAGCCGCGGTTGACCCTCGGCCGGAGCGGCCGGGTCGAGGCCATCGTTGCCGAGCAGGATCTCCCGGACCTGGTCGGCCGGCAGCGCCCGATAGGTGGCCCACACCAGGGTCGCAGCGGCCGCCACGTACAGCGCGGAGAATGTGGTGCCCTCGGCCTTGGGGTCGGACACGGCGGGGGCCAGCACCGTGTTCTGCAGTGTGCCGGGGGCGAACAGGTCCGGCTTGGCGTCGGCCGGGAAGTACCGGGAGTAGGTAGCGGGTCCGCCTTCGGCCCCGTCGAGCGCCCCCACCCCGATGACGCCGGGCAACCACGCCGGGTAGGTCGGCTGACCGTCGTTGCCCCCGGCGGCGATCACCAGCCGACCCGATGCCAGCAGATCTTCGATCATCTTCCGTTGGCTCGGTGTGTCGGTCGGGCTGCCGTAATCGAGGACAACGATGTCGGCCCCGGCCCTGGTCACGTCGCCCAGCCAGCGGTTGATGGCCGATGTCACGGTCTTGCCGTCGGTGAACGGCGACGCGGCAGGCAGCAGCTCGGCCAGTGACGACGATCGATCGGCCACGGTCTGATCGACGGCCCGGCCGGCGACCCGGTGCTTGGCCGCCATGCTGGTGATGCTTCTGGCGAACTCGGTGGTGCGACCGTCGGTGAACTGTCCGGCCACGGCCACCTTCAGCGGCCCTCCCAGCTCCGGCTCGTCGGCCGTCAGCCGATCGGCCTCGCCGATCTCGAACACCGGGGGCGCCTGGGGGGTCGTGGTGACCGGTGATCCGGCCAGCTGAGCCACGATCTCGCCGATCTCGTCCTGGGGGGTCGGCCCCATGCTCGTCTCGAGCCGCCTGGCCAGTTGCTCCCACTGTTCGAGTTGGGGACCAAGGTCGGAGAAGAACGGCAACAGGGCGTCCTCGCCCCGCCGGACCAGCACCGGGAGGTTGCGCCGGATCCACTGCCAGGTGTCCTGCCACGACAATGGTGAGAGCGTGACCAGCCGGACCTGCTCCGATCGCAGCTGGGCCGCCAGCGGGCTCCGCCCCGACGAGACGCTGACCCCGACCCGGGCCACACCTCGTCGCTGGACCAGCAGTCGCAGAGCCTCTATCACCGGCGCATCCGGCGACAGCTCGTCGATGTCGTCGACCAGCAGGGCGAACGGTGTCGTGGTCAGGTCCTCGAGCAGGGCCTCCCACCATTGCATCACCGTCCGTCTGGCCCGACTCCGTGGTCGCTCGCCTGCATCCTTCAGCACCTCGGTGACCAGACGGCACAGCTCTTCCAGGCCGTCATCGCCAAGCGGCAGCCGGTCGGCCGAGACGTACACCTGGGCGATCTCGTTCCCCAACTCGTCCATGGCCCGATCGAGCAGCTTCGACTTGCCGACCCCGGCCTGGCCCGACACCACCAGCAGCCGCACGTTCGATCTGGCCGAGAGCACGTCGATGGCCGTCCGCAGCTCGGTCTGGCGGGCGAAGAACCGCCAGTCGCCCTGCCGGACCCCGACCCGCTGCACCGCCCGGCGGAGCGCCGGCGGTTTCGTGGCTTTGGCGGTCGGGTCGACCAGCGGGCCGGGGCTGGCGCCGCTCACGAACAGCGCCGGAACCGCCCAGTCGACCAGGTCGGTCGGTGTCTGGTCGTCGTCGAAGATGGCCAGTCTGGCCAGCCGCAACGACTCGCTGAGCGAGTGTCCGGCGGTCACGCCCTGATAGAAGGAACGGGTGAAGACCCGTTCGGTGCGGAACGGCAGGACCGCCTGCATACCGACGACCGCCGGGGCGGCGTCGCGGACGCAGTAGTCGGTGATGGAGAGCTGACCCGGCCAGACCGTCTCCGACGTCGAATCGGGGGCGGTGGCGGTCTCGCAGCCGGCGAACACCGCCAGCCGCAGGTCTGGCAGTTGCTGCAACAGCTCGGAGAACTTGTCGCTTGGCACCAGCTGGCCGAAGCCGTAGCGGTTCTCGAGGTGCAGGCCGGCCGGCTGGGCGTGACCCAGGAAGTGCAGGATGTGGAATCCTCGACGCTCGGCGCTCATCCGTCGGCGGATCCGTTGGACCGAGGGTCGGTCCTCGATCACCACGTTCAGCAGGCCCCGCTCCACCAGTGGGGACACCTCTTCCAGCAGCGACCGCTTCTCCTCGTAGAGGTCGAACACCGCCTCGGTGTCGGCCGGTCCGCGTCGCAACGGGCTCGACAGGACCAGCAACAGGTTGAGCGGAGGATCGATCGGGTCGCTGCGAACCGGGTAGGTTCTGGTCCGGGCCGAGCGAACGAGGTGGGTGTCTCGAGCCAGCGTCAGGGCTCGGGTGCGGTCGGCCGGATCGACCAGCAGCTCCCACGGCCAGGCCCCCACGTCGTGGGGTGCGGTCATCAGCCGCAGCAGCACCTGGGCTCCCTCGCCGGCTGCGATGCCACGGGTCTGCTCGAACAGGGCGGCGATCTCCGGCAACCCGAAGATCACATCGCCGAGGGCCCGGCCGATCGTGGTTGCGGTCGCCTGTTCCGGCAGGGCATGGCGGACCGAGTTTGTCAGCCAGCGGCCGGGCCGGCCGTCGACGACCTCGGCCGGCCACACCGGCAATGGACGGGGGACGGCGTGGATCGTGCCCTGGCGGCACACCGCCGACACCCACAGCGTGTTGTGGTCGGCTCGCAGCACACTCACGTCGAACGGTTCCAGCGGCCTGGTGAACGCCATCGTCAACCCCCCGCCGGTGGCCCGCCGTTGCCCGGCGCTGCGATGGTGTCGGTCGGATCGACGATGCTGAAGATGGCGGTGGTGGACGCCAGACCCGTCCCGCCAACGGTCATCCGGTAGTCACCGGTCGGCCAGTCGTCGATCGTGGCCCCGAAGCTGTTCGGTCGATCGGGGTCAGCGGTCAGCTCGACCGCAGCGGTGGCGGTGTTGACCAGGCCGAGCCGTTCGGCGGTCACCTCCGGGGCGAAACCTGGATCGCGAACCGCAGCGGTCAAGGTCACCGGCTCGCCGAGGAGGGCATCGTCAACCGTGACCGCCACCGGCACGTCGCCGGCCGGGAAGACGTCGACCAGGTCGATATCGGTTGAAGCCAGCACGCCGCACAGATGGTCGATCACCGCATCGTCGTTCTGGAGGGAGGCGTGCTTCTCGCTCATGAAGGCGGCATTGACCCAGCCGTCGAGGAGCTCATGGGGCATGGCCGACACCTTGGGGACCGTGCCGTCGCCCCGCTCGTCCGCACCGCCCCGGAGGTTGGAGATCGACAGTTCGCCGGCGTCGATGCGGGCTGACGACTTTGTCACCTGGAAGTCGCCGACCACGGGCCGGATGTCGTAGCCGCCGGTGCCTTCGTAGTCATCGGTCCGGTGATCGTCGACCGTCGCTCGAAGCCGGCGGTGCAGCGCCATGGCGGCCGCGGTCGAGGTGGTGTCGAGCCCCGGCACGTCAGCGACGCGGTCGATGTAGTCGAGGCCGTCGTTCGTGGCCATACATCGGTAGGAGGGGAGCAGCTGGTAGACCGAGGTGAACGAGCGCAGGGTGTCGGTCAGGTCGATGGTGATCGGGCCCCACCCCTTGCGGAAGCCGCCGGACAGGAACTCCAGTGCGTTGACCGAACCCGAGTACGGCGTCCCGAAGGAAACCAGCGCCCTGGTCTGTCGCCAGCCGCCGAGCAGTTCCAGGAAGATCCGGGCCACGATCCCGCCCATCGAATGGCCGACCAGGATCAGCCTGGCATCGGGATGGCCGTCCTGGCGGCGGGCCTCCAGCCAACGCTCGGCGTTGTCGGCCAGACGGTGTGCGGCCGCGGTGTTGTCCCGCCGCCAGTCGTACGGCAGCTCGAAGTAGTTGCGACCCGGGCTGAGGCCGAGCCGCCCGACCAGCTGTTCCCGGAGCCGCCCGTAGCCGTCGATCTTCCAACCGAGACCGGGGATCACATGAAGGTCCGGAACCAGCCGGGTGGCGGTGATCCCGTCGCCGAGATCGGTGGCGGTCGGATCGTCGCCGTCGAGCTCGAGGTCCTTGATCGACGAGCCGAGCGACAACACCGCCCGCAGCGCCGCCCCCGGCCTGGGGGCCCAGATCTCCTTGCTCCCCCTGGCCAGCACCGACCCACCGATTCCGGGAATGACGACGACGACATCGGCGAACGGTTCATTGGCTGGCATGGTTCCCCCGTTGGCGACCCCGCTCGGAGTCCCGAGGGCGAGTCTAGGAGAGGAGGCGGGGCAAGGAAATGGCCGATGGTGCTCGGCCGACGATGGCCGGCGCCGTAACGTCCGGCGGCGGCCGCGCTACGGCCGGCGGAATCTCGACCGCTCGGCGGGCCGACCCCGGCCCGGACGGCCGGTGACATCGGCTCCCTCCGACACCACCTCTCCCCGGCTGATGGTCACGGCCGGCCAGCCGGTGATCTCCCAACCGTCGTACGGAGAATAGCCGGCGTTCGAGTGCATGGCGGCGCCGTCCACCACCCGCACCTCGCCGGGATCCCAGATCAGGAGATCGGCGTCGGAGCCGGGGGCGATCGTGCCCTTGCGAGGGTAGAGGCCGAACAGCTTCGCCGCCTGGGTGCTGGTGACGTCGACGAAGCGGGCCACCGAGATCCGGCCGGTGGCGACACCCTCACTCCACAGAACCGGGAGCATGGTCTCCAGTTCGGCCATGCCGTGTCGCAGGGTCGAGGCGGTCAGCGTCGGGTCGAGCTTCTGTTCCAAGGTCCACGGGGCGTGATCGGTGCACACCGTGGCTACCGAGCCGTCGTTGATCCCGGCCCACAGGGCGTCCCGATCGGCGTCGGAGCGCAGCGGTGGGGCCCCGGCATACTTCGCCCCGTCGGGCTCTTCGAATCGGCCGGCGTTGAGATGGAGATAGATCGGCCTCGTCTCGACGAAGATCGGCAGTCCTCGGGCTCGCCCGGCCCGGCAGGCGTCGAGGGCGGCCGCACTCGACAGGTGGACCACATAGGTCGTGGCGCCGGTGGTGGCGCAGTAGCCAACCGCCCGCTCGGTGGCGATGCGTTCGGCCTCGACCGGTCGACTCTCCGGGAAGTGCCGGGCCTCGTCCCGGCCGGCCTCGGCCAGTTCGAGGCCGCAGCAGTGCATGATGGCCGGGTCCTCGCAGTGCACCAGCACCACCACCCCGGCGTCGGCCGCGGCCGACATCGCCTGGAGGTAGCCGTCGACGTTGCGGTCGAAACGACGGAACGACAGGAAGATCTTGATCGATGGGTGCCCGGCTGCGGCGGCGGCCTCGATCTGTTCGATGCCGTCGTCCCCGGGGTCGAGCAGCACCGGGTGTTGGAAATAGTCGACGATGGCGTTGGCCCCGGCGTCGGCCATGTCCCGTTCCAGCCCGGCCATGATCTGCTCCCCCTTGCGGGGAAACGACATATTGCCGACGCAGGTGATACCCCCGGCGGCGGCGGCCCTGGTGCCGACCTCGAAGTCGTCGACCCACTGCCACGAGCCCGGCTCGGTGCCGGGGGCGGTCAGGTGCACGTGGGCGTCTATCCCGCCCGGCAGCACATACCGCCCCGTGGCGTCGATCTCCCGTCCGGCCTCCATGGACCCGCCGAGTTGGGAGATCACTCCGGCGGCGATGCCGACGTCGAGCGTCGACTCCATGCCCCCGCTCACCACGGTCCCGTTTCGGATGATCATGTCGAGCGCTTGGGCCATGGATCGGATACTCACATGGTGGAACACGGGGCGCAACCGGGACCGACGGGCCGGCTCCGGGCGCTCCCCACCTCGACCCGGAGCGGGCCCCACCACTACGGTCTCGTCACAGAACCGATCCGCCCGGCCGGTCGACCGGAGGAGGAGCGCACCATGGCCATCGATAGAGAGCGCAGTGCCGCCTTCCTGGAAACGATGACCACCATCATGAACGGTGGCTCCTTGGCCCTGATGTGCTCCATCGGACACAAGACCGGTCTGTTCGATGCCATGGCCGATCTGGCGGCCCCCGCAACCTCGGCGGAGGTGGCACGGGCCGCCGGTCTCCAGGAGCGCTATGTCCGGGAGTGGCTGGCGGCGATGACCGCCGGCGGCATCGTCGACCACGAACCACCCGCCACCGCCCCCATCACCCCCGACGCTGACGGCGCCGCCGACGGGGCCGAGGGGTCGGACGGGGCCGGGGGGTCGGGCGGGGCCTCGACCGCCGGCACCTACCGGCTCCCGGCCGAACACGCCGGTCTCTTGACCAGGGCTGCCGGCCCGCTCAACCTCACCACCTATTGCCAGTACATCTCGTTGCTGGGCCAGGTCGAGGACGAGGTGGTCGATGCGTTCCGCAACGGCGGCGGCGTGCCATACGACCGCTACCCCCGATTCCAGACCCTGATGGCCGAATCGAGTGGTCAGCGCCTGACCAAGGCGCTGCTGCCCCACGTGGTCCCGCTGCTGGCGGACGGCCGGCAACGGCTCACCGCCGGGATCGACGTTGCCGATGTCGGTTGTGGCAGCGGGCGGGCGCTGAACGTGCTGGCCGCCGAATACCCCAACTCCCGGTTCACCGGGTTCGACATCGACGAGGGGGCGCTGGCGCGGGCCAGGGCCGACGCCCTGGCCGCCGGCACCACCAATATCGAGTTCGTGACCCGCGATGCGGCCGCCCTCGACGAGCCGGCCCGGTTCGATGTGGTGTTCAGCTTCGATGCGGTGCACGATCAGGCCCATCCCCAACGAATGCTGGAGGGTGTTCACGCCGCCCTGCAACCGGGCGGCACCTACCTCTGCGTCGAGCCAAGGGCCTCCAGCCACCTCCACGAGAACCTCGACATGCCGACCGCTGCCATGATGTACACCATCTCGACGATGCACTGCATGACGGTCTCCCTGGCCTACGGCGGGGACGGGCTTGGCACCGCCTGGGGTGAGCAGTTGGCGTTGCAGATGCTGAGCGCCGCCGGGTTCGTCGACATCGAGGTCACCGGCATCAAGCCGGACCGAGCCAACCACTACCTGCTGGCCACCAAGCCGACCGCGGCCAAGGGGCAACGGTCGTGAGCGCTGTGACGGCAGAACCGAATCGGGGGAGGGTGGTCGTCGTCACCGGTGCCGGCGCCGGGATCGGGAGGGCCACGGTCGAGCTCCTGGTGGCGCAGGGTGCCGCCGTTGTTGCCGTCGATCTCCATGACGAGGCGCTGGCCTGGTTGGCGGATGCCGGGCCGGCGATGGCCGATGTCATCGCCATCCCCGGCAGCGTGACCGACCGGGCCACCAACGACGCCATGGTGGCCGCCGCACTGGAGGCCCACGGCCGCCTCGATGCGGTGGCGCTCAACGCCGGGATTCTGGCCCAGGGCGACATAGGCGGTGGCTCCATGGACGACTTCGACCGGATGATGGAGGTCAACGTCCGGGCGGTGGCCCTCGGGATGAAGGCGGCCCTGCCGGCCATGGGTGCCGGATCGTCGATCGTTGTCACCGGATCGGTCTCCGGCCTGCGCGGCGACTCCGGTCTCTTCGCCTACAACGCCTCCAAGGGAGCGGTGGTCAACCTGGCCAGGGCCGCTGCGCTCGACGTCGCCCACCTGGGGATCCGGGTCAATGCGGTGTGCCCCGGTCCGATCAGGACGGCCATGACCGAGGCCACCGAGGGCCGGACCATCGGGGCCGCCATGGCGGCTCGGGTGCCGCTGGGTCGGTTCGGCGAGCCTGCGGAGGTGGCCCAGGCCATCGCCTTCCTGGCCTCGCCCGCGGCCTCGTTCATCAGCGGTGTGGCACTGCCGGTCGACGGTGGCCTGACCGGTGGGACCGGGCAGTGGGCGACCCACGGTGGCCGGTCGGCCGGCTTCTCCTGACCCCGGCTGCGTACCGCTTTCTGGCCACCGCATTCCCCAACCGGGCGACCAGTTGTTAACTTCGGGCGGCATGGATGTGGACGCCTGCTCTGTGCCGGAACTGGTGTGTTGGTCGACCGAGACCCATGCCGACCTGGTCGCCATTCGCGACGGTGAGGTCAGCTTGACCTACGCCGAGCTGGGCGCTCGGATCGATCAGGCGGCCCGGGCGATGGTCGCCGGTGGGATCGAGCCGGGAGACACCGTTGCGGTTTGGGCGCCGAACTGCTGGCAGTGGGTGGTGGCCGGTCTTGCGGTGTCGCGGGCCGGTGCGGTGCTGGTGCCGATCAACACCCGATTCAAGGGCCGGGAAGCGGCCTACGTCATGAGGACCGCCGATGTCCGGCTGTTGTTCGTGGTGAACGGTTTCCTCGACACCGACTACAGCGGATCGCTGATCGGACACGATCTCCCGACCCTGACCGCCATCGTCGACTTGGCGGAGGCATCGTCCGACGGGCTCATCGGCTTCGACGACTTCCTGGCCGGGGGTGGTCCCGCCGTGTCCACCGGCGGTGATTCTGGGAAGCCCGGCCCACCGGTCGTTGAGCTCCAGGGCGAGGTCGACCGCCGATCGGCCGCCGTCGGCCCGGATGACATCGGGCTGATCATGTTCACCTCCGGCACCACCGGCAACCCGAAGGGGGTCATGGTTCGCGGTGGCGCCATCATCCGCGCCTTCCATGCCTACGGCCGGGCCCTGACCGTGCATCCCGGTGACCCGTACCTGCTCGTCAACCCCTACTTCCACGCCTTCGGCTACAACTCCGGCATCATCGTCTGCCTGCTGTTCGGGGCCATCAACCTGCCGGTTGCCGTCTATGACCCCGAGGCGGTCATGGCCACCATCGAGCGGGAGCGGGTGGCGGTTTTCCCCGGCCCTCCGGCGCTGTTCCAGGGCCTGCTCAACCATCCCCGGCTCGAAGACTACGACCTGTCGTCGCTGCGATCCTGCGTCACCGGGGCGGCGTCGATCCCGGTCGAGATGATCGTCGCCATGCGGCAGCGGCTGGGATTCGAGATCGTGATCACCGCCTACGGCATGACCGAAACCTCCGGGATCGCCGCTTACACCATGGCCGACGACCCCCCGGAGGTGGCCGCCACCACCTCGGGCAAGGCCATCCCCGGCGCCGAACTCCGGGTGGTGGACGAGGACGGGATGGACGTGGCGCCCGGGGCCGAGGGTGAGTTGCTGGTGCGGGGCTACCAGGTGACCCCTGGGTACCTCGACGATCCGGTCCAGACCGCCGAGGCAATCGATGAGCACGGCTGGCTCCACACCGGCGACATCGCGGTGATGGACACCGATGGCTACATCGACATCACGGACCGCAAGAAGGACATGTTCATCGTCGGCGGTTTCAACGCATACCCGGCGGAGATCGAGCGGACCCTGGTCGAGCATCCGCTGGTTGGGATCGCCTCGATGATCGGCGTACCCGATGCGCGACTGGGCGAGGTCGGGGCGGCGTTCATCGTTCCCAGTCCGGCCGGAGCACCCACCGCGGACGAAGTCATCGCCTGGTCGAGGGAGCAGATGGCCAACTACAAGGTGCCCCGCCACGTCTGGGTTGTCGACCAGCTGCCACTCAATGCGTCGAACAAGGTGCTGAAGCAGGAACTGCGGGCCATGGCCGACAAGAAGTTGAGAACCAACGATTCTTGACCAGTTCGACTGACGGCGCTGGTTGGCCATGCTGGGTTCCTCGTCCAACATGCTCCCTCGACCGATGGGAGCGGCGGAGTGGAAGGTCAAAACAATGAAGTGGCTCCTCAGCGCGTCGCTGGCCCTACTGCTGCTGGCGGCCGTGCCGGCCCAGGCCTCCTATTCGACGTGGTCGGGCTGCAGGAGGTCTGGTCGCTCACCGTGGCCGACACCTCCGGCAACGTGAGCCTCGATCTCGATTTCCTGGACCTTCTGATGGCAGCGTTGGCGGACGAGGGCGAGTCCTATGCGGTTGGCTCGATCAGCGTCAACGCCGAGGTCACCCTGCCGGTTGCCCCCGGGGTGTTCGGTGTTGCCGTCGACCGTGACGTCATCATCTACCGGACCCGGACCACCAGTGTCTCCAACCCGGCGGCGGCGAACTTCGAGACCAACTTCGTGGTGCCGTTCGGCGGTACCGCCCTCGAGTTCACCCGGGGATACCACTCGCTCGACGCCCGGATCCACGGGCAGACCTACCGCTTTGTGAACACCCACCTCGAGGTGGCCGGTGCCCCCTTGTCTCACCGCAACGGGACCGGTCATCTGCCAGGACGTTCAGGCCCAGGAGCTGCTCGACTCGCTCGACCGCGAATCGCTGCCCATCATCCTGGTCGGCGATTTCAACGCCGTCCCCGGCTCGACGGCCTACAGGGCCATCGATGACGCCGGTTACCTCGACACCTGGACCATCCGCTACCCCTACAACAACGAACCGGGTTTCACCTGCTGCCAGTCGGAAACGCTCGACAACATCGAGAACCAGCTGTCGGAGCGGATCGACCACATCTTCGTGTCGGAGCAGCGGCTGGCCCGAGCCAACGCCGTCACCACGGTGGTCGGCGATTGGGAGAAGCGAAAGACCGACTCCGGTCTCTGGTACTCCGACCACGGCGGCCCGTGGGCCAGGCTGCGGCTCAGCTATCGCTCATCCTGAGCGAGCCCTGATCCGGCCGATGGGCCGGCATCGATCCGAGTCGGTGCCGGCCGATTGTCCCCGGCCGGGACGAGTGTGAGGGCCGACCCGGACCGGTAGTGTGGTGGGGCTGGAAATGGCCCCGGCCGGGGCGACGTAGCTCAGTTGGTAAGAGTGCTCGACTCATAATCGAGAGGTCGTGGGTTCGAGCCCCACCGTCGCTACTGCAATCACCGGTCGAACCTCGAGGCGGTGTGGTCGAGGTTCGCAACTCCACTCCGTGCCATTCGGCGGTGCATCGATGCTGCGATGGGTGGTGACACCCGGTTTGTGAACCGGCCGCTACGATGCCAGGAGCAAGCGGCTGGGATGCACCGAGCCGCCGGCACCACTATCCGAGGACTCGCAGTCAGTGGTCCGCCGGTCTGCGCCACCACGCCGTCCGCCGGGTCGACATGACGGATACCTGAGTCGGTATTGATCTGAGAAAGGAAGCCGCTGTGGCTAAGGAGAAGTTTGAGCGTAATAAGCCTCATGTGAATGTGGGGACGATGGGTCATATTGATCATGGTAAGACGACGTTGA
>CAMYLA010000048.1 GCA_947259095.1 uncultured Acidimicrobiaceae bacterium | reverse complement strand
ATTTGAACTCATGGACCAACTCGCCGACGCGCTCCGACTTCATCTCGACCTCTGAGGCCTGGGACTGCTGCGGGGTGTGTGTAACCGGGGTGGTCGTGGCTATTGGTTGACGGCGGCCAGGCGGTCGCCGTAGTGGATGGTCAACGTGTTCACGATGGACTTCCAGGCGTTGATCCGTCCAGTGGGGTTTGTCCGGTTCTTCCTCCTCTCGATCGATGTTAGATACAAGACTTTGATGGCGGCTTGGTCGGTGGGGAAATGGCCTCGCCGAACGGCGGCCTTGCGGAACCTGGCGTTTAGGGATTCGATGGCGTTTGTGCTGTAAACGATTTTGCGGAGCTCGACTGGGAACTCGAGGAACGGGATGAAATCGCTCCAGGTGTCACGCCACGACTTCACCATCGCTGGAGGGTGTGGGGGCCGGAAATTGTGTCGTGCCTGGTCAGGCGGCATTTCGGTACTCATGGATGAGTCCGTCGCATCGGGCTAGCTGGACGACTCGATGGTCGGGTGGGACCACGGCGAGCGATGGTGGGACTGGGGGACGCTGGTCGAGCGAGCGGTGAGGCCGGTTCTCCGGGGGTCCGCGCCTGACGATGAGCACTGATCTGTGCGTCTGCGCAGGTCAAGCGTCTGATGGTGGCGGCTGACTGACTGCAACAGGTGTGGTGCACGTGACCGCCGGTGGTGGTCATGCTGTGGTCCGTGGTCCGTTGAGCTGGGCCATGAGTTCGCGGTTGGCGGCTCGGGCGGCGGCGAGGTCGTCGTCGCGTTCTTCGAGCTGGAGTCGTAGATCGATGGTGTGTTGTTCGAGCGTACCGATCTGTTGTTTGAGCCGGTCGATGTCGTCGGGGGCGCCAAGGCCGGACTCGTGCCATGCCTGTTCGCCGAGCGCCTCGGAGTGTCGCTGTTCGAGTTGACGGACCCGGGCGGCGAGGCGAACAGCGCGTTGGTGGGCGTTGGTGAGGTCGGCTTGCAGGGACGCCCGGCTGACGGCGGGTCCGACGCCTGGGGCGTTGGGCGGTTGGGCTTCGGCGGCGTGGATTTGTTCGAGGAGGTCGCGGTGGCGGTAGAGGAAGCTGCGATCGACTCCGGCGAGGCGGGCGATGCCGCTGACGCTGATCGCTTCGCCTTGCTTGGTGGCGTCGTTGAGAGCTTTGAGTACGCGTTGGCGACGTCGTGCCGAGTCGGCGCGCCGTCCTTGGGTCATGACGGCGCTGTGTGTGTGGGTGTCGGTCATGCCGGCCGTTCGGGGCGGAGGTCGGGTGCGACTTGTCGGATGCGGGGCATGCCGATCATGACAGTGCGGTGACCTCGGACGGCGGCGACAGCGACCTCGATGTGGGTTCGTTCGTTGGCGGTGAGGTCCTCGAGACCGGCCTGGATCCGGGCGATGAGCCGGCGGACGCGGCCGATCTCTTCTTCGGAGGGCATGGCTTCGGCTCGTGCCCAGTCGTCGACGTCGGTGGCGGCGAGGACTCGTTCCCGGTTCCGGAGCAGGTCATCGAGGTAGGCCTGCAGGTCAGGCAGGTAGGAGACGTCGGTGCGGAAGTGGTCACAACCGGTGCAGCGGAACCGGAACGGGCAGGCGTTGCCGCCGGCTTGGACGTTGGATGGCTCGGCGCAGACTCCGAAGGGGACGGCGACCTCGCCGATGGCCCGGCGGGTGTGTTCGGACTCGAGTAGTTGCTGGGCGGTTCGCCAGATGCGGTTGCCGTGCCGGTCGAACTGCATGGCCGCGACCCGGTCGACGGCTTCGCGGCGACGGTTCTCGCCGACCCGGTAGTAGCCCTTGGTGGCATCGAGTTTGCGGTGGTCCATGAGTTCTCGCAGCACGTCGATGCCGACCCGGCATCGGCGTGACGTCGGCAGCGCTGTTGCAGCCCGACCGTGCTGCTCCACGTCGTTGCCTTCATCGAGCTAGCCGGTGACCGGTCGAACCTGCTCTACAAAACGGTCGCCAACGGCCCACCGTTTTGGGTGCCGGCCGCAGTCGGGCTCGCCATCGCGGCCGGCCTCACCGCCACCCGGGCTCGCCGCGACGACCTCGACGAGCTCCTCGACGCCTCCCCGGTCGTCCGGTCGACCCGCATCGATGCCCTGCTCCTGGCCGTGACAGGCGTGGGCGCGCTCGCTGCCACCGGTGTCGTGGCCTTCATGACCGTTGCTCGTGGATGGAATGGCCTCCCGATGCTGGTCGAACCTGACCGCACGGTGTGGGTCGACTACCCCCTCGGAACCGACATCGACCCAACTGACGTGACCCCGAGCATCTTCGAGCTCGCCACAGGGCCCATGGCCTTGATCGTGTGGGGTCTGGTAGGCGTCGTCGTCGCCCGCTACCTCGGCAGTCGCATCCTGATTGTTGCCGCGCCGTTGCTCGGGTTCATTCAGCTGATCATCGTGACGTGGACCCTCCGGAGTCCGACTCGCTGGTTCTGGCCCTTCACCCACAGCGCCCAGCAAGTCGGGTGGGTCGATGTCGCCGATGACGGCTCCGGCATCAGCGTGGCGGGGGGCTTCAACGTTGCCGCCACCGGCTGGCACGTGCTGTTCCTGCTCGGGCTGGCAACTGTGCTCGCCGTCGCCGCTCGGTGGCACCGACCTACCAGCGCGCGTCTCGTTTGGCTCGCGTTGGCAGGCGTCGTCCTCCCAGTTCTTGTCGGATCAGCAGCGATGCTTCTGATCGCCGGATGGACCCGCTTGACCGAACCCGATCACCGCAACACCGGGGCAAGACTCGGCACGATCCTGCTTGTCACCGGCCTTGCCTTCGCTATCGAAGATTCCGCCGCCGACACCACAGCCGCCAGTCCGGTTCCGTTGCGCACGCGCTGTTTCACGCGCGCCGCGCTTCCCGTCTCTCTGTGCACAGCCTCCTGGCTGACCGCACTCGCTCTCACACCGCTCACCGCACAGGACAACGGGGTCCTCGGCGCGGAGCTTCTCGCCTTGTGTTTCATCGCCGCCGCAACAGGATTCACAGCGCTCCGACTGGGCATCGCCCGACCTGGTCTTATCGTCGGTCCTGTGCTGTTCGGCCTCGTGATCCTGTCGTCTCGCCTCGGCCGCTACCCGATCCTCCCCAACGACCTCACGTCTCTCGACGATCCAAGGCCCGTCGAAGGCGCCTACATGCGTCTGGCCCTCATCGCCGCCGTAGCCGGTCTAGCCATCGCCGCGGCAACCCGCGACCCGATCCACCGCCGGCCTCGTACAGCGGCGCGTGGTCGACAGTGGGCGAGAGTTGAACAGCGATGAGCTCGACGAGACGATCAAGGTCCCCCAGGATGGAACGTATGCGGGTCGTGATCGCGCCGCGCGTGTGTCAGCTGTTTCGCATGGGTGTGGTGGATGACACAGCGGGAGGGTCAGAGGAGATGCGATGACTACAGACGCCGTAGACGAGTCATATCCGCTGATCGTGGACATCGGTTACCCGGGTTCGCGGGCGCGGGGGAGCGTGTTGGCTCGATTGCCGCTCGGGATCCCGGTCCTGTTCTTCTCCCTTCTGTTGAATATCGGCGCGACGCTGGCGATCTGGGCGGCGATCCTCGTGTCGGGCCGGGTCCCGTCGTGGCTGTTCACTTTTCAGGTGAATGTGGGCCGCTGGCATACCCGGGGCGCCGCATTTTTGCTGCTGCTCACCGACGTCTATCCAGTCTTCGAAGGCGAGCACCCGGTTACCTACGAGCTGCGCGAGCCAGCGGAAGTGGCACGCTGGAAGCTGGTCGTGTGGAAGTCCATCACTGCGGTCCCGCACTTCGTGGTGCTGTTCGTTCTCACGGTGGGTTTGGTGCCTGTGACCGTCGCCGCCTGGCTTACGTTGGTCGTCACGGGCCGACACCCACGCCCCCTTCACCGCTACGCCACGGGGGTGGTGTGCTGGTACGTCAGGCTGGCTGCCTACCTCCGGTCGCTGACCGATGAGTTCCCAGCCTTCTCGTTGAGCGCCACCGCTGGCAGGTCGAGTCGCCGGGCTTATCGGGTCTCTGCGGTCATCGGGCTGATACCCGCTGGCGCGATTGTCGGGTTCTTGGTGTTCATCATCGGCTTCACCGGCACGCACGTGACCAACGACGTCTCCTATACCGAGCTCAGAACTGGCGAAACGACACCGGCTGCGACCGTCGAGTCCGGCGCGATGCGACTGGAATCGGTGCACGACCCGGCCGACGGAGAACTCGGGCTGTTCCGCCCCGATGATGACGCGCGTTACGTGGCCTTCACCATCTCGATCAGCAATCGCCGTAGCGCGGGAGAAACCGTTCCCATCGTCGCATCGTCATTCCGGCTCGAAGATGCAAACGGTGAGCTTCACGCGCCGGTGCTGGTAGGCGTCGACGGGGTCCCGGGACCCGGATCGATTCGTGCTGGTGGCACGGGCGACGGAGTTGTTGTGTTCGAGGTCCCGGGCGAGCAACCACCCCAGCGGTTCATCTGGGACGTGGTGGACTACATCGCTATTCCGCGGCGCGGCGAGACCATCGAATGGGTCTTCAGGTAGCCGGCACATGGGAGACGACGTCATCGGCTTGGCCCGAACTCCAACTGATCATCTCCCCACGCGTCAGCCGCGCCAGGACCAAGGGCCCCCCAAGAAGCGGTGGAACCGAGTGTGGACGAGGGTTGGGCAGTGATGAACTTCGACGCAACCTTCACGCTCGTCGACGGTCGGACACTCGGCTATGCCGTCTATGGAGCAGCTGACGGCGTTCCCGTGGTGGCGTTGCATGGTTCACCGGACTCTCGGGTGATATGGCGCCTCACCGATGAAGCTGCGCACAGCGTCGGCGTGCGAGTGATAGCACCGGATCGACCCGGGTTCGGGATTTCTGACCCCAGTCCTGGGCGCACCGTGCTGGGTTGGTGCGATGACCTGACTCAACTGGTCGATCACCTGGAATGTGAACGGTTCGGCTTGCTCGCGATTTCTGGCGGTGGCATCTACGCCGCCGCGTATGCTTGGCAACATCCCGAACGCGTGAGCCGCCTTGGACTGTTGAGCGTGCTCGGACCCCTGGAGGGCCCGGACGCGATGTCGGAGATGAGCCGACGGATCCGGGTCTCGTTCCAGCTCGTCCGTCGATTCCCCGCCCTGACTGGTCCGATGGCGAGAGGACTGTGTCGAATGGCGGCCCGTAATCCGCAGCGGGTGGCCAGCATTGTGACTCGGTCGAGGCCGGTCGAAGACAGAGACATCATCGCCCGACCCGAGATGCAGGAGGTCTTGTTCGACAATCTGCCGAATCAGTTCCGCGACCCCGAAACCATCGCCGCCGAAGTCCGAACCGCGACCCGTCCGTGGCCTTTCGCGCTCGATGAGATCAGTGTGCCCACCATCATCTGGCAGGGCGGCCGCGACGACGTCCACACCCCCGCAATGGCCCGACACCTCGCCGACCAAATCCCTGATGCTCGCCTCGAGTTCGAGCCGGGCTACGCGACATTCAACTTCTTCGATGGCCTCGACAACATCCTCACCGCTTTCACGGAGTGACCATGCCTTCTTCAACCGCTCGAGCGTTGCCGTCGCCGAAGTTGACCGCTCAGCCGGGCCTCCTGCGGAAACTGTTGAGGGAGCCTCAACCGGTGCTCGACGAGCTCGCCGAGACGGTCGGCCCTGTGTGTGGCCTTGGGTTCGGGCCGATGCGGTTCGCGGTGGTGGGTGATCCGCCGGCGTTGCGGGAACTGTTCGCGACGCCAACGGAGTCGTTTCGTTGGAACCACAAGTTCAACGTGCTTGCGGTGGTGGTGAGGCCGGGGTCGATGATCGTGTCCGATGGGGCGGATCACAAGCGTCGCCGATCTTCGGTGCAAGCGGCGTTCTCGCGGCGGCGTCTCAACGGTTGGATCCCGATGATCGTCGAGCGCACCGACGCGGCAATCGACGATCTGGTTGGTTCGCTCGACCCCGCCGGCTCCTCCGTGGACATGTATCGGGTTGGGAGGTCGTTGGTGCTCGAGATCGTGGTGCGGGCCATGTTCGGCGATCGAATGGCCTCACATGCGACGGAGTTCGGCGACCTGTTCCAACGAGCTCAGGACTATCTCGAAGCCCCCGCATACCGTCAGATTCCACATCGGCTGCCGTTCGGTGCCCGAGCCCGGGTGCGAAAGGACCGGCGGGCTTTCAACGCAATCGTCGATGAGGAGATCGCGCATCTCAGGGCCCAGCCAAGCGGCGACGATTTCAACGTCCTGGCATCGCTGGTCGCAGAGGGCGTCCTGGCCGATGCCGAGATACGCGACCAGGTCAACACGCTCATCGGCGCCGTCTACGAGACGACGGCTGCATCGCTGGCATGGATGCTGTGGCGCGCCACGCTCGTACCAAGACTGTGGGACCGGCTACGAGACGAAGCCGACTCGGTCCTCGGCCGTCCCGGTGAACGACACGATCCGGATCACACAACGTTGGCACAGCTCGAACTCGCCAACCGGGTCATGCGCGAGACGTTGCGACTCCATCCCGCCGGTGTGGTCAGCCCTCGCGAGGCTGTGACCGACGTGGTCGTCGGTGGCTTCCGCATTCCGAAGGGAACGCTGATCTTGTGGTCGGCCTACCTGGCCGGCCGTAACGCCGACGCTTGGGTCGAACCGCTACGTTTCGATCCCGACCGGTTCCTCGACCTGACCCCCGACCAGCAGGCAACCGCCGACGCGGCCTGGGTCCCGTCCGGGCGCGGCGCTCGCAACTGCATCGGTTTCGCGCTGTCCCAGATGGAACTGACCCTCATCATCTCCCGGCTGGCCCAACGCCTCGACCTCACCCCGACCACCACAACCCTGCCGCGGCCGGTCGGCATGGTCGTCAACCGCCCCAAGGGCGGTGTACCCATGAACGCAACCGCCCGAACCGAGCACCCCGGTCATGACCAGCAGAACCGTGCATGAGGATGGTGTCACCCGTGGGCGCTTGTCGATCGTCTGTAGGGGTATGAGCCAGATGGACGTGAGGGAACACGCTGGAACGATTGTGGGGCGCCGCTACGGGAGGTGGATGTATGGCCTGATACTGGTTCCGCCCATCGCCGCTGTTCTCACCATCGTCCTCGCTCCAGACCCGCACGGGCACTGGTCCGAGCACCTGTGGAGTGCCTATTTCGACGTGGCGCAGCTTGTGCTGCTTGTCGTCTTGGCTGGCCTCCTCAGTCGGAGAACGATGTCGATCCCCGTGTTGGTCGCACTTGCCGTGATCGGCGCCGGGATCGCGTTCGAGGTGATCGGCAATTTCCAGGTAGCGGACTCGATCTGGCAAACCCGGGGCAACCCAGGGTTTGGAGACGGCTATACCCAGGGACACGAGCGAGCCGAGACCGGTGACCTCCTCGTGGTCATCGGTGGAGGGGCCGTTGCGTTCGTTGCCGGCCTCACGCGGCGTGTCCCGCTCAAGATCGCAGTGCTGGCGTTGTTCTTGGTGATCATCCCTCCATGGATCTGGCCCGGAGCGGGCGCTCTCAAGCTGTTGCTCTACGGCCTTACGTCCGAGGCCGGCTTCGCCCGACGGCCGATCGCGATCCCGGCGACCGCTGGTGATCCCTGAGCCAGGGACGCTCTGGATCTGAGCGTCTCGACGTGAGCGTGAAGCGCTCGTCGGGGGATGAGGGTGACGTTCAGCTTGTCCGGGCGCCAGAGTGGGCGGCCCGCAACGACGATCGGACGCTCCGGAGTGGGAACTACAACCCGAACGACATCAACCACGGACACGATCGACTTGAGATCGCTGGCGACCGACGGCGGAGTCTGGTTGGTCGTGTCGTTCTGCTAGCGAGTTGGCGGGGTCTGGTCCTGGCTGCCCGGACCCCGTAGCGAGCAGGCCGATGATGTAGTCATGTTGTGAGGAGCGCGGCGACGAATGCATCCGGTTGTTCCATGGGCGGGTCGTCTGCGGCGTCGTCGATGACGTGGAGCGGCCAGCCGAATCGTTTGCTGGCGGTTTCGGCAATGCGCAGGCGGTTGGCGCGGTCGTCGCGTCCCCACACCAGCTCGGTCGGTGTGGAGATCGACGCAAGGTCCGCTGCGGGGATGGGTGGCACTCCGAGCTGGCTCATGAGTGTCTTCATGGCGGCCTTGACGCCGGGGTCCTTGGCACGGTCGACGGAGTAGCGGCGGAGGGCTTCCCATTTCTCGCCCATCGCGTGTTCGACCGTGTCGGCGTTGGCGAGGCACTGGCCCATGAACCGTCGATGCGACGCCTCGCCTGGTCGGGCCATGAAGCCGAGCAACCCCAACGCGAATCGTGGGTGGGGTCGGAACTTTGCGAGTCCCAGTGAGTCGACGAGCACCAGCCGATCGAGCTTGTCTGGCCGGCTGACGGCGTAGCGGGCCGCAACCGAGCCGCCGAGGATGTGACCGACCAGCACGGGGCGGCCGGAGCACTGCTGGTCGATGAGTGCGTCGAGCCATGCGAAGATCCGGTCGGCGTCGAGCCCGTCGGGGTGGGTGTCGGACTGGCCGTGTCCGGGGAAGTCGGGAGCGATGACGCTGTGGGTTCGGGACAGCCCTGGGAGGACCCGGATCCAGCGTTCCTTGAACTCGCCGGGGCCGTGAAGGAGGACGAGTGGGGGGCCGTCTCCCGTCTCGAGCACCGCGGTTCGATTTCCGGCAAGATCGATGGTTTGTTCGGTGATGTCGAGTCCTTCGAGGAGTTGCTGGCGAGCGGTTTCGCCTGTGTTGACGTGTTGTGGTGTGGATCGGGTCATGATCGGACGCCGGTTGCGAGGACCATCGGTTGGTCGATCGGGGTTCGCCCGTCGCGGACGTAAGGCGCCCACGTGTCGGCCACTTGTGCCTCCATGGCGTCCCTGGCCGGCTCGGGGGCGTTGGCGACGAACGGGGCCATGGGTGTGAGGTTGATGTACTGCCAGAGAAACTCTGCTGGTGCCGGGAGATCGAAGGTGGCCGTGTAGATCCTCGTGGTCGGGTCTTCGAAGCCTGCGTCTTTGAGCAGCGTGCGGTGTACCTCGGGGTCGTGCAACGAGAAGACCATGCGCACAAAGCCGGCGAGATCGGGGCTGATGTGATCGACGATCGCCTGCTCCATGAGTTCGAAGGCCGGTTGAATCGGTCCGGGCGTGGTGATCAGAACCCTGCCTCCAGGTGCCAAGACCCGATGCATCTCATGAAGCGCGGCAAGTCGATCCTCGATGAACATGAGGGCCATCTGACACAGCACAACGTCGAAGCTCCCATCCGGGAACGGGAGGACGGTGGCGTCGTCTTCGTACCACTCGATGGGTGCTCCGTCGCTGGCAGGCGCCGATCTCGCCACGGCGATCATGTCCGGGGAGAGGTCGAGGCCTGCGACCGATCCGTCTTGGCCGACTATCTCGGCTGCACGGCGGGCGATCAGTCCGGTGCCGCAGCCAACATCGAGCACGCGCGCTCCAGGCTGGAGGTCGGCGGTGCGGAGCAGCTCGGCCGACACCGGGATGGCGATGGACGGGACGAAGTGGCGCTCGTAGTTCTCGGCGCCGTTGCCGGTGAGTTGACGGTAGGTGACATCAATCATGAGAGTCTTCTTTCTCGGGTTCGGGCCCGATCGTGGGGTGGACGTTCACGGCCGGATCATCGGTGCTTCTGCCGCGTGCTGCGCGCGGTGCTCTTCGTCCCATCCGCCGTTGCAGTAGGTGGTGACGGCAGAGATCCGCCCGTCCTCGACCTCGCACAAGTGGATTCGGCGCGCCACGGTGTCGCCGGCGGTGGTGTGCTGGGTCTCGACGTGTTCGGTGACAAAGCCCGTAGCGGTGGGGACGGTGCGCACGATCTCGACCTCGACGGTTCCTTCTGCGATCGAGCGCAGCTGGTCGGTGAACGCGTCGCCGGGCCCCTCGAATTGGAATCGCCACATTGGTGGCAGGAGGTCGAAGAACGCGTCTGGCGCGAACAGTTGCGGTGGTGCTTCGAAGTCGGTGAAGCACCGGTTGAACTCGGCGCTCAATCGGGTGGCGAGCTCCGGGTTGATGGTGGTTGCAAGGGTGCCCACAGGTCATTCCTCCGTGTCGTAGAGCGGTGAGGTTCACCGTCGAAGTCACAGTACGAATCGCCTGGCCAAGGTCGCATCGCCCGGATGCCCCATTCTCTGGTTATGACGACGATGGGGCAGATGCACCATCACGGGCGTGTGGACTCGTCAGAGCAGGTCGTGTTCGTATGCGTGTGCGGTGGCCGCGGCGCGGCTGGACACGCCCAGCTTGGAGAAGATGTTCTCGAGATGCCGACCAACCGTGTGTTGGCTGATGGTCAGGGCGGCAGCGATCTCGCGGTTGGTCTGACCCGACGCAACATGGGTGAGAATTTCGAGCTCCCGGTTCGAGAGCCCGCTTCGTCCGCTGTCTGAAGCCGGAGACCCCAGGCCTGAGCGATCCTGGAGCGACCGCAGCCGATCAAGGTCGGGTCGCGCGCCGAGTGCGTCGAACGCGACGCGAGCGTTCTCGAACTCAAGTCCGGCAGATGTCTGATCGCCGAGCGAGACGTAGCCCAACCCGAGCAGCACCGACGCTCCCGCCGCCTCGTAGGGCATGTTCAATCGAGTCCACGCCGAGCGAGCAGAGCGCAGACGCGACAGAGACGTCGACGGGTCTCCCTCGCTCAGCATGACGGCACCGATCGCCTGGTCAGCCATCGCACGCAGCACCTCTGAAGTGGATCCGGCCGAGATCTCGACGAGCTCGTCGGCGGCGGCGCGCGCTGCGGCCAGGTCGTTGGCATCGCGGAAGATCTCGACGGCAGCAGCGAGCAGAATCGGTCGCCGCATGCGCTGGGTCGTTTCCTGCAATGCGCTCCGGATGCCAGACGTAGCTGCATCGACATCACCTCGAACGAGGGCAAGCAGCGCCAGCCCAGGCATCGGTTCCTGCCCGCTCGCGCTTGCCTGAGCGTACGCCGCAGCGGCGTCGTCGAAGGACCCCGCGAGCCGGTGGAGCTCCGCCATCTGGTATTGCGCAAGCCCGAGAGCCGGATGAGGCGGGTCAGCCAGTCGGCGGCAGGCGGCATCCACCGTGCTGACCGCTTGGTGCCAGTCACCCTCGGCTTGCAGCAGCTGCGACCGATGCACCAGACACTGCCCTCGGTAGGGGACGAGCTCGGGCTGGCCTTCGCACCAGGCGTACAACGCATCCGTCCACTCAGCCGCACGGCGAAGATCGAAGATCTGCATGCACTCCAAGATGACCGCGCAGTACACAACACCGGAGGCAATCGGGCCGACCTCGCCTCTTGACACAGCGAGCATCACCTCATCGAACCGTGCGGTCCCCGCCATCGACTCACCCAACGCGATCAGGGCCTGACCCTCACCGAGGCCAGCGAAGGCGCCGAGGTCGGCATCGCCGAACTCATTGGCGATCTTGGCCGCTGTGATGGCGAACTCCCTAGCTGCGGTTGCGTCGCCGGATTCGAGAGCGCCAAGCAACGCGGGAATCAGCACATAGCCCCGAGTGCTGCAGTCGAGGTCATCACCGATGATGGCTTCGGTGCGCCCCAACCATCCCCCCGCCTGCCCCATCTGCCCGCGCATCATCAAACAAAACGCCAGCCAGAACGAACACCGCGCTGCGTCTGACCTGTTCCCGGTATCGACATGTCGCAAATGTGCCGCTTCCCACGCCGCCGCGCAGCCGTCGTCATCACCGATCAAATACGACGACACCGCCAATTGCTCCAGCTCGCGTGGACCAAGGCCCTCCTTCGAACGGCCAACCAGCTCGCGATACATAGAAGCCCAGAGCTCGGTGTCGTCGGGGTTCGTAGCCATCGCATTCCAGTCTGCAAGGTGCCGGGCGCGGCTGCCAGCAGATGCCTCTATTTGGATCGATTCTCGTCGGTCAGACCCAACTCGGCCACACGGGCAGTCCGAACTCGTCAGGGCCAACCGCGCTTTGAGGTGCGGGACCCGCAGTGCGGAGTGACACCCTGCCTAGACGCCAACGCTGAAGCGGACGACCGTCTGCATTCGTCTACCGGGGCCGCGATTCATGGCAAGCCGCGCCTCTATTCGACTTCGGGGGATTCTTGGGGCCACCAGCTGATTAGGCGTGTCCGGCGGAACAGGGTTGCTGCGACAGCGGCGGCCAAGACGCCGGCGATGCCATGGAGCAGGAGATGGAAACGTTGAGCGATCTCTCCTTGGCCGGAGCACAGCCGAGCGCCGCCGACTTTGGTGTCGAAGTCCCACCAACCGCGATCGCATGGATCAGCGAGGTGCGCTCCAACGAGATAGACAGTCCCGATCAGCAGTCCCGTGGCAAAGACAATGACGGCGACTCGGATTCGGCGTCCAGCTCTGAAGGTGGTGATGGCGGCGGCCAGGCCCACGAGGAGGCTGAATATCGTTTGGGAGAGATCGGGCCAACCACCCAGCCCGCCGGCGCCGCTTCCCCAATCTGTCAACGACCCGCCGAATGCGGCGGCGATGACTCCCATCGAGAGCCAGACAGCGTTCGCGCAGAGTAAGCCGACCACGAGGAGCCATCGCAGCCGAGCCGCCAAGGTCGATCGCCTCGAATCGGTCGGCTCCGGTGAATCAACCCTGGCACCACCGCCGCGTGCCCCATCCTCGTCTGTCTCACCCATCCGAATCCCCCGATCGCAGATGTCGCCTACCGATACAGACGAACAGCCACCCCACCAAGGGTGACAGACAGGGCATCAGATTGCGCCAGAGATCGATAAGCGGGCGAGACGTGATGCGCCTGCCGATCCCTCTTGTGCGTTCGGCTGCAGCGCCACCGACCCGCGAGCTGCCGCCTGGCGCTTGGGGCCCGTTGGCTACGCCGAGGAACCGCTTCATCTCACGACGAGCCAAATCGTGCGCAGATAGGTGTTTGCCCTGGTCAGGCTGCTGCGTCGAGTGGGATCGGTTCGCTGTAGGCGTGTGGAGTTAAGGTACGGGTCGCCCCTCCGACACCGAACAAGTGTTCGATCATCGATACTCTGGTGATAGCCTTACTCGTCTTTGCTTCGGGGTTCGGAGCGTGGCTTCTAGTGCGAAACGCCATCGACATCGCGTTTCAACTCACCAGGGCGGATGGCGACGATTTCCCGGTGTCGGGCAGTTGGTCGGGACGTAGGTCGATACGCAGAGGAGTTCGGCACTCATGACGCCGCGGAATCGATCTGGGGCATGAACCGAGCCGGGACATGTGGACCAAGTGAGGCACTTCGACCGACCCTTCGAACCGGATTTCCAACGACTTGCTCACCGCTCCTTCCCACAGAATTACTCGCCTCGCTCCATTGCCCCCATTATCCCGCAGTACACCGAGATCTGCACCACGTCGGACGGCTGGGTGGTTGGCGGCGACCACATCGAAATGACGCAACGCATGTCGTCTCGAAGCGGGTCGGGGCCAACAAGCGAAGCAACTTGCCACTCGAACGAGACGGGAGCGCTGACGTAGGCCGTGGGGGCCTGAAGGTCTTCGGCGGTCAGTTCGCCATCAGATTTGATTTCGACCCAGGCGCTGCCATCGGGTCGACTCCCGGCGGCCACCTCCTCGACCGGGACCAGCACTTCCACCTCGGCAAGGACCGTCTCAGAGGACTCCCGGGTGGACGAGTTCGTGCCAGCCAACCCGCCCACCAAAACCCAGAAAGCAAGGGAGACCGAGCCAACAGCGATAACGGCCCCCGCTGCCCACTTGGCCGCTGGCCGCCATCTGGTCTTTGCCCCGCCACCCGATGTGGTGCTCTCCTGCACGGCGCGGTGGCTCGTCGCCCCATCGTGAGCGCTTCGTGACCCACGACGCCATAGAACGAGACCGCACACCCCCCAGATCAAGACGAGGGCCCCTGAGAGGACAAGCAACATCTGTAGCTGCCTCAGGTTTGAACTCGGACGGCATGCCAGCTCCTGTGGGGGGATCTCCCAGGGCTCAGACGACAAGTTGATCATTCCGGGATGGCAGGTGATCTCCCCACCTTGGTAAGACACCGTCGCTGGGCTAGAGCCCACCCAAACGGCGGCCACCATAGCTACGATCGATAGCGCCGCACCTATTCCAACGACTAGTCGCCTTCGAGAGTCACCTTGGACCTTCGGCGGTGGTGGACGGTGTTCGAATCCTGGCGGCCCAGCACCCCTGGATCCGCCCGCAGAGGTGTGGCTAGCCACAACGCCGCTCCGGCAGTGATGATCTCGGTGGGTGTTCATCCCGGGGGTCTGACCCGACTGTCCCGGCTGACGTTCCGCAAGGGGTTGTCCTGACTCTGAATTGACCATTGGCTCACCCGGTACGGAGGATCGGGTGCTGTTGGGTGTCGAGCACGGCGACCTTGCCGGCGCGCTGGCGTCGCTGTCACCCGAGCTGCTCGCAGTGGTTCAGGCCACGGGTTGGGGGCAGTGTCGCTGGTTGGCCCGAGAGGTCGGGCGTGCAGGGCAGCGTGTTTCTACGCATGGGTTGCGGGTGGCGGCGACATGCCTGGGTCGTTCCACAGGCTGGGCGGCGCGGGTATGGGGGAGGGGTGTTGGGTGGAGTCCTTTAAGGCGGTGATCATCACGGCGATGGAGAGCAGGCCGAAGAGGAGAAAGGGCGGGAACCAGAACAGGATGATGGCCGCGGATCCGGGCAGGACACCGACGCCAATCATTCTGCTGCCGATCCGTTGGTGCCTGCGTCGGACGAGGATTCCCGCGATGATGACGGCAGCCAAGGACGACAGGATGATTGTTGAGCCGATGTCCTGTTCGTCGACGCGGACCAGATCGTCGATTCCTACGCCAATGAAGGTGGCGGCAATCAGGCCTGCGGCCAGTCGCCACCATCGTTCGTGAAGGCTGGCGCGCAAGGACCCTGCGTGAACGCGACGTGGCCGACTGGCCAGTGACCATATTCCGACTAGCGCGGCGAGAGCTGCGGGACCCCACACCCACTGCGCAAGGACAACGCTGTTGAGAGCGAGCCCGATGAACCCCGCCGTGAACAGGGCGGCGGAAACGCCGAGCCAAAGCCACCAGGCCCGCATGAAAATCTGGGACCGGCGGGCGGAGATCGTGTCGTGGTCGAGTGATGCACTGGCGGTGGAGAACACGAGATTGGCGGTCCACAATCCAGAGACCAGTACCAGGCCACCGGTGATGGTCGGCAGTGTCGGGATCAGCCCGCCGGCGATCATCCATGAACCGAGAAGGAACCGTCGGCGCTGAACGGCCAGACCAGCCACGACAACGGCGTTGCCGGCCAGTCCCGCGATCATGTAGACCGCGGCGATCGTTGACTCGTCGCCGGGACCTCCGGCCAATAGGGAAAGCACAGCGTGAACGGCGACGAGCGCCAGCCACAGTCCACGCATAGGGGGTTTGGTAAGCATTATCGGGTTCCTCTCGGCTCCACCTGCGCACTCGCGCAGCGTGCGGATTCGCCACCACACATCGGCCGGTATGCCCCGCAGGACTCTTCCCAGGATCCCTTTCGTCCCGAGCTCGTGGAGATGTTCGTGGAGATCACTGTCGATCTCGAGTCGACGCCGCACAGCTTCGTCCTCGTTGAGCCCGTTCGTGTAGACCCCGACCCAGGACCGCGCGACCCTCTCACTGACGTAGGTCATGAGATCGCGAACCCCTGCTCGCCGGGGTTCTGTCGGCGTCGCTCGGCGTCGAGGCGCGACAAAGCGAGTTCACCCGCCCCCGTGACCCGATACAACCTCCGCAACGGGCGACCTGCGTCGGCGGCAACCTGGGGGTCCTCCCAGCGCGATTCGAGCCAGCCAGTCTTCTCCATCCGCGACAGAGCCTTGTACAGGGTGCCGTGGGCGGTCAGGCGGCGGGCGTTGTCGATGGCCTCGAGCCGTTTGGCCATCTCGAAACCGTGGAAGTCCGCTCTATCGGAGAGGCCGGCCCGCAAGATGGCCTCTTCGATCGGCAGCACAGCGCCTTCTCGTCTACGCATAACTCAAGTATGGGAAGATATCGTCCCTATGTCAACCCCCGCTCGGCCACGGCCCGGGAACGCCAGTTCTTGACGAAACGGACGATATCTTCCTATTATTGAACCATGAGACGAGAGTTCCGTACCCTTCCGTCGATCAACCCACTGCCACAACGCCGCTATCTTCGACTTCGGCGGGTGCTGGCCACCACGATGCTCGTTGTCGTGGTCGGACTAGCGGGTGGCTGCGGTGATGTCGACAGCTCCGACACGATCGCCCTGTCGGACTGGGTGACCAAGTTCGAGCAGACCTGCGCTGACGTCTACGAACAGACCTCCGCCCCGGCGCTGACCGACGAGGAGTTCATGGAGATCAGCGTCCGAGCCATCACCGACATGCGCGCCATCGGCGAGCCCGACGAGATGGCCGACGTCGTCGCCGATCTCCTCGATGCCCTCGAGTCCAACTCGGACCAGGACCTCGACGACGCGTCGATCGAGGCCAAGGACCAGCGAGTCCTTACCGCAATGGCTTCACTGGGCGTCGAAGACGCCTGCGCAGGCGGCGCACCAGGTGAATGAACCGCGGTGCCGTCTCCTTTTCGGGATATGGGCGCTGTGCATCGTGGTAGCGAGCTGTTCCGCTGCAGCGACCGACGAGACAGCGGTGGGGGAGACCGCGATCTTGGCGCTCGGCGACTCCGTACTCGGATGGAACGCATGGAGCGGGGAATCGATACCAGAAGTGATCGGCGAGATCCTGGGCCGACCAGTGATCAACGCTGCCGCCGGAGGAGCGCACCTCTCGCATCCCGAGCGGGCCGCGGCAGCCGACGGGCTCGACATCCGCGGCCAGTACTTTGAAGGTGACTGGGACTGGGTCGTCCTCGATGGCGGCGGCAACGATCTCCACGACGACTGCGGCTGCAAAGAGTGTGGGGAAGTGCTCGACGATCTCGTCTCTGCCGACGGGCGAACCGGCGAGATCCCCGAATTCGTGAGCGGTCTCATCGATGGCGGCACACAAGTGATGCTTATCGGCTACTACGCGGTTCCCTCCGACGCCGAGTTCGGCTTCGATCGCTGCGTCGATGAAGCTGCCGAACATGGCCGGCGCCTCCAAGCCATGGCGGCGGGAATCGACGGCGTCTGGTTCGTCTCCGCCGGCGACGTGATCTCCCCCGAGAACACACCCGCCTACGCCTCGGACCTTGTGCATCCATCACCGGCCGGCTCGAGACTCGTGGGTGAGTACGTGGCGGCCGCGATCGAAAACGCCGAAGGCGAGCAGCCATGACCTTCGCGACAACGTCACACGTGTTGTCGCCGAGCAGTAGCAACGCTGGGTCACACCGCAGACAACAACCGACGAGCTGCTCGTCGCCCTCGGTGTCGCTTCAATCGGTCCACCCGAGCGAATCGAGTCGCTTTCGGCTCGCCATGCTGAAGGTGTCGCCGGTCGCCTGGTGGTGGTCTAGCGACCGCAGCCCGAACGCCGTTTGGGGGGACCGGTGCGCACCCATGAGCCTGGACGGGAGAATCGAGCTCGCCGACAAGACGCCGGACGTGGGCCTCGAGTTGGAGCTGGACGACGCGACCTTCAACCTCCTAGACCGGGCTGGCCGTTACCCGCTTCCAGGGAGTCGCCGCCACGGGCTATCGACTGGACCAATCCCGTCGATCGGAAGCCGAGCCATACCCGGCCGAAGAGACAAGAGCCAACCGAAAGTGAAGCATCCATGAGCACTGCCCAGAACATCTTCCTCGTCTACGGCGTCGTCATCCTCGGCTACGGCTTCTTACTCGGTGTCCCGCTCGCGGCCGCCCGCATGAAATCGCCAGCTGCTTCGCACCACTTGGTGATGACCCACCTTTCGGCCCTCATGCAAGGAGCGATCCATCTCGGCCTCGCCTACGCGATCTCCGCTACAGACCTCACCTCATGGCTGGCCACCACCGCGGCGATACTGGTTGTCGCCGGCTCAGCGCTCGAAGCCACCGGAGGTACGGTCAACTGGCTTCAAGGCACCGGCGACCAGTTCGCTGAGAAGTCGCTCGGCTTTCGCTTCAACGCGCTCACCGGCCCACCGGCCATCATCGGCATCTCGATCATCATCGTCGGCGTGGTCAGAGGCCTCTGACCCCGACCCCTACCAGAGCCAAGCTCTCCAGACTCTCACCCCGTATGGTCCAGGACCTGTACGCAGATCTATTGTCCGGCGGACTGTCGACCACTTCGGTACAGACCATCGGCAAGGTCCTCCGCATGGCTCTGGGCGACGCGGTCAAGCGAGGTCTCATCATGCGGAGCCCCGCCAGCGTTGTTGCGCTGCCAACGATTCGACGAGCTGAGATCGATTGCTGGAGCCAACAGCAAGCCTTGGCCTTCCTCGACAGCCCTGTGCTCCAGGATGACCGCCTCCGAGCCCTATGGCGGCTGGCTCTGGCTACCGGTCTGCGACGGGGCGAACTCGTTGCCCTCCGATGGTCTGATGTCGACTTCGACGCCGCCCGGCTCTTCGTCCGCCAGGCTGCTGCGCTCGATGGTTACCAGATGTCGTTCGGCCGTCCAAAGTCCAGGGCTTCGATCCGGACCATTGCGCTCGACGGAGCGACGATCACCGAGCTGAACGACTGGCAGGATATCCAGCGTCACGAGCACGAACTGCTCGGTGCAGACCCGGAGCTTGTGTTCACCTTCGCCGATGGCAAGCCCATCCACCCTCAGTCCCTCGGGCGAACCTGGGATCGCATCGTACGAGCTTCCGACATGGAACCGATCACCCTTCATGCGATACGGCACACCCACGCCACGATGCTCCTGCTGACCGGCGTACCGCTCAAGGTCGTCTCAGAACGCCTCGGGCACTCATCAGTGCAGATCACCGCCGACACCTACCAGCACGTTCTCGACCACATGCAACAGGAGACCGCAGCCAAGGTCGGCGAGCTGTTGGGGCCGACAACCTTGGCGCCGTGAACCCCGATTGCCGAGATTATTCAGTGCGGAGAAAGTGCCTGACACCGGACACGGTTCAAAGGGTCGGTGTCGATGGTGGGGGGTCTCTTGAAGTGGTCGTAGGTTGACAGAGAGGAGAGGACTCGAGCGACGTGATGCCGCACAGCTTCGTCGATTCGGGACGTTGGTCCCTCGTTGTCGGTGAATCAAGCTTCTACTGTGCGTAGGCAATCATTGGATGGCGGGTTGACATGCTCAGGGGGCTACGTGTTCACCAGACGCCATTTCATCAAGGTCACTGCCGCTACGGGCGCGGCATTGTCGTTCAATTTGGTCGGCAATCTCGACCCGCTTGGCGCGGTTTCGGCCGCGCCGCGTCTGTCTGATCCGGCTGCGCAGCCGATGTTCTCTACCTTTGCGCCGAATGCGTTGGACCCGACCTTCGTCTTCCGGTCGCCGAACAACAAGTACAAGATCGCTATGACCCAGCAGGTTCAGATGACCGGCCTGGTCGATGCCGTCGGTCAGCCATTGTCGACGACGGTCTGGGGTTATGGCCGCAACGGCCCCGGGGGTACGTGGCCGGGTCGGACCTTCGTGGCCGAGCGCGACGAGCCCGTCGAGGTCATGTGGCAGAACAAGCTCCCGTTCGGGCATCTGGTGCCGGTGGACACCAGCCTGCATTGGGCCTACTCGTTGCCCGGCTATGAGCACTATTCCATCCCGGTCGACGGGCCCCCAGTCGTCACCCACCTCCATGGTGGGCACTCCCGCGACATCTATGACGGGAACCCCGAGTTCTTCTTCTCGCCTGGCTGGGAGATCCGGGGACCTCGCTGGGTCGAGAAGAAGTACTTCTATGACAATGATCAGCCGGCGGGCACGCTCTGGTACCACGACCACGCCCTGGGCATCACCCGGCTCAACGTCTATGCCGGCCTGGCCGGGTTCTACATCCTGCGCGACGAGTTCGACACCGGCAAGCCTGGCAACCCGTTGGACCTACCGGCGTTCCCTTACGAGCTGGCGCTCGCCATCCAGGATCGGATGTTCACCGAGACCGGCGCCCTGTTCTACCCGGCGTTCCCCGGCGATCCGTTCTACGACGATTTCATCACCGGCGAGGGGGCGATCCTGCCGCCGGAGATCTTCCCCGGTGGGGGGCCGACGGCGCTGGCCGAGTTCTTCGGGGACCACATGCTGGTCAACGGCAGTATCTGGCCGGTTACCGAGGTCGAGCCCCGCAACTACCGACTCCGGTTCCTCAACGGCTGCGACAGCCGGTTCATCGTCGCGCAATTCTTCGAGGTCCCTCCAGGAGCCACGGACCTCACGAGTGCCACGGGCCCGCTCCCATTCACTGTCGTCGGCAGCGACCAGGGACTGGCCTCGAGCCCGACCACGGTGGACACGCTGCTGATGGAGACCGGGTCACGTTACGACGTGGTCTTCGACTTCAAGTCGGTCGACCCCGGCAACCGAGTTATCATGAAGAACATCGGTGGGGACGAGCCCTTCGGCGGCGGCATCCCCGGCCCACAGGTGTTCGGTCAGACCGATCGGATCATGGCCTTCGACGTCAACCAACCTCTCGACACGGCCGTGCTCGACCCCAACCCGACCGGCATCAACTTCGGTCCGATCATCCCGGTCCCGACACGCCTGCGAAAGGTGGCGCTGTTCGAGGGCACCGACGAGTTCGGCAGACTCCAGCCCCTGCTCGGCACCGCCGAACCAGCAACCGACTTCCAGGGCAACCCAATCAACTGGCCCGCCACGCCGCCCTATACCGGGGCCGGGCTGGTCGGACAGATGGACGGGTCGATCGCCTGGCACAGCCAAACGACCGAGAACCCAGCCCTGGACTCGACCGAAGAATGGGAGATCTGGAACGTCACCGGTGACGCCCATCCCGTCCACCTCCACCTCGTGAACTTCGAGATCCTGGGTCGACAACACATCATGTGGGACTCCGCCACCAACGACCAAGACCGGGTGCTCGACCCGGCCGGGGTCACGGCCCCCGCGCCCAACGGGGACGGCACCTACCTGGTGACCCAGCCAGTGGTCCAGCACAACGGACTACTCGGGCAAGGTTTCCGGATCCAGGCCCCCACCTACGGTGCCGCCATCCCGGCGCCCGGCGAGTACGTCGAGAACGCCCCAAAGGACATGGTGACCGCGCTGCCCGACCAGATCACCCGAATCAAAGCCACCTTCGACCGGCCCGGCCGCTACGTCTGGCACTGCCACATCCTGTCCCACGAGGACCACGAAATGATGCGAGTCCTCCACGTCGGACCTGGAGCCTGAACACCAACACTCCGGTACATCACCTCCTGACCGGAGGGCCCTTCCAGGGCGGACTCCCCCCATGCCTAACCCAACATTGGCGGGGGGGGGATCCGTACTGACGATCGAGCGATAGCCGGCCTCTGTTGTGCTCCAGGTGCTCGGAAACGAGACCGCTCACGGTGACGGGGGAGCTGTCGAAGCTGGCGACCGCGTTGCGTGACCATCGCGACCGAGACCCGGCGTTCTCGCGCACGCGATACGTGAGGATAAGTGCCGCAGTGGCCTGGTCTAGCTGTAGTCGCCACCGACATTATCGGGCTGTCACTGGGGCCGGTTGGGTGGAGCACCCGGTCTCGCGAAGCTCGTCGATAGCGCCGGGAGCAGAGCGGCAGCGGCATGATCCTCTACGAGGTCGACTCGCCGCACTGGTCGTGAAGAATTCCGGGCGGGCCGGTACCCGTGCACGCAGCGTGCACCAGTACAACAGGCAGACGCGATCGACAATCACGGCCAGGCCCTCGATGAGCGTTCAGGTGCACGCAGGCAGTGACGCTCCCGAGTGGGCCCGAATTCACGACGTTGCGTCTAGTACGAGGAGCCGGGGAATACGGGACCGACGTTCGAACTCGTCGATGGCTTCTTCGCTGAGCGACAGGAGCGTCGGCGTTTCAGCCGACCACACAGGAAATCATCCGGCCGGTGTTGGAGTAAGCGCTCGGTCTGCGGAGCTTGCCAAGTTGGTCCCAGCCTTGACAGCAAGGAACAAGCGTGAATAAGAATGGTTCGTAGGGCAGTCGTTTGCTGTCCGGCCCGTTGATACGCCGAACAACGAAAGGAGGCTCGCGGTCGCCTCCGGGCGATCGGACTGGTGCGTAGTGCGCCATGACGTCTGGCGATTGATCATTTTGGTGAACTAGTCGGTGGACAGAGCAGATCTACGTTCGGCGCGCCTGCAAGGGCGATCAGGCGGCACCTGAACAATTCATCGACTCCTGGAGCTGATTGTGACCCTACGACGACACCTGAAGGTTCTTCTCATCCTTCTCCTACCTGTAGCGGTGCTGCTGGCAGCCATGTCGCCGGCGCAAGCTGATGAGGTACTCGCCCCCGAACAAATCGCTCCGTCGGAGCTATCGCTGCGTGTCGAGCATGTTGGCACGATGCCTTTCGTGCTTGGCCCCGGTTTCGTACCGACGGTGATGCAACCGAACCTCGCATCACCAGTGTCGTTTCGGAAGAGGCTGTATCTCATTGACCAGAACGACGCCATCTACCGGGTAAAAGACCGTCGAGGTGAGGGTCAGGTCGAGAAGATCTTCGATGTCGCCAGTGCGCCCGACGGTCTGGCTCTCGACAACCGGCTCTCGGTCCTCAACATCTCCGAAGGTCGAAACAAAAACCAGATGTATGTTATGTTGACCTCCGGTACCGAACCGACAACAGCTATTCCCATCTATCGACTTCCCGATCCGCTACCTGACGATTGTTGCGACCTGGCTGCGCCTATCCCGCTCGACGACCTCTATCGGATTGGGGATATCCCGGGACCAGTCTCGTTCTTCGGCTCAACCCGCACCGAGTACCAGGTTCTCTACGAGTACCAGATCAGTGGAGCAAGCCTTACCGCCCCACGCGCCATCGCTGCATTCGAGACCCAATCCGGACCGACCCACAACGGCGGGGGCATGCTGACGCTCAAGGATGGTCGGGTCTTGTTCGCCACTGGGGATGCGTTGCCGTTCGGAGCTGACGGCCGAGCCGCCGCCCAGGACCCAAGTTCCCATCTCAGCAAGGTGGTGATCATTGATCCCGACGACGGCTCGATCGAGATTGCAGCCCAGGGCTTGCGCAATGTTCAACAGATGCAATATGTCAATGGCAGGCTGGTCGGCTTCGGCGACATAGGTGGGATTACGGCCGAGGAAGTCAACTACGTTTCGCTCAAGGCCCTCCTCGACACCTCAACCATCGAGAACTTCGGGTGGGGGCGCAACGCTGATGGCATCGCCCGTGAGGGCATGTTCTACATCGAACCTGGCGTGGCAATGGGCGGTGGCAGCGAACCGCCGGTAGCGGCACGAGCACCTTCGCCAGAGCAAGGCTTCATCCAGCCTCATGCCCAATATGGCAGGAACGATCCCTTCGGCGGTGTTGCCGTCTCCGGCCCAATCAGCTCTCCGAGGTCGTTCAAGAGGATCAAGAACTTGTTCAGCGATCTCGACAGCGGGCTTCTCTACGCAACCACCGCATCCAAAACCGACGTAGATGTCCCGGTGCTACTGGTCAACCTGGTCGACGAAAACGGTACGTCGTTGGGGTCGCTCGAAGACCTAGCTGGTGGCCGGGCCGATCCTCGCTTGTTCCTGTTCCCCGACGGCACCTCCGGCGTGCTCCTGGAGGCAACCGGCGACTACTACCGTTTGACCGAGGTACGTCACCGGTAATCGTCAGCCTGGTTCGGCCGTCCAGGCCAACCAAGCCCGGCCGGTCGCCAGAGCTTGATTCAATAGCCCCTGGCGACCGGCTCCACCCGGCGACACTGGGCGTCATCTCCAAACGTCACCGCAGCGATGCACTCTCGCCGGGTCTACTGCGACCTCGACGGCATAAACTGCGCGAAGGGCTTGGGGCGCCGATTGGGCCTTGGCTTGATCGTGGACACCGCCTCGCGGACCTTTTTTGTATGTGGGCCGGGGTTGAAGCGACGTCGGTGATGTAGCGTGCGTCCGCCGGAGGCAGCCTTCCCAATCTCTCTGACTCGCGGGCCGACGACAGGGACTATCGTCGGCCGCCACGTCGAGGGTGCCCGACGTGTACCGACTGGTCACGATGGAGGGCTCCCGGTGTGGATGCCAACCCAACCACCCGTCCTCGGACGGTCTGGTGGGCGCGGGTGCGACGGCTGAGCGTTCCCTGATCGTCGACCACGCCCCGAGTTCGTCACCTTGGGTTCGAGTAACTCAAGACGATCGAGACAGCCTCTTCGCCTGAACCATCCAAGCGATTACAAATCCGCAGCGATGATCTCACCGCCTCACTCGATATCACCGCCCGGAAACGCCAAACCGCCGCAATCGGAAACCGGCGTTCTGGCCCGGATCGCCCGTCCGGTAACACGACCACGGAGGGTGCGATGAGCGTTGCTCAGCTCGACGACCGTCTGGTCGTCACCCTCGGTGGGCGGCGCCCATAATCCGGAGCGTTCCGCCGCGCGCCGATACGTTCTCGATCGGTTCCTGATCTAAGCTCAAGGGAGCGTATGACAGTCCCGCATAGATGGTCTGCGCCAGGCTAGGCTCAGTAGCTCGAACCCCAAAGCGGGGGGCGGGAAGACAGAAGGCGGAACACATGCTTAAGAGGCTGCTCGTCGCGTTCATCCTGATGCTGTCGGTCGGCGTCGCCGTGCCGGCGGGTGCTGACCCAAACGGGTTCACGGAGAGCGAGTCCGGTGTCGGGTTCTTCTATGGGACGTTCGATCAAAGCCCGAACTTCCAGTTGGTTGTTGGCGGGCCTGCCGAGGCGTTCTGTGAGGACCCTGACACTGACCCGTTCTTTGCTGAGCCGGGTTCGGCACCGAAGCGGACGTTCGTTCGGAACGATGGTTCGATTGTCGAGAAGGTCAATGACAAGGACCAGCCCATCTTTCTCTACACGACCGCCCTCGATGACGGGCCGGAATGGATCGGGCAGGTGTGTGCCGGTTTGATCGAGGCGGAGTTGTTCGCCAGCGGGACCGCTGACCTCAAGGTTCGCGACCGGATCATCCCCGGTGACCCCTTCGTTATCGAGGTGTTCAACTCGGTGAACGGCAAGGTGACGGGCATCGATGGTATCGAATACAAGGTGTGGGCCTCGGCCGATCTCGTTCTGGTGGACTTTGTGCCCGACGACGATCCGGCGAACTTCGTCAGCTTCGAGCTGAAGGAGATCAAGCGCCGCTGATCCAGCGGGAGGCAGTTGGAGGGACGGAAGACGGGCTCTGTTGTCTGCTGATCTGGTAGGCCGGTTGCCTCGGCAGCTCCGCCCGAATGACGATCTCGCACCACCCGGGAACCGGCGTACTGGCCCGGCTTAGACGCCCGATAATGACGTCGGACGTGTGACCTAGGCTCCGTCACTGGTCTGACAAGACCGCACCATTCACCAGGGTCTCCAGGGCACGCTTTGGTATTACGATGCGACCGCCGAGCCTGATCGAGGGAAGCTCGCCCGTACGAACGCATTCATACGCCGTTCCACGGCCTATCCCGAGTAACACGGCCGCTTCTGCGACCGACAAAGTAAGCCGGTTGTCGTTCATCTTCTCACCTCCTCTCATTTGTCATTGCTCCGTACCAGGCTCTGGCTACCGGGCCGAGCTCCTCCACGTTGATCGGGTCCTGTTGACCGTCCGATGATCCGCTCATCGCCGTGGCCGTGTCAGGCCGGTCGATGTACCGAAGGTGCGGCAGTCCGGTCTCTAGATGGGTGATCACCTCGATCGGTTCGCTATGAGCCGTGCGGATTTCGGCCATGGCGGTCGGGCCTCGGTCCTCCAAGGCGCTGAGAGCCACGGCGGAGAGTGATCGTCCGTTGGCGGTGATGGCGGTGCGGGCGTTGTTCCACACTGCTGCGTCGACCGAGGCGACGTTTTCGCCTTCGTCTGTGTCGTCGGCCTGGTCGTCATCGGTTTGGTGTTCGATGCCGAGCATGTCTTCGATCTCCTGTTCTGTTGGTTCGCCGTAGATGTCTGTGAGGGATTGCGAGCGGGTGACGACGTTGCGGCCCTTGGTTGCCCGTAGGTATTCGCACCACCGGGCTGTGTCCTGGCTGTCGCCGGTGCTGGCGGCGTCGAGGCCGATCTGCCATGGCGACCTCGACGACTTCGACCGTGCGTCTTTGAGGTCCTGGCGTGTCATCTCCAATTGGATCTTGCCGAGATAGCGGGCCAAGGTTCCGTCGTCACCTCCGGCCGTCTTGACCGGGACCAGGTCAACACCGTGGATCTGGTGCACTTGCCGCCCGAGGTGCCGGCCGATTTGCCGTGAAAACGCCTCATGTAGGGCGCCTTTGAGGTCGGCGTTGTCGCCGTATTCGACGGCCAGGAACTCCCGGTGGAAGAACAGGATGTGGAGGTGGGGGTGCCAGCCGTTGGCCCCGTCGGTGATCTCCAACGCTGCGATCCACCCGTCGATCCCGTACTCGGCGACAGCGTCTTTGTAGACATTGAGGTTGCGCATGTCGGTGAACGCATCCCGCAGCCCGGTGAGTAGCACCGCCAGCTCGTCGGCCTGGTAGTGCGCCAGGGTGAACGACCCGAAGGACACGGCTTTGCCTGCGTCCATGTGCTGGTCGACGTACCACTTCACGATTGCCGATTTCTCGGCCCGCTTCCGTGCGGCGCATCCAAGGCACCCCCAGACGCTCTTGCAGGTGGCGATGCCGGTTGGCCGCAGGTTGCCGTCTCGGTGGCGTCGGATCATGACGAGGTTGCCAGGGCGTTGCCGCAGCGTGCGATCGATTTGAGTTCGTCGTCGGTGACGAGGAGGCCTCGGTTGAAGCGTCGGAGCCGGTTGGCCATGTCCCTGCGGTCTCGGAAGCGTTTGAGGGCGTCGCAGGCAAGTTTCGGGTGGGTCTTACCAAGAATGCTGGCCATCGCTACCGCCATGCCGTGCTCCTTTCGTCGTGCGGGGAGGAAGTTTCCCCTTTACCGAGGAGAACCCAGCCAGGACCACCCGCGCCGGCACTGTCACAGCCGCCGCATAGAATCACCCACAGGAACCAACGCCCAGGCCGCTGTTACACGGGTCGCCGACCGGGGCCGATGCAAGGTGGTCTGGGCACCCAAAGGGCGAATGTGGTTTCTCCCTCCATGTGGGCATGGCATGGAAGAAGTCGCGGCGATTGTCCCCACCACCAGGAACGACGTGGGACGGCGAGTGAGGGAACTGGGCACAGGATGTTTCAACACAGGAAGCGGAGGGTGCTGCTCTACCGGTGAGTTGGTGTGTGTTCGCCGATCAGCGCGACCCGATTCGCGACAAGCATCGACGCATTGCTAAAGCGGTCGACGGTCACAACCTCGATCCGCCTCGGGACTTGGGTCACAGCAGCTTTGAGCCCGCACCGATGAAGCATCCGCTCCTCGGCGTCATCAGGATCCGGTTGGAAGTCGGCCCAGAGCTCGCAGACGTTGGCGACCAGGTGGACCACGTCCAGCAGCTTTGTCTCGATCGAGAACGACGGATCGAACACGCTCTTGGCCAGCTCCACCGAACCCCCAGGCAACCCGTCGAGGTCCAGGTCGTCCATCGCCACCAGGTCCTCGATACCGAGACCAGCGGCTTCGGCGAGCAGCTGGAATCTCACTGCGTCCGGGTCGTAGCCGTGTCGCGGATGGTTCGCTCGGCGCTTTGCCTTCTGCTCGGCTCGTGCCCGCCGACGCCGTTCCGCTCGATCCATCAGGTACTCCAATCCACACATCACCAGGGACTAGATCATCATCTCACTGCGGTGTGACATCCATGCCCGGTCCGAACGTCGTAGTCCTCCCAAAGTCCTCTTAGAAGTCAGAACCACCCGGATCAGCCGGCACGAGCCGGACATCCGCCGTCACGGAACCGCTGGTCACGGACCTAACAGCACGGAACGACACCGTTCTCTCAGATCTGGGGGTCAAGAGGTCGGGAGTTCGAATCTCCCCAGCCCGACAAAGTTTCCGCAGGTCAGACGGTATGTGGGTGATCGTTCGTTCGATTCTCTCACAGTCCGATGTATGTAGTTATGTATGCACCCGCTTAGGATTCGATGGCTGCGGTGTTGGTGATGGTCGTGTGTGCCCCGATTCCGGCGACGTGTCTGGATTGTTGGACTGGCTGGACGGTTCGCGCTTCACCACATTCGCGTTGCGGAGTACGGGCTGGCGTGCAGTCCGGCGTTGTTAGGCGGCAGCGTTGACGACTGCTCCCAATTGGGTTCGCAGTTAGCTGGGGAGGACCCGAGAGCTTCGTCGCTGAAGTCGCACGGGTCATGGGCCTGCTTCGGGTGGCATGGTGGAGACCAGGATCCCGGGCACGCAATCCTTATCTGTTGCGTCCAGCCGCGAGGGTGAGGGGGACACTGTGAGCGCTCGGTGAGACTCGCGGTTGGCGCTCACTGAGATTCGCGTTGGTGTCGGGGTTCTTCTGGCCCGGCATTGACTATCCACCACTTGTGGAGGTGGCCCCTCCAGCGTGTCGAGCGACCAAGCATCGACCGTGCCGGAGGAGCCGATCTCCATGATGAGCTCCGAGGGGTTCACTGGCCGCTTCGCCAGCAGCAGCAGTCTCCACGCCTCCTCGACGGTCATCGTCAGTGTCGTGTCGGCAGCAGCATGGCTGATGTCATCGATGAACGACCAAGTGTGCAGTCACCGTTGTGCACCTTCGCACCGCCTCATTGCACCACCGAATCACCCTTGTGGGTCTCGCGCATCTTCGAGGCGGCGTGGAGGATGGAGGTGAAGTCGATGACTGGTAGCCAGTGGACATGGAGTTCATCGGCTGACAGTGCCACCATCGAAACAACCGACACGTTGATGAGGAGCCTGCGATGACTGCGATGAAGATGACCACCGGGATTCCGCCGGAGATCTCGCCTGTTACCGCTCCCGGAGGATGGTTGCCTTTGGCAATGGTCGATGTCGAGCGGGTCGGAGCCGCTGAGGGGGAGCATGCCGGGATGCACGACTCGGTGTCGATGAGGCAATCCGACCGAGGCATGTCCGCCGGTCGGATTGAACGGGGGCGACCATGAGTGTTCTTCGCCGCCCCTCATCGCGCTCGTGGCTCGCGGGGTTCGTCGCCGGGCTGGCGGTCGCCGGAGTGTTCTGGCGGCGCCAAGTTTGGGCGCTGGCCGCACGTGCCGTCCCGTACGTCCGCAAGAGCGCCGGCGTTGAGTCGCCGGCGCTCATCATCAACCGCTGGAGCGGCGACGGCAAAGCCGAGCGGTACGGCCTCGCCGCGGCCGCAGCCGATGCAGGAATCCGTATGGTCATGCTCGAGCGCGGCGACGACCTCACCCAGCTCGCGCACCAAGCGATCGATGATGGAGCGGACGCGATCGGCATGGCCGGCGGCGATGGCTCGCTCGGGCTCGTCGCCGCCGTTGCGATCGAACGGGATGTGCCGTTCTTCTGCATCCCGGTCGGGACCCGCAACCACTTCGCGCTCGATCTCGGCCTCGACCGTGACGACCCGCTGTCCGCGCTCGACGCAGTGCGTGACGGCGAGGAGATTCTGATCGACTACGCCGTCGTCGGCGGGCGGCCGTTCCTCAACAACGCAAGCTTCGGTGTCTATGCCCAGGCGGTGCACCAGGATGGGTATCGCACCAACAAGGAAGAGACGCTGCTCGACGTGACGACCTCGGCTGCCGCCGACCCCGAGGCGCAGGTCTCGCTGCGCTACGTCACACCCGACGGGCGGACCCACCACCGGGCGCCGCTCATGCTCGTGTCGAACAACGTCTATCGCTACAGCGGGGCACCCGATTTCGGCCGGCGGCTCCGACTCGACGGCGGGACGCTCGGCATCGGCGCGATCACCAACCTTCCCAAGGCAACCGAGGAGTCGGCTCTGACGTTGGATCAACTCCGCACGATGCACGAGTGGGAGGCGACGTCGCTCCGGCTCGAATCGGACGAGCCGATCCTCG
>CAMYLA010000047.1 GCA_947259095.1 uncultured Acidimicrobiaceae bacterium | reverse complement strand
CGATGCCGTGGTTCCTGAGTCTCGAGCACGACCATGAAGACGATCAACGGGAGGAGCTCGTTGCGGCACTCCTGGCCTGCGAGGAGGCGATCGAATCGGAGGCCCGTGACAAGCCGGAGTACGAAGGGATGGGCACCACGCTGACGATGGCCTACATCGTGTGGCCCCGGATGTATGTGGTCCACATCGGGGACAGCCGGTGCTACATCCAACGATCGGGTCGGCTGACCCAGGTGACCAGTGACCACACCGCGGCCCAGGCCCTCGTCGACGACGGCACGATCACCGCCGACCAGGCGATCCGGTCGCCCCTCAGCCATATCCTCGTCAGCTCGATCGGTCAGGGCATGTCCACGTTCCATCCCGAGGTCTACAAGGCTCGGCTGGAATCGGGGGACAAGGTGCTGTTGTGCACCGACGGGCTGACCTCCGAGCTCGGCGACGAGGAGATCGCCGCCGTGCTCACCCAGAGCGAATCGGCCGAGGTCGCAGCTCGTTCGCTGGTCGATGCGGCCAACGCCGCCGGAGGATCCGACAACATCACCGCCGTCGTTTCGATCTGCCATCCGCCGATAGTACGCTGAGCCGACCCGGGCCAACCCCGCGGGCCAACCCCGCAGGCCCACCCGAAAGACGAGCATGGCCTGTGACTCGGGCCACTAGGCTTCGGCCATGGTCGAGTCGGATGCCGGCGGCGAGCAGCCCGACCCGGTCGGGCGGTTGGCGCTGGTGACCGGTGTGAGCCGGGAGCAGGGGATCGGCCGGGCGGTGGCCGATCGGCTGGTGGCTGACGGTTTCACCGTCTTGACCGCAGGCTGGTCGCCATATGACCGGCGTATGCCTTGGGGCGCCGACGCGTCGGGTCGGCCACCTCGGCGTGGCGCCCCCGATGGCGAGATCCGGTCCTACCAGGTCGACTTCGAGGACACGGAGGCCACCAGATCGCTGGTTCGCTCGATCAACGCAGAGTTCGGTGCCCTCGCCGTGCTGGTGCTCTGCCACTGCGAGTCGATCGACGGCGACATCGCAACGACGACGGTTGAGGGCTTCGACCGCCATATGGCGGTGAACGCCCGCTCGACATGGCAGCTGATCAAGGGCTTCGCCGAACAGTTCCCGGCCAGAACCGATGCCGACGCCGAGCCGGGACGGATCGTGGCCATCACCAGCGATCACACTGCGGGCAACCTTCCCTATGGTGCCAGCAAGGGGGCGATGGACCGGATCGTTCTGGCGGCGGCGATCGAGCTGGCCGACCTCGGTGTGACCGCCAACCTCATCAATCCCGGCGCCACCGACACCGGTTGGATGACGCCGGACATCGAGGACGCGGTGCGTCGCAACAACCTGCAACCCAGACTCGGTCGGCCAAGCGATACCGCCAACCTGGTTGGCTTCCTCTGCTCACCACAGGGGCGCTGGATCAACGGACAGCTGCTGTACTCCGACGGCGGCCGACGGCCCTGACGCCGCCGGGTCCCGACCACCGACGCTGCGGCCGGGCGGTCCATGATCGGGTTGTCGACTCGCACCACGGGCCGGCTTTGGCCATGATGGCCCAAGTCGAATGGGGAGGATTGAGCAGATGAGCACTGGCCGTCTTGAAGGGAAGGTCGCAGTGATCACCGGCGCGGCCAGCGGGATCGGTCGGGCGACGACCGAGAGGTTCGTGGCGGAAGGGGCCAAGGTGGTGGTGGCCGACCTCCAGGAGGAGGTCGGAGCCGCCTTCGCCGCCGAACTGGGCGAGAACGCAACGTTCGTCGCCTGCAACGTCGTCGACGAGGGTCAGGTGGCCGCTGCGGTCAACGAGGCCGGGGATCGCTGGGGTCGCCTCGACGTGGTCTATGCCAACGCCGGGTTCGTCGGCGTGACCGGTCCGATGGAGTCGATCTCCAGCGACGACTACGACAAGACGATGAACGTCCTGCTTCGAGGCGTTTTCTACACCATCAAACATGCGGCCCCGATCATGAAGGTCCAGGGGTCCGGCTCGATGATCGCCACCGCCAGCGTCTGCGGCCTGGAAGCGGGCATCGGGACCCACATCTATACCGTGGCCAAGGCCGGGGTGATCTCGATGATGCAGTCGATGGCGCTGGAGATGGCCGAGCACGGGGTCCGGGCCAACGCCATCTGTCCCGGCTACATCGCAACCTCGCTGATGGCGGGGCGGATGCGCAGTCAGGTCTCCGACGACGAGACCGAGCAGCGGTTGGAGAAGTCCCGGGACATCATGGGCCAGAGCCAGCCGATGCACCGGGTCGGCGAGCCAGACGACATCGCCAAGATGGCCCTGTTCCTCGCCTCCGACGACTCGGCGTGGGTGACCGGCACGGCCCAGGTGGTCGACGGGGGACTGATCCTCGGCAAGCCGTGGCGCAAGCAGCCGCGGTCGATGACCGAGGTCCGGCCCATCTACATGTACGACGTGTAGCCGTCGCCTCGGTGCAGGTATCTGCTACGGCAGACCGGCGCCGGGGACGGCGACCTCGACCGTCTCGATCCGGCCGTGGCGGGTCGCCTCGGCCGTTGGCCCGGAGGTGAAGTTGGTGACGACAAAGAGTGTGCGGCGGTCGGTTCCGCCCAGCATGCAGGCGAAGGCGTGGCGACCCTCCTCGCAGTGGACTCTGTCGGTGACCTCACCCCCCTCGATGACGCGAAAGACCTGGCCGTTGCGGGGGTCGGCGACCCAGATCGCCCCCTCGGCGTCGAGGCAGATGCCGTCTGGCAGGTTCTCGCCGAGGTCGGCCCAGACCCGCCGGTTGCCGAGCACGCCGGTGTCGACATCGCGGTCGAAGGCGGTCAATCGGTTGCCCATCGTCTCGCCGATGATCAGGGTTGCACCGTCGGGGGTGATCACCGTGCCGTTGGGGAAGGCCAGGGCATCGGCACCGATCGCGACCGCCCCATCGGGCTCGACGGTCACCACCGTGGTCTCGGTGAACGCCTCGCCCTGGTGGCGGTTGAAGCCGAAATTGCCGACATAGGCCCGGCCGATCTCGTCGACCACCATGTCGTTGCAGGGGCTGGTGACCAGCTCCGAGAGGTCGGCGTGGACCGATGTGGTCTGGCCGTCCCATCGCAGCACACGCCGATCGAGCATCGACACCACCAGCAGGTCGCCGTCGGGGAGCCAACCGAGTCCTGAGGGTTGTTGGGGCACCTCCAACATCACCTCGGTTGCTCCCTCGGCGGTGACGGTCGAGACGCGGTGGCGGTAGAAATCGGAGAACCACAGCCGGTCGTTGCGCCACCGGGGGCCTTCGCCGAACGAGAGGTCGTCGAGAATCGGGGTCAGCTCCATGAGCTCGATTCTGGTCCCGGGCGACGGGTCGTGGCAATCGCAGTTCCGACGGTCAGGTGTCCGGCCCTCCGGGCGAGGGTGGGTCACCCCCGCCCGGTCTGGTCGGGCCCGGGTCGGCTGCGGTGGTCGAGGTGGTGGTCTCGACGGTGGTCGTCGACTCGCTGGTCGTGGTTGTGGTTGTGGTCGTCGGTTCGGTGGTGGTCGTCGGCTCGGTGGATGTTGTCGTCGACTCGATCGTCGTGGTCGTGGTCGGGCGGGTCGTGGTGGTGGTCGTGGTCGTGGTCGGTTGCGATGTTGTTGTCAGTCGCGAGGTTGTGATCAGTCTCGAGGTCGTGGTCTGTTGCGATGTTGTTGTCCGGCGGATGGTGGTGGTTCGTCGAGTTGTTGTGATCCGGCGGGTCGTCGTCGGCGTTGCAGTCGTGGTCGTGGTCGTCGATCGGCTGGTGGTTGTGCGCCCGGTGGTCGGTGGCCTGAAGTTGGTCGTCGGCCTGATCGTGGTCGTAGTTCGTTTGACGGTTGTCGCCCTTGCGGTGGTTCCCGTTGTCCGACGGGCGGTGGTGGCGGCCCCGGTCGAGCCGATCCCGGCCCGGGTGGTGGTCGGCCTGGTCCCCGTCGTCGTTCCCGCCGACGGGCCCTGTGTCGGGCCGCCCACGGACTCGGCGAAGCTGGACGGTCCGACGAGTGCGCTCGACGGGCCGGCGGTGGGGGCCGGCGAGGATCCGACCGACGACCGCTCCGATGGCGGCCCGGGCCGGTTCGATCCGGTCGTTGCCGTCGCTTGTGGGCTGCCGCCGTCCTGGGGCCCGGCGCTCGGCCCGGCCGGTGGGGGCTGGTCCGAGAGGGCACCGGGCCGGAGGTCGATGATCCGATCGACCACGTTGGTCGGGCCGCCGACGGCCGCGGTCGGGGTTGGGTCGGCTCCCGGGGTGTCCCTCTCAGCACCCCGGGAGCCGCTGCGATCCGGCTCGTCTGCTAGGACGGCGGCCGGAGCAGAATCTGGGCTCTGCCGATCGGGTTCGTGGGTCTGGGCCACCGCCGGCAGGGCGACCACCATCACCAGCGGCAGGACCGAGGTTGGCGCACCGAGCCACCAGCGGCGAAGAAAGGCGGCCAGCGAGACAATGGCGCCATGGCTGCGATCGACGATGTCGTCCCATCGCAGGGTTCCGTCCCGCCGCAGGGCGGCGGCCCGCTGCCGGGTGTTGGCCTGCGGCCCCGTCTTGGCCCGGCGAACGGTATCGACCCGGCGAACGATGTCGGCCAGGCCGGTCACGTTGGTCCAGGCCGCCAGCCGAGGCTGGCCCGCGACCGGGGGTGGACCGAGCCCGGTCGACGGGCGCGGCGCGGCCGCTCCGGTCCCGCCCGCTCCGGTCCCGGCCGCACCCTCGGTGGAATCGGACCCGGCCGAGGGCCGCCGCGGCCCGTCGACCGAATCCGATGCCGGCTCCCGCCACCCTGGTTGCCACTGGGGTTCGGTGAAGGTGACCCACGCCGGGATCCGTCCCTCCAACCGCCCCATGCGTTCACGACACTTCCGCCGGCCCCGAAGGGCGATCTGTCGAACGGTCCCCGGTTCCTTCTCCAACAGCTCACCGATCTCCGTGTAGGAGAAATCGAAGTGGTAATGGAGGACCAGCGTCCAGAACTCGTCGTCGTTGACCGCCTGGCGAAGTGAATCGAGAAAGTCGTGCCACTCGGTGGTCGAACTCAGCTCGGCCTCGTCGACCTCCGGCGACCAGTACCGCTCCTCCCTGGCCCGGCGGGTGGCCTCCCGCTGGAGCAGGGTGGCAGCCCGGTTGCTGAGCACCTTGCGGATGTAGGCCGCAGGGTGGTCCGGGGGGTCCATGGTGGCGATCCTGCGGTCGATGCCGAGCAGCGCCTCCTGGCTTGCTTCCTCGGCCAGCGAACCGTGGCTGGCCAACATGCGCCGCGCTTCGAGTCGGATGAACTGGTCGACGGAGCGAAGCAGCTCGGCATGGATCCGCTCGTCACCGGTGGCCTTATAGCGACCCCAGAGGTGGGCGATCTCGGTGGCGCGGGCTGACCGACGATGCGGCGTGTCTAGCTGTCGCGGGTCCATACACCTGGGTGGTCTCGGCAAAAGGGCTTGGTGTTACATCCGCCGCAACTTTTTTCAGATTCTCTTCCCGACCCCTCCTGTTGTACCCCATGGCACCGCAGACCACCGTGATACCGGTGACCAGGGGCCGCCGTCCCGGACCACTAGGTCACGTAGCCGTCCCTGGTCTGGGGAAGTTTCCGGTCGAGGATCCTGGTGGCCACCACCGTGCGCAGGATCTGGGCCGTCCCGCCCCCGATGGTGAACATGCGGACGTCCCGGTACATCCGTTCCAGCGGATTGCGGCGGCTGTAGCCGGCCGCACCGAAGGTCTGCAATGCCTGGTTGACCACCTCGATCGACGCCTCGGCGGTGAAGATCTTGGCCTGGGCCGCCATGGCCGGGTCCGGGAACGGTCCGGTGGTCCCATCGGTGCCGACCCCACGGGAGCAGGCCGCCCGGTAGGTCAGGCTTCTGGCCGCCTCCAGCTTCACGCTCATGTCGGCCAGCATCCACTGCAGCCCCTGGAACTCGGCGATGGGGCGGCCGAACTGCTCCCGCTTCTTCGAGAAGTCGAGGGCCAGCTCGTAGGCCCCGGTTGCCAGGCCCAAAGCCACCGTGCCGGCCCCGACCCGCTGGGAGTTGTAGGCGTTCATCAGGTCGCCGAAGCCACGCCGCCAACCCGACGGCGGCATGACCACCATCTCCTGGCCGACCTCCATGTCCTCGAAGAGCACCTCCATCTCGGGGATGCCCCGCAGGCCCATGGTCGGTTCCCGCCGGCCGAACGACAGACCCGGCGTCTCGTCCCGAATGGCCAGGAAACCTCCGATGCCCAGTTCGGTGCCGTCGTCGTCGAACACCCTGGCGAAGATCAGGTGCAGTCTCGACACACTTGCGCCGGTGATCCAGTGCTTCTTGCCGTTGAGCACGTAGCGGTCGCCCCGCTTGTCGGCCCGGGTGGTCATCATCGACGCCGAGGAGCCGGCATCCGGTTCGGTGATGCAGATCGCCGGCTTGTCGCCGGCCAGCACGAAGTCGGCGGCCATCCGCCGCTGCTGATCGGTGCCGTAGGCCAGAATGGCGGAGATCGCCCCCATGTTGGCCTCGACCGCGATCCGTCCGGTCACGCCGCAGACCTTTGCCATCTCCTCCACCACCAGGACGGCATCGAGGAAGCTGTGGCCGGGACCGCCGAGCTCGGCCGGGACGGTCATCCCGGTGAAGCCGTTTTCCTGAAGGGCGGCCACGTTCTCCCACGGGTATTTTTCGGTCCGGTCGACCTCGGCCGCCCGGGGGGCGATCACCTCCTCGGCCAGGGCTCTGGCCCGGGCCCGGAGGTCTCGTTGGTCCCTGGTCAGGGCCCAGTGATTGGTGGTTTCCTCGGTCATGCAACAACCTCCTCGGCTCGTCGGTTCGCCCGGTCGACCTCGCCATCGTCGCCGAGCGCGGCCGCCGCCTCGGCGTAGTGCCGCCAGGTCGGCACCGAGTTCGGCCAGCGACGGGTTCTGGCCCGGGCCAGGTTTGCCGCCAGCCGATGGTCGCCGGCGGCGGCAACGGTGTCGGTCAACACCAGGTCGAAGAGGTCCCGCTGGGCGATGCTCCCCCCGATCGGGGCCAGATCGCCCCGGACCGCCAGCATGGTTTCGACCGCCCCGCGGTCGTCATCGGCGGCCCGGCGCTCGAAGCCCCGGCACAGCTCGATGGCCACGTCCATCCCCACGGTGTCGAACCCGTCCGGGCGGTTGGCCCGGTGCTGCTCCAGCGATCTGGTGAACGCCGCCAGCTCGTCGTTGCGGGCGGTACGACTCAGGGTCAGCGCACAGTGCACATCGGTGAAGGTGAGCACATGATCGCCGATCCGCGATGCGGCGTTATCGCCGAGCTCGTCCCACCGGTCGCCGACGTCGACCCCGGACAGCTCCAGCCTGGTCAGCAGCGACGAGAGATTCTGCAGGTCGAGGAAGAATTCGGTACTGGCCGGCCGCAGGCGCTCGTCGTACAACCGGAGGACCCGCTCGTAGTCCCCCTGGTTCCACGGGAACAGCGCGGCGTGCCACCAGATGTGGCCGACGAAGGGGTTCTTGGCCTGCCACCGGTGTTCCCCGGATGGGTCGTCGGTCATGAACCCGTCGAAGAAGGTATCCCCGGCCGACAGGGCCCCCTGCATCTCCAGGGCATGGGCCACGGCGTGGATCGACCACAGATCTTCGTCGTTGAGGGCGACGGCTCGGCGGCCCAACTCCTCGGCCTGTTCGTATCGGCCGATCTCGTTGAGGGCGAAGGCCCGCATCCCGAGCACGTGGTCGTAGCCGGGCACCGACTCGTCCCAGGCGTCGATCACGCCGTCGACGGCCGATACCAAAACGTTGGCCCTGCCGGTCCAGAACGTCGTGTAGTGGTGCATCTTCAGGGCCAGCAGGTCCAACGGGTGATCGGCCAGGATGCGATCCCAGGTCATTGCTGCGGCCCTGACGTCGCCCGCCGCCCACTGGCCGAGAGCGGTCAGGTGGAGCCGCTCCCGCTCGTTGCCCCAGCCGGCCTCCAGCGCCGATCCGGCGGTTGCCGCCACCTTGGCGTGGACCGCCGAGGTCTCCAGCATCATCATCATGTAGCCCCGCAGCACCGTGGCCGACACCGACTCGGGGTGCTGGGCCAGGGCCGCCTTGATGGCGTTGCCTGCCGACATCTCGTAGTTCAGGAAGTGCTCGAAACCGGTGTCGAAGGCATCGACCTCGACCTGATCGGCGGCGCTGGTCGCCAGTCCACGACAGTCGCTCGTGCTCACTCGCTCCTCCTCTTTGGCTCCTCATTGGCCACACCGCGTTGGCGCCGTCCGGCCGAGCTCCGACGCCGCCACCATCGTAGGGTCGCGACCGGAACCGGCCATCATCGGTTGGGCCCGTGCCGGTTCAGCCGGTCAGGCCCCCGAGGTGGCCTGCCTCGTGGATGCGGTCCATGAACTGGGGCTCGTAGGCGGCCCAGGGATCGGATCGCACCAGCTCATCGATGTGATGGCCGTCCTCGCCGATCAGGATCCGCCACTGGCCGCTGGTCACGCCGTCGAGGATGACGGTTGCGGCCTGGGCCGCCGTTGTCGGGGCGTCATCGCGGAAGGTCCGGCCCCGCTCGATCACCAGTTGCTCGATCTGCTCGTCGCTGAGCTGGTCGACCGGGAGGTCGCGGGCGGCGAGCCGCTTGCGGACCTCCACCACGTCGATCCCGCCGTGGGCCTCGGTGCTGTTGACCACGATCGAGGTGCCGATGTGGCCCGGCATGACCACATGGGCCGACAGGTGGGGGGCGTTGACCCGGAAGTCGGCGATCAGCGCCTCGGTGAAACCCTTGACCGCAAACTTCGCCGCCGAGTACGAGGTGTGGGGAACATCGGGCCCGACCGAGGCCCAGAAGCCGTTGATGCTGGAGGTGTTGACCAGCGCCCCCGCCTCGCTTCGTAGCAGCGGTTCCATGAACGCCCGAGCGCAGTGGTACACGCCGTTCCAACAGATGTTGAAGGTCCGCTCCCAGGCCTCTCGGTCATCGGCGACGAAGCTGCCGCCGCCGCCGATGCCGGCGTTGTTGAACAGTGCGTCGATGTGGTCGGTGTTGTGGGCCTCGGCAACGCCGTCCCGGAAGGCCAGGACCTGGGGCTCGTCCGCCACGTCGCACCGGTGCGAGCTCAGCTGCCCGCTCGATCCCTGCCGGGCCACCAACGATGCGGTTCCGGCCATGTTGTCCTCGTTGATGTCGCACATCGCCACGTCGGCACCGGCGGCCGCCAGTTGGCGGACCAGTTCACGACCCATCCCGGTGCCACCGCCGGTCACCACCGCCAGCCTGCCGTCGAAGGTGTTGATCATCGGTCCTCCAGGTTCGGGGCGGCTGCGCCCGGCAGTCGTGTCCGGCCGTTGTGTCCCTCTGTTCGGTTCGGGCCTCGTGTCCGGCCGTTGTTTCCGGTCGTTGTGTCTTGGCGTCGAGTTTCCGCAGCTTAGGACCGCCACGCTCGGCGAGGCGAGCCGGTGGGGCATCGGGCACCACGGCCCACTTGCCGAAAAGGATGCCGATTTGCCTGACCGCCGTGGCGTCTCGGAAGCTTGAGGATCGAATCCGTCGTGTGCCGCCGCTGCTGGGCAGCGATGGTGGACGGACTGCATCACATCGGTGCAGGGGCCCTCAGGAGCGAACATGACCACAACAGACGTCGACCCCCAAGAGTTCGACCCCCCTGACTTCGACCCCGCTGCCCTGCGGTCGAAATATGAGGCCGAGCGGGACAAGCGGCTCCGGGCTGACGGCAACGACCAGTATCTGAACATCGCCGACTTCGAGCGTTATCTCGACGACCCCTACGTCGACCCGCTGGAACGGGAGCCGCTGACCAACATGGTGGAGGTGGCGATCATCGGTGGTGGGTTCGGCGGGTTGCTGGCCGGGGCCAGGCTGGCCGATGCCGGTGTCGAAGATGTGTGGATCATCGAAAAAGGGGGCGACTTCGGCGGCACCTGGTACTGGAACCGCTACCCGGGCGCCCAGTGCGACATCGAGTCCTTCATCTACCTGCCGCTGCTCGAGGAACTGGGGCGGATCCCCACCGAGAAGTACGTGCACGCCCCGGAGATCCTGGCCCACAGCCGGGCCATCGGCCGGCACTACGGGCTCTACGAACGAGCGATCTTCCAGACCGAGGCAACCGACCTCCGCTGGGACGACGAAGCAGGTCGATGGACGATCGAGACCAACCGGGGCGATGCGATCCGGGCCCGGTTCGTGATCATGTCGAGCGGCCCACTGCATCGGCCGAAGCTGCCTGGCATCGAGGGTGTCGACGACTTCGCCGGTCACTCATTCCACACCAGCAGATGGGACTACGACTACACCGGGGGCGGACCGGACGGCGGGCTCGACCGGTTGGCAGACAAGCGGGTCGCCGTCATCGGCACCGGAGCCACCGCGGTCCAATGTGTTCCCCACCTGGCCCGCACCGCCGAGCGGCTGTACGTCTTCCAGCGGACCCCGTCCTCGATCGACGTCCGCGGTAACAAGCCCACACCGGACGGCTGGGAGATGGGGCTGGAGCCCGGCTGGCAGAGACGCCGGATGGAGAACTTCAACAACCTGGTGACCGGCATTCCCGAGCCGGAGGACCTGGTCAGCGACGGCTGGACCGACATCATCGGCAACCTGCTGGTCCGGATGCGGGAGGCGGGGGAATCGGCCGATGTGTCCGAGGAAGGCATCGCCCGGGCGGTGGAGCTTGCCGATTTCGAGAAGATGAACCAGGTCCGCTCCAGGGTCGACGAGGTGGTCGAGGATCCGGCCACCGCCGATGCCCTCAAACCTTGGTACCGCCAGTTCTGCAAACGCCCCTGCTTCCACGACGACTACCTTCCGGCCTTCAACCGGCCGAACGTCACCTTGGTCGACACCGACGGGCTGGGCATCGACCGCATCACCGAGCGCGGTGTCGTCGTCGACGGGGTGGAGTACGAGGTCGACTGTCTCATCTACGCCACCGGTTTCGAGGTCGGAACCGACTACACCCGCCGGGCCGGCTGCGAGGCCCACGGTCGCGATGGGCTGACGCTCACCGACTACTGGGCCGACGGGATGCGGACCCTGCACGGCATGCATGCCCGCAACTTCCCGAACATGTTCATCGTCGGCCCCCAGCAGGGTGGCTTCACCGCCAACTACCCCCACCTGCTCGATGAGGTCAGCACCCACCTCGGCTATCTGATCGCCGCGGTGGCCGAGCGGGGAGCGACCCGGGTCGAGGTGACCCCGGAGGCCGAGCAGGCCTGGGTCGACAAGATCATCGATCTGGCCAGGCTCAACGAGGGGTTCCTCGAGGCCTGCACCCCCGGCTACTACAACAACGAGGGTCAGCTGGCGAAGCGAAAGGCCCAGAACGCCTTCTACGGCAAGGGTCCGGTCGAGTTCTTCGCCACCCTCGACAGCTGGCGCCGAGCCGGGGAACTGGCAGGGCTGGAGCTCGCCTGAGCTGTTCGGGGCCGGGGTTCTCGGCCGGCGGCCCGGGCGGGCTCGCCGTCAGTTGGCGCCGGTGAGTGCCTCCGGCAGGCTGTCGGCGTTGGTACCCCGGGCGGCCTCGATCTGCACTGCGGTGCCATCGGCGAAGGCGATCGACATGGGGACGGCCAGCTTGCCCGGTTCGGTGGCGATCCCGGCCAGCTCGTCTCTCGACCACTCGGCCTTGAGTTCCTTCGGCTTGCCGCTCATCGTGGACACCGAGTACACCAAAAGTCGCCGATCGGTCAGCACCAGATAGTGCTGCCCGGCCGGGAAGCGATCGGCCAGGCCGGCTTCGGCCGGTGCCTCGGACGGCCCCCGGTCGGCGGCCACTGCGGCGAGTACACCTCCGAGCTCCTTTGCCACCATCCGGGTCATCGTGCCCTTGGGATTGGTGGTGCAGGCGGCGAGTACGGCTTCACCGTTCTCGATGCCGATCTTGTCGGCCGCCTTCTCGATCTTCTTCTTGACGTTGTTCAGCTGCAATGATCTGCTTCTCCGATCGACTGGTCCAGGCATCGGCGGATCAGGCCCGTTTCTTGAATCGGTGGCGCACCGGTACGGTTCGGCCCGGCTGGAAGTCGAGCCGGGGCCGCCGAGGCGCTAGCGTCGGCGTCGAACGCCCCGGTCGTCGGCCCCCGGGCCGTGGCCACGCCGGCACGCAAACCCATGAGTCGCCCCCGAGGAGCCCATATGACGAAGGTCGCCGTCGCCAGCCGACTGTTCAACCTCATGCCACAACTCAAATCCGAGATGCTGGCCGCCTACCCCGAGGCCAAGATAGCAACCAGCTCGGTGGCGGCCGAGGACGACCTGATCGAGTTCCTCACCGGCCATGAGGTGGCGGTGATCGGCATCGAGCGGTTCACCGAACGGGTGCTCGCCAACCTGCCAGACCTGCAGATCATCGCCTGCTGTTCTGCCGGCGTCGATCATCTCGATCCGGCGCTGCTCAAGGGGCACGGGATCCGGATGGGGTGGATCCCCGGGGTCAACAAACATGCGGTGTCGGAGTTGGCACTGGGTTTGATGATCGACGTCGTCCGCAACGTCAACTGGGCCAACGTGCAGCTCCGCAACGGGAAATGGGCCCCGCCACCGCGGGGACGGCTGCTGCGGGGGGCGACGGTGGGAGTGCACGGCTGCGGGAACATCGGTAAGGAAATGGTCAAATTGCTCCAGCCGTTCGACGTGGAGATCCTGGCCTGCGACCGGGAGGACGATCCCGACTTCTACCAGCGGTACGACGTGACGCCGGTGTCGGCGGACGAACTGTGGGCCCGGTCCGAGATCCTGACCATCCACCTCCCCCGCAACTCGACCACGATCGGCATGTACACCGCCGAGGTGCTCGACAAGCTCCGACCGGGGGTGTTCCTGATCAACACCGCCCGGGGCAGCATCGTCGACGAGGCTGCGGTGGCCGAGCGGCTGGCCGACGGCCGTATCGCCGGTGCGGCGTTCGACGTGTTCGATGTCGAACCGGTCGACGCTCCGGAGCTGATCGCCTCCCCGGACTTCGTCGGCCTGCCCCATATGGGGGCCAGCGCCCGGGAGGCGTGGCTGGCGATGGGTCGGGCCGGCATGCAGGGCATCACCGAGAATGCGGTGCCCGAGCCCGGGGTCTACCCCTTCGACTGACGGGGCGGGCCGACAGCCTCAGCCTTGACGCAGCCGCCGGCTCAACGTGAGGCCAACCAGTCTCGAAGGTCGTACACCGACTGCGGGCTGATCTCGTGCTGCATCGGGTACTCCCGGTAGACGTGGTCCACGCCGTGACCGGACAGGGTGTCACGGATGGCATGGCCCCTGTCGATGGTGACCAGCGGGTCGAGGGTCCCGTGGTGGACGAGGATGTCCGGCAGGTCGGGCTCGTCGAAGCCGTAGCTCAGCCCCTCCACCTGCTGGATCATCCCGGAGAGACAGGCGATGGCCACCGGTCGGGTGGCCCCGGCGACCCGAAGGCCCGAGGCCAGGGTCATGGCCCCTCCCTGGGAGAAGCCGATGATGACCGCCCGTGACCGGTCGAACCCGTGCTCGGCGCAGGCCTTGTCGATGGTGGCGTCGATGGCATCGACCGAGCCGAGGAACATGGCAGGATCGATGGTGCCGTCGTCGGTGCGCTCATACCAGCCTGCGCCGAATCCCATCACCGAGTGTGGTCCCCGAGGACAGATGGTGAAGAAAAGGCCGCCGGGATCAATGTGGGGGGCCAGTGGCGCCAGGTCGTACTGGTCGGCCCCGTAGCCGTGGATCAGGACCAGCAATCGGTCGCCCTGGCCGGTCGTGCCGACGATGTTGACGTCGAGTTCGCTCATCGATTCATCCTGCCACGGTGGGTGGCGGCCCGGACACTCGGGAGGTCGGGCGCTGTCCCGCCGATGCCGGATCGGCGGTCGCTGGTATCCTTTCCGCGACCGTGTAACGTCCCTTGCAGGGACGTGGCAGGTGCAGGCGTAGGCGATGAGGTGGTGGGTAGGCGATGGGTCGTTCCGATCGATTCCGACAGATCGTTCTGGTGACACTGGCGGCCTTGGTCGTCGGTGCCGGCGCCCTGACCATCCGAAGCAGGGCCCGCACCAACGACGACGACTCGGCCGACGGTCGGATCGAGGCGATCGGCGACCTGTCCGGGCTGCAGCGTTCTTCCGGGCCCAACGATCCCGATGCATCGCCGGTCGGCCTGGACCGGTCCTCTGGCAACGGCGCAACGGCCGAGGGGGGCCAACGGTCAGAACGAGTCGCCGGTTCGGTGCTGGCCGTTGCGGGAGCCAAAACGCAGGGAAGCGAAGCCCCGACCACCGCTCGTCCGACCGCCACCCGTCCGTCGACCACGACCGAGGCCCCAACCACGACCGCCCCCACCACGACCGAAGCGCCAACCACCACCACCACCACAACCACCACCACCACCACGGTGCCGCCTCCGCCGCCTGCGGCGTTGGTCAACGGTGGGTTCGTCGGGGTCGAGGTTCCAGCCGGGTCCTTCCTCCTCGTCGATGATGGCCAGGTCGCGGGATGGACCTCCGATTCGGGGGTGTTCGAGATCTGGCACCCGGACATGGAAGGGGTCGGCTCCCCGGACGGAACGAACCTCATCGAGTTGAACGCCAACGGGGCCACCACGATCCACCAGGACATCTCGGTCACCCCCGGCTCCAAACTGGAGTGGAGCTTCCATCATCGCGGCCGCGACGGCAAAGACACGGTCGAGTTGCTCATCGGCCCCAGCGACGGCCCGTTGGAGCGGGTAAAGAAGGCCCGGACCGGTCGGAAATGGAAACGATACCGGGGCAGCTACGAGGTGCCGGAAGGTCAGTCCTCCATCAGGATCGCATTCCGGGCCCGCGACAGTGGCAGCGTCGGCAACCTGCTCGACGACATTCGCCTCGCACCAAGGTCCTGATCGTCGCCATCGCCCGGCGTTGGGTCTGCGATCGTCCGGCGCCGGCCGTGGCTTGACCGAGGCCGGGCCCAGCGTCACTCGCCCCGCATGCGGCTCTGCCAGCTGCCGGGGTCGAGCCCGAGTTTCTCCAGTCGGTCAACGATCCACAGCGGCGGCTCCATCTCCTGCCCCTTCTTGATGGCGGCGATGGTTGCGCCATCCTCACGCCAGACGTGACAGCTGTTGAGGTTGTGGGCGAACCGCTCCCTGATCTGTTCGTCGGTCGGGTGCTGGGGCAGCGGGGCGGCCACCGGCGTGCCGTCGTCGGGGTCCGACGCCCGCATGGACCAGATCGACTGCACGGCCACCGGGGCCATGGCCTGGAGCAGGGCGGTGGTGTGGGTACAGCCCCGGGGCCCACCGAACAGCTCCCGGATCTTGTGGGTGAAGCCGCGGGCGATCGACAGCCCGATCAGCTTGTCGTAGTGGTTGGTGATGGCGGTGCAGGTGGTGTGGGGGTGGGTCTCCATCAGCACCTTGGCGGCGCTGATCTCGAGCGACGGGAACTGCACCACGATGTCGACGATCATATGGTGCACCGTCAGCGGCTCGGGATCGTCGTCCACGTAGACGCCCGGCGGCTTGCGGTCCCGGATCTGGCCCCGAATCAGCAGCTCGGTGTCTGACTTCCGATAGGCCCGAACCGAATAGGTTCGGTCGTGGAGCAGGGGCAGATCCGGCTCGACCACGTTCACGTGCTCGATGGCCGGGCTGGGCGAGGGCATTGTCATAGCGGCCCATTTCACCCCGCCGAACGCTGCGTCGTCCAACCGCGGCGCGGTGTTCGGCCACCGGTTCGCAGCGGGCCGTTTTGCCGCTTTGGTATCTGACCCGGGGTTCGGGCGTCTACAGAAGCGAGGGAATCGGTTCGCCGGATCCGGTTGCGGGGGCGACCGCAGCGGATCCGGCCCCGGTATCGATCAACAAAGGGGCAAACAGATGAGCCAGGTGACAACAGTCGAGCCGAAAGCGGGGAACTGCAGCGGGGACACGGCGACCAGGGCACTGGGCAGAATAAGCGTCGGGCCCCCGTATTTTGATCTCCGGGAGATGGAGGAACTTGGCGAGGGTATTGTCAGCGCCACGATCGCCTCCGCACCGGTGCCCCACCCCGAGGTCGGCGCCATCGAAGCGGCCCAGGTCGCCCGCCATCTGGCCATCCTCGGTTCCTGTGCCGCGGCGCTGGCCCGGGACGACGACGATCGCCATCACTATCTGGCGACCAGGGCCCACTACACCCGGCTGTCCAACGCACCCACCGCGGCCCATGGGCCGCTGCGGGCCGAGGCCATCGCCTCCTGGTCCGATCGGCGCAGCGCCCGGGCGCTGGTCAAGCTCTCCACCACGGACGGCCAAGGCCTGAACCTGCTCGATGTCGAGTACACGGTCTTGACCCCCAAGATCTTCCGACGTTTCAACCCGGCCGTCGAGCCGGGTTCGGTCGAGACCGGCGCGGGGTTGATGCTCGACGGCGAGCCCCTCGACACTGAGCCGTTCGACGCTGAGTCCATTGCCGGGGGCGTGAGGGTCGATGGTGGTCCGATACCGGCCGCGCTCTGTGCCGGCCATTTCCCCGACTACCCGGCCGCCCCGGTCGCCATCGTCATGGGGCGGTTGTGCCGGGCCGCCGGGCTGGCGATGTGCCGCCACCTCGACATGGCCGACGGCCGATTCCGGATCGAGGAGGGTCATGTGGTCGCCGCAAAGCTGGCGAGGGCCGGTCAGCGGCTGGTTCTCGAAGCCCGCTATGTGAAGCCGGTTCGCGGTGGACACGAGTTGCAGGGGGTCGCCCTGGCAGACGGCGAGACGGTTGGCGAGGTGGTCGTCACCCTGTCGGCCCATGGACCAAGCCCGGTCGATTCGACGTGCTGAACCGGGTCGCCGACCTGGTCATCGCCGCCCCGAGGGTGGTGCTGGGGATCTGCCTGGTTCTGGTCGTGGCCGGGGGAATCTACGGCCGGGACACGGCGGGGCGACTGTCGCCGGCCGGCTACGAGGTCGGGGGGAGCGAGTCGACCGAGGCCCAGACGGTGCTCGCCGAACAGTTCGACACCGGCCCGGCCAATTTGATTCTCCTGGCCACGGTCTCCGACGAGACGGTGGCCGCCGGCGGCGCAGCGCCGGGCGGGGTCGACGGCCGGCAGGCCCGAGACGACGGTCTGCTTTTGGTGGAACGACTGAGCGCCATCACCGGGGTGGAGGACGTCGCCTCCTACTGGACCAGCGGTGTCTCCCAGCTCCGCAGTGACGACGGCACTCGTGCCCTGGTCACCGCCCGGATCGTGGCGTCCGAGGATGGGGTCTACGACCGTGTCGAACAGATCCGGGAGGAGTTCGCCGGGCAGGCCGGCACGTTGGAAGTGGCGATCGGCGGCAGCGCCGCAGCCAACTTGGAGATCGTGGAGGAGTCGGAGCGGGACCTGCTCCGGGCCGAGCTGATCGCCATCCCCATCACCACCATCATCATGTTGCTGGTGTTCCGCAGCGTGGTGGCCGCACTGCTGCCGCTGGTGGTCAGCGCGGTGGCCGTGGTCGGAACCGCGGCGGTCCTCAAGGCCATGTCGGAGGTGACGTTGGTGTCGATCTTCGCCCTCAACCTCACGACCGCCCTCGGGCTCGGCATGGGCGTGGATTTCAGCCTGTTCTCCATATCCCGATTCCGGGAGGAGCGGGCGGCGGGAGCCGACAACGAGACCGCCCTCAGGACCATGGTCAATCGATCCGGCCGGTCCATCATGTTCAGCGGCATGACAACGGCCGCCACACTGGCGGCCCTGCTGCTGTTCGACTATCCGCTGCTGCGTTCGCTGGCCATCGCCGGGTTCGCAGTGGTGATCCTCGCCACCCTCGGCGCCCTGCTGGCCCTCCCGGCCACCATCGCCATCCTCGGCGATCGCATCGATCGGTTCCAGCTCCGCGGCGCCGAACCGACGGCGGTGGAGCAGGGCTGGTGGTATCGCACCGCCGAGCGGGTCATGCGCCACCCTCGGTTGACGGCGGTGGTGGTGGTCGGCATCCTCCTCCTGCTCGGCACCCCGTTCCTGCGGGCCCAGTTCGGTATCCCCGACGATCGGGCGCTGCCGAGCACCTCGCAGGCCCGCCAGGTCGCCGACCAGGTCCGAGCGGAGTTCGACGGCAGTGCGTTCGGTGCCATGGCCGCGGTGGCGCCGGAGTACTCGGCGCAGGGCGACACCGACAGCACCGCAGCCGCCGGCGCCGGGGTCGACGTGGAAGCGGTCGATCGAAACGACGACCTGACCGCCTACGCCGCAGCGGTGAGTTCGGTGGACGGTGTGGCCCGGGTCGAGACCGTCACCGGTGTCTACCAGGGCGGTGACCGGGTGGCCGAGACCCCGACCCCGGACCGCTTTGTTGCCGCCGAGGGGGTCTGGCTCTCGGTGGTCCCCGCGGTGGAGCCGATCTCCGGTGAAGCCGAGCGGATGGTCGCCTCGATTCGTGAGCTGCCGGCACCGGCGACGTTCCTGCTCGGCGGGGAGTCGGCCCGGCTGGTCGACAACAAGGCCGAGATCGAATCCAAGCTGGTACCGGTCGGCATCTGGGTGGTCACGGTGGTCGGGCTGCTCCTGTATTGGAGCTTCGGGAGCGTGCTGGTCCCCATCAAGGCGGTGGCACTCAACCTGCTCAGCCTGACCGCGGCGTTCGGTGTCATCGTCTGGATCTTCCAGGACGGGCGATTTTCCGGCCTGCTCGGGTTCACCCCGACCGGCCTCACCGATGGCCAGACCCCGGTTCTGATCTTCTGCATCGCCTTCGGCCTCTCGATGGACTACGAGGTCTTCCTGCTGTCCAGGATCAAAGAGGAATGGGACCGTACCGGCGACACCGCCAGATCGGTTGCGTTCGGTCTGCAGCGGACCGGTGGCATCATCACCGCAGCAGCGGTGCTGATGGCCGTCGTGTTCCTCTCGTTCGCCTCCGGCCATGTCACGTTCATCCAGATGGTGGGCGTCGGGTTGGCTGTGGCCATCGTGACCGACGCCACGCTGGTCAGGACCTTCCTGGTTCCGGCGTTCATGGCGATCGCCGGTCGCTTCAACTGGTGGCCGTCGGATCGGCCGGGCGATTCGGTGGCGAGAACGGTTGTCGTCGAACCGTCGGCATTGGCAAGGGTTTCGAGCGGAGGGATTGAGCTATGAGTGGGACGACAGCGGTGAGCGGGCAGGTTGGTCGGGGAGCCGGTCCCCCGGCATCCAGTGTCGGGAGTCGGTTGCTCTCGGTTGGCACCGCACTGCCGGACGGCGTGCTGACCAATGCCGACTTCGAGGAGATGATGGCCACCAGCGATGACTGGATCCGGTCCAGGACAGGGATCGGTGAGCGTCGGGTCGGAGGGACCACCACCTCGCTGGCGATCGAGGCCGCCGCCGTGGCGCTCGACCGGTCGGGAATCGACAGGGAGCTGATCGATCTGGTGATCGTGGCGACCCAGACGCCCGATGATCTGTGCCCGTCGACCGCAGCCGGCGTGCAGCACGGGTTGGGCCTGACCTGTGGTGCGTTCGATTTGAACGCGGCCTGTGCCGGGTTCTCCTATGGTCTGGTCGTGGCCCATTCGATGCTCGGCTCGAGCATGCGGGCCGCCATCGTGGTCGGCGTCGATCGGATGACGGCGGCGACGAACTACGAAGACCGGACCACGGCCATCCTGTTCGGCGACGGTGCCGGTGCGGTGGTGATGACCGCCGAGTCGACCGGGGGGCGGGGGGTACAGGCGTGGGACACCGGCACCGATGGCGGCCACTCCGACATCCTCCGCAGCCCAATCAAGGACGGCCGGGTCACGGGGGTGGAGATGAACGGCAAGGTGCTGTTCAAACACATGGTCCGCTATGCCTGCACCTCGGCCTGTCGGGCGGTGGAGCAGGCCGGCCTGTGCTTCGACGATGTGACTGCGGTCTTGGCCCACCAGGCGAACCAACGCATCCTCGATGCGGTGGCCGACCGGCTGAAGGTCGATCGGGGAAAGTTCGTTTCGGTGATCGAGCACACCGGGAACACATCGGCAGGTTCGGTGCCGCTGGCGCTCGACGCGGCTGTCGAGGACGGTCGGGTTCGGTCCGGTGACGCCATTCTCCTGCTGGGCTTCGGTGGTGGCCTCTCCTGGGCCAGCACGGTGGCCATCTGGCAATGACCGTCCGGCGACACCTGGAGCCGGCGGGGACCAGCGGGCGGGTTTGGGCCCGGGTAGGGGCCGGTTCGTGAGGCTGGCGCGTCGTGGGCTTGATTCGGTTTCACCTTCTGCGACAAACGGGCGGCAGGCATTGCGACCGGGCGCCCGTTGTCAGCTTTCGACGGCTTGGATTTCGCCGACCCGCAACGATTGGGGCGGCGAGTCACGAGAGATCGGCGCAAGCGGACCTCCGGGCTGGCCGGCGACATTGCTCTCCCACCAGGTGTCGAACCACACTCGAGCGTCCACGGTATAGGCCAGATCGGGCTCGTCGACCGACGGCCAGGTGTAGGTGTGGGCGCAGTTCGTCGCATCCTCCGACATCCCTTGGAGCCAGATCGTGCCTTGGCCGGGGCAGCTCAGCCGGCTGGTGCCGTCTCCCGGCGACCATTCGGTGGTGGCAGGGTCGGCGAAGGCGTCGGCCCAGATGCGAGGTGCGTCGGGGGGAAACGAGGCCCGCTCGGTCCAGATGGTGTTCCAGTAGCCATCCTCGATCCAGAACCAGGTCGGGATGTGCACGACGGCGAACCGACCGTCGCCGTCATCCTCGGGGCTGGTGCCGATCGAGGTCGGGCCCGGCGGATCGAGCCGCCGCACCGCCTCACCGACAAGTTCGGGGATGGAGATCGAGTCTCCTTCGGCGTAGATGCCGTTCCGGAACTCGAAGCCGTTGCCGCAGCCGGCTGCGCTGAACCAACGCCCGGTCCCGGAGAACAGCCGTGCCGAATCGTACGCCTGGTCCGGCACGAACAGTGGGGACAAGTCGTCCCAGGTGCCGACGCCGTTCTCGAAGATCGGTTGGCTCAGATCGTCGGCAACATAGATCGACCACGTACAACCATCGTCAGCCACACCCTCCGTCGCCCCCTTCTCGACCGCCCGTCGCTCCGATCCGACTCGAATCTTGACCAGGCCGTCCACGGTGTGTCCGCTGACTGAGTCCCGCTCCTCAGGCTGTTGGGCGCCAGCCGGGCCAGCGAGCACCAGCACCAAGAGGACGCCTACGGCCGATTCGACTAGTACGGGAATTCGGTATCGCTTGCCAAGTAGCACCCCGCCACTCCTTCGATCTTCTGGCTCACCTTGCTCTCGATCACGTTCCAGATCTGCCCAGATCGTTCCAGGCTCACCACTCGGAGAATGGTGATCACTCCAGCGATCTTCACCTCATCGGTTTCCACGTCGTAGGTGTCGTCATCGAAGACCTCGCAGTCGAACACGGTCACGACCGTCCCTTCCGCTGTCTGGACCCCGCTCGTGCGGTGTTCCTCGTCGGTTGTCGTGCCGACCGCCGGCGCCTCCGGCTCCCGATCCGCCGTGCCGGCCTCGGCCATCTCACGGATGGCGTCGTGCATCACGCCCAGCTGCGGTTCGGCGGCGAGTTCGGCCAGCTCGGGGTAGTCGATCTCGGGGTGGCGGAGGGCTCGGCGAAGGCTCGGTCTCGCACAGCGTAGAATGCTTCGACCCGGCCGGCGATGTACTCGTCGAAGGCCTCGCCGTCGGAGGGATCCGGCACCGGGCCGTCGGGGCCGGTGGCGGTTGCGGCGTCGGTGGATGCGTCGGGGGTGGTGGCCGAGGTCGTCACGCTCGTCTCGGTGGTGGTGGTGGTCGAGTCTGTTGACGAGCTCACACCGGCATCAACGGTGCTGACGGGCGGGAAGGCATCATCGTCGGAATTTGAACAGCCGAGAGCGACCAGCCCGATCACGACACACATCGCTATTGCCGACCTCACACGCCGGCTACGTCGGGTCATCGACCAACCGCCCATTCCCATTCCTCGAGTAGGTTTGGCAGACCCACCACGTCGCCGCAATGGTGCAGATCGTAGTACCGATGGCGCCCGCATGGCCTGCGGCAACAAGAAACCGGCAACAATTTCCGCCTTGTCGCAACGAGATGAAATCGTTTCTCGCTCCGGCCCGGCCCCACCCGCCGGCAACCAGGTCAGGCGAGGGTGAAACGAGGCAGGGCGCTGCCTTCGCCGGTGTCGTGCCACACCACCCGGACCTTGGCATCGACCGCCACCGCCGCCGGGTCGCCGTCGACGATGTTGGTCATCAGCCGAGGGCCTTCATCGAGCTCGACGTAGGCCACCACATATGGTGTCACCTTGTTCCAGCCGCCCACGCTGCGGTGGACCACCGTGTAGCTGTAGACGTGGCCCTCTCCGGAGGCGTCGAACGACGTCAACTCGAAGCTGGAGCACTCGGGACAGATGGCGCGCGGGTACCAGATGACGGTGCCACACGCCGTGCACCGCTGGAGTGTCAACCGACCCTCGGCCGTTGCCTGCCAGAACGCCCTGGTGTCGTCGTTGGTCCGGGGAGCTCGTGTCGGCAGTGAGTTCTCGACTGCGGGGTCACTCATCAGATGTCCCTTCCCATGATCAAGGTCGCACTGCCCATCCTGGCCGCCAGCGACCCTCCCGTACCGTGGGCGAGGGCGACCTCGCAGTCCGGGACCTGGACCTGCGGATGGGCCTCTCCTCGGAGTTGGCGGACCGCTTCCAGGATCTTCGTCATCCCACCCCGGTTGCCGGGATGGTTGCTGCTCAGCCCGCCGCCGTCGGTGTTGAACGGCAAGGCCCCGTCCGGTGCCTGGAGGGCGCCGTCGGCCACGAACGGCCCGCCTTGGCCCTTCTTGCAGAAGCCGAGGTCCTCGATCGTCTCCAGCACGGTGATGGTGAACGAGTCGTAGATCGACACATAGTCGACGTCGTCGGGGCTGAGGCCGGCCTCGGCGAAGGCCAGCGGCCCGGACCACACCGCTCCGGTGTGGGTCAGGTCGATCCGGCCGTTGTCGGCGTGCTTCGGGGCCTCGCCCGCCCCCAACACCGGCACACAGTGGCGGTCGAGATCCGCTGCCACCTCGGGGCTGACCACCACCACCGCGCCGCCGCCGTCGGTGATGACACAGCAATCGAGCCGGTGGAGCGGATCGGCGATCAGCGGCGACGACAGCACCTCGTCGACGGTCACCACGTCCTGCAGCATGGCGTTCGGGTTGTGCTGCGCATGGACCGATGCCGCAACCTTGATCGCCGCCAGCTGTTCACTGGTGGTGCCGAACTCGTACATGTGACGCCTGGCGGCCATGGCGTAGGCCGAGACCACCGTGTTGCCCCACAGGTTCTCGAAGTCGGCCTCGGGGGCGCCACCCCCTCGAGCCCCCGGCTGGGCACCACCGGTGCGAGGCTTGCCGGCCAGGCTGATCAGCGCCACGCGACACTTGCCGGCGGCGATGGCCGCCGCCGCATGGTTGACATGGGCCACATAACTCGAACCGCCCATCTCCGTCGAGTCCATATAGGTGGTGGACAAGCCGAGATAATCGATCATCGACAGTGGCCCGAATCCGGGTGAATCCCCGGCGCCGAAGTAGGCGTCCACGTCCTTCATGGTCAAGCCGGCATCGGCCAGGGCACCGACACATACCCTGGCGTGGATTTCCATTATGGACTGATCGGGGATATGGCGGCCCGGGTGTTCGTAGACACCGGCAATGAAGGCCTTACCTCGAATACCCATGCCGCGCTCAGCCCCTCTCGGCCCGGCGTCGAATCATCATGTTCTCGGCGGCATCGGCCACCAGGCCCGGAATGACCGACGTCAGGTCGTCTGGCTCCCAGCGGTCGTCCTGGGACACACCGGGGCCCTTCTCCCAGCCCTCCATGCAGTTGATGTTGCCGCCGTTGACCAGGAAGACCCTGCCGGTCACCTCCCGGGCCGCCGGTTCGTTGGAGCCGAGCCAGACCACGGTGGGGGCGATGTTGTCGGCGTGGCGGGAGTCGAACTCACCTTCCTTGATTTCCTTGCGTCCGAAACCAAGGTTCTCGGTCATCCGGGTTCTGGCCCCCGGTGAAATGGCATTGACCGTCACGCCGTACCGTCCCAGCTCCTCGGAGGCGATGATGGTGAAGGCGGCGATCCCGGCTTTTGCCGCGCCATAGTTCGTCTGACCGGCGTTGCCGTACAGGCCCGAGGTACTGCTGGTGTTGATGATGGCCGCGCCCTCCACCGGATCGTCGGCCTTGGCCCGCTCCCGCCAGTAGGCGGCGGCCCAGCGGGCGGGGGCGAAGGTTCCCTTGAGGTGAACCTTGATCACCGCGTCCCACTCGGCCTCGGTCATGTTGGTGAGCATCCGGTCCCGGAGGATGCCGGCGTTGTTGACCACCACATGGAGCTCACCGAAATGTTCGATGGCCTGGTTGATCAGCCGCTGGGCACCCTCCCAGTCTGAGACGTCGTCGCCATTCACAACCGCATCGCCGCCCATCGCTTCGATCTCGGCCACCACGTCCTGGGCCGGTGTGGTGGTGCCGCCGCTGCCGTCGACCTCACCGCCGAGGTCGTTGACCACAACCTTGGCCCCTTGCCGGGCGAACTCGATCGCATGGCCTCGACCGATACCTCGCCCGGCCCCGGTGACAATGACAACCTTGCCGTCACAGATTCCCATGTCGGACTCCCTTCTGTCCCGAAAGCCAAGCAGAATGTAGTGTCGGTTGCCACTTGGGCCCGGCGAGCAGCGCCGGGACGCCCACTCGCAGGGGGTTCGATCATGCGGTTCGGTTATCTCTCGCTCAACACCGTCGAAGGCATTCGGCCAGATCATCTGGCCCGGGAGCTGGAGGATCGGGGTTTCGACTCGGTCTGGATGCCGGAGCACAGTCACATCCCGACCTCGCGGGAAACGCCCTATCCGGCCGGTGGACCGCTCCCCGAGGGCTACTGGCGGATGATGGATCCGTTCGTCTCGCTGACGTTGGCCGCCGCGGCCACCGAGAGCATCGAACTGTGCACCGGTATCTGTCTGCTGCTGGAACACGACGTCCTCGACCTGGCCTGCACCACCGCCACCCTCGATGCCCTGTCAGGGGGCCGGCTCCGGCTCGGGGTGGGGGTCGGCTGGAACGAGGAGGAGCTGGTCAACCACCGTCCGGATCTCCCGTTCAAGCAGCGGTACTCGGCCATGGAGGAGCGGGTGGCGGCACTGCGAACCGCGTGGCAGGACGAGGAGGCGGCGTTCGACGGCCGTTGGGATCGGTTCTCGGCATCCTGGGTGTACCCGAAGCCGGCCAACGGCACGATCCCGGTCGCCCTTGGCAACGCTGGACCGGTCGGCATCGAACATGCGGCCCGCTATGCCGACGAGTGGTGCCCGATCGACGCCTCGATGCTGAACGACGGTCGCAAGCCGGACGTCGCCGGAGCGATCGACCTGTTCCGGTCGAAGGCGGCCGAAGCCGGCCGCGACCCGGCCGACATCCCGATCACCATCTTCACCATGGGCAACCGGCGGGAACGGGTCGAGCAGTACGCCGAGCTGGGGGTCGATCGGGCGGTCATCATGCCCCGCAAAATGGATCTCCACCCCGCCGACGACACGCTCCGACACCTCGATGCGGTGGCCGACATGGTGGCCGACCTGTCGTAGCCCCCGGCCGCCCCGTACCTGCCGGTAGCATCGGAACCCGGCGACATGACGTGTCGACGGCGATACCGCTTGACCAAGGAGCACAAACATGAATCAGCAACACATCGATCTCTGGGAGCAGGCCGCGTCGGCGTTCGACCAGCGCTATCAGGCCGTCGCCGAGGCGCAGTGGTCCGCCGCCACCCCCTGCGAAGGGTGGTCGGTCAAGGACCTGGTCGATCACGCCGTGGGGACGCAGCGGATGCTCGGCGGTGGCATGGTCGGCGCCGAGGTTGCCGAGGATGCCGATTGGCCCGCCACCCGCGATGCCATCAGCGACGCCCTCAAGGCCGAAGGGGCGCTCGATGGTATGACGAATCACCCGGCCTTCGGAGAGGTTCCGAAGTCGATGCTGTTCGGGATCGGCACCAGCGATCTCCTCCTCCACACCTGGGATCTGGCCCGAGCCATCGGCGCCGACGAGACGCTGCCCTCGGAGGCGGTGACCGCCTGTTACATGGGGTTGCAGCGGTTGCCGGAACAGGCCCGCCTGGCCGAGGGCCGGTTCGCCCCGTCGATCCCATGCGCCGAGGATGCCGATGAGCAGACCAAGTTGCTGATGTTCTCGGGCCGCCAGGTCTGAGCGAAGCGATCGGGCGACCCCGGCCGGGACATCTCGAACCGGGCCGACCGCCACGTACCGAAGCCGGGTCAGACTCCAACCAGGAGCCGACCCGGCTTTCGCATTTTTGGTGTCAAACCGCCGATCGTTGCGGTAGTGTGCCCAACACCTCGCCGCCTCCTCGGCGCTCCGGCCTCGAGTGAAACTTGGCCGGCCTCGGATCTCCGGTCCCACTTGCGGCCCCACGGCCGTCGCGATTCGTCGGCGTCTCGGTCAATCGATCGAGCCGTCTCGGAATTCGATGAGGGCTGGAAATGTGGTGCTTCTGGAGTGCCAAGGGTGGGGTCGGAACCACGGTGGTGGCCGCTGCGGTCGCCCTTGGATCTGCGAGGTCGAGATCAACGCTGCTGGTCGATCTTGGCGGCGACGTCGAGTTGTTGTTCGGTCGTGCACCGGCTCGAGCAGGGATCAGCCGATGGCTGGAAGCGGAGAACCCGCCGCCGGACGCGCTGTCGCGTCTCGAGGTCGACCTGGCACCGAACCTGTCGCTGTTGCCGTGGGGTCACGAGCCCGGCCGGGGTCGCCCCGACAACGAACTCGGCCTTGATGACGGTGGGGCCCAGCCGCCGGCATCGGTGCCGTTGCCGGCCCGGGAACAGAGGGCCGGGCTGCTGGCCGGACTCGTCGACGTCGACGATCGCACGGTCGTGGTGGATCTCGGCACCAGATCCACCGCTCCCACCCAACCGGCCACGGTGGCCGCAGAGCTGCTCCGGTTCGCCGCTCGGTCCACGCTCGTCACGAGGGCCTGCTATCTGGCGATTCGGGCCGCTCAGCCCTGGCCTCGACCCGACGAGGTGGTGGTGGTCGCCAGGCAGAGTCGAGCGCTCCGGTCGGCTGATGTGGCGGCGGCCATCGGAGCGCCGGTGGTCCGCGAGATCCGCTGGGACCCGGCGGTGGCTCGAGCGGTGGACGCCGGGATCTTCGGGTCCCGCACACCCCGGTTGTTACGATCGCTGGGTCGGTTGGCCGAGGCGGACCACCGATGACCACCTCCAGAAGGTTCCCCAACCTCACAAACCGGCAATATGCACGTCGGCCGCTGCTTCGCCGATCCGGCAGACGCCGGCCGCCCAACCGCATCGCCGTCGCCGTCGCCGGGCCCGGGGCCGGCGAAACCGGCACGACGGCCGCTCGGTTCGACCAGGTCGTTGGGTCGTCGCTGGCGGTCGAATCGGCCAGGGCCGACCGGCCATTGACCCCGCTGCCCGAGGCCAGGGCCGAAGCCGCCCGGACCATGGATCGGGCGTCGGAGCTCGGGCCGGTCGCCGGCCTGCTGGCCGACGACTCGGTCACCGAGGTACTGATCAACGGCCCCGGCCCGGTCTGGGTGGAGCGCAACGGAGCGATGGAGCGAAGTCCGATCCGGCTCGGGTCCTACGAGATAGAGCTGTTGATCGAGCGGGTGTTGACACCCCTGGGTCTGCGAGTCGACCGGACCGCACCTATCGTCGACGCCCGACTGGCCGACGGCTCCCGAGTCAATGTGGTGGTGCCGCCGCTCGCCGTCGATGGGCCATCGGTCTCGATCCGGCGGTTTCCCCGCCAGCCGGTCCGGTTGTCGGCCTTCGGCCCACCGGCACTGGTGCGGGCCCTTCGCCGCTGCGTGGTCGAGCGCTCCTCCATCCTCGTCGTCGGCCCGACCAGTTCGGGCAAGACAACCCTGCTGAATGCCCTGAGCCGGCTGATCGACTCCGGCGACCGCATCATCTGCATCGAGGACACCGCCGAACTGCGACTGTTCGGCGACAACGTGGTCCGGCTCGAAGCCCGGCCGGCCAACAGTGAGGGTGTTGGAGAGGTCCCGCTGCGGCGGCTGGTGCTCAATGCGTTGCGGATGCGTCCCGACCGGCTGGTGGTCGGGGAGGTCCGGGGCCCCGAGGCGTTCGATCTGCTGCTGGCCCTCACCAGCGGCCACGGCGGGTGCCTCACCAGCTGCCACGGGGCCGATGGTCCGGCCGGTCTGCGACGTCTGGCGACGTTGGCCTCGCTGGCGGCTGCGCCCCTGGACTCGGATCGCCTGGAACAACTCGTCAACGACGGGCTCGACACCGTCGTCACCACCGGGAGGATCGACGGTCGGCGGATGGTGGTGTCGGTCGACGATCTCGTCGACGGTCGTTTGGTCAACCGGTGGTCGGCCGGCGCAGACCGTCGGACCGGCAGGCCGCCATGTTGAAGGCCGGGCTGTTGATGGTGGCTGCCGGGTCGGTGGTGGCGGTCGGGATCGGGGTGGCCGTTTCCAGCCCCACCATCGCCGTCGTCGGACCGATCCTCGTTGGGATCACTGCGGTTGAGTGGCGCCGGGCCAGGGTCCGGGCCGGGCGTCGGGCCGCCACCGCCCGGTTGCCGGCGGTGGTCGATCAGCTGATCCAGCAACTCCGGGCCGGTCGTTCGCTGGCCGAGAGCTGCCGTCTCATCGATTCGCCGACGGTGGTCGGCCCGGCCCCGGATCCGCTCCTGCAGTTGCTGACCCGGCTTCGGGCGAGGCGGCCACTGGCCGAGGCTGCAGCAGAACTCACCGCCACCGACGACCCGGACGTGCAACTGATCGCAGCCACGCTGCGGGTCCTGGCCAACAACGGTGGCCCGGCCGTCCCCGCACTGCAACGGCTTCGGCACACGTTGATCGGTGTGGTGCACGGTCGGCAGCGGGCTGCGGCGGAGTCAAGCCAGGCGTTGGCCTCTGCAACGCTGCTGGTGTTGGCCCCCGGGCTCTTCGCCGCCACGGTGGCCACGATCGATGCCCAGGCCGCGGCCCTGTACCTCTACGAACCGCTGGGAACGGGCTGCCTGGCCATCGCCGTTGGGTTGTCGTGGGGAGGCTGGTCGTGGATGCATCGCATCGTAGGCCGGGCCGAAGGAACCCAACGATGACCCCGTCGGTCGCCCTGGCCATGGTGTTCGCCGCCGCCGGGGCGGTGATGGCGTTGCGGCGGCACCAGCGACGTTCAGCCGGCCGCCATGGCCAAGCCATGGAGGACGGTCTCGATTTCACCATCGACCTGATCGCCGTCGTCATCGGATCGGGCGGAACCGTGAGAGAGTCGCTGGCCGCCGTTGCCGCGGTCGGTCCGGTTTCGGTCCGGCCCGTGTTTGCCGGCGTGCTGCGGCGGGCCGACGACGGCGTGCTGTTGGCCGACGCCCTGGTCGGTGCCACGGACGAACTGGGCCCGGTCTACCACCAGGTCATCTGGGCGCTCATCACCACCGAACGGGATGGAGCCCCGATCTCGATCTTGCTCCAGCGGCTGGCAGACGAGGCCGATCAGGCCCGGCGGTGGCGGGCCGAAGCCATGGCGAAACGCCTGCCGGTCTCCTTGCTGGTGCCGCTGGTGGTCTGTTGCCTGCCGTCGGTGGTCATCGGAGCGGTCGTTCCCCTCGCCGTCGTGGCGGTTCGCCAACTCGGCGGCTGACCGGGCCGAACCTGCGAAACGAATTGGCGCCGGGGCGCCCTCCTGCAAAGACAGTCAGAAGGATGAACGATGAACACCACGAACGTGACCTACTTCCGCCCCGCCACCCACCGATCGCCTCGACGATCCCCCTGGCGGCCACAATCGGCCGGCCCGCGGCCGGCGGGGCTGCGGCGACCATCCGCCGCCCCGGCACCGTCCGGCCGGTCGATGAGGCGCCAACGATCGGTCGAACCGTTGCCACAGCCCGGGCGCGGGCGCGGGCCCGGGACCGGGCCGGCCCGGTCCCGCCGCCTGCCGGTGGCGGTCGCGGGGTCGGTCATCGGCCTTCGCCGCCGGCCCTTCGGGGCGTGGTGGCGTGGACAGTCGGGCCAGGCCACGGCCGAATACG
>CAMYLA010000046.1 GCA_947259095.1 uncultured Acidimicrobiaceae bacterium | reverse complement strand
GGGGTCCAGCGGGGTCACGTACAGGAGATTGGGATGGGAGTCGTTGGCCACGTACAGATCCAGGTCCCCGTCGCGATCCACGTCGCTGAAGATGGCCCCCAGCCCGAAGTCGATCTGCGCGGCCTCGACGCCTACCTCGGCGGCGACATCGACGAATGTCGGCCGCACCCCCTCGCCCGCCGGGCCCTGGTTGAGGAAGAGCAGATCGGGCTCTCCCTCGAAGGTGTTGGGGAACCCCTTCTCCGCACCGGGGACCGGGCGATTGGGATCGGCATAGCCGGCCACGAAGAGATCGGGCCAGCCGTCGGCGTTCACGTCACCCACGGCGGCGCCGGCCTGCCACCCCGAGGTGTTGACACCGGCGGTTCCGTCGTCCGCCGTGAATCGATCGCCCTCCTCGTTCCACATCAGGACGTTCTCGCGTTCGGTCGTGACGTACAGGTCGGCGTGTCCGTCGCGATCCAGATCGGCCGCCACACACCCGTTGCCACGGATCTCGAGCCCGGCACCGAACTCGTCCGTGACGTCGGTGAATCGCCCCCGTTCGTTGCGGTAGAGGCGGGTCGACGGAAGCGCCCCCTCCTCGCGCCAGCGACCCCACTCGCCTTCGGACCAGGTGTTGACGACGAAGAGATCGAGCCAGCCGTCCCCGTCGGCGTCGATCCAGCACACGCCGCCACCCATCATGGCGTTGGGGTCCCCGGTGGTGTCCCAACGGAACGCACCGTGACGGAAGTCCAGGCCGACCTCCTCCGCGACGTCGACGAACTGCACCGTCTCCATCGAGGGCACGGCAGGGCGGTCCACGTCGGCTCCCTCGGCTGTCCCGTCGCCGCCGCATGATGCGGCGATCAGGACGAGCGAGGTGCAGGCAGCGACGAGGAGGAAGCGTCCGCCGCCCCCGTGGCGACGGACCGCCTCCACGTCAGGCCAGACCGCGAGCGGCCCGGCGGCGCTTCGAAACCGAGTCGATGAGCACGGCGAGCAGCAACACGATGCCGGTGACCACGAACTTGGTACCCGATGCCATGCCCAGCAGGTCCATGCCGTTCTGGATGGCGGTGATGACCAGGGCACCGTAGAAGGCCGAGACCACTCGCCCCTGACCGCCGAACAAGCTCGTTCCGCCGATGACGGCGGCGGCGATGACGTTGTCGAGCGGATCGTCGTCACGGCGGAGGGCTGATCGGCCGGTCTCCGGGCGTTTCCAGTCCCGCCGCTGGATCCCAACGCACCGAAACGATCTCGTCGGGATTGACGTCGGTGCGCTCGGCCACGGTGCCGTCGGGCCACGTCACCCGGACGGTCACGGGGCCGTCGCTCTCCCCGAGCCCGAAATGGGCCCGCGGGTCCTCCGACGACAGGTAGCTGCTGCCCGCCAGCAGCTCCCGCTCCTGCGCGTCGCGATCGGACCCGGCGACGGTGACCGTGACGACGGTTCCCGGGGTCGCCGGTGCCGGCGCCACAACCAGCCAGTGTCCGCCGGCGCCGATGTTGCGCAGCAGCGCCAGATCGCCACCGATGGTACCGACGGCGATGTCGAGGTCGCCATCATTGTCGTAGTCGGCGGCGGCCAGGCCCCGGGCCAGGTGCCGGCCCTCGGTGTCGAGCCCGACCTCCGCCGTCGCCTCGGTAAAGACGCCGGGCTCGGGGGGGTCGCCCGGCAACGTCAGGTTCTCGAACAGCTGGAGCTGCTGGCGGTCGGCCTCGAGGTCGCGCACGGGGATGCCGCCGTGGGCCACGAGCAGGTCGAGGTCGCCGTCGAGGTCGAGGTCGCCCCACGTGGTGCCCCACCCGGTCTGGTCGTGGCCCAGGTCGGGGAGGTTCATGGCCTCGACGGCCGGGTCGAACGCCCAGGGCTCACCCGAGGCCACGCTGCGGAACGCCCCGTGGCCCTGGCCGGCCAGGTTGGTGACGAAGATGTCGGGGCGGTGGTCGCCGTCGTAGTCGCTGACGGCCACCCCCATCCCCGCCCCGTCGTCATCGACACGGGCCTCGGCCCCCCGATCGACGAGGCGGAACCCCGGTTCGCGGTCGGAGGGCTCGTTGACGTAAAGGCGGTTGGTCTGGGTGTCGTTGGCCACGTAGAGGTCGAGATCACCATCGCGGTCGACGTCGGTCCAGACGGCACCGAGCCCGTAGTCGACCCGATCCGACTCGATGCCAACGTCGGCGGCCACATCGACGAACGTCGGCCGATCACCGCCGGATCCGCCGGTGCTCAGGTAGAGCAGGTCGGGCTCGGCCCCGTAGGGATTCGGGAACCCTGCCGTGGAATCGGTCCGTGAGTTGAGATCGGCGTAGCCGGTGACGAAGAGGTCGGGCCAGCCGTCGCCGTTCACGTCACCCACCGCGGCGCCGGCCTGCCAGCCGTTGGTGTCGACGCCGGCGCGCGCACCGTCCACTTCGAACCGCTCGCCGCCGAGGTTCCACAGCAACACGTTGTCGCGCTGGGTGGTCACGTAGAGATCGGTGAAGCCGTCGAGGTCGAGGTCGGCAGCAACGCAGCCACCACCCCGGTCGGTGACGCCGGCGCCCCACTCGTCGGTCACGTCGGTGAACCGACCTCGGTCGTTTCGAAACAGCCGGGACGAGGGCAGCGCCCCTTCGCCCCGCCATCGACCCCACTCACCCTCCGACCAGGTGTTCACCACGAAGAGGTCGAGCCAGCCGTCGGCGTCGACATCGATCCAGCACAGCCCGCCGCTCATCATGGCGTTCGGATCGGACCGGATCCCCCACTGGAACGCGGCGTGGCGGAAGTCGAGGCCGACCTCGGCCGCGACATCGCCGAGTCGCACCGACGCCATCGAGGCCACCGCCGGTCGATCGGCATCGGCGCCCTCGGCGGCGCCCGCCCCACCGCACGCTGCGGCGGCGGCGACTGCGAGCCCGGCGATGATCAGCGCAGGGAGTGTTGGGAGCCACGACCGCCCCGCCCGAGCCGCGGTCATGTCATGCGAGACCCCGTACGGTGCGGCGTCGCTTGGAGAGCGAGTCGATGAGCACGGCCAGCAGGAGGACGATGCCGGTGATGATGAACTTGAAGCCCGACGAGAGGCCCATCAGCTCCATGCCGTTCTTGATGGCGGTGATCACGAGTGCGCCGTAGAAGGCGGCGACGATGCGTCCCGAGCCACCGAACAGGCTGACCCCACCGATCACGGCCGCCGCGATGACCTCGAGCAGGAGGTTGCCACCGGCGATGTTGCTGCTGGTGGAGCGCAGTCGGGAGACCAGGACGATGCCACCAACCCCGGCCATGAACCCGTTGACCATGAAGACGGCGATGCGGATGTTGTCGACGCTGATGCCGGCTCGGCGGGCGGCTTCGGGGCTACCACCCACGGCGTAGATGTGGCGGCCGAACCTGGTCTTCGAAGCGACGAAGGTCCAGAAGGCGAGGAAGATAGCGAGGATGATCGTGACGAGAGGAATGCCACGGTCACTGTTGGCGACGATGACGGCAGCGAACAGGAGCACGGCGACCCCAGCGATCTCGGCGAACACCACCGGGATGGGCCGGGTGCTGAGCCCACGCGCTTGGCGGGAACGGACGTCGTTGAGCTGGAAGACGGCGTAGCCGCCCACGACGATGAGTGCGAGCACCCAGCCGACCCAGTCGTCGCTGAAGAACTTGTTGGAGATGTCGATCAGGGTCTGGTCCTGGATGCTCACGAAACCAGCGTCGGTGAAATCGAGGGTGAGCCAGAGCACCACCCCGGACCAGACGAGGAAGCCGGCGAGGGTGGTGACGAACGAGGGCACGCCGAGCTTGGTGATGATCAGGGCGTGGACCAACCCGATGACCGTGGTGAGGATCACCGTGGCGACAATGGCTGCCCACCAGGGCCACCCGGGGTCGTCTGGACGTTGGAGGAGGACGAGCACGGTGCCGCCGGTGCCGGCCACGAACGCCACCGACAGGTCGATGGTGACCACCTCGCCGTCGGCGATGAGCAGGATGAAGATGATGCCGATCGAGAGGAAGGCGATCGGCGCCATCTGGAGGAGCAGGTTGGTGAAGTTCTGCGCCGTGAGGAAGTTCTCCTCCAAGGTGCCGAAGACGGCCACGATGACGACGAGGCCGAGGATGATCGGGAGCGAGCCGAGCTCACCGGCCTTCACCGCCCGCCAACGCTCGGCGACATAGTCGGACACGCCCTCGTGCTGCGACGTCTCGAAGCCGGCCGTGCGCATACCCTGCCCGGTAGGAGGGGATGGTGTCGTCGTGGTGTCGTCGCTCATGTCGCCGCCTCCATTCCAGGGACGTGGGCCAGGTCGCCGGCCGTGATGGCCTCGACGACCTCCTGCTGGTTCGTCGCCTCCTTGTCGAACACCGCGACCTGCTGACCGAGCCGCAACACCGTGATCCGGTCCGCCACCTCGAAGATGTCGTGGAGATTGTGGGAGATGATCACCACCCCGAAGCCCTGCTCGGCCAGGCGGCGCACGAGGTCGAGCACCTGTCGGGTCTGGGCGACGCCAAGCGCTGCGGTCGGCTCGTCGAGGATGACCAGCTTCGAGTCCCACATGATCGACTTGGCCACCGCCACGGCCTGGCGCTGGCCGCCCGAGAGACCGGCGACCACCTGCCGGACGGACTTGAGGGTGGTCACCGAGAGGCTCTCGAGCACTTCCTGGGCCCGGTGCTCCATCGCCAGTTCGTCGATGACGAGACCGTGGGAGACCTCCTCGCGGCCGAGGAACATGTTGGCGACGACGTCGAGGTTGTCGGCCAGCGCAAGGTCCTGGTACACGACCTCGATGCCGAGGTCGGCGGCGTCCTTGGGCCCGTGGATCCGCACCTGCGCCCCGTCGAAGTAGACCTCGCCTTCGTCGAAGGGGTAGATGCCGACGATCCCCTTGATGAGCGTCGACTTGCCGGCGCCGTTGTCGCCGACGAGGGCCATGACCTCGCCGGCCCGCACATCGAAGTCGACCTTGTAGATGGCCTGGACGGCGCCGAACGACTTCGACACCCCCCGGCACTGCAGGAGTGGAGTGCCGCTCCCGTCGTCGCTTGTCATGATCCGATCCCCCTGGCCGTGGTCCCATTGAAGCACGTGGCGGGAACCCGGAGGCCCCCGCCACGCATGATGTCACATCAGCTCGATGTGCTCGATGTCGATGTCACCCCGCCTCGTCGGGGCAGACCTCGGCGATGTCGCCGACACAGATCTCGTCCCAGGCGTAGACGCCGTCAGCGATCACGGTGTCGCCGATGTTGTCGGCCGTGATGGCCGAGGGGGTGAGCGCCCAGTAGAGCACCACACCATCGCCAACGGGTTCGTCGGTGGGCGTGCCCGTCTCCACGGAGATGGCGGTGGTTTCGAAGTCGCCACTGAGGGTCGTGAGGTCCTCATCGTTGCGGAGGGCCAGTGCGGCCTGGACGGCGACGGCCGCCAGTGGCTCGATGGGCTTATAGACGCTCATCGTCTGCTTGCCCAGCAGGATGTTCTGCATGGCGACAATGCTGGCATCCTGACCGCTGACCGGGACCGCAGTGGAATCGAGCCCAGCGGTCTCCAGCGAGGTTATGACGGCGTTGGCCAGGTTGTCGTTGGCGGCGAACACGGCGTCGATCTCGTTGCTGTTGTCGACCAGGATCTGATCCATGGCGGTCTGGGCATTCTCGGCCAGCCAGTCGTCGACGAACTGATCGGCGGCAATCGCCCACTCGCCGGCATCGGCCTTGGCCTCCACGGTCTCGGCGTAGCCGGCCCGGAAGAGCTGTGAGTTGTTGTCCGCCGGACCGCCGTTGAGCATCACCACGTTCGGCACATCGTCCAGGGCGTCGATCTCCGGCGTGAGCACGTCAGCCATCACCCGGCCGACCGCCACGTTGTCGAAGCTGACGTAGACGTCGGCACCGTCGCCATCGGCGGTGAACCGGTCGTAGTCGATCACCTTGGCGCCGCCCTCACGGGCGATGTCGGTGATCGTGGCACCGGTGGATGAGTCGAGGTTGACGAGCAGGACGACGCTGGCGCCGTCGAGCACGGCCTGCTCGACCTGGCTGATCTGGGTGGTGGTGTCGCCCTCGGCGTTGACGATGGTGAAGTCATCACCCTCGGTGAGGCCGGCAGCCTCGAAGCCCTCCTTGAAGAAGCGACGGTCGAGTGACTCCCACCGTGGCGAGGTGGCCGAATCGGGTAGGAGCACCCAGATACTTCCCTCGCCGGCCGCTGCGGCCTCGCCTCCGCCTTCTTCGGCGGCGGTCGTCTCGGTCGTGTCCCCGCCTTCCTCTGCGGCCGTCGTCTCAGTGGTTTCATCGGTTTCGCCGGCCTCGGTGTCGTCCGAGTCGTCGCTCCCGCATGCCGTCGCCAGGAGGGCGAATGCTGCGAGAATCGCGAGAATCCACGAAATACTTCGTTTTGACATGTTTCTGCTCTCCCCTGTGATCCGAACTTGGATGTTCGCACGGTGGAGCCTACTGCAGACTAAACCAACGCGCTCGGGACCTAAGTCACCTCATGGTTCGACCGAGCCGGGTACCGTACGGTCGTGGCCGACATCCCCCCGTTCCGGCTTTCGGTCTCGACGCTCGTCGTGCTGCTCGTTGCTACGGCCTGCTCCGCCGTGGGCGGGGTACGGACCGCGCCGGGGGTCGACACCGATCGGGAGGACGTCCCGGCGATGGGGCTCGTTCGCCTCGAGGATGTCGCCAACGAGGTCGGGCTCGACTTCAGGCACGGTGCCTTCCGGTGGGGAACGACCGGCGACCCCAACGCCATGATGGGTGGCGGCCTGTGCTGGATCGACCAAGACCGCGACGGGTGGCTCGACCTGTTCGTTGTCGGCGACGGTCTCGCCGACCTCGTCGCCACCAACGTGCCGGGCCAAGGCCATGGGGTGTTCCGTGGTCTGGCGTCTCGAGGATCACCGGCGTACCGGGCGTCGGTCGAAGAGATGGGACTACCCGATCTCGGGCTCGGACAGACCGGCTGGGGTGTGGGCTGGTCCGACCTCGATCTCGACACCGATCTCGACCTCCTGGTTGCTCTGGTTCGATGGCCCGATGGGACCGAAGCCGTGCGATCGGCGGTCGCCGCCGACCAGGTTCTGGAGATCGGTGTCGATTGAACCATCGGCGATCCCCGATAGATTCCGCAGACAGAACCGAGGAGATGCGTGTCGCTCATGTCCCCGAACCGAGCGACGGCGAGACCTGAGCCGAACCGATGACTCGATGGAACGTACGCATCCTCGTCGCCGGGCTCGGCGCACTTGCGGTCGCCGCAGCCGGACTGGGGATGTTCCTCGGCGGCGATGACGAACCGGCCTCGCATGCCATCGCCGACTGTGAGCGCTCGGTGTCCGACGACCGGTCGGTGGCCCGCATCTGGAACGAGGCTCTTCTGGCCGCCGTCCGCTTGGACGTGCCGGCCCCCACGGTCCACGCCCGTACGCTGTTCCACACCTCGGCCGCGATGTGGGACGCCTGGGCCGCATACGACGAGAATGCAGGCGGGCTCTTTGTCGACGAGACCCACCAGGCCACAGATCGCTCGGCCGCCCGAGAGGAGGCGATCAGCTACGCCGCCTATGGCATTCTGGTGGAACGGTACCTGGCGTCGCCCGGCGCCGAGGAGTCCGTGACCGGCTTCGATCAACTGATGGATGACCTCTGCCTCGATCGCCTCTTCACCGGCGATGAGGGCGACTCCCCCGCCGAACTCGGGAACCGCATCGCCAACACCATCCTCACCGCCACCGTGGACGACGGCTCCAACGAGGCGGCGGGCTACGTCGACAGCTCCTATGCACCGGTCAACCCGCCGCTGGTGGTCGCCTCATCGGGGACCGTGATGAACGACCCCAACCGCTGGCAGCCGCTGGAGTTGGAGGTGATGGTTGCCCAGAACGGCATGCCGCTCGACGAGACCGTGCAGACCTTCGTCGGATCACAGTGGGGCGATGTCACGCCGTTCGCGCTCGACCGGTCAACCGGGGACGGTCCCCCACTCGACCCCGGAGCCCCGCCGACGTTGGGCGATCCGGACACCGACCAGCTGTTCAAGGACGCAGCCGTCGCCGTCATCGCCGCCGGCGCCACGCTGGATCCGGACTCGGCTCGAACGATCGACAACAGCCCGGCGGCGATGGGCAACACCCCACTCGGCGGCTACGACAGCCGAGGTCACGAGTTGAATCCTGTGACCGGCGCACCCTACGAGCCGAACGTCGTGGCGCTCGGCGACTACGGGCGGGTGGTGGCGGAGTTCTGGGCCGATGGTCCAGCATCGGAAACCCCGCCCGGACACTGGAACGCCATCGCCAACACCGTCACCGACTCGCTGGCCGACGAGTTCAGGATCGGTGCCGATGGGCCGACCGTCGAGGCGTTGGAATGGGATGTGAAGCTGTACTTGTCGCTCAACGGGGCGATGCACGATGCGGCAATTGCCGCCTGGGCCTCAAAGCGTCACTACGACTACGCCCGGCCGATCTCGATGATCAGGTACATGGGCGGACGGGGCCAGTCGAGCGATCCCGACGGACCGTCATTCCACCCCGACGGGCTGCCGCTGGAGGCCGGCCTCGTCGAGGTGGTGACCGCAGCGTCCTCGGCGGCAGGGCAGCCACATGAGGCGCTGGCCGAACACGTCGGCGAGGTTGCGGTCCGGTCATGGGTCGGCGCTCCCGACGATCCCGAGGCAGAGGTGGCCGGGGTCGATTGGATGCTCGCCGTCGATTGGGTTCCATACCAACGGCCGACGTTCGTCACACCGGCCTTCGCCGGCTACGTCTCGGGCCACAGCACCTTCAGCCGAGCAGGGGCCGAGGTCCTGACGGCCATGACCGGCAGCGAGTTCTTCCCCGGCGGGCTCGGCACCTGGACCGTCCCTGCCGGCTCGCTCGAGTTCGAGGCCGGGCCGGGTGAGGACATCACGCTGCAATGGGCGACCTTTGCCGACGCGGCGGACGAAGCAGCCGGGTCGAGGATCTATGGCGGTATCCATGTCTGGGCCGACGACCTTCGTGGCCGCGAAATCGGGTACGAAGCCGGGACACGAGCGTGGGCCCGAGCACAGGAGTTCTTCGACGGACCGAGCGACACTGGCCCGGGGGCCGACTCGTAGACTCCGGTTGGGCCGTCGCACTTGCGGTTGGGGCCGACAACGACGGCAGCCCATTCGGCGACGTCTCGTTTGATCGAAGCCGCCCGGTCCATCGATCACCGCCACTACCGTCCGGCCGGCACCAGACCGGCCACGTTCCCTACGGCTGCAAGGCCAGGTAGACGACGCCGTTGGTTGGGGTGGCCTCGATGGCGAGGACGAGGCCGGCCAGTTCGTCCTCGGGAACCAGCCAACAGATGACGCCTTCGACGGATTGGGAGACCGCAACGACGCTGCCGAACCGGCCCCTCGACCTCCCGCAGCCTTCGTCGGTCGGCGCAAAGACGGTGCCAGACGATCCGACACTGCTGAAACCGAGATCGGCCGACGACGCGGCATCTCCTCTGGTCGTCTAGGGTTTCCGCACAGCAACAGAGGACATCGATGACGATCAAGGTTGGCGTCTACCTGAACTCCCAGCATCCGGAAACCGAGGACCCCTCGTGCCATCTGGCGGCTCTGATCGAACAGGTCGAGGCGGCCGAACGGCTGGGTTTCGATTCGATCTGGGCCGGCGAACACCACCTCACGGACGGCTTCCACTTCTTTCCCCAGCTGACGCTGCTCTCGCACCTGGCGGCGTTCTCCGGGGAGATGGCGTTGGGCACCAATCTCGTGTTGCTCCCGCTGCACCGTCCAGTCGATGTTGCCGAGCAGGTGGCCTTGATCGATCACGCCTGCGGTGGTCGTTTCATCATGACCGTCGGCCAGGGTTACCGACCCGAGGAGTTCGCTGCGTTCGGGGTGCCGTTCGAGGAGCGGCTGCCCCGCATGGTCGAGAGCATCGAGGTGATCCGACGGTTGTGGCGGGAGGAGAAGGTCGACCATGTTGCCGACTGGTTCTCCCTGCAAGGGGCGACGGTGCGTCCTGGTCCGTTGCAGCCCGGCGGCCCTCCCATCTGGATCGGAGCGACCACCGACCGTGCCATCAGGCGTGCGGCTCGGATCGGCGATGCGTTCATGGCCACCCCAAACGCCGACAACACCGAGATCGCTCGCCAGGTCGAGGTCTTCAACACCGCCCGGGCCGAGGCCGGCCTCCCTCCGGCCGCCGACACGGGCCGGATGCTCGAGGTGTTCTGCCATCGTGATCGAGATGAGGCCCGGCGACTGGTCCGTCCGCACCTGCTCACAAAATATGCGGCGTACGCCTCGTGGGGTCTCACCGGCACCGCCGGTGCCGCAGCCGAGTCGGCGGCCAAGGTCGACGACGGCGCCGCCTTCGATGTGCTGGCTCGGGACCGGTTCGTCATCGGGGCCCCGGACGAGGTGGCCCGACAGCTCGTGGCCCAGCATCGTGATCTCGGCATGACACATCTGGCCATCAGGGTGGCATGGCCCGGATCGGATCCGTCCGACGCCCTCCAGTGCCTGGAGTTGTTGGGCACCGAGGTGCTCCCCGCCGTTCGATCGGAGTTGGGCCGATGAGCCGGAACCCACCGGAACTGCAGTCTCGCTACATCGACCCCGAGGAGATGCCGTGGGCGCCTTCGGACTTCCCAGGTATCGAGACGAAGGTGTTGTGGAGCGACACCGAAACCGGCCGCTCGACCATTCTGTTCAAGCTGGCACCTGGTGCGGTGGTCCCGTCCCACACCCATGTCGACGTCGAGCAGACCTGGGTCCTGTCCGGAACGTTCGAGGACGATGAGGGCCAGGCGGTTGCCGGCCATTACATCTGGCGGCCGGCCGGCAACCGACATGAGGCCCGCTCCCCAACCGGCGCCGTGATCCTCTCCATGTTCGGCAAGCCGAACGATTTCGACGACAGCGACGGCTTCTACACCGACGCATCGAACCACGGGACCGACCGGCAATGAGCAGCGAGCCGCTGGCCGGGCGGGTCGCCATCGTGACCGGTTCATCACGGGGCATGGGCCGGGCGATCGCCACGGCCCTCGCCGCAGCAGGCGCCGATGTCGTCATCAACTACGTCCAACGGGCCGAGGAGGCCGAGGCCGCGGCCGATGACGTGCGCGCAATGGGCCGCCGGTCGATTGCGGTGAGGGCCAACGTCAGCCGTCCTGTCGATGTCGAACGGCTGACCGAGCGGTGCGCCACCGAAATCGGAGCGCCGACCATCCTGGTCAACAATGCCGGCATCGGTCGGCGTGTCATCGACGTCGACGAGCTCGACCTCGACCTCTGGACCGAGACCATCGCCGTCAATCTGACCTCGGCATTCCTCATGACGAAGGCGGTGCTGCCGACCATGCGGTCGGCCGGCTGGGGCCGGATCATCAACATCGCCTCGACCGCAGCACAGACCGGTGGTTCGGTCGGGCCCCACTATGCGGCGTCAAAGGCGGGCCTGATCGGCCTGACCCACGGCTACGCCACCAAGCTGACCAAGGAAGGCATCACGGTCAACGCCATCGCCATGGCCCAGATCGAGACCGAGATGCTCCGCTCGGCCACCGCGGCCGACCCCTCGCGGATACCGGTCGGCCGATTCGGGACGGTCGACGAGGTGGCCGAGGTCGCGGTGCTGTTGGCGACCAACGGCTATATGACGGGCCAGACGATCAGTCTCAACGGCGGCATGTACTACACCTGAGCCAGCACTCGTTGACACGACCGGCGGGGCCACGTCCGATCACGGGCCGCCGGTCAACCGTGGCCGCCGGGGCGACCCGGGCGCTCGGCTACTTCCAGTTCGTGCTCATAGGCGTCGAGCCAATCGACGTCGTCGCCGGCGAGGAAGAACCCGCTGCGCGACCCGTAGAACACTTCGGCGTCGTCGACGCCCGGTGGCACCTGGCCGTGGTCACGCCACGCTCGCGCCGCCACCAGCACCCGGCGGCGGGTGCGGGAAATCATCTGGTCGCTGGTCGTGAGATGCTCGTTCGAGAAGTCGGTGATCGGGCCCATCGATTCGGTCACGGCCTGATCCTGGAGATGGACATCGCCGATGCCGGTGAAGATCCGACCCTCCCGCTGGGCGGCACGGTCGATCTTCCAGTCGTTTCCTTCGTTGGCCGAAAGCCGCCAACGACCGAGCCAGTCGGTGGTGTTCGGCAGGTAGTTGTTGACGATCTCGAGCCCTTCGATGGGTGTGCCGTCAACCCGCCGGGGGGCGATGGACGCACGATCGGTCAGTTCCCGCCACATCACGTTGATGAACATCGTGTGCTCATCATCGAGGGGGACCCAAGCTCGGGCGTGGACGTTGCGACCGAAGGGGCCCTGGGGTTGCTGGGTCCAGAACGGGAACATGAAGTTCGCGAAGCGCCAGTAGGTGAGTTGCTCGCCACCCGGGCGATAGGCCCCGTAGGAGGTACCCCACGGGGTGTCGCGCACATGGTACGCCGGCGCTCGGTTGGTGATCGTGCCCCGCATCGGGTTGGCGGGATCCAGCTCCTCGGCGTCGACATGGCCGATGTGGAGGAAACCGAAATGGGAGGTGTCGATGTCGCCCTCCAGAGCCTGCAGCCAGTTACAGGATCGCATGACCGGCTGGATTTCGATGGCCGCCTCGGGAATGAGTGACACTTCGATCATGGGAAGCGGCGGCGGGGCTCGATGGCCCATGTAGATCCAGATGAGGCCACCCCGCTCGACCGTGGGATAGGCCCCGGCCCGGACCTGGTCACAGAACCGGTCCTCGGGCCGGACGTTGGCCTGTTCAAGGCAGCTGCCGTCGGCGGCGAACTTCCAGCCGTGATACACGCAGCGAATGCCGCCCTGCTCGTTGCGACCGAGGAACAGCGACGCATTGCGATGGGGGCACCGATGGTCCATCACCCCTGCACGGCCCTCGGAGTCCCGAAAGCCGATCAGCTTCTCGCCGAGCAGCTTCAACCGTATCGGATCCCCGTCGGCGACCAGTTCCGACGAGAGGGCGGCAGGAATCCAGTACTGCCGCATGAGCTCGCCCATCGTCGTCCCCGGACCGACCCTGGTCAGGTCGTCCTGGACCTGCGCTGCTCGCGTGTTCACAGGGGGAAGACCTCGGAGGCGAACTGTTCGATCTGTTCGATCTCCCGGCCGTAGGGGAACAGCAGGTGGAGTTGGTCGAATCCCAGGTCCACGTGAGCTGCGAGCGATGTGGCCACCTGGTCGGCCGGACCGATCAGACCGGCTGCTTTGCCGGCGGCCATGAAACGATCGGCGACCGGCCCCAGGCGGCGACCGAGATCGCTCTCGAGCGCCTCCAGCTCGGTGGGATCGTCGACGATGGCGGTGAAGAGGAACACCGACCGCCTGATCGATCCCGGCTCGCGGCCGATGGCGGCGCAATGATCATCGAGCACGGCATGGCGGTCGCGGAGTTCTTCGAGCGACCGCCCGAAGACCATGTTCCAGCCGTCGGCATTCTCGGCCACGATGCGGAGCAGGTTGTCGCCATGCCCGCCGACCCAGATCGGCATCGGCGACTGGGCCGGCTTCGGGGCGCAGACCGCTTGTTCGAGTCGGTAGTGCTGGCCGGAGAAATCGGCGTAGGGCTCGGTCCACAGCAGGCGGGTCACCTCGATCGCTTCGGACATCTGCCGCTGCCGGGTGCCGATACCGGGAAAATCGTAGCCGTAGGCCCGGTATTCCTCCTCCTTCCACCCGGCGCCGAGGCCGAAGTCGATCCGACCGCCGGAGATCACGTCGAGCCCCGCCACCGCCTTGGCCAACAGGCTCGGATGGCGGTAGGAGTTACAGGTGACCAACGTGCCGAGGCGGAGGGTCGACGTCGTCATCGCCAGGGCGGACAGCAGCGTCCAGGCCTCGAAACAGTTGCGGTCGGTCGAGTCGGTGTCCCACAGAATGTGATCGGAAACCCACAGTGCGTCCCATCCTGCACCCTCGGTTGCCGCCGCTATCGCCGCGATCTCGTCGAAGCCGAACCCCCACTGGGGCTCGATCTGGATTGCGATTCCGGTCATCTCCCACCTCCGGTCTCCAAATCTAGGACAAGCCGGGCCGGCATCCGCCATTGCGGCCAGCCGGTCGGCCCGAGCGGAGATCGGGCCGACCAGACGGCGGGTGGGGTTACGTGGCGCTAGCCGGTTGCGCCGAGGATGGCCTTGGTCTCGACGAACTCGTCGATACCCAGCGGTCCCCACTCCCGGCCGTTTCCGGACTGTTTGTAGCCGCCGAACGGCGCAGTGAAGTCTGGTCCGGCGCCGTTGATGTGCACGTTGCCCGTCCGTAGCCGCTTTGCCATCTCGACGGCCCGATCCTGACCCCCGGAGATGTAGCCGGACAGGCCGTAGACCGTGTCGTTGGCGATGGCCACTGCGTCGTCGTCGTCGCGATAGCCGAGGATGGTCTGGACCGGACCGAAGATCTCCTCACGGGCGATGGTCATGTCGTTGGTGACGTCGGCGAAGACCGTCGGCTTCACGAAATAGCCGGCCTCCAGGCCCTCCGGTCGACCGAGCCCACCGCACACGAGGGTCGCCCCCTCGTCGATGCCGGTCTGGATCAGGCCCTGGATCTTGTTCCACTGGGCCTCGGAAACAACCGGACCCATGGTCACGCCGTCGGACGTCGGGTCGCCGACGACGATGCTTGCGGCCGCCCGGGCCGCGATGTCGGCTGCCTCGTCCATCCGATCGGCCGGCACGAGCATGCGACTTCCGGCATTGCAGGACTGGCCGGAGTTCACGCACATGCCGATCATGTCGCGGGCGATGACCTGTTCGAGATCGGCGTCGTCGAGAATGATGTTGGCCGACTTGCCGCCCAGCTCCTGGGCCACCCGCTTGACGGTCGGGGCTGCGTTCTTGGCCACCTCGATCCCGGCCCGGGTCGAGCCGGTGAACGACATCATGTCGACGTCGGGGTGGGCCGAGAGGTAGGACCCGACGTTGGGGCCGTCGCCGTGGACCAGGTTGAACACGCCGGGCGGCACACCGGCCTCATCGAGGATCTCGGCCAGGATGATGGCGTTCAGCGGGGCGACCTCGGAGGGCTTGAGGACCATGGTGCATCCGGTGGCCAGCGCCGGAGCCACCTTGCAGGCGATCTGGTTCAGGGGCCAATTCCAGGGGGTGATCATGCCAACGACGCCGATCGGCTCCCTCACCAGCAGGTACTTGTCATGCTGGTGTTCGAACTCGTAGTTCTGGAGAAGCTGGGCTGCGGTGGCGAAGTGGAACAGCCCGGCCGGAACCTGAGCGGCCTTGGCCAGGCCACCGGGGGCACCCATCTCGGACGTGACCGCCTCGGCCAGGTCTCCGGACCGGGCGCCGATCCCTTCGGCGATGGCGTTCAGCAGTGCCACCCGTTCCTCGACCGACGTCTGGGAGAAGGTGGCAAAGGCCGATCGGGCTGCCGCCACGGCGGCATCCACATCGGCGTGGCCGCCGAGCGCGATCGTGGCGATCGCCTCCTCGGTGGCCGGGTTGACCACCTCGCCGGTCTCGGCCGAGATCGGCTCGACCCATTGACCGTTGATGTAGAAGGTGTTGTTGTGATCCATTGTTCCTCCATGGCCGGTGAGGGCCTGTTGCGGTAGCGGCTTTGTCCTACAGACTGGGGTGGCGGCGGCATCCACGGGAAGAGCCCTTCGTCCCACACTGGGCTGTACCGGCCGAACGGCCAACGGCCACCCGCCACCGACCGGTGCGAAAACCGCCCGTTCCTCGTTTCGACAGCGCGGGACACGAACCCCACGCAGTCAGCCCGCCCGATCGAGGGAGAGCCACGCGGCGGCGTTGCCCGAGAAGAAGCGTTCGATGAGGTCGGGGTCGTGGCCCTCCAGTGATTTTTCGAAATTGCGGATCGGGTCCCGGCCTCCTTCGGCGTGGGGGTAGTCAGAGGAGAACATGTAGAGCTCGGGCGGAGAGACCCGGCTCAACAGCCCGACATCCTCGAACGGGTACGGTGTGAATCGCAGCTGGGCCACGATCTGCTCCGAGGGACGCCGCTCGAAAGCGGCCAGACGAGGCTCGCTCTTCGACCAGATCGACGCTCCGTTGTCGAGCCGGCGGAGCATGTCCGGCACCCAACCGGCACCCAGCTCGATGGCGCCGCCCCGCAACCCGGCGAACCTCTCGAGCACACCGTCGAGCACCAGGATCGAGATGAAGCGCTCGATCGGTTGGTAGATGACCATCAGATCATTGGCGCTGATGATCTCGGCCTGTGGCTTCCTGACCTGCTCCACACCGTCGGGCTGGCGTCCATCGTTGTTCCACTCGGGGGCGATGTTGAGCGGCGCGCTGCCGACGTGCAGTACGAACGGTACCGCCCGCTCGGCCAGGGTGGCCCAGAACCCATCGTGGGCGGGATGGCCAGGCGACCGGCCGCCGGGGGCACGGGCCGGCAGCCAGACCTGGCCCAGCCCCAGCTCCAGTGCGGCGTCGAGTTCGCTCAGTGCTCGACCCGGATCGTCGAGGTCACAGATGGCGACGCCGCTCAACCGGGGGTCTGCGTCGCAGAACGCAGCCATCGCCTGGTTGTGGGCCCGGTAGGCGCCGTACCGCAGGTCTGGCTCGTCCAGCGAGAACAGCTGAGCGCAAAACGATGAGTAGACGACCTGGCGCTCGAAGCCCAACAGGTCGAGGGCGTCGACCCGTTCCGAACGGTCGACAGCACCGAGCGCAGCCCACCATTTTGGCCCTCGGCGGACCAGATCGTCGCCGAGCGCCACCAGCTCGGCGCGCCCCGCCTCGCTCCGGCGGCCGGTCTCGGCCTCGATGCCGACCGAACCCATGGCCAGCGTCGGCAGCCGATCAGCGAGCCCCTTTGGGGCATGGTCGGTGAGGAACGTCGGCCACTCCATGAGGTGACTGTCGACGTCGACAACACGCCGTTGCTGTGCGTAGCTCATCGAGTTGCCTCCCATCGGGATGCTCGAAGATCGCCAAAGAATAGCAGCAGCCGAACCGGGCGAGCCATCCGCGTACGGCCGCTCTGGCTGTACGACCCCTGGACCACGTGGGAGGCTGGAGGTGGTTCGGGGGTCGGCGAACGGGGGTCCGCGACAATGCTCACGCACGACGACAACGAATTGCTCTGCCGGGTCGGCCCGGGAACGCCGATGGGCGAGCTGATGCGCCAGTACTGGATTCCCTGCCTGCCTTCATCGGAGTTCCCCGAACCCGACGGTCCGGCCAAGCGGATGATGCTCCTTGGCGAGAACTTCGTGATGTTCCGCGACTCCGACGGCCGGATGGGGGCGGTGGCCGAGGCCTGCCCCCACCGTGGAGCCAGCATGTATTTTGCCCGCAATGAGGAGTGCGGCCTGCGCTGCAACTACCACGGCTGGAAGTTCGACAGGGAGGGCACCCTCGTCGACCTGCCGACCGAGCAGACCGGGAGCCGGGCCCACCGACACTTCATGGACACCGTCGGCATCAGGGCCTACCCGTGCCACGAGGTCAACCACATGATCTGGGTGTACCTGGGCCCGAGGGACACCCCTCCCCCGTTCCCGAGCTTCGAGATCAACACCATCCCCGAGGATCAGGTCCAGCGGCCGGCCATCATGATGGAGGAGGCCAACTGGGTGCAGAACATGGAGGGCGACCTCGATTCGGTTCACCTCAACTGGTTGCACCGCCGCCTCGCCGCCGATGCCCCCGCTCCCCCGAAGGGTATGCGGGGGTTCTGGAGCCCCGACCTCGATGCGCCCGAGCTGGACGTCGAGCGGACCGAGTACGGGGCCTACTACTCGAGCGGGCGGACCATGGGTGATCGGACCTGGCATCGGATCAACCAGTTCATCTTTCCCTTCCACACGATGATCAGCGTCGGGGCCATCATCAACCTTCGTTCCTTCGTCCCACTCGACGACCACCACGCCATGCTGATCAGCCACTCCGGCAATCCGGCCGGCCCCATGCCGGAGACGATGATGGACCGGGATCATGATCCCTTCGGGGAGGTCGGTGGCTACGAGGAGCGGACGAACGACCCCCGTTCCTATTTTGTGACCAAGGCCAACAAGCGCAACGACTACGACCGCGATCTCGACGTCGAGAAGAGGCTGATGCATTGCGGCATCCCGTTCGTGCTCAACCTCCAAGACCGGGCCATGACCGAGCTGATGTGCGACGCCTGGGGCAACCCGCTCTACGACCGCACCCAGGAGCACCTGGGCTCCACCGACGCCTTCATCATCGCCGTCAGGGCTCAGCTGATCGGAGCCGCCAAGAGGCTACGAGACACGAACGAGCCGCCGCCGAACGTGGACGACGTCAGCTGGGACCGGGTCCGGGCCGCTTCGGTGCTGCTGCCGGACGACGTCGATTGGCGGGCACACACGAAGCCGGCCCGCAGCGCCGACTCCGGCGATCCACCGAGCGGTGATGTCCCCCTCATCATCGACTGAGCACACCGACCACAACCAGCCTGGCGCCATCGGCCCGAACGCCACCCGGCGAGGAGATCCCGTGAAGGACAACGAGCCCCGTTCAAAGGCCGATGCCTACCTCGAACTGCTGCACAACCGTGGTGTCGAGTACCTGTTCGGCAACGCCGGCACCGACTTCGGCCCGCTCATCGACGCCAACGCCCGGCGCTCGGAGGCCGGCGAACCATCGCCGAAGCCGGTCACGGTGACCCACGAGGTCACGGCCATGGCAATGGCTCACGGCTACGGCATGGTCTCGGGGAAGACACCGGCGGTGATGGTCCACACGGTGGCCGGGACGGCCAACGCCATTGGAGGCCTGATCAACGCCAACCGATCGCAGGTGCCGATCCTGTTCACCGCCGGACGGACCCCGCTCACCGAAGGCGACACACTGGGGGCCCGCGACCTCCACATCCACTGGGCCCAGGAGTCCTACGACCAGGGAGGCATGGTCAGGGAGTGGGTCAAGTGGGACTACGAGTTGCGTTCCGGTTCGGATCTGGCCGCTGTGATCGACCGGGCGGTCGCCATCGCCGAGACGGAACCGAAGGGCCCCGTCTACCTGACACTGCCCCGCGAGGTTCTGGCCGAACCTCACGACGGTTCACCGGTCGACGGTCCTGCCAGCATGCGGGCCGGGGCGACGATGGCTGCAGCCGCGGAGCTGACCGCCGCCGCCGAGGTCCTGGTCGAGGCCAAAGACCCGATCATCATCACCCGGTCGGCTGGGCGGGATCCCGACGCAAGCCGAGTCCTGACCCGGCTGGCCGAGGTCCTCGGCGCACCGGTCTTCGACCCCTACCCGACCCACTCCAACGTCGACTTCGACCACCCCCTGCACCTGCTCTCGGCGCCGGATCACCATCTGGGCCGAGCCGACGTTGTCGTGGTGGTCGAGTGCGACGTGCCCTGGACACCAAAACGGAGCCGGCCCGCCACCGACGCCATCGTCATCGGGGTCGCCACCGATCCGCTCCACAGCAGCTATCCGATCCGAGGCTTTCCGGTCGATGTCAACCTCGGCGGTTCGGTCGCCGCCAACCTCGGGGCCCTGGCCGACGCCGTCGGCAGCCGACTCGATGCGGCGACGGTTGCCGAACGAACGAACCGGTGGCGCCAGGAGGCCGGACGCCGCCGGACCGTGGCCGAAGGTCGAGCGGAGGCAGCCCGCCAGGTCACGCCGCTGCAGAAACCGTGGTTCTCCAAGGTTCTGGACGACCTGCTGCCTGACGACACCGTGGTGATCGACGAACTGGGTAACGACGTCAGCCAGCTCACCCTTCGTGGCCCGGGGCGGTTCTTCGGCGTGTCACAGGCCGGGGTGCTCGGGTGGGGACTCGGTGCGGCGCTCGGCGCCAAGCTTGCCGCTCCCGACCGGCCGGTGGTGAGCGTGGTCGGCGACGGCTCCTACCTGTTCGGCGCCCCCACCACTGCCCACTGGGTGTCCCGCCGCTACGACCTGCCGGTGCTGTACCTGGTGTGGAACAACGCCAAGTGGGGTGCGGTCGAGGGCGCAACCCGGATGGTCTACCCCGATGGCCACGCCGCCCGTCACAACTCGTTCGCGTTCAGTGATCTCCAGCCCAGCCTCGACTACGAACTGGTCTGCCAGTCGGCCGGTGGTGTCGGCGAACGGGTAGACGACCCGGCCGACCTCCCAAACGCCCTCGAGCGAGGCCTCAAGGCCGTGGCCGAGGGCCGCCAAGCCCTCCTGAACCTGGTGGCCCACGAGTAGCGCGACAACCGGCGTCAGCGTCGGGCCCGACCCTATGGGGCCGAGTCGGTGGCCGTTCGTCGCTGCTTACGTTTCTCGGACCAGTAGCCGAGCCCGGCTCCGATCCCGCCGCACAGGGCCACGATCCAGAAGCTCGAGACGCCGCTCAGTGCCACCACTGCGGCCCCGACCAGCCCGCCGGTCAGGGTTCCGGCTCGCAGACCGTTGGCCGGGTCCCAGGGCTGTCGCCCGGGAGGGAGTGGAGGGCGCTCGGTGGTTGCCACGCCGTCATGATGGGTCGTGGGCCGGCGACCGGGCAGAGGAGAAGGTCCCGAGCACCGAACCAGCGTCTCAACTGCGGTGACGCCGACCAGAGTCGTTGGTCACCGATCGTCACCGTTCCTTGACCAGGATGGCCAGGGCGGCCAGAACGGTGGCCATCCCCAACAGCTGCAGGAAGTTGACGGTCTCGCCTTCCAGCACGATCGAAGCGAGCGCCACCGAGACCACCGGACTGAACAGGGTCATCTGTGAGATGAGGGCCAACCGGACCCTCGGGTGGGCCCAGTTCATGGCCAGGTGCCCGGTTCCGGGGATCGCGACCATGGCCACGATCCACCACCACTTGCCATCGCCGGCGTCGACCGTGCCCGAGAACAACATCGCGACCGGCAACATGATCGCTGCGCTGAACAGCAGGGACAGGCCCTGGTACTCGAAGGCGCCGAGGCGTTGCCTGGCCTCTTTTGAGGCCACGAAGTACAGGGTCCACATCGTCAGCGCCCCGAGGGCGAGCAGGTCCCCGAGGGGACTCCACGATGGGGACTCGGTCGAACCGAACACGACCAGACCGACCCCGACCATGGCTGCTGCCGACAGCACCAGCTGTCGCCCGGTGACGGCCTCGTTGAAACGCTTCGAGAAGAAGAGCAGCACCGCCACCGGCTGCAAGGCAATCAGCATGGTTGCGTTCGCCACCGTCGTCAGCTGGATCGCGGAGAAGAAGAGCGCCAGCTGGACGCCGAAGAACAGACCGCCGGGAGCCGCGGCCCGCAGCGACGGGAGGTTGATCCGGCCACCGAGGGCCAGGAACAACCCCACGTACAGCGCCGCCGCGGCCCAGGCCCGGTGGAAGGCCAGGACCGGGCCCTCGATGTCCGAAGCCTTGGCCACGACGCTGCCGATGCCCATGAGGGTCACCGCGGCGAACACCGCGGCCATCCCTGCGCCGTCGTTGACCGCAAGGGGCCGGGTTGCCGTCCTTGGTCGCTCGGCGGTCATGACCCCATCGGCGGCATCGAGCGGCGTGCCGATTGCCATTGGTCGACCACCGGCACGCTGCCGACCATCGGGGACACCCACGGAGCCGGCCGACCGAAAACGAGAACCACCGCCACGAACCCTACCGGACCGCAACCGCCATCGAAGCATTGAGGCAGCGTCGGCCGGCGGGCTCAGGCCTCGCTTTCCAAGCGCTCCGTGTTGTCGCTCTCGTTGCTGCTCCGACGGTGCTGGTGTTGCCGGTGATCTTGACGGCGATGTCGACGCCCTAGGCTGTCCGAGCAGTTCATTTCCCCATGAACGGAGCAACACATGAGCCTCGATGACTTCCGCCGCCAGCCACTTCTGTTCGGCCCATCACCGATCCATCCGCTCCCTCGCCTGTCCGAGACGCTCGGCGGTCAGGTCGAAATCTGGGCCAAACGGGAGGACTGCAACTCCGGGATCGCCTTCGGCGGCAACAAGGTCCGAAAGCTCGAATACCTTGCCGCCGAGGCCATCGACAGCGGCTGCGACACACTGGTGTCGATCGGTGGCATCCAGTCCAACCACACCCGGCAGGTCACCGGGGTGGCGTGCCACCTGGGTCTCAAAGCCGTGACGGTCCAGGAGGGGTGGGTGGACTACAACGACATGTGCTACGACAAGGTCGGCAACATCCAACTCACCCGGATCATGGGGGGCGATGTCCGCATCGACCCAGCCGGTTTCGACATCGGGATTCGCGATTCCTGGCAGCGAGCGCTCGAGTCCGTCGAGCAGGCAGGCGGCAAGCCGTACCCGATCCCGGCCGGAGCGTCGGACCATCCACTCGGAGGACTCGGGTTCGCCAACTGGGCCCGTGAGGTCGCCACCCAGGAGGCCGACGTCGACACGTTCTTCGACACCATCATCGTGTGTACCGTCACCGGCTCGACCCATGCCGGAATGGTCGCCGGCTTCGCCCTCGAAGACCGGGATGACCGCCGGGTCATCGGAATCGACGCTTCGGCCACACTCGATCGCACCATCGAGCAGGTCACTCGCATCGCCACCTCCACCGCCGAAAGCGTCGGCGTCGACCGTTCATTGCGGGACGATGAGATCACGATCGTCGCAGGCTACGAAGGGCCGGCCTACGGCGTGCCGGACGCCACAACGGTGGAGGCCATCCAACTGGCGGCCCGCACCGAGGGCATGCTCACCGACCCGGTCTACGAAGGGAAGTCGCTGGCCGGTCTCATCGGCATGATCCGCAGCGGCGAGATCCCGCCGGGGTCCAAGGTGCTCTACGCCCACCTCGGCGGGCAGCCCGCCCTGCCGGCCTACGCCGGCTTCCCCGGGCTTGGCACACCCGAACGAGAGCTCTCACACTGAGGACACCGCAAGGCCGGATCAGGCCAAGCAGGCTGCGACAAAGGCCTCGAATGCGGGAATGTCCGGTGCGATCGAGAGATGACCGTCGGTGCGCTTGATGTCGAGCGCAGGGCAGAAGAAATCGCCGGACGGGGTGAAGAAGTGGGGGGACCCGACGACGCCACGGGCCTTGCCCGCCTCCCACTCGGCCAGAACCGCGCCTTGATCGGCCTCGCTCGCCGCCGGTACGCCGGCCGCCGATGCCACGCCGGCCAGCACCTCGGGGGAGCCGATGTCGCGGCCACGTTCGAACAGCTCGGAGCGAAGCTGCAGGCTCATCGCCTCGCCGGTGGCCAGATCGACGCCATAGGCCGACTCGGCCAGCGCCAGAGCGGGCATTGTTGTCTCGGGGAACGTGTCGGCTCGAAAGCCCCGAAAGAGCCCTGGTGCCACCTGGGCCTGAAGGTCTTCGATCTCTTCCCCGATGAACTCGGGATCCATCGGCTTGCCGTTCACCAGTTCCAGCGGCCAGGGGCGAACCCGCAGCCTGAGATCCGCGCCCTGTTCGTCACGGCGCTGAACGAACCGCTGCAATCCTACGTGGGTGAACGGACACCAGATGTCCGCATATACGTCGATGACCGTCATCGGGCAAGCCTGCCACTGCGTTGCGGTGGCGCCAACGGCCCAAGGTCCCGATATCGGCATGCGGCTTCACGAGGACGGCGGTCCGCTGGGGCCGGCTGTCCTCCTTCTGCGGTGCCTGCCGGTCTTTCGCAGTGGCGGCCGACCGCTCTCTCTATCGATTTCGAAACCAGGCGTCCTCATCTTCGAAGCGCTTTGCGTTCCAGGCGAGCGCGGCATTCAAGCCCTCCCGCTGACGGAGCCTCTGGAACTCGGCGATCTCGGGTGAGGAGTCCGGGCTGGCCAGCGCCACCGCCTCCAGCTCCATCGACCGATCGATCACCTGTCGCACCCCCATCAGCTCGTAGGCCATGTTGATCAGTCGCTTGTTGTACTCCACGGTCACAGCAGGCAACTTGGCGATCGTGTCGGCCTGAGCCCGGACGGCGTCGTCCAGCTCGGCGATGGGCACGACCTCGTTCACGAGGTCCAGCCGCTTGGCCTCCTGGGCGTCGATCAGGTTTCCGGTGTACAGCAGCTCCCTGGCCTTCGTCATACCGATCACCCAGGGCCACACGGCAGGGATGTAGGGCCCGCCGGTTCGGATCTCGGGCGCCCCGAACTTGGCATCCTCGCTGCAGATTCGAAGATCGCAGAAGGTGGCCGTCGCCATTCCCCCGGCGATGCAGTAGCCCTGGATCTGGGCGATGATCGGTTTCGGGTTGTTCCAGAACACGTCCCACCAGGCCGAGGCCGCGAACCCGTCGCCGCCGAGGAAATTGCGACGCTGCTCCACCGCATTCTGCCCACCCTCCTGGCCCGAGATGTCGAAGCCGGCGCTGAACGCCCTACCAGCCGCCTTGAGGACGATGACACGGATGTCCTGGTCCTCCCCGGCATCGGCCAAGGCCCGCCGCACCTCCATCTGGAGGTCGATCGACAAGGCATTGAGCTTGTCCGGCCGGTTCAAGGTCAGCGTTGCGATCGGCGCATCCTTCTCGTACAGGATCGTCTCGTATTCCGTGGCGTCAGGCATGGGTACGACCTTGACCCGAGGGCACGCCGGTCCGCAAGCCCTCCACCGCAACCTCGGTCACCGCCGGCTGGAAGCTGACTGTAGGACCTATGCCCCTGCCGAGGCACCGCCTTCGCTGTATTGTACGGATATGCGTTCAAATACTGCCCGGGCCGGGGACCACGATTCCAGGATCCAAGGGTCGAGCCCCCCACCGACATCCACTGATCGGGAGCTGCCGAGCCCGCGCAGAGCTGCCACCATCCTCTTCGTGCTCGCAGCTCTGCTCGTCGGCTCCTGCAGCAGCGACGGCGGCGGCGACGCCGCCGAGAGTAGTCTCGACGACTTGGCCGTCACCGGCAATGAAGGCACAACGGCAATCGATCAGCCGAGCCTCGATGATCACCTGGGCAACGGCCCAGTGGACAAACTCGAAAGCGACGATGCGGAGGGCCTCGCCTTCATGCGGGAAGAGGAGAAGTTGGCGGGCGACGTCTACCGAGCCCTCTATGAGGTGTGGAGGCTTCCGATCTTCGACAACATCCAGGCTGCGGAACAGACCCACACCTCGGCCGTGGAGAGCCTTCTGGTACGGTACGACCTCGCGGACCCGGCCCTCGATCGACCGGCCGGGGACTTCGAGAACGAGGCCCTTCAGAACCTGTACGACGAGCTCGTGGCCCGAGGCAGCGAATCGACCACCGAGGCGCTGGCCGTTGGCGCCTTGATTGAAGAACTCGACATAAGCGACCTTCAAGCCCGGGCCTCGACCAACCCCGATATCGCCTTGGTCTACGCCAATCTGGAGCGAGGTTCCCGCAACCATCTCCGAGCCTTCACCAGACAGCTCGACCGAAACGGCTTGACCTACACCCCGGTCCACCTCACCCAGGACGCCTTCGATGACATCGTTTCCACGGACACCGAACGAGGTCGAGGTGCATGAGCCGAGTTCGAAACCGACTCGAAGAAGGAGATCACATCATGGAGCGCAATACCGCCAAGGATGCATGGAACAAGCGCTACTCGGCCAGTGACTATGTCTGGACCGACAAGGCCAACCAGTTCGTCGAGACTCACCTTGCCGACCTCCCTGCGGGCCAGGCCATCGACCTGGCCGCCGGCGAAGGCCGCAACGCCGTCTGGCTCGCATCGAAGGGCTGGCGGGTCACCGCGGTCGACTTCTCGACCACCGGACTGGAGAAAGCCGCTCGTCTGGCTGCGGACCACGGGGTCACGGTCGACTTCATCGAGGCCGACGCCACCGCATACCAGCCACCGGCAAGCGTCGACCTGGTGGTGATTTCCTATCTCCAGCTCGACTCCGACGACCGCCGGCTCGTGCTCGAACGGGCCAAGACGTGGCTCAAACCCGGGGGGACCCTCTTCATCGTCGCCCATGACCGGTCCAACGTCACCGGTGGCTACGGGGGCCCATCGTCACCAGATGTCTGCTACACCGTCGCCGAGACCGTCGAGTGTCTCGACGGTCTCGAGATCAACAGGGCAGCTTGTGCCCAACGGATCGTGTCAACAGACTCCGGCGACCAGATCGCATTGGACACCCTCGTGATCGCCAGCGAGCCAGCCTCGCCATAGAGATGGAGGGAAGCCGCGATCGGCGTGCCAGCGAGCCGAGCCTGCGGATCACCCGCCCTCGTGCCACCGCCGGAGCGACGTGGCGATCTCGTCGACGGGCGAATCACCCGCTTCGACACTGATCACCAGGCCCTACCGTTATCAGCGCCGCTGTTTCGCCAACCCGATCATGGAGGGCTGACCTGGCAACAAATTCTCGCACCGCCCGTCGAGCAGCCTCCTGCATGCATATTCCCTCGAGTTCAGCTCGCTTCCAAAGGGCAGCTTGCTCCTCGCAGTCAAGCGCAAGGTCATGCGCCCGCGCTCCGAGCACGCACATCGCTCCGAGCATCACATCGGGCCGGTTACGAACGCCGGCTCCCCGGTGAGATGGCATGGCGATCGCAACGCTCGTATCGGTTTGATGCGTCGTAGCTGATCCAACCTCTGCCCTTGAGCAGTGTCGTTCCGAAAGAGCCGTCGGGGAAGATCGGAGTGAAGTTGGTGAGGTCAAACTCACCGGTAGCGTCGGTGAAACGACCGGTACCACCCACGATTGTGACGGTTCCGGAGCCGTCGAAACCCTCGGCGGTGAGGACCGCCTCACCAGAGTAGGTGACTTCGACGGAGTCGCCGTTCGCTGCCACGTAAGTACCGAATCCGTCGAGGATCTTCGCCGGTTCGTCGGTTCCAGTGGGGAAGACACTGCAGTGGCCGCCGCTGATCTCCACCCTACCCAGGTGTGAGATACGCGAACCGCACGAGATTCTAGGAGCAGCTGCTGTCCACGCGGACTCGCTGGCCGCCGGGGTAAGCATTCTTGACTGAGCGCCGAGTCCGCCGGACGCGCCTCGCGACCTGCCGCCGCTGGACACGCTGACCGGAAACGGCCACCTGGGTCGTTGGGACGTCCAGCTCTACTCGGCGGCCGGGCTTGACCACTAGGGTTCATCGGGATGGTTGGCTGGCGATGCAGGACGTAGTGGTTGATCCGCGGTCGGAGCCTCCGGTCACGGTGTTGTTGGTCGAGTATCACGAAGCTGTCCGTGGGGGGCTTGTGGCAAGGCCCTTTGCCGGGAGATCCGAACTCTGTCTCCAACGACGGCGTGTATCATCCAGAGGGTGCGAGGATCGGCCTCGAACCGCGGTCGAAGCCGTTGCGATGGATGTCGTATTGAGGGAACTCGTGGCCAACGCTCTTCTTCGATCGATCCGGAATCAGGCCGATAGCAGCCGGTGATCACGTGACTTCGGCCGATTTCAACTCATCAGAACCGGCAGGCTCGGGCCCTGGGTTGGCCAGGACGCTGGGCTTCGGGCAGGTGACCGCCAGCGGCGTCGGGATCATCATTGGAGCCGGGATATACGTTCTGTTGGGAACCGCAACAGTGAAAGCTGGCGCCGGGGTGTGGATGGCGTTCCTCGTCGCCGGGGTCTTGAGCGCCCTGACCGCCTTGAGCTACGCCGAACTGGCGTCGATGTACCCCAACGCCGGCGCCGAGTACGACTACACCCGCCGCGTAGCCCCAGACTGGATGGCGTTCGTGATCGGGTGGGTGATGATCCTCGGCCTTGTCATCGCGGCCGCTGCAGTCTCGCTCGGGTTCGCCAGCTATCTCCGGTACTTCTTCGATGTTCCGCAGCGGATAGGGGCATGGCTGCTCCTGGGAGTGGTGACGGCGGTCGCATTGGCCGGTATCGAACAGTCCGCCCGCCTCACCGTCGTGTTGAGCACCGTGCAGGTGACCGGGCTCCTGGCCATCGTCGCCATCGGTATCCCTCACCTCGGCGACGAGAGCCTCGTCGCGGGTGCCTCCACGGCCGGCATTCTGACGGCGGCGGCCCTGGTCTTCTTCGCGTTCGTCGGATTCGATGAGGTCATCACCCTGGCCGAAGAGACAACCAACCCGGCCCGCACCGTGCCCCGAGCCCTGCTGGCCGCCCTTGGTATCTCCACCGTTCTCTACGTTGCGGTCGCCATCGCCGGAATCAGCGTCCTCGGCCCGTCCGCACTGGCCGAGTCAGAACAACCCCTGGCCGACGTGATGGGAGCCGCGATCGGCTCCCGCAGCGCCGACGTGGTCGCCGTGGTGGCCATGATGGCCACAACCAACACCACCCTGCTCGCGATCACCGCATCGTCGCGCCTGCAGTACGGGATGGCCGACACCGGGGCCCTCCCACCAGCCTTCGGGCGGATCAGTGGCCGGCGCACCCCCTGGGTCGCCGTGCTGTTGGCGGTTACCATCGCCGCTGGGTTCGTCAGTATCGGCGACCTGTCACTCGTGGCCAGCGTGACCGACTTCTCCGTCTACCTCGTCTTCATCGCCGTCAACCTCACCGTCATCTTGCTGCGGTTCTGGCAACCGAAACGCCGGCGACCGTTCGCCATCAGAGGGGCCATCGGAAGGCTGCCCATCACCCCGGTCCTGGCGCTGGCCACGATCGCAGTGCTCGTCCCCTCACTCGAACCAGCGGCCATCGTGCTTGGCGCTGCCGTCGCTGCCAGCGGCGCTGCCGTCTACACCGCCCAAAAACAGTTCCGGCCCACAATCACCCGAGCGGCACCAACACTGGAGGGCCCCATGACACCCAGAACCAACATCGCCCGAGCCGAGGCGGCCGAGGTGGCCGACATCCTCCGCATTGACTTCGCCGCTGTCGAGTTCGATCTCGATCAGTTCCACCAAGGCATGCGAGTCGAACTGCAGCATGGAACCGGCGACCCCGACACCAACATCACCAATGATGACCTCGTCACTACCGGCAAGATCGCCCTCGCACACTTGAACGAGATCCCGGACTACTACACACGCCTCGCTGCGATGGAAGCCGACGCGCACCGACAAGACTGACACGCCATGACAACGGTGCCGTTACGGCTCCGCCGGCGAGTCGGCCTCCGGATCGAGCGGGACGACGACAACAGGGCAACGGGCATGGTGGACCACATAGGTGCTAACCGACCCCAACAACAGACCTTTGAAACCGCCTTGGCCTCGGCCGCCGACCACCACGAGATCAACCTCGGTCGACAGATCGACCAGCCAACGGCCGGGATGCCCGTAGTAGGACACCCGCTCTATCGCTGGCAGCGGATCGTCGAATTCTGCCACCACACGATCGACGACCTCCCGCACGAAATGGTCAGCCTGAGGACGGATGAGTTTCAACTCCTCGAGCGGAACGACGCCGGGCAGCGCCCCCCGATAGACCTGCCAGACATAGACCGCACGGATCAAGTCGCCAGCCGATGCGTGCTCGATGGCCCAGCGCAGCGCTCTCTCTGAGGGCTCCGAACCATCCACCCCGACAGCTATCGTCTCCATCAACCAAGTATCGCCCCAAAACGGGTCAGTCGTCCGGAGGGTGACGGATCGGCCCTCCCCCGCATCAGAGTTGCTCGCCTGACGCTCGCCGCGGTTGCGGATCTCGGGCCGCTGCCATTGGTTGGCAGCGCCGTGATGGAGTCAAGACGGTCTCCGTCGTTGGTCGTTCTTCCAGTTGCTGCGGGTACCGCAGGACGGGACCTTGGGCTCTGCTCGTCTGGGGCGGTGCAAGGGACGCTTGAGGCCATGCAGGAAAGCGAGACGATCGAAGGGACCGATGGGGTCGGGATCGACGCGCGGGTCGGCTTCGCAGGCACTCGGATCGATCTCGACGACGTGAGCAAGCGGTACCGGGTCGGCGATGTGGATGTGACGGCGCTCGAAGGAATCAAGCTGCATATCGATGAAGCGGCGTTCGTGGCGATTGTGGGCCCTTCCGGCTGTGGCAAGACCACCCTGCTGAACATGATCGGGGCGCTGGACGTTCCCACGTCGGGGACCGTGCGCGTGGCCGGCGTTGAGGTCACCGGTGCCCCGCAAACCGAACGGGCGGCCCTGCGCCGCCGTGCCGTCAGCTTCATCTTTCAGACGTTCAACTTGTTCCCGGGGCTCACTGCGTTCGAAAACGTGCAATTTGGTGCCGATGCGGCCCAACAACCGAATGCCTCCGAGCGGGCACTGGAAGCATTGCAGCAGGTCGGTCTGGCGGATCGTAGCCGCCACTTTCCCCACCAGCTCTCCGGTGGTGAGCAGCAGCGGGTGGCGATCGCTCGTGCCTTGGCCACGGGGAATTCGATTCTTCTCGCCGACGAACCGACGGGTGAACTCGATTTCCGTACCGGCGTGCAGATCCTCCGGGTTCTCGAGGAGCAGGCACGGGCCGGGATGACCGTGCTGGTGGTGACCCACAACAGGGAGAT
>CAMYLA010000045.1 GCA_947259095.1 uncultured Acidimicrobiaceae bacterium | reverse complement strand
TTCGTCGCCGAGTCTGTCCTGAGGGAGCTGCTCGGAGCAGAGGCTGGCACCGCCGCCGACCTTATGACTGTCAGGCCACACCCGACTGTGCTTTCGGTCGACCAACGCCATGCCCCAGGAGGCCGGGACATAGCCTCTGACAAGGGCAAACGTGGAGCTATGGAGAATTGAACTCCAGACCTCTTCCATGCCATGGAAGCGCTCTACCAACTGAGCTATAGCCCCGAGGGGAGACTTGATCCTACCAAGTCTCCAACGGGGGCGACACGCATGATCGGGGTTTTGCCCCGAGCGTGCTCCCGTCAGGCGATGATGTTGACCAGGCGACCGGGGACGACGATGACCTTGCGGACCTCGGCGCCGGCGAGCAGCTCCTGGATTCGGGTGTCGGCCAGCGATGCAGCCTCGAGGGCCGCCTCGTCAGCGCCCGCCGGCACCATGATTCGGGACCGGATCTTGCCCTTGATCTGAACCGGGATCTCGATCTCGTCGTCGACAAGCAGCACCTCGTCGGCCACCGGGAACTGGGCGTAGACCACCGACCCCGCACCCCCGAGCCGACTCCAGAGTTCCTCCGCGATGTGGGGCACCAGTGGCGACAGCATGCGGACCAGCGAATCGGCCACCTCACGTGGCGTTGGTCCGTCGATCTTGGTCAGCTCGTTGTTGAGCTCGGTGATGCGGGCGATGGCGGTGTTGAAGCTCAGCTGATCCATGTCGGAACGAACCGCATCGATCGTCTTGTGCAGCAGCCGCCGCAACTCGTCGGTGGGGGGCTCGTCCGAGACGGCCAGCTTCCCCGACTCCTCGTCGACCAGATTCCGCCACACCCGCTGCAGGAGCCGGTGCGACCCGATCACCGACTTCGTCTCCCACGGCCGGTCCTGATCGATCGGCCCCATGAACATCTCGTAGAGCCGCAACGTGTCGGCGCCGTAGGTCTGGTACATGTCATCGGGCGTCACCGAGTTCTTCAACGACTTGCCCATCTTGCCGTACTGCCGTTCGACCGGACTCCCGTTGTAGCTGAAGCCGCCGTCGGTTTCGGCCACATCGGCGGCCTCGACGTACATGCCCCGCTCGTCGATGTAGGCGTAGGCCTGGATGTAGCCCTGGTTGATCAGCCGCTTGAACGGCTCCGGCGTACTGACATGACCCAGATCGAAAAGCACCTTGTGCCAGAACCGGCTGTACAGGAGGTGGAGCACGGCGTGCTCAACGCCGCCGACGTACAGGTCGACACCGCCCTCGGACGGCTCCCCCTCGCCACACATCCAGTATCGCTCGGCCACCGGATTGGCGATCACGTCGTCGCTGATGGGGTCGATGTAGCGCAGGTAGTACCAGCACGAACCGGCCCACTGGGGCATGGTGTTGAGGTCGCGGCGATAGGTTGCCGGACCGTCACCGACGTCCAGCTCGACCTCGGCCCAGTCGGTTGCCCGACCGAGCGGCGGTTCGGGTTCGGAGTCCTCGCCCAGCTCCCGTGGCGCCCAGTCAATCAGCTCGGGCAGGGTCACCGGCAGCTCCTCGTCTGGGACGGCCCGGGCGTGGCCCGATTGGTCGAACACGATGGGAATCGGTTCGCCCCAGTACCGCTGGCGGGCGAACAGCCAGTCCCGCAACTTCGTGGTGACCGTTCCCTGACCGGCGCCGTCCTGCTCCAGCCTGGCGATGATCGCCGTTTTGGCCTCGTCGACCAGCATCCCATCGAGGAAGTCCGAGTTGATGGCCGGGCCCTCACCGATGTAGGCCTCACCGTCGAAGTCGTCCGGTGGCTGCACGGTTCTGATGATCTCGAGGTCGAAGATCTCGGCGAACTCCCAGTCCCGCTCGTCCTGGCCCGGCACGGCCATGATGGCCCCGGTGCCGTAGCCCATCAGGACATAGTCGGCGATGAAGACCGGTATCTCCTTGCCGTTCACCGGGTTGACGGCATGGGACCCGGTGAAGACCCCGGTCTTGTCCTTGTTCTCCTGCCGGGCCAGGTCGCTTTGGGTCGATGCCCGGCGCCGGTAGACGGCCACCGCCTCGGCCGGGGTTGCAGCACCCCCGGTCCAGCTCGGGGCGACGCCGTCCGGCCAGGTGGCGGTGGTCAGGTGATCGACCAGCGGATGCTCGGGGGCCAGCACCATGTAGGTGGCCCCGAACAGGGTGTCCGGCCTGGTGGTGAAGACCTCGATCGAACCGGGGCCGCCGGCAACCGGGAAGTCGACCGTCGCCCCCTCGGACCGACCGATCCAGTTCCGCTGCATCGTCTTGATGCTGTCGGTCCAGTCGAGCAGGTCCAGATCGTCGAGCAGGCGGTCGGCGTATGCGGTGATCCGCATCATCCATTGCTTCAGGGGCCGGCGGTAGACCGGATGGTTGCCCCGATCGCTCAGCCCCTCGGCGGTGACCTCCTCGTTTGCCAGCACCGTGCCGAGAGCCGGGCACCAGTTGACCGGCGCTTCCGAGACATAGGCCAGGCGATGATCGTCGAGGATGTCCAGCCGCTCACCGGAGCTCAGCTCGGACCACGGCCGACCGTCCGGCGTTTGGCGCCCGCCGTCGGCGAACTGGGCAACCAGCTCATCGATGGGGCGGGCCTTGCCCAGCGATTCGTCGAACCAGCTGTTGAAGATCTGCAGGAAGATCCACTGGGTCCACCGATAGTAGGACTCGTCGGTGGTGGCGATGGCCCGGCGGTCGTCGTGACCGAGGCCGAGCCTCGCCAGCTGCCGACTCATGTTCGCGATGTTGGCCTCGGTGTTCACCCGAGGGTGCTGGCCGGTCTGACGGGCGTGCTCCTCGGCCGGGAGCCCGAACGCGTCGTAGCCCATCGTGTGCAGCACGTTGTAGCCGGTCATCCGCTTGAAGCGGGCATAGACGTCGGTGCCGATATAGCCCAATGGATGACCGACGTGAAGACCGGCGCCCGACGGATACGGGAACATGTCCATGATGAACAGCTTCGGTCGGTCGGCAAGGTCGGCCGGACCGTCGATCGGACCTTCGGTGAGCGGTCCGGCGGGGTTCGGGGTGTGATAGGTCCCGGCGGCCTTCCACGACCCCTGCCACTCGGTTTCGATTCGGTCTGCCAACGCGGCGTTGTAGCGGTGGGGTGGTGTGTCTTGGTGGTCTTCGCTCACCGCACGATTCTATGCCGCCGATGTGGCGCCCCGATGGGAATACCATTCGACCGACATCCGTGGGCCGACCGTCAGCGGGCCGCACCCAGCGGGCGGGCAGGCACTGCCCTGACGATCAACCGCGCCCCGAGGAGCGCCGATCGGTCAGGCGATCTTGTCCAAGCGGGGGACGTCCCGCCACAGCCGCTCGAGGTCGTAGTGCTCCCGAGCCTCCTCGGTGAAAACGTGCACCACCAGGAAGCCGTAGTCCATCAACACCCAGCTGAAGGTATCGCGACCCTCGATCCGGGTCGGCTTCGGGCCGCCGGCGATCGTGATGGCCTCCTCCACCGCATCCACGATGGCGCGGACCTGCCGGTTGTTCCGCCCTGACGTGACGACGAACCAGTCGGTGATGGCCAGCACACCACCGACATAGAAGGCATCGGTCCGCTGGCCGAGTTTCGCCTCGGCCGCCTCGCATGCCACCCGAACCCAGGAGACGAGTTCGTCGTCCTCGACCGGTTGCCGCTCGTGCGGTTCATCGGATGGCTGCGCTGTTGCTGCGTTCAGGGTGTGCTCCCGTCGTTCATCTCGGCGGCACCGGGCTCCGACGAATCGACTCGCAGCCCGCAGTATGCGGCGGTTGTGCCGGCCGCTGTGTCGCCACCGGTGTCTCATCACCATGAAAGTGGCTCAGGAGAGATTTGCCAAGTCGAAATTCCGACCTATGACAACGGTCACCACGAGGTCGTCGGTCGCGTCGTTGTCGACGATGACGTCCGAGGACCCGACCGATCGGCTGAGGTCCCGGACCTGGTCCGGCAAGGGTTCGCCCGCCGCCACCAGGCCGACCGGGGCGATCACCTGGGTGTCACCGCCATCGAACGGCATGGCGTTGCCGATCTCGATCACCTCCATGCCCTGGGCTGCGACGGCGGCGGCGATGCCCTCGAGGTCGGCGGCACCGGTCCGATCGAGTACCCGGACCTGGAGCCGTTCACCGGGCACCGAACCGGCCGGGTAGGCCACAACATCGCGGATGAGTGATTCGGCGGCCGGGCCATCGATCAATGCCACCGGCTCCAGTTGGGTGAGGGGCAGATCGACCACCTGCACTGCGGCGTTCCCGACCGCCCGGAGATCGCCGGCAAGTGCGCTCGACGTGGCCGGTGGGGTCTCGAGCAGTGCGTTCCAGAAGAGATGTCTGCGGGGCCGGACCGAGATGGGAACCGCGCCTGCGGCCGGGCGGCCCAGAAACGGGGCGGCGTTGTCGCCACCGACGCTGACCTGACCAACGGCGAACAGCAGGTCGCCGGCCTCGTCTGGCACCGGGTCGGGGCTGTCCAGCGGGTACCGCTGGTCGCCGAGGAGGGTCTGCCAACCATCGTCGTCCATCACCTCGGTGCGATCGACGGACAAGCGCAACGTCGCCCCGACCGCGGCAACCGCATCGGCCGGGGGCCGGTCGGCCAGCATGGCCCCGTCAAGCTCCAGCGACCCCGGAACGAGCACGACCGTGGCTGCCGAACGAACCTCCAGATGGTGGATCAACAGCGCCACCCCGGTGACTCGACCTCGGTCGACCTCGGCGATGCCGATCACCGGCGTGGGATCGACGAAGGCCCGCCATCCCGGCTCAGCGCGGGTGGGCTCCTGGACGAACCTACCGGCCCGAGATTCCAGCAGGGTGTGGTAGCCCTGGATGGCGAGGAAGGGAATCGACATCGCCAAAAGGAGCTCTGCAGCAACAAACACGATGAAGAACCGACGTGGTTGCATGAGATGGGCGGCAAACCGTCTCAACCGTCATCACGATAGAGGTTCCATTCCATGATGTGGTCGATCACCGGTTCCGGCGTCAGGAACCGGATCGAACCACCCTGGGCCACCCGACGTCGAAGGCCGGTACCGGAGATGGCGATTGACGGGATCTCCACCAGCTCCCAACTCCAGCCGGTCGGCGGCTGGAAGTCGGCGCCGGGGCGGTTCACAACCACGATGGTGGCCTGCTCCCGCAGACGTTCTGTGTTGTGCCAGGTGTCGAGCCCGGCCGCGGCATCGGCGCCGACGATCACCAGCCACTCGTCGGCTTCCCATTGCTCGGCAAGGGCGTCGAGGGTGACCGACGTGTAGCTCGGACCACCGATGTCGAGTTCGACCCCCGACACCGACAATCCAGCAGAATCACCCACAGCGGCCCTTGTCATTGCCAGCCGCTGGACCGCCGGCGTGATTTTTCTGCGGCCGACTTTCTGCCACGGGTCGTTGGCAGGGACGAGGATCACTTCGGTGAGCGACAGGGCATGAAGCACCTGGTCGGCTACTATCAGGTGCCCCAGATGTGGAGGATCGAAGGTTCCTCCCAGGATTCCAAGCCGTGGTCCGCTGTTACCCATCGGTGTGTTTCGTGTATCGGACATAGTTTGGAATAGCACCTAGTGTGACGAATGTCACTTCCCCTCGAGGAAGGTTCGTACTAAAACAGGTGTTTGGGCATGTAGAGCTCCCCAACAAAGCCGGACAGATTTCAGATCGGAACCACCAAACCGAATAGTCCCGGACGTTCGAGCCTAGCAAGTCCCAGCGATAGGCACCCGCCCTCGTCGCAACCCCCCGCAAATCAACTGATAAAGAAGCACGCGCCATGAGTGACTCTGTAGGACAATATCTAAACGAGATCGGCCTGGTCCCCCTCCTAACGGCCGATGAGGAACGGCAACTTAGCCAAACCATCGAAAAGGGCCGCGAAGCCCAGGAGCTGATCGAAGCCGGAGACCGCTCGATCGCCAACCGACGCGCTGTACGAGCAGCTGCAGCCGCCAAGGACCGTTTCATCCGGGCCAACCTCCGGTTGGTCGTGAGCGTCGCCCGCCGCTACCCGCTCCCCCCGTCGATGGAACTGCTCGATCTGATCCAAGAGGGCAACCTCGGCCTCGAGCACGCCGTCGACAAGTTCGATTGGCGCAAAGGATTCAAGTTCTCCACCTATGCCACCTTCTGGATTCGCCAGGCCATCGGCCGGGCCCTCGACCAGAAGGCCAGCCTGGTCCGCCTCCCCGGCGACCGGTCGGCCAGCCTCCGTGCCGCCTTGCGGCAGGTCTCCGGCGACGGCGACGAGCTCGACGACGAGCACGCACGTCTGCATCGACTGACCACCCCCACCTCGCTCGATCGCACCATCGGCGATGATGACTCGAACGAACTGGTCGACCTCCTCCCCGACGCAACCCCCGGTCCCGAGTTCGAGGTCATGGCCAAAGCCGAGGAGACGATGGTGACCGGCCTGCTTGAGGTCCTCGACCCCCGGGCCAAGTACGCCGTCGAGCAGCGCTTCGGCCTCAACGACGGCCGCAAGCGTAGCTACCGCGAGGTTGGCGAGGAATTGGGCGTGACCGCGGAGGCCGCCCGCCGGCTGGTGAAGCGTGCCGTCAGCGCCGTTCGCGACCAGGCCGGCGATGTCATGAGCGACTTCGACGCCGCCTAGGCGCCGTATCACACAGCAAACCGAGAACGAACAGCCGGGGCCACGTGGGCCCCGGTCTCGTTTTTTTGCCGCCCACCTGCAACGACAATGAGACCGACGCCGGTTGCGTGATCGATGGTCGTCCGATGGCCAGCGCTAAAATGGCGGACGAACGTGCTTTGCCGAGCCGCCGGAGACCGAAATCCGTTTGCCAGACCCGAGACGAGAGGTGACACTGAAGCCGTGACTTGGAACCCCGCAACCTGGCGGTCGAAAACAGCCGCCCACCAGCCGGTTTGGCCCGATCGAGCGGAGCTGGAGCGGATCGAGAAAGAACTGGCTTCAGTCCCTCCCCTGGTGTTTGCCGGCGAAGCCCGGGACTTGAAGGCCAAACTCGCCGCCGTCTCACGTGGCGAGGCATTCCTGCTCCAGGCCGGCGATTGTGCTGAGTCGTTCGACGGCTTCCACGCCGACGCCATCAGGGACAAGCTCCGGGTCATTCTGCAGATGGCTGTGGTCCTCACCTACTCCTCCGGTGTGCCGGCCATCAAGGTCGGGCGGATCGCCGGGCAGTTCGCAAAGCCCCGCTCGAACCCGACCGAGACCGTGGACGGCACCGAGCTCCCCTCGTTCCTCGGCCACATGGTCAACGACATGCCATTCTCCGAGGGCGACCGCCGACCGGATCCCCACCGCCTGGTCCAGGCCTACAACCAGTCGGCGTCCACCCTCAACCTGCTCCGGGCCTTCACCAAGGGCGGGTTCGCCGACCTCCACCGCGTTCAGGCCTGGAACCAGGAATTCGTGGCCAGCTCCAGCCAGGGCCAACGCTACGCCAATCTGGCATCGGAGATCGATCGTGCGCTGCGGTTCATGGAGGCCACCGGGCTGTCATCGCAGCACAGCGAGATCCACGAGGCCGAGCTGTTCACCAGCCACGAAGCGCTGATCCTGCAATACGAGGAAGCGCTGACACGGGAGGACAGCCTGACCGGCGAGTGGTACGACTGCTCGGCCCATATGCTGTGGATCGGCGAGCGCACCCGCCAGCTCGACGGCGCCCACGTGGAGTTCCTTCGGGGGGTCAAGAACCCCATCGGCTGCAAGATCGGGCCGGCCACCACCGTCGACCAGGTCCTTGCCCTGTGCGACGCCCTCGACCCGGACCACGAACCGGGTCGGTTCACCCTCATCTCGCGGATGGGGGCCAAGACGGTCGGCGACAACCTCCCACCGCTCCTGGAGGCGGTCAAGGCAACCGGTCACCCCGTGGTCTGGGCCTGCGATCCGATGCACGGCAACACCTTCACCTCGGAGACGGGCCACAAGACCCGCCACTTCGACGACGTGTTGGCCGAGGTCGGCGCATTCTTCCAGGCTCACCGCAGCGTCGGGACCTGGCCCGGAGGCATCCATGTGGAGTTGACCGGTGACGACGTCACCGAGTGTCTCGGTGGCTCCGAGGAGGTCCATGCCAAGGACCTCGGCCGGCGCTACGAGACGATGTGTGATCCCCGGCTGAACGCCAGGCAAGGGCTGGATCTGGCGTTCCGCGTTGCCGAGCTACTCACCGGCGAGGAGAAGTAACAAACGCTGACCGACGGGGCAGCGAAGGTCTGCAGGTACGCACGACGCAGGAACTGCGCCCAAGGCCGGCCGGGCGCCGCAAACGCAGACCAGAGACCGGCTGGAGACGTGTCAGCGTCAGAGGTCTTGCAGGCCACCTCGGAGCACGCTGTCGCCGCTGTGGTCCGGGTTGCCGTCATCGGGTTCGATCGAGACATCCACGACGCTGAACTGCTCGACGTCGACGCCTTCGGGCACGGTGTAGGTGCCATCGGCGCCGACCCGGCCAAGCGACTGCAGAGCTCGGACTTCGGAGCCATCGAGGTCGAGCAGCCAGAGCTCGTAGAACGAACCGGGCGGTGCGTCGAGGCCCTCGAGGTCGACGGCGAGGGTGGTGCCGGTCAGCTCGGCGGTACCGGCGCCCTCGAAGTCTCCGAGGGCGAGGAGCTCTGCTTCCTGCTCGGCGGTGTCACCACCGCTCAACGCCAAACCCAGTGGGACCGCCACCAGCAGGAACCCGGCCGCCACTGCGGTCATGATGGCGAATCGGCGACCCCGAGATCGCCGCTCATCCAACGAGACGACTTGAGCCGATGCTGCGGCAGCCTGCTTGGCCCGCTCACGATCGAGTCGATTGGCGTCGGCACCGACTTCGCCGCCGACGCCGTTGGCAATGGCCAGCCAGACCGACTCATCCGGGGCCTCGTCGGGCGGCGGGACGGGTCCCTCCCGGAGCAGGGCCATCACGTCGCCGAAGTCTTCTTCCAGTTCTGCATAGTCGGGATCAGACACGGCTACCTCGCAACTCGCGCTGGAGCGCTTCCAGGCCCCGCCTCATGTGGCTCTTGACCGTGCCCAAGGGGAGGTCGAGGCGGACTGCAATCTCCGGGTGGCTGAGCTCTTCGAAGAAACCCAGCTCCACAACTTCACGGCGTACCGGGGGAAGCGAATCGAGGGCCTGCGACAGGACCAGCCGATCGACGACCTGGTTCACTCCAGGCTCGACCGTGGCCAGCTCACCGACTTCGGCCGATGGCACGGACGGGCGCCGGCTGGTGGCCCGGAGGTGGTCGATGGCCTTGAATCTGGCGATGCCACTCAACCACGCAGCCAGGCTGCCCTTGGAAGGATCGAAGCGGTCTCGGCCGTTCCAGGCGGCGAGGAAAACCTGTTGGACCAGGTCTTCGGCTTCGGGGCCGACGAGCTTTCGGCAGATGCTGAGAACCAGCGCACCGTATTCGTCGAACATGTCCCTCAGTACCGAGTCGTCACCGACGACCAGACGGTCTTCCAGGGTTACGAGCACATCGCGAGGATAACCCATCTCGTCGTCCAATCCCGATCTGGGTATCGGTCCGGTGTCGAAGAATTCGACACGGAGGGGCGCTTCCAGCACAAGGGCACTCACATATGATTCATTCGCCGTAAGGCTGGAACCGGATGCGGTCAGACCAGATTGTCGACAAAGCCTTCCAGCTGGCGGAGATTGCGAACCTCGAACAGTCCGTCGCAGTGGGCGCCGTACTCCCCCACGATCGAATCACCGGTGTTCCAGTAGGCCTTTGGCTCGGGATTGAGCCAGAACAGCTTCCGGGCCCGGTGACCGATCTCTTTTGTGATCCAGGCCTGGGAGGCGTGATAGTTGTTCCTGGCATCACCCAGGATCATCACCGTGGTCTTTGGGCCGATCTCCTTGCCGTACTTCTCCCAGAACACCTCGAGGGCATGACCGTAGTCGGAGTGGCCGTCGACCCAGACCACGTCGGCCTCGGTGTTGACCCGATGGATGGCCTCGGTGATGTCGTCGACACCCTCGAAGTACGAGGTGACTTCGTCGAGCCCGTCGATGAACACGAACGAGCGGACTCGGCTGAACTGGCTCGAGATGGCGTAGACCAGGTGGAGAGTGAAGCGGGCGAACGCCGCCACCGAGCCGGAAATATCGGCCACCACGAAGATCTCCGGTTTGGCCGGCTTTGGGTGACGGAACTTCGGTTCGGCCGGTACCCCACCGTAGCTCAGCGAGTGCCTGACCGTGTTACGGAAGTCCAGCGGCCCCTTCCGCTTGTGTCGACGTTTCCGAGCCAGGCGGACCGCCAACTTCCTGGTCAGCGGGTAGATGGCCCGGCGGAGCATGGCCATCTCCTCCCGGCTGGCGTGCATGAAGTCAACGTCCTCCGGCAGCGGTTTCCGCAGCGTCTTGGCCATGGCCTCTGCGCCCCGGTCCGCTACCAGGCGCCGCCGGATCTCGGCTTCGATCTCCTTGCGGAGCTTGTCGACCCTGGCCTCGTATTCGTCTCGCTCCAGCCGCTCCTCGAACGGCGTCATGTCCGGTTCGCCCTCTTCACCGCCCTTGCCCTTGGCCTGTTCCATGAGCCGTTCCAGGACGCCGTCGAGATCGAGGTTTCGCAGCGTCCGGTACAGGTAATAGGTGCCGCCGACCGGTCGACCGGGCTCCATCCCGGCGAAGCGCTTCACCGCCTGACGGGCGATGGCCCGCATCAACGTGTCGTCACCCCGGAGCAGCGCCTGGTACAGCAGTTCGGCCAACTCCTCCGGCGACAGACCATCGCCGCCGCCCTGCCCGCCCTCGCCGGACTGCGGGTCACCGCCGTCGCCGTCCTGGTCGTCGAGGTCGAGGTCGCCGAACGGATCGTCGCCGTCGGGGTCGATGGAGTACTCCTTGCCTCGGAGGGAGAAGTACACCTCGAACAGGGTCTCGAACGTCTTCCAGTGGGAGTCGTTCTTGACCAGCGTGGCGGCCAAAGCGTACTTGAACGCCAGGCGGTCCTCGAGTGGGATGTGCTTCACCGCCTCCGCGGCGTCGATGTTCTCCACCAGCGAGACCGGCAGCCCGGCGGTACGGAGTTCGGTGACGAACCCCTCGAGGAGGTGAAAGATCGGGTTCTCGGTTTCGGCAACGGTCATGATCGACTCCGGGCTTCCGGCGGGCGGTCGAGGGGTTCGGCGGGTCGGGCGACGCGACCTGAACGAGCGGTCAGCTCGATGCCGGCTGACCGTCGAAGTGAGCGGTCGAATTGGAACTGAAGTCCTTGATGGCCTTCTCGATGTCGGAGCGGTACTTCAACAAGATGTTGACCGTCTTCTTGGCATCTTCCTCGTCGACGTTGTCGATGCCGAGAAGTATCAGCGTCCGAGCCCAGTCGAGGGTCTCCGAGACCGACGGGTGCTTCTTCAATTCGAGCTGGCGAACCGAACGGACGATGCGGGCGACCTGCTCGGCCAGGCTGTCGGAGATGTCCGGAACCTTGGTCAGCACGATCTCCTTCTCCCGTTCCATCTCGGGGTAGTCGAGGTGGAGGAACAGGCAACGCCGCTTGAGGGCCTCGGACAGCTCACGGGTGTTGTTGGAGGTCAGGAACACCAGCGGGATCTGCTTGGACTCCACGGTGCCGAGCTCGGGGATCGAGACCTGGTAGTCGGAGAGGATCTCCAGCAGGAGGGCCTCGGTCTCCAGCTCGACCCGGTCGACCTCGTCGATCAGCAGGACCACCGGATCATCGGCGGTGATGGCCTCCAGGAGGGGACGGGGAAGCAGGAACTCGTCTGAGAAGATGTCGTCCTGGATGTCGGCCCAGGAGGTGTCCTCATCGCTCTTCTCGACCTGGATCCGCAGCAACTGCTTCTTGTAATTCCATTCGTACAGGGCTTTGGCTTCGTCGAGACCCTCGTAGCACTGGAGGCGGATCAGCCGGGCCCCACTCATCTCGGCCACCGATTTCGCCAGCTGGGTCTTGCCGGTTCCGGCAGGCCCCTCGACGAGTACCGGCTTGCCGAGTCGATCGGCGAGGTAGACGATGCCGGCAATCGACTCGTCAGCCAGGTAATCGACGTTGTGGAGGCCTTCTCGAACCGCGTCGACGGAATCAAAACGATGTGTCATAGCGACAACCGTACAAGACGACTTGACTGCATGGTCAAGACGGTCTGCAAACTATCGACCGCACGCCGGCGCTGCGAACCTTGACCGGAACTTGCGAGTAGCATCGATTCCGCCATGGATAGAGGACTGACCAGAGCGGTAGACCGGTTCGCCAAGACGGTGGGTCCGGCCCTGCAGACCGCAGCGGTGGGCACGTCGGTCGAAGGGGCGAAGCTCGAACGCGACGCCATCGTCGAGGCGTTCAACCTCTGCACCGCGTTCGTCGATGTCGACAACCGCCACACCGACGACGAGCTCTGGGCCCTGGTGGCCGCCTTCGCCCACCACCAACTCCTGCCCGGTATGGCCACGCCGGATGCGATGCGGCGCAACGATCTGGTCCAGGGCAAGCAGGCCTGGCTGTCCAAGCCGTCCGACCTGTTCGAGACGCTCCGCCAGGTCGACGAGGCCAAGGGATCTCGGCTGGCCCGTGTCTACTACGACGAGGCCATGACCCTGGCCCACACCGTGGCCTCGGTTGACAACTACCCCTCCGACGATGAGCTGCGGGCGATCGTGGATTTCCAACGGTTGCTGATGGCGGCGCTGCCCACCGGACGGCCCAAGGCTGCGACCGGCGGGCCGGAAGGCCAGCGGACCGACGAGGCCACAACCGCCGAGACCACCGAGCCGGTCGAGCCGACCGCGCCACCGGAGCCGCTGGAAGATCTCCTGGCCGAGCTCGACGGCCTGATCGGTCTCGATGCGGTGAAGGAGGAGGTGAAGCTGCTGACCGCGCTGCTGCGAGTCCAGCGGCTCCGGGAGGAACGGAACCTCCCGGTGGTCGACAACACCAAGCACCTGATCTTCAGCGGCAACCCGGGAACGGGCAAGACGACCGTCGGCCGACTGCTGGCCAGAATCTACCGCTCCCTGGGCGTCGTCGAGCGAGGTCAGCTGGTCGAGGTCGATCGAAGCGGGCTGGTGGCCGGCTTCGTCGGCCAGACCGCAACCAAGGTCACCCAGGTTTTCGACTCCGCCGAAGGGGGCGTCCTGCTGATCGACGAGGCCTACTCACTGACCAGGGGCGGCGAGAAGGACTTCGGTCGGGAGGCGATCGATGCGGTGGTCAAGAACGTGGAGGACCGTCGCGACTCCATGGTCGTCATCCTCGCCGGCTACCCGAAGGAGATGGCGGAGTTGGTGTCGACCAACCCCGGCTTCCAGAGTCGATTCCCGAAGACCATCTACTTCCCCGACTACGACGATGACGAGCTGGTGGCGATCCTGGAGCTGATCTCGGCCAAGGGGACCTACCACCTGACGGACGGGGCCAAAGAAGCCGCCGTTGCCTGGTTCGCCTCGCACCAGCGAGGACGGGGCTTCGGCAACGGGCGACTGGCCCGCAACCTGTTCGAAGCCGCGGTGTTGCGCCACGCAAACCGGCTGGTCGATGTCGAATCGCCGACCGACGAACAACTCACCACGCTGGAGGCGGTCGACATCGCCTCGGTCCCCACCGAGGACGACAGGGAGGCGGCCGGGGGCGGCCCCGCCAACCCACTTAAGAACCCGCCAAAGAACCCGCCGAAGAACCCGCCAAAGAACGAGGTATGAATCGAGCCCTCGGCTCGAATCTCGTCGCCGCCGGGATCTTCCTTTCCCGCATCGCCGGTCTGATCCGCAATGTGATGATCGGTGTGGTGCTGGGGGCCCAACCGGCGGTGACCGATGCCCTGAGCTTTGCCATGCGGCTGCCGAACCTGCTGCAGAACCTGCTCGGCGAGGGAGCATTGTCGGCGTCGTTCATTCCGGTCTACGCCAAGCTGGTCGAGGAGCGGCGCGACCGCGAGGCCGATGATCTCGCCGGGGTGGTGGTCACGCTCCTGGCGCTGACCACAACGGTCATCGTCCTGGCCGCGGTGTTGCTGGCCCGGCCGCTGGTGTGGCTGTTCACCAGTTGGGAGTCGGATCCGGCCAAGTACGAGCTGACGATCACCCTGACCAGGATCACCACCGTTGGGATCGGCTTTCTGGTGATCTCGGCCTGGTGCCTCGGCATCCTCAACAGCCACCGCCGCTTCTTCCTCTCCTACGTCGCCCCGGTCATCTGGAACGTCGCCCAGATAACGGTGCTGGTGTTGTTCGGACTGCTCAACTGGCGTCTCGAGGACATTGCGGTGGCGGTGGCCTGGGCCGTGGTTGTCGGCGGTCTGCTGCAGCTCCTGATCCAACTGCCGAGGGTGCTGCGGCTGGCCCCGATGGTCAGGCCCAACCTGGTCCGCACTGCGGCCAGCCGCGATGTGCTGCGGCGCTTCGTCCCCGCCATCGGGGCCAGAGGGGTGGTGCAGCTGTCGAGTTACATCGACCTGGTGTTGGCCACCGTGTTCCTGGTGTCGGGGGCGCTGGCTTGGTACTCGTTCAGCCTGCCCCTCTACTTGTTGCCGATCTCGCTGTTCGGCTTCAGCGTGGCGGCCGCCGAGCTGGCCGAGATGTCCCGCCGCTCGGACAACCTGGAGGTGGTCAGCGGCCGCTTGCAGCCGGCGCTGCGGCGGGTGCTGGTTCCGGCCGGGTTCATCACTGCCGCCTACCTGGCAGCCTCGCCGACCTTCGTCGACGCGCTGTACGGCTGGCCTTCGCGGTTGTTCGACAGGGAGGGGCTGCAGGATCCGGCCAAGATCACCACCATCGCGCTGGTGGTGGCGGCGTTCGCCATCGGCCTCCCGGCCACGATGACGGCCAGGGTGACCCAGAACACGCTGTACAGCCTCGGCGATGTGAAGGGCCCGGCCAAGATCGCGGTGCTACGGGTCACGGTCAGTGCGGTGGCCGGCCTGATCCTGATCCTGCAGCTCGACTGGCTGACCTTCTCCGGCGACCAGATCGTGGAGTTCGGCGACGTTCCACACTGGCCACCGTGGGAGCGGGTACCGGCCGCCCGCCGGGCCAGCGACGCCGTCCCCCATCTCGGTGCGGTTGGCCTGGGGCTCGGGGCGTCGCTGTCGGCCTGGGTCGAATGGGTCCTGTTGCGCCGACTGCTGCGACGCCGACTCCAGGCGCCGGTCCGGTCAGGTTGGGCCCGGCCGGTGGCCGTCGCTGCAGTGGTGGCCGGGGTCCTGATGTACGCAACGGCCAACCTTTCGATGCCATCGCCGATCGACGCTGTGGCGGTCGGGACGATCGGTCTGCTGGTCTATGCCGGGGGGCTGTGGCTGCAGGGGATCCGTCCGACGCGCCCTCCCCGACAGGGACTAGCATCATCTCCATGATCAAACTGATGCGGCGTTGGTGGAAATACTTGGTCGCGAAGGCGTCCGGCGATTTCAATGCCAGGGCCGATCCGAAGATTCAGCTCGAGCAGGCGATCATGGAGGCTCAGGAGCAGCATCGTCAGCTCAAGGAGCAGGCGGCGAACGTCATCGCCCACCAGAAGCAGACCGAAATCAAGCTGAACCGGGTGATGGAGGACTACGAGAAGGTCAGTGCCAACGCCCGCCAGGCGGTGATGATGGCCGACGACGCCCAGAAGAAGGGTGAGCAGGAAAAGTTCCTGCAGTACACCCAGACCGCAGAGTCCTTCGCCAACCGGATGATCGCCCTGGAGCGGGAGATCGAGGATCTCAAGTCACTGCATCTCCAGGCGTCGCAAGCCTCGGACAAGGCGAAGCTCGCCGTCAATCAGAATTCGGCGCTGCTCCAGAAAAAGCTCGGTGAGCAGAAGAAGCTGCTGTCGCAGCTCGACCAGGCCAAGATGCAGGAACAGCTGAACAAGGCGACGGCGTCGCTCAGCGAACAGGTGGGCCAGGACGTGCCATCGTTCGAGGAGGTCCGGGACAGGGTCGAGCAGCGGTACGCCAAGGCCAAGGGCGCGGCCGAGCTGGCGGAGTCCTCGATGGAAGGACGGATGCTGGAGGTCGAGCAGGCTTCGCTCAACGTCGAGGCACAGTCTCGTCTGAGCGAGATCCGTACCCAGCTGGGGCTGGACGCGGGCGAGACCGCCGGTCTGACCGACACCGTGCTCGAGCAGGCGCAGGCCGCCCAGGTCGAGGGCGAAGGTACCACCGCCTGAGTTCACTGGCCCGGGCCCGGCGAGGACCGCCGAAGGCCCAGGCCGGCCGATCACGACATGTCGGTCGAGAGACCGCTACGGCAACATGACGAGGTCGTCGCGGTGGATGACCTCCTCGGCGATCTCCCGCGGCAGTGCGCTGCTCTGCAGTCCCCGGTAGGTGTCGAGGTCGGCCCGGCACCACCTGCTCAGCCCCTTTGCAAACACCGTGCCGGACTGATCGACCAGCTCAACCGCTTCCTCGGCCTGGAACGACCCTTCGGCTCCGGTGACGCCGGCCGGCAGCAGCGACCGCTGGTTGTTCTCCAGCGCCTCGCGAGCCCCTTCATCGACCACGATCCGACCCGACGGCGGCAGGGCGAAGGCGATCCACAGTTTCCGGGCCGGCAACCGTTGCGCTCGGGGCCGGAACACCGTGCCGACGCCGGCCACCCCTTCCACCGCCTCTCGGAGGACCTTGGGCCGGTCGGACTGGGCGATGGTGGTCTCCACGCCCGACCAGGCGGCGATCTTGGCTGCGGCCAGCTTCGAGGCCATTCCTCCGCGGCCGGAGACCGAGCCGGGGCCGCCGGCCGCCAGCTCCAACTGCTGGTCGATCTCGACGATCTCCTCGATCAGTGATGCGTCGGCGTCGTGACGCGGATCGCCGGTGAACACCCCTGCGGTGTCGGTCAACAGGACCAGACAGTCGGCGTCTATCAGGTGGGCCACCAGGGCCGCCAGCCGATCGTTGTCGCCGAAGCGGATCTCATCGTCGGCGACGGCGTCGTTTTCGTTGATGACCGGGACCACGCCGCGGGCCAGCAGCGCTTCCAGCGTGCCCCGGCTCTTCAGATAACGATTTCGATGCCACAGGTCGGTGGGGGCCAACAGCACCTGACCGGCCATGAGACCGTTGTTGGCCAGGTGGCCCTTGTAGGTGGCCATGAGGGCGATCTGGCCGACGGCAGACGCGGCCCGGAGCAGTCCGGCGTCCTTCGGCCGCTTGCCCGGCCCGTAGCCGAGCGGGCCGAGACCGGCGCTGATGGCCGCACTGGTGACGACCACGACATGATGATCGTCGGCTCGAAGGTCGGCGACCTCCGAACACAGTTTCGCCACGGCGGTGTGATCGATCTCCCCGGTGACCGTGGTCAGCGAGGAGGATCCGATTTTGGCTACTACTTTCACATGTCCTCTTCGTACTCGAAGGCAAATGTTCCGATCCGGACCTCGTCACCCTGTCGGACCCCGGCCCGCCTCAGTGCCTTGTCGACGCCGAGCTTCTTGAGTCGGTGCTGGGCGTAGTCGAGTGCCCCGATATCGGTGAGATCCGACAACGCCACCGAACGCTCGGCCTCCCGGCCGAGCACCCGCCAGCTGCCGTCGTCGTCCCTGGTGATCTTCACCCCGACCGGTACCGGGCGATGGATGACAAACCCGTCGGATTCCGGCTCCTGCTCCCGGGCCGCCTTGACCATGGCCGCCAGCCGCCATACGAGTTCGGTGACCCCTTGGCCGGTGACCGAGGCGATGGCCAGATCGACCGCGGCTTCACGACCCCAGTCGTCGGGGGTCAGCACGTCGGCCTTGGAACCGACGACGATCGAAGGTCGTGCCAGCAGCGCCGGCCGGTAGGCGCCGAGTTCGGCACGAAGAATCTCGAGCTGACGGGCCGGGCTGTGACCATCAACCGATGCCAGGTCCAGCAGGAAGACCAGGACCCGGGCTCGTTCGATGTGGCGCAGGAACCTGTCCCCGAGGCCATGACCGTCGCTCGCCCCCTCCACCAATCCCGGCAGGTCGGCGACGACGAACTCGGTGTCGTCGTCGACCTTGACCACACCGAGGTTGGGCTCCAGGGTGGTGAACGGGTAATCGGCGATCTTCGGTTTGGCCCTGGAGATCACCGAGATGAGTGTGCTCTTGCCCGCAGAAGGGAACCCGACGAGGGCCACATCGGCCAGGAGCTTGAGCTCGAGGCGGAACCACTCGTCCTCACACTTCTCCCCCTGTTCGGCGAACGAGGGGGCTCGCCGCCGATTCGACAGGAACCGGGCGTTGCCCTTCCCCCCTTGACCACCGGCTGCGCCAAGCCACCGGTCGCCGTGGTTGGCCAGGTCGACCAGGATCTCGCCGGTCTCCCGATCGAGGACCTCGGTGCCGACCGGCACCCTGACGATCTGGTCGGCGCCACGCTTCCCGTGCCGTTTGGCTCCCTGCCCGTGGGTGCCGTCGCCGGCGATGCGATGGGGGTGATCACGAAACGCCAGCAGCGACGCAACATTGCGGTCCGCTTCCAGCCACACAGACCCGCCGTGCCCACCGTCGCCACCGTCGGGTCCGCCCAACGGCACGTGGGCTTCGCGGCGGAACGAAACACACCCGGCGCCGCCGTCGCCTCCTCGGAGGCACAGATTGCATTCGTCTACGAAGTTGGACACAGAATGCAATTCTACGGCGGTCGGACTCACGGAAACTCCCGCAACCGGGGCCCCGAACTCGGCGGAGTGTTGTTCGGGCGTGCCGGTTGGCGGGATCAGGTTAGCTCACACGTCGCGGTCAATGTCCACGGAACGGGACGAATTCCTCAAAAACCCAACAAGTTTCGAGCGCGCCGATGTGGCAGATCTGCGGTGGAGAGCAGCCTCCCGATCGAACGGGCGGGCCGGCAATGCGGTGGTGGCGTCAGTCCTGGACGACGTCGACCAGGCGTCGGCCACGGCGGAAGCCGAACTTGACCTTGCCCTCGGCGGTTGCGAACAGCGTGTCGTCCCCGCCTCGGCCGACATTTCGACCGGGGTGGAACTTGGTGCCCCGCTGACGGACGATGATGGAACCGGCCGTGAGGTGCTCGCCGTCGTAGGCCTTCACGCCGAGCCGCTTGCTTTCCGAATCCCGGCCGTTCCTTGTGGAGCCGCCACCCTTGGTCTTTGACATATCAGCCCTTTGAAATTCCTGTGATCTCGATGGTGGCGTAGGTTTGACGGTGCCCGTACCGCCGACGATTGTTGCTCTTCGGCTTATAGGTGAACCCGTCGATCTTGGGGCCCTTCACCTCTTCGACGACGCGGGCCGACACCGACGTGCCTACCAGCTCGGAACGAGTGGCGAGGACCTGCTCACCGTCGACCACCATCACCGGTTGGAGCTCGATAGCAGAACCTGCATCGCCGAGACGCTCGACTTGGAGGGTCTGACCTTCTTCTACCCGGTACTGTTTGCCACCGGTGGCAACGATTGCATACATAACAGAGTAAACCTACAGGGATCGGGCCCGTTCTCAGCCCTCGAGCAGTCGATTTCTCTGCTGCAGCGGCCCGATGGCCGGCGATGTCCCCAGCACAGGTTCAGTGGATCCGGATCCTCGTGTCCTTGCGGCAACGGTGAAGAGGAGCCGCACGTGGCTCCGGTTCCTGTTGGCCGTACCCGTGCGAGGACCCTAGTCCTCCAACACGTTGTCGACGATGTCGATGCCTCGCCCCTCGCAGTGGGGGCAAGCCACCGACAGTGACTCCAGCAGCCCCTCGCCGATACGTTTCCTGGTCATCTCGGCCAGACCGAGATCGGAGATGTCGAACACCTGGGTTCTTGTCTTGTCCCGGCTGAGGGCGGCCCGGAACACCCGCATGACGTCATCGCGGTTCTTCTTGCTCTCCATGTCGACGAAGTCGATCACGATGATGCCACCGATGTCGCGGAGCCGGAGCTGATGGGCGATGCCCTCGGCTGCTTCCAGGTTGTTCTGGTACACGGTGTCTTCGAGGTTCGATGAACCGACGTTCTTGCCGGTGTTGACGTCGATCACCGTCAACGCCTCGGTCGACTCGATGATCAGCGAGCCCCCGGACGGCAGCCACACCTTGCGGTCAAGGGCCTTGTGGAGTTGCTCGTGGACGTGGAACCGCTCGAACAGCGGCAGGTTCTCGTCTTCCTCGTCGTAGAACTCCACTCGATCGGCCAGCGCCGGGGTGATGGTGGAGACGTAATCCGAGACCTCCTGGTGGAGAGCCCGATCGTCGAGCACCACGCCCCGGTACTCCTTGTTGAACTCCTCCCGGATGACCCGGGTCGACATGTCGGGTTCCTGGTACAGCAATGCCGGCGCCTTGGAGTTCTTGGCCAGCTTCTCGATCTCGGTCCACTGCTGCATCAGCCCGGCGATATCACGCTCGATCTCGGGGCCGGTGACGTTCTCCGCTGCGGTGCGGACGATCAGGCCGTGGCCCTTCGGCTTTGCCTTGTCGAGGATCTGGCGCAGTCGCTTCCGCTCGTCGTCCGGCAGCCGCTTCGAGATGCCGTAGGTGTCGCTGTTGGGCACCAGAACCACGAATCGGCCGGGCAAGGAGACCTCGGTGGTCAACCTGGCACCCTTGTGGGCGATCGGGTTCTTGGTCACCTGGCACAGGATCGACTGGCGGGCCTTGAGCATCTGCTCGATCTTCGGCTGATTCTTGCCGCCGTCGAAGTCGTCCTTGTCGTATTGCACATCACCCCGGTAGATCACGGCGTTCTTGGGGGTACCGATGTCGACGAAGGCGGCCTCCATCCCGGGCAACACGTTCTGGACCCGCCCGAGGTAGATGTTGCCGTGGATCTGGAACACGTTGTCGGTTGGTCTGGACACGTAGTACTCGATGAGCGTCCGGCCCTCGAGAATGGCGATGTGGGTTGCATCCTCCCGCTTGGAGACCACCATCAGGTAGCGGCCGACCGGCCGACCCTTGCGGGAGCGACCCCGCCGCTGCTTGAGGTTCTCCTCGTCGAGTTCCACCTCGCCCTCGGCCATGATCTGACCGACCGGCTCCGATTTCAGCGTGCGGCCACTGCGGCTGCGGCGGCGACCGGAACCGCCATCGCCCTGACCCTTCGATTGGCCCTGGCCGCCGGAACGCTCCTGACCGCCCTGACCCCGACCCTGGTTCTGCCCGCCCTGACCGGAACCGGCCGGCTTCTTGCGGCGGCGACGGCGGCGGCGGTTTCCCCCGCCAGGGCCCTCGCCGGAGCCGGCTTCGGACTGGGCGCCGGCCTGACCCCGATTCGTATTCGACGATCGGGGTGGGGCCCCCGGATCCTGGTCGCTGACCGGCGCCGGGCGCGAGTCGCCGATCTTTGGCTTTCGTGTCACCTCAGGGGTCGGCGTCCCCTGGTTGGCTTTGTCGACGGGAGCTGAGCCGCTCTCGGACGCATCGGACATATGTCTCGATCCCTTCTCATGAGGCACGTCGCAATTCGTGCCCACTCGACGGGTCGGGGCGGCTCACCGGTTCACGCCGGACCCCGTCGATGATCATCCATTGGCAGGTTCGCCGCACACGGCCCTCTTCGAGTCCGTCGATCCCCAGGACCTTCACCAATTCCGAAGGGCGCAGGGAGACCGACTCGGTGGCCAGGTGTGCGACGAGTTGTACACCGTTTTCGGTCGGCCCCTCGACCTCGAGGTCGATGATCGCAGGGCGGACGTCGGCAACGGCTGTCTTACCTTTCCGAACCCGCTCGAGCGGTAGTTCGGGTGCGGCCAGGGTTTCGGCTACTGCTGCCGTCACCTCGACCACCGGCGCACCGAGTACCTCGATGCGCCACATACAGCTGGTAATCGCTTGTTGTAATGATGCCATGCCCTGATCGAGGGTGACCACGCCGACGACATCGATGCCATCCGGTAGTGCTGCCGTCAACGCTTTGGGTAGGCCCTCGAGGCCCGGGAGCTCGTTGAGCTCGACGTCGAGGTATTCGGCATCCGATTCGTGGGCAACGCTCAGGGCCAGTCCGAAGCTGAGCTTTGGACGCGGTGAGAACCCTTCCGAGTAGGCCACGGGCAATCGGAGCTTTCGCAGGGCCCGCTCGAAGAGGCGGGCCACATCACGGTGACTGACAAAGCGGACTTTGCCGGTCTTGGAGAATCTGATCCGGAGAATGTTCCGGTGGCGTCCATGGGGGTAGTTGGCCGTCATGCCGGCACTCCCGTGGATCGCAGATCGGCGCCATTGCCGTTTGTCGACGCCGAGCCCCGGCCGGTCGACGGCCGGCTGGTGAGCAGTGTCACGGGGACCGCCCCGCCGGATGCCAGGTCCTGGCCGGTTCCCTGGCTGCCGCCGGCCGGGGGCACGGCGGAGGCGACCACATGCTCGATCCCGTAGCCGGTACAGGCGCCACAGTCGTAGCACGGGGTCCAGCGGCAGTCCTCCAGGCCGACCTCGGCCAGCGCGTCCTGCCAGTCCTGCCACAGGAAGTCCTTGTGGAGCCCGGCCGAGATGTGCTCCCAGGACAGCGTCTCGTCCTCGGTTCGATGGCGGTAGACGAAGTCGTCGACGTCGAGGCCGTTGTCGGCCATGGCCGTCAGCCACAGATCCAGGTCGAAGTGCTCGGACCACTCCTGGAACGTGCCGCCGTTGCGCCAAACCTGCTCGATGACCGCACCGATCCGGCGGTCGCCCCGGCTGGCGATGCCCTCGGCCAGGGTGGCCTTTGGGTCGTGCCATTTGAGGTTGACGCCCTTCATCTTGCGGGTGGCGTCTCGCAACAGGTTGACCTTGCGCTGCAACTCCTGGGAGGTGTTCTGGCCGAACCACTGGAACGGGGTGAACGGCTTCGGCACGAAGCCGCCGACCGAAACGGTGACGCTGGCCCGATTGGTGTGCCGCTTGCCGATGTCGACGCAGTTCTTGGCCAGGGTGGCGATGGCCAGGGTGTCCTCGTCGGTCTCCGACGGGAGGCCGACCAGGAAGTACAGCTTCACCCGCGACCAGCCCTTGGAGTAGGCGGCCTCGACCGCCTCGTAGAGGTCTTCCTCCCGGATCAACTTGTTGATGATCTGGCGCATGCGCCATGATCCTGCCTCGGGAGCGAAGGTCAGGCCGCTGCGCTTGGCCCGCTGCAACTGGGCGGCAATCCCAACCCCGAAAGCGTCGACCCGGAGGCTTGGCAACGACACCGAGATCGGCCCGCACCCGGCATCGTCTGGCTGGTCTCCCTGACCGTCATCCATGATGCCGGTGACAACGGACTCGATATCGCTGAAGTCGGCGGTGGACAGCGAGGTCAACGTGACCTCGTCGTACCCGGTCCTCTCGAGACCCTGGGCCACCATCGTCCTGACCTGATCGGCCGGTCGCTCCCGGACGGGCCGGGTGATCATGCCGGCCTGGCAGAACCGGCAGCCCCTGGTACAGCCCCGGAAAACCTCGACGTTCAGCCGATCGTGGACCACCTCGGTGAGCGGCACAAGCTGCTGTTTCGGATAGGGCCACTGGGCGAGGTCGGCCACCGTGCGCTTGGCGATCTCGTCGGGGGCGTCCGACGATCGGGGACGGACCGAGGCCACCCTGGGGCCGTCGTAGTCCACCTCGTACAGCGATGGCACGTACACCGACTCGATGGCCGCCAATGCGACGAGGATCTCCTCACGGGACGCATCGGGCCGTCGTTTGTAGCCGGCCAGGACCTCGGTGATCTCGCCGACCACCTCCTCGCCGTCGCCGAGGACGACCGCATCGAGGAAGTTCGCCAGCGGCTCCGGGTTGTAGGTGCAATGGCCGCCGGCGATCACCAGCGGATCGGTGCGGGTGCGCTCGGCGGCGTGGATCGCAATGCCGGCGAGATCGATGCAGTTGATCAGGTTGGTGTAGGTCAGCTCGGCCGACAGGTTGAACGCCAGCACGTCGAACTCGTTGCAGGGGGTGTGGTGCTCGACCGAGAACAGGGGAACACCGTGCTCCCTCATGAGTGCCTCCAGGTCGACCCAGGGGGCGTAGCTACGATCGGCACGGCCGTCCGCACGCTCGTTGACGATCTCGTAGAGGATCTGGAGGCCCTGGTTCGGCAAGCCCACCTCGTAGGTGTCCGGGTAGGTGAAACACCAGCTGACAAGCGAAGGGTCGGGAAGCTTGGCGTTTGCGCCGTCCTCGCCGCCGATGTATCGAGCGGGCTTCTGAACCCTCGGCAGCAGCGGCTCCAGTTGCGGCCAGACCGTTGTCATGTTGCAGTAGACCCTATCGCAGTTAGGGGCCATAACGGCTGAGCGGCCGGCGGCCGGCGTTCCGTCCCGGGCTTCGGCGGAGCCGCCGTTCGTCATCTGCGTCGTCGACCACGACGGTCGACGACGGCCCGGCGGCGGCGGTCGGAGCCCGGAGCACCGTCTCGACGCACCGCCACGCTCTGCGCCAAGCCGACCGCCAGCAGCGAGGTGACCAGCGAGCTGCCGCCGTAGGAGACGAACGGCAGCGAGATCCCGGTAATGGGCATGACCCGGAGGTTCATGGCGACATTCTGGAACACCTGGAAGCCGAGGAGCGAGAACACGCCGATGCACAGCAGCCGACCGAAGCGATCCCGGCAGCCATACCCGACGACGAAGACGAAGCCGAGGACCGCAGCTTCCAAACCAAGCACCGCCAGCGCACCGGCAAATCCCAGCTCCTCCCCCACCGCAGCGAAGATGAAGTCGGTGTGCTGATCCGGCAGGTATCCCAGCTGGGTCTGGGGTCCCTCGAACAGCCCGGCCCCGGCCAGGCCGCCCGATCCGATGGCGGTCAGCGCCTGCTGCTGGTTGTAGCCGATGCCCTGCGGATCGAGGGATGGGTCGAGAAAGGCCTCGAAGCGGTCGACCTGATACGGCGCCAGCACCCCGTTGGTCAACGCCAGCCCGATCACCGCAATGCCGGACACGGTGAGCAGGAGCAGGTACCGGGCCTGGATGCCGGCTGCGGTCAGCATGCCGAGGGCGATGGCGCAGTACACCAGGACCGTGCCGGACTCCCCCTCGGCCAGAACCAGCAGACTCATGGCCCCGAGCAGGCCAACACTGAGCGCGAACCGGTGGCTCCATGGCCCCGGACCGGGCCGGTCGACGGCGGAGCCGGCAAGCAGCCCGCCGGCAGGACGGACCCGGGCCCGGGCCGGGCCCTTGAGGATCACCGCCAGGCCGACGATCAGGACCGGCTTGGCGAATTCCGACGGTTGGACGGCCAGCCCACCGACCCGGAACCAGCCCTGGGTACCCCGGACCTCGGTTCCGGCCGGGGTCAACACAAGCACCAGTGCCAGCACCGCAGTGGCGATCAAAGCCGGCGACCAGCGTTCCAGCCGGCGATAGTCGACCGCGGAGACCAGGGCCATCAGAACCAGGCCGGCGGCGAGGAAGCCGGCCTGGCGAATGCCGAACCCGAGGTCGCCGGTCGGTCCCCTGCCGGCGCTGAAGACCATGATCAACCCGAACCCAGCGAGGGCCAGCGTGGCGGCCAGCAAACCCCAATGGGGCGAACCGGTGCGGCGAGGAGGGGCGATGTCGACCGAGCGCATTGCCATCACGACGGCGCCGGGGCTGTCGGCGCTGCCGGCGGAGGAGATGCCGGCGACAGAGAGGACGGCGGCGAGACCGCAGCCGGTGGCGACACGGGCGGGGCCGCCTGGTCTGCCAGGAGCCAGTCGAAGAATCGGCGGGCCACCGGCGCCGCCGCCACGCCCCCGAACCCGGACTCCTCCATCACCACCGCGAAGGCGTAGCGCGGTTCGGGCACCGGGGCGAAGCCGGCGAACAGGGCGTAGTCGGCCTTGCCGGCCACCTCGGCGGTCCCGGTCTTGGCCGCCACCGGGAACCGGTCGGCAGGGAAGCCCTCGAAGGCCGACGCTGCGGTGCCATCGATTGGGACGTCGGCCAGGCCGTCGACGATCGCCGCCACCGCCGTCGGATCCAGCGGCTCCTCCTCGACCCTGCGGGCCGCGAACCGCAGCACGGTCTCCCCGGTCGCCCCATCGACCAGCCGCTCCACCAACCGGGGTTGGTGCCGGGTGCCGGCTGTGGCCAGGGTTGCGTAGAGATTGGCCAGTTGCAGCGGCGTGAGCAGCAGATCACCCTGGCCGATCGACAGGTTGACGTTGTCTCCGGTGTACCAGCGGGGGTCGGGGAAGGCCTCGGGGTACCGGTCGTGGTCGGCCTGCCGGCTCCGTGGGCCCGGGACTCGACCGGCCGCCTCGGCCGGGAGTTCGATCCCGGTCGGGTCGCCGAGACCGAACCGGATCGCAACGTCCTGCATGATCTCGTCGCCGTAGCGATCCCGCTCGACCCAGAACTTCTCCCCGAGCGAGTAGAAGTAGGTGTCCGAGGACCGGGTCAGTGCCTGGCGCACATCCACCGGCCCCAGCACCACCCCACCGGCATTGCGGAAGACACACCCGGCGTCGGCCGCCGCTCGACAGCTCGCCAGGCGGTAGCTGCCCCGGTCGTTCCACGGCTCATACTGGCCGCGGGCGCCGGTGGTGAGGGCGGCGTAGGCCGGGATCGGTTTGAACGTCGATCCTGCCGGATAGAGACCATTGGTGGCCCGGTTGAGGAACGGATCCGGTCCGGCCGCCAGCAGCTCGGCGGTTTCGTTCTCGTCGAGGCCGAACACGAAGGCGGTCGGATCGAAACCGGGGAGCGAGGCCAGGGCCAACACCGCCCCGTCAGCAGGGTCGATGACCACGAAACTGCCGGCCGGCGCAGGCGTCTCGGGGTTGGCCGAAATCGCCCGGAGTTGGTTCTGCAGTTCCCGCTCGGCGGCCCGCTGCAGATCGATGTCGATCGTCAGCTGCAGGTCGTTTCCCCGCACCGCCTGCTGGGCGACTTCGACGGTACGGATCACCCGGTTCCTGGCATCGACCTCGACCCGTCGGATCTCCGGCGCACCCCGCAGGCGGTGCTCGAAGATGCGTTCCAGGCCGGCCCGGCCGATCTCCGAGCCCGGCCGGTACCACAGACCCGGCTGGTTACCGTTCAGTGCCGCCGCCTCATCCGGATCGGCGACCGTCCCCATGTACCCCAATGCATGGCCCGCGGCGGCGCCGTAGGGGTAGATCCTGACCGGCCGGGAGACGGCGGCGATGCCGGGCAGGTCAAGCTCGGTGAGTGCGATCCATAGTTCGGCACTGACGTCCTCGGCCAGAACCACCGGTTCCAGCGCCCTGCGGGCGGCACGCTCGAACAACGTGGCGATCGTGTCGACGGCCACGGTCTCTCCGGCCAGGTCCAACTCGGCGGCCAGGGTGGCGAACACCGCCCGCCGATCCCCGTCGTCGAGTCCGATCAGGGCCTCCCAGTCCATCGTCACGGTGTAGGAGGATCGGCTCCCGGCCAGGACCCGCCCCTCAGCGTCGATGATCCGACCTCGGGGGGCCTGCGTCTCGATGACCCGGATCCGGTTTCCGGTTGCGATGTCCCGGTAGCCCGAGCCGCCGACGAGTTGCAGGTAGGCCAGCCGCCCGGCCAAGACCACGATGGCCACGGCGACCACCACTGCCAGGAGGACCAGCCGGGCCGATTCGCGACCATCGACATCGTCGGTCCCCAGGCCGAACAGCGGGCCCGTGCCGGCCGTCATCGGCCCAGGCCTGCGGCCGATCATCGTCGATCGGCCGGATGGGCGGCCTCGGATCGCATCCCCCATGCCGGCGTGATCGTCGGACCGATCCGTCCACCGAGCAGTCCGGTGAGCGGGACGACGAGCATGGCCGACCAGGCCATCGCCTGGCACAGCTGCCAGGCGATCCCGCCGATCGATTCGCCGCCGGGTGATCGACGATCGATCAGCCAGACCCCCGCACCGACCACCACCGAGACGGCAAGGGTCTGCGCTGCGGCCAGCAGGGCCACCGCCTCCCAGCGGCGCCGGAGCGCACTGACCGGGAGGTGCACGGCCACCGGGCCGATGGCGCAGTAGGCCAGGCCGTGGAGGCCAAAAAGCTTGAGCTGGAAGAGGTCGACCGCCAGACCGAACACAAATCCGGTGAACGCCTTGTCGGCCGGCCGGGTCGCCACCACGGCGATGGCAGCCGCCAGCGGCAGGTCAAGGTGGCGGAAAGGCCCACCATCGGCCCGGTCGATCAGCGTCGCCTGCACTGCGGCCACCGAAAAGGCGATGACCGCCAGGCGGGTCCCGGCCGCCATCGTCATGTCGGGGGGTCGATCAACAGGACGGTGAGGTAGCCCAGCCGGTCCATCGAGGCCAGCGGTGCCAGGGTGAGCGTCGCTCCCGCCGCCGGACCGGGGGGCCCGTCGTTTCCCGACGCCGGGCCGAGCCCGTGGCCCGAGGTCGGGATCACCAACGTGCCGACCGGGATCCCGGCAGGGTAGATACTGCGGTCGACGCCACTGGTCACGAACCGTTCACCATCGACGACCGCCCCGAGCCGAATCGACTCGGCCAGTTCCGGCGTGACCTCCAGCCGGAGCTCCGGCACACGATCACCGGTTGCCAGCCCGAGACCATGGCTGCTTCGGACACCGACCGCCACCCCCACATCGGTGAGCAGCCTGACCACCGAACGCTCCCCGGTCACGATCTCGATCCTGCCGACCAGCCCGTTGCCGGTGACCACCGGCATGCCGGGGGCGATACCGGCGCTTCGACCCTTGTCGATCTCGACGATCCGCTCCAGCTCGGTGTGCCGATCGGCGATGACCCTGGAGCTGACCCGATCGACATCACCCAGATAGTCGATCTCGGTTGCCGCCAGCAGCGCCTCCAGGTCGGCTTCGACGTCGGGCCGGCCGGCGAGCGCACCCTCCAGCTCGGCCACTCGACGGCGGAGCCGGTGGTTCTCCTCGGTCACGTCGTCGAAGTGGACCGCCCCGTGCCAGACACCGTCCACGGGGGCGACGGCCACATCGAGGATTGCGGCGATCGGTCGAGACATCGACAGCGTCCACTGCCTGACGGTGACGATCGGGCCGAATCCGACAACATCGAGCACCAGCAGCGCCGACGCCGTTGCCACGAGGAGCGGAAGCAGCCGACGCGATCGGCTGGCGGGCAGCATCGTTGCCGGGGCCCGGTCAGGAGGCCCGGATGCCACCGGCCAGCTGATGGCGATGTGCCTCCAGGTACATTCCGGAGCCGATCACCACCGTCTGCAGCGGGTCGACGGCAACCCGGATCGGCATGCCGATCTCGGACTCCAGGCGCTGGCGGAACCCGTTCAAGAGCGCACCGCCGCCGGTGATCACCACACCCTGCTCCATGATGTCGGCCGCCAACTCGGCCGGTGCACCGTCGAGGGTGTCCTTCACCGCATCGATGATGGCCGACACCGGTTCGCTGAGCGCCTGGCGGACCTCTTCGGTGGTGGCGACAATGGTCTTCGGCAAGCCGGTCACGAGATCGCGGCCCCGAACCTCTGCTTCGAACTCCTCGACCAGGGGATGGGCCGAGCCCATCTTCAGCTTGATCGTCTCGGCGGTCCGCTCGCCGAGCGCCAGGCTGTACTCCTTCTTGGCGTAGTCGATGATGGCGTTGTCCAGCTCATCGCCGGCGATCCGCAGCGACCGGGACACGACGATCCCGCCCAGGGAGATGATCGCAACCTCGGTCGTCCCGCCACCGATGTCGACCACCATCGACCCCAACGCCTCGTTGATCGGCAGACCTGCACCGAGGGCGGCGGCCATTGGTTCCTCGATCACCACCGCCTCCCGGGCGCCGGCGAACTCGGCCGCATCACGAACCGCCCGCTGCTCGACACCGGTGATCCCGGAAGGCACGCAGATGACCATCCGGGGTTTCGGGCCCCACCGACCGGCCGTCACCTTGTGGATGAAGTACCGGAGCATCTCCTCGCAGACGTCGAAGTCGGCGATGACGCCGTCCTTGAGGGGCCGTATGGCCTGGATGTGGTTCGGGGTCCGGCCGATCATACGTTTCGCCTCGACACCGACCGCCAGCGGTCGCCGGGTGTTGACGTTGATGGCGACGACCGACGGCTCCTCGAGCACGATGCCGACACCCCGGACATAGATCAGGGTGTTGGCGGTGCCAAGATCGACGGCCATGTCGCGGCCACCGACCGCACCCAACATGGTCGACAGACTACCCATTGCCCAACCCCAGATCCGAAGTTCGCTACCTACGATGCGTCCGCCTGGACGGATCGTAAGAGAACCGCTGGAGCGCTACAAGGACCCTGCCGATTTCTCACAAGCTGGGCCACGCAGTCTCATGAATCGACGGCGATCGGGCGGACGCCGGGCCCGGTCAGGTCAAGCCGGGAAAGAAGATGCCGATCTCCCGCTCGGCCGACTCGTTGGAGTCCGAGCCGTGGACCAGGTTCTCGGTGAGCATCGTGCCGTAGTCGCCCCGGATGGTGCCGGGGGCGGCCTCGTTCGGATTGGTGGCACCCATCAGGGTTCTGACGACGGCGCAGGATCCGCCCGACGTAGCCCCGCTCGACGGCGTCCGGCTTGCAAATGATGAAAGTTCTGCTCACGGGTCGAAAGGCTACCGGCTCGGGGCCGTTGTGCAGGCCGCGCCGGATGGCTTCGAACGGCCGCCGTCGATCCGTGGCATCGAGATCGCAGCCGGTCCGGCTAAAGAAACCTCGGCTGATGGCCGATAGCGCGCGAGATGAAGGTTCGGATGCGGCGTCGAGGCGACCATGATCACCAGCGAGGGGCCACGTTCGTGGAGTACGCCCTGGTGTTCTCCCTCATCGTTGGCGGGACCCTGGTCGCCATCCAGAGTTTGACATCGACGTCCGGCGACTACCTGAGCTCAACCGGCGACAATATCGGCGAACCCCGGGAGCGGATCGCCAACATGGATCCCGATCTCCCCGATCCTCCGGCGTGGCTGCCGTAGTGCCCGGTCCCGAGCGATCGGGCACCGTGCGGGATTCGGGCGTCGGCGTCGATTCGGCTGCCCCGACCCGACGACCGCGGCGGCCGCGATCCGAGCGAGGAGCGGCCCTGCTCGAGGCCGCCCTGGTCACACCGGTGTTCATCCTCATCGTGTTCGGGATTCTCGAGATTGGCCTGCTGTTCCGGGACTCCCTCACCACCGACAACGCAAGTCGAGAAGGGGCGCGAGCGGCCAGCACCCGAGGCAACGAGAGCGACGCCGACTACTACGTGCTGCGGACCATCGAGCACGGCCTGGAGGCCATGGGCCTGGAACGGCTGGAGTATGTGGTGATCTTCAGGGCAACCGGGCCCGGCGCCACCCTGCCCGGAGCGTGCGCAACCGCATCGCAGGGTGGGCTCTGCAACCGTTACACCGCGGCCGACTTCTTCGCCGAGCTCGACGATTCGTCCGGCAACGACACCGGCAATTTCCGGTGCGGAACACTCGATTCCAGCTGGTGCCCGACAACCCGCGAGACCAGCCTGAGCGCCGGCACCGACTTCATCGGCATCCATGTCCAAACCAGGCACGACTTCGTGACCGGGATGTTCTCCGGCGGAAACGACCTTGGCGAGACGACCATTCTCCGGCTGGAACCGGACGAGGACTGATGGCCGCCATGGTCGTCCGATCGAGGCGGCGATTTCGAGGGCCCTGTCTCCCAGGCCGTTCTGCCCCGAAGCCTCGTTCCACAATGCCCGGCTCAGCCAAGCCCGGTTCAGCGAAGCCGGGTACCCAAGGGCCCCGGCGCCGTGGCGACGCACCGGAGCGAGGTGCGGCGCTGGTGGAGTTCGCCTTGATCGCCACCGCATTGCTGACCCTGGCGTTCGGCGCCTTCGAGATGGGTCTGGCCTGGAGCGACAGCCAACTGGTAACCCAGGCCGCAAGGACCGGAGCCCGGGTTGGCAGCCAGCTCGGCTCCAATGTGGCCGCCGATTCGTTCTCCGTCGAATCGATCGAAGCCGCCCTCGGCGACCTCAGCGACGACGTGACCAGGATCGTGATCTACGAGGCCAACGCGGCCGACGGCTCGATGTCGGCGGCGTGCGCCACGGCCAATCCTCCCGGTATCCCCAACCAGTGCAGCGTCTACGACAACACCGCATTTGGTACCTACGGCTCATGGGCCGACGGCTCGTGGACGCCGAGCACCCGAGACAACTCGTTCGGCACCTCCGACTATGTCGGGGTCACGATCGAGGTGGCCCGCCCCTACGCAACCGGCTTCTTCGCCGGCTCCACCTTCGACATCGCAGACACCACGGTGATGCGGATCGAGCCAAGACCGGACTGAGACCATCATCAATCGTTCGCTCACCGACCCCAGACCAGCAGGCCCGGACGTGTCCGTTGCCCCGGCGACCGCCGGGCCTGTCGCCGAACCGTGCCCTGAGAAGACGGCGGGGCCATCGGGCGACCGGCGCCAGGCGGGCTTCGTCCTGGCCCAATCCGCCCTGTTGCTGATCCCGATGTTGATCTTCGCCGCCTTCGCCACCGACATTGGCGCCTGGTATCTGGAGGGTCAGAAGGTGCAACGGGGCGTGGACGCTGCGGCCCTGGCGGCGGTGCCGCTGCTCCCCGACGTTGCCGCAGCCGAAGCCGAAGCGCGGGCCACCGCGGCCCGCAACGGTTATCTGGACGCCACCCCCGCAGACAACACCGACTTCGAGACCGGGCCCCTCCCCCAGGTCCGGGTCACGGCCCACAGTTCGACCGGGATCGAAGTGGAGATCCGGGTCGAGGCCCCGGCCTTCCTCGGGCAGCTGATCGTGGATTCGATCATCGTCGAGCGCTACGGCGTGGCGGAGTTCATCCAGGAGGTCCATCTCGGGAACCCGACGTCCGGCCTGGGGACCGGCGACATTCCAGCCGGGGATCTCGGCATGCCGAACGATCAGATGTGGCTGGCGCTGACTTCGTACTGCGCCGACCACGAGCAGGGCGACCCGTTCGGGGTCGGCTACTGGGACGGTCCCACCTACATGAACGGCCACCGGGGCTGCGGATCGGCCGACAACTACGTCTACCCCGAGGCCAACCCCAACCCGACGTTGGACGACGAAGCCTACGTCTTCGTGGTCGAATACCAGGCCGGCTCCCCGACGCTCGACGTCGACGTCTACGAGCCCGGCGTGGGCTGCAGCGGCAGCGGATCGACCGGTGACAGTACGTGGGGCGCGGTGATCAACTTCGAGATCTACGGTCCGAGTGCGACCACCGACCATCGGGGCTTCATCGACACCAATGCACCGACCTCCACGGTCAGCTACGACTTCAACTCCTGTATCTCCAACAGCCCCGGCGGGGACGGCTGGTGGCCGCTGCTGAACAATGCGGCAACACCGTCGACCGAAGGCGGCTACTACTACATCATGGCCAGCGTCCGCAGCCCCGGCTCCCCCAATTCCTACCCCGGGGACAGCTTCTGGCGGGAGAACGGGGTCAACAGCTTCTCGCTCCGGACGCTGCGAAACGGTCAGACCACGTTGTGTGCGTTCTCCACCGCCGATCCAACCTGCCCCCAGGTCTACGCCCTGGAGTGGCTGCCGCTGTACCGGGAGATCCCCTCCAGCGAGGCCGCCTTCTACCTGGCAGAGATCGACGAGGACCATGCCGGTGAGCGAATGGTGATCACCTTCTTCGATGCCGCCGAGGGCATCGACAATCTCCAGTTCGTGGATTCCAATGGAACCGCGATGCCGTTCCGTTGGAAATACGCCGACCAGTCGGTGGGGTTGATGACCGACTCGGCTTACTTGGAGACCTCACTGGCGGCCAACAGCGACACCTGCTCCTGGAATGGCACCGGTGGCCAACCTTGCCTCGATACCAGCACCCGTTCGGACTGGAACGACCACTTCGTGATCGTCGAAGTCGATATTCCCGACGACTACACCTGTGGCAGCGATTGCTGGTGGCAGATCCGCTACGTGACCGGCGGCACCCCCACCGACCGGTCGACCTGGTCGATCGCCCTCGAAGGAGACCCCGTCCGCCTCGTCGAGTAGGTCCGGCCGCTCCGAGCGGCAGGGCCGACGATGGCGGATCTCACTCGAAGGTGATGGCCGACCTGACCTCGCCGACCACGTAGATGCTGCCGGCGACCAGGATCAGGTCATCGGCCGCGGTGACCGCCAGGGCCCGGTTGAGTGCCTCGACCGGTTTGCGCACCACCTCCGGGGAGAGCCCGAGCGATGTGGCGGCGGCCGCCACCTCCTCGGCCGGGATGGCCCGGGACCAATTCGGCTCGGTGCAGATCACTGCGTCGAAGTCGGGTGCGCCGAGGGCCTGGAGCATCTCGACGGGATCCTTCCCGGACAGCAGACCGACCACCAGGACCCACGAGCCGAGCCTGGCGAATTCCTCATTGAGCGTCTGGAATGCCGCCTCCCCGCCCTGAGGGTTGTGGGCGCCATCGAGTATGACCGTCGGATCACCGCCGACGACCTCGAACCGGCCTGGCAGCTCGATGCCCCCGACCGCCTCGGTAACCAGCTCTTCTGGGGTCGGACGACCGAAGAACGCCTCGACCGCCACCAGCCCGCTGGCCACGTTTGCTCCCTGGTGGGCGCCATGGACCGGGATGAACAGCTCGTCGTAGGTTGTGCCGGGGGTTCGCAGATCGATCGTCCGACCACCGACGGCCAGGTTGTTGGACTCGACGTCGAAGTCCCGGCCGGCGACCCACATCCCGGCCGACGGCTCGGCTTCGAAGATCGGGCGCAGCTCCCCCATCGGGTCGCCGAGCACCACCTGGCTGTTGGGCTTGATGATTCCGGCCTTCTCGGCCGCTACGGCCCGTTCCCAGCCGGGGGCGCCGTCGGTGTGGTCCTTGCCGATGTTGGTGATGACGGCGACGTCGGCGTCGATCACATTGGTTGCGTCGAAACGACCAAGCAGGCCGACCTCGACCACGGCCACATCGACCCCCTGCTCGGCGAACCAGACGAAGGCGGCCGCGGTGAGGAGCTCGAATCGACTGGGCGTGTGGCCGATAAGGGGTTCGACGGCGGCCAGCAAGCCCATGACGGCCCCGAACTCCTCATCGGTGATGTCTCGACCATCCCAGTTGAGCCGCTCGTTCACCCTCTCGAGGTTCGGGCTGGTGTAGAGGCCGACCGAGAGGTCCATGGCCCGCAGGGTTGCAGCCGCGAACCGGGCCGTCGATCCCTTCCCGTTGGTACCGGTGACCTGGATCGTGCGGTAGGCCCGGTGGGGATCGCCGAGTGCGGCCATCATGGCCCGCATCGGTTCGAGGCTCAGCCCGTCGATTTGGCCGGCGGTCGGCAGGGTCGGCGCGTTCGGAGCCGGGTTCCCGATCGTGAACCGGTCGGCTCGATTGCCTTCGAGGTTGGTGTGCTGGTCGAGGAAGGCCAGTGCGTTTCGATACTCCAACGGTCAACCAGCTCTCGGTTTCGATGACGCTCCGGCCGCCGGGTTCACCGGCAGATCCGGATGGGCTCTACGAAGCGGCGCGTCGCTGGCGGCGGGTTTCGCTCTTCGGCACCAGTGTCGGGTTGACCCGGTCCAGTACCACCGAGGCGTCGAGGACACACTTACCGACGTCCTCCCGGCTCGGGATGTCGTACATCACCTCGAGGAGTACCTCCTCCAGGATCGCCCGCAGGCCCCTGGCGCCGGTGCCCCGCAACAACGCCTGATCGGCGATGGCCTCCAGCGCATCGTCGGCGAATTCCAGCTCGACGTCTTCCATCTCGAAGAACTTCTGGTACTGCTTGGTGAGGGCGTTCTTGGGTTCGACCAGGATCTCGATCAACGCCTCCTTGCTCAGTTTGGTCACCGTGCCGATCACCGGGAGGCGTCCGACGAACTCGGGGATCAGCCCGAACTTGAGGAGGTCTTCCGGTTTGACCTCGGAATAAGCATCGTCGAAGGTCCGCTCCTTCTTCTCGGTGCGAGCCTCGGATGTGAACCCGATCGAGCGGGTCCCCAAGCGACCTTCGATGATCTCCTCGACACCGGCAAACGCTCCGCCGCAGATGAAGAGGATGTTGGCGGTGTCGATCTGGATGAAGTCCTGGTGGGGGTGTTTGCGCCCACCCTGGGGTGGCACCGAAGCGACCGTGCCTTCGAGGATCTTGAGCAGGGCCTGCTGGACGCCCTCGCCGGAGACGTCCCTGGTGATGGACGGGTTCTCGCTCTTGCGGGCGATCTTGTCGATCTCGTCGATGTAGATGATGCCGGTCTCGGCCCGCTTGACGTCGAAGTCGGCGGCCTGGATCAGTTTGAGCAGGATGTTCTCGACGTCTTCGCCGACGTAGCCGGCTTCGGTCAAGGCGGTCGCATCGGCGATGGCGAACGGCACATTCAGCATCCTGGCCAGGGTCTGAGCCAGCAGGGTCTTGCCGCACCCGGTGGGGCCCATCAGCAGGATGTTGGACTTCGCCAGCTCCACCTCACTGCTGCTCGACGACCCGTACTGAATCCGCTTGTAGTGGTTGTAAACCGCCACAGACAGGATCTTCTTGGCATCGTCCTGGCCGACGATGTAGTTGTCGAGGAACTCCCGGATCTCCCTGGGCTTGAGCAGGTCCTCGAACGAGAGCTCGGCACCCTCGGCCAGCTCCTCCTCGATGATCTCGTTGCAAAGGTCGATGCACTCGTCGCAGATGTAGACGCCGGGGCCGGCGATCAGCTTCTTGACCTGCTTCTGCGACTTGCCACAGAACGAGCATTTGAGTAGCTCGCTGCCTTCTCCGAACTTTGCCACGCTTGTTTCCCCTAGGTTCCGTTGCCGAAAGCTCTGGCGCTGGTTGGCCGGAACCCACAGTCGAGAGACGCGCTTCCGCCTGAAGCGGGGCACTCAATCAAATCGGCGGTGATCGTATTCACGGTGGTGGTTGAAGAGTGGCCCGGGATGACCGGACCACGTGCGTATCGACGGTCGCTCGAACCGTCCACCCTTACGACTCCACAGCCCTGATCGGACCGCTTGTGTCGACGGCGTCCCGCTCGGCGATCACTTCATCTATGATGCCGTATTCTTTCGCCTCTTGCGCCGTCATGACAAAATCACGATCGGTGTCCTTGGCGATCTTCTCGATCGGCTGTCCGGTGTGGCGGGCCAGCATCTCCTCCAGCGCCCCCTTGAGGCGCTCGATTTCGTTGGCTGCGATCTCCAGATCGGAGACCTGACCTTGCGCTCCGGTGTAGGGCTGGTGCAACAGGACTCGGGCGTTCGGCAGCGCCAATCGTTTGCCGGGCGCTCCGGCGGCGAGCAGGATCGCCGCCGCCGAGGCGGCCTGACCGAAACAGATGGTGGCCACATCGGGCTTGATGTAGGTCATCGTGTCGTAGATGGCGAACATGGCATTCACGTCGCCGCCGGGGCTGTTGATGTACAGGCTGATGTCCCGATCGGGGTTCTCCGACTCGAGGTGGAGCAGCTTGGCGCAAACCAGGTTCGCCACGTCGTCGTTGATCGGTGTTCCCAAGAACAGGATGTTGTCCTTGAGCAGGCTGGAGAACAGGTCCCGGCCGACGACGCCACGTGGCGTGTCCTCATAGATGGTTGGAATGGTGTAGCTGTTCGTCGGCGCCGTGTGGCTGCTCGTCGAAGCCGCAAGGCTTGCGGCCGGCTGGTGGTGATGGGTCACGTCTGATCCTCTTCGGACTCTTCGTCCTCTTCTGATTCTTCGTCTGGCATTTCTAGCGCATCGGCGCTCACGGATTGGCCATCCTCGTCGACGAGTTTCGCTCGTTCGATCAGCCAGTCCAGGGTTTTGCTCTTCAACAGGTCGGCCTTGACCGCCGGCAGCTGACCGGCCTCGACCAATTCGGCTTTCACCTCGGCGATCGGGCGCTCGAAACGGTCTGCCACCTCGTCCAGTTCTTCTTCGATCTCGTCGTCGGTGACGGTGATCGACTCCCGGGCGGCGATGGCCCGCAGGGCCAGGTCGAGCTTGGCCGACACCGCGGCTTGGCCCCGGAGCTCGGCCATCATGGCCTCCGGCTCCTGGCCGCTGAACTGCATGTATTGCTCGAAACTGATGCCTTGGGCCTGCAGCCGCATGGCCATGTCCTGGAGCCGTGATTCAAACTCCCCGTCGATCATGGCCGACGGCACATCGTCTTCGGTGACCATCTCGGCCACCCGCTCGGCAACCGCAGTCCGGCGGGACGCCTGGGCCTGCATGACCCGGGACCGGCTCATCTTCTCGAGGTAGTCGGCTCGGAGGTCTGCCAGGGTGGCGAACTCGGAGTTCTCCTCCACCCACGCATCGGTCGGCTCCGGAAGGACCGTCTCCTGTACTTCGGTGACGGTGATCGAGAACGAGATCGGCTCGTCCTCCTCCTCATCGGGGTGGGGGGCGCTGAACTCGACGGCGTCGCCGGCGGAGGCCCCGAGGAGCTGCTCGTCGAACCCGTCTATGCCGGTGGCCTCGCTGCCGACCTCATAGTTGTAGTCATCGGTGGTCATGCCGGGGATCGGCTCATCCCCGTGCTCGGCGGCGATGTCGATCACCACCCTGTCGCCGGCTTCGGCCGGTCGCTCAACCGTTTCCAGTTCCGAGAACTGGTTCCGCATCCGGTCGACGGCCTCGTCGAGGTCATCGTCGGTCACTTCGAGCTTGGGGATCTCGATCTCCATTTCGTCGTAGTCGGACACTTCGATGGTCGGGCGTATCTCGACCACGGCGTCGAAGGTGACGACCCCGTCCTCCTGGCCGCCGGTGATGTCGATCTCCGGCGGAGCGATCACGTCGACCTCGTGCTCCTTGACAGCCTCGGAGTAGTAGCTGGGCAAGGCCTCGCGAAATGCCTCTTCGCGGGCATAGCCCTGACCGATGCGGGCTTCGAGCACCTTGCGGGGTGCCTTGCCGGGGCGGAAGCCGGGGAGGCGGACCTCCTTGGCCAGGCGGGCGAAGGCTGCGTCGAGGTCCTTTTCGAACTCGACCTCCTCGAGCTCGACCTGAACCTTGACTTTGTTACCCTCGAGTGACTCAACGGTGGATCTCACTGGGTGAAGTGTACCCACCGCGAAGGACCCCGCGACGACCCCTGCCCCAGCCACGATGAGTCGCACGAGCCGAGCGGTCGGCGGTTACGATGGGCGTGCAACAAGACCGGGATGTGGCGCAGTTTGGCTAGCGCACCTGCTTTGGGAGCAGGGGGTCGGGAGTTCAAATCTCCCCATCCCGACTGATAGCGCGGTTCTTCCGACTATGGGAATTGGCTGGGAGCCATAGTGGTAGCCAAGCGGAGCCGCCAGCGATGACGAGCAGGGTTGACAACCGCCTCGGCACCGTCGTGCTCGACGGGCGAGCGGCATCGCGGTGGCGATCGTGTGCTGGTCGGTGCTGGCGGTGATGTTGGCCGACGCCTTCCGAACCGGTGATCACTGGCCGAGCGACAATCTGGCCGGGCTGCTCATTGGGCTCTCGATGGTCACGATCGCCCACGGCGTGTCGCTGGCATCGGCGCTCCACGGCCGCTGCCGGGACTGTCCCGCCCAGCTCACCGAGCAGGCCAAGCTCACCGACCCGCCATCAGATCACCCGGGGACGTCTCGGCGATCGAGCACCCGATAGGTGATACCGCCGGCCGCCTCGCCGTCGACGAAATGGGCGATCGTCACCAGCTGGTCCGGCTCGACCCCGGGGGGCAGTGTCCGGGGATCGACCGGGTAGAAGGTGTCCGGGCGCGGCGTTGGTTCGACCGTGCGGTCGTCCCACTGCTCGAGTTCGCCCTTGCGGGCTCGCAGCTTCAGCCAGGCCACGTTCCCCGGCACGTCGACCACCCGGAACCCGCCGCACGGTGCGGGCTGTCGTCTGCGGGGTCCCGGCTCCGGCGGCTCCGGGGCGCCTGTCAGATCCACAACCCACGGGCCGCGGGCTATCCACCGCAGCTCCCCGAACGACTCGGCGTAGCGCACGACGAGATCGGCGTCGTCGTCGACCACGACGTTCGAGAAGTTGGACAGCACGATCTTGTTGTCGGTGTTGGGATCGCCGGGCGCCGTCACCCGGGCTTTCACGCACCAGTGCTTGTGGTCCGTGCCGTCGTTGACCGGCGCCCAGTCCACTCCGAACCACGCCTCGCCTCCCGCTGCAAGCGACGCCCCCGTGACCTGCTGCACCGTCCCGGCCGCGTCCGTCACCGGGATCCACCCTGAGGCCGTCAGATAGGGGGTCGCCTTCTGGTACCAGAAGTCCACGGTGATGTCCGTGGCGTCTGCATTGCCACGGTTCCGCAGCCGGATCTTGAGAGCGTTGTCCTGACCGAAGAAGACCTCGGGGTCCGCAGCGCCGTCGCCGTCGGTGTCGACCATCACGTCCGGTGAGACCCAGGTCCAGGCCCAGCCTCGCGGATCGACCTCGTACTCGGTGCCGACGGCGGTGTTCCATCGGGTCACCATCACATCGGATTCCGAGGCCACCTCGTCGAACGTCACGGTGAAGTCGCCGCCCTGGTCCCGGGTGGCGACGATCACGATCACGGAGTCGAGCCCGCTCATCGAGATCGTCTTGTCGTAGCCGGCGTCGTCGGAGCGATGGATGTCGACCAGCGCTTCGGCCGGGCCCAGCCGCACGATCTGGACGATCGGATCGGTCAGACCCGATGTCGTGCTCAGCCGAACTCGGAGCAGGCGTGGCGGCGAGCCACCGTCCGGTGTCACGCGGTAGTAGCGGGCGGCCCACGGATGGTGCCCCGTCACGGTCCGGCTGAACGAATCACCTTGCCCGATGACGAGATCGTCCGAGGTCGAGATGATGGCCTGGAGCGACGCCAGCTTGTCGATCGAGGCCGACATCGGCACGTCCGCTTCGTCCTCCAGGTACTCGAAGCGATTGTCGGCCACCGGGTTGGCCGTTCCGTGGAGGTAGTTGGCGACGAGGTAGTTCGCCCAGGTCGTCTCGTGGGAGTCGAGCTCGGTCCGTGCCGCGTCATAGTACCGGAACTCGTCGAATCGACCGTACCACGGCAGCTGACCGCGGGCGTTGCGGAGCCCTGCGATCGTGTATCCGAGCCCGGGATCGGTAGCTGCGACGGTTGCGGTCTCCTCCAGCACCGCTCGGTAGGCTTCGACGCCGATCGCGGGCTCGTTACCCGGTCCGGTGCGGGGACTGTGCTGCTCGGCCACGTACTTCCAGAACAGCCCGGCGGCGTAACGGATCGGGTTCAGGACCCCGGTGACGACGTTGGTGAGCGATTCGCCCGGGTCGTCGAAGATCGCCTCGGCGCTGACGACGTATCGATTCGGCTTGTCGTTGATCGACTCCACGTTGAAGCGGGCTCCGCCCTCCCGCAGGATGCCGTAGATCCCACTGCGAGTCGTCGTGGCGTTGTACCGGTACTGGATCTGGTGGAGCAGCTCGTGTGACACGGTGAAGGAGTTCTGCGAGTCGCCGTTGTCGACGTCGACCTCGATGTGGCTCCAGCTGGCGTTGGTGCGGCCGGCGATGCCCGACCCCTGCTTCAGGATCCGGTACTCCATCCGGGCCGCCCCATCGCGAGGGTCGCGGAGCGAGAATGGGGCCGCGATCCAGTTTGAGAGCGCGTACTCGGCGAACAGGCCCACCTTCTGCACGTATGCGGGGGCGACCTCGGTGTTGTCGGCGTGGAGATCCCCGAGGTCGGTCCTGACGAATCCGAGCGACGTGCCGTCGGTGAGCGTGAGCTCATCGTCGGCGGCGGGAGTCGTGGTCACCGGCAAGACGTCGGCCGATGCACTGTCGGTGGTGTATTTCACGACAATGTTGTCGGTGAAGAACTCCTTCACCGTGACGCCGGGCTGGAAGTTGTCGAGGTCGGCCTCGTCGAGGGCGGCCTCTGCGTTGCGCTCGGCAAGGAGCAGCCGAATGTGGTGGCCGATGCCCTCCCCGCAGTCGTCGTCCCGGCTCCGCTCCTCGAACAGGGTCCGGAACGCAGCGCGGATCCCGTCGAGGTTCTCGGGCACGTACTTCGGATACCGCCAGTAGCGGTAGGCCGCCACGAGATCGTCCGCCGTCAGCCTGGCCGCCGCCACCAGGTCGACCCGTTCGCCTCCGACCCATTCGACGCCGCTCGGGACGACGGGGTGGTGGGTCGCCAGCGCGACGTCGATCCTGGTGTCGCGCCTTGCGTTGACGATCACCGACGCCTCGGTGGTGGCCAGGAGCCGGCCCTCGGCGTTCAGCACCCTGAGGAACAGGTCCGGGTCTCGCTCGACCGGTATCAGCGGCCCGGTGAAGGCGTCGGGGGAGAAGACGATCTCGTAGTGGCCCCGCCCGTCGGTTGTCGATTCGCCCAGGGCCTGGAGCCGGAAGAAGTCGCGGTCGAACGCTCGGACGAGCGCGCCGGCGACCGGTCTCCGCCCTGCATCGATGACCGTGCCCCCCACTCGATAGTCCCGCTCCGACTGCCGCTGATCAGTCATGGCCCCACTCCAGTCTCGGTTACCCCAAGTATGGTCGATCGAGCGGCCCGGGTCGTCTCCTCGATCGGCGAGGCCCGGCCAGGAGCGAACCCGGGCTCAGCTCGATGGCGGGGCCGCTTGCGCTGTGGTGGCGATAACGACTGACGGGGCCGAGGCAGATCAGGCAGCACAACAGCGTGATGCGTGGACCCAAGGCGGCGTGGAGGAACGGCGAGCGAAGCCATTCGCCGAGGTCCTCGAAGAGTGGGCGAACGTGGTTGTCGAGCTGACCGAGCCAACAGCAATCGCGGTCGATGCCACCATGCACCTGTTCGACATCCAAGAGACACTGGACGACGAGAGCGGCCGCGACCTCCCGATCGTCTTCGACGCGTTGGCGACCTACCACCACATCAGCCTTGGCCCCAAGCTCGAACGCCTCGGGCTCTCCGTTGGCGTCACCGCAACCGACGCAGGGGAGTCGATCGAAGCCAACGACGGCGCTCCGGTGGTTCGCGGAAGCGCCTACGACCTGCTCCGCACCTTTGGAGGTCGACGGACTCAGGCGGAAGCAGACAGCCTCCTCGACCGGGGCGAGACCCCGGACATCGTGAGACACATGTGGGCTGCCTACGGCTGGAAAGAGCAAGCCGCAGGTGCGCAAGAGCCGGGTCAGTAGAGGAGGGTCAATGGTGACCGAACGACGGGCTGCTGACTTCAAGTCGATCTACTTGGCGACACGAGACGACTTGATGGAGCTCGTCAGGGGACTCGACCCAGCGTCGCTCTCCCGGACGTGTGAGGCATGCCCGGAATGGTCGATCCAGGATGTCGTGGCCCACCACATCCACTACCTCGGCGCCTACCTCACCAACACAACCCCGGACGCTCTCTGGCATCGACAACTCGATGAAACCGAGCAAGCTCGCGCCGCTGCCGCGGTCGAGGCCGACGCCTGGACCCAGGCAGGAGTCGAAGCCCGACGAGGACGCACCATCGAGGAGCTCTTCGAGGAGTGGCGCTCAACGGCCTCCCAGGTCTCGCCGACTGACAGCCCGTTTGCCACCAATCTCTACATGCATCTCTCGGACATCCGGGAAACCCTCGGTGACGAGTCGGGTCGCGACGAACCCGTGGCGCTCTACGCACTCGAGGGCTACTTCCATGCCGTCGTCCTTCCGCGCCTCGAACGTGAAGGGCTCCCCGTCAACGTGTTGTGCGCCGACACCGGCAAGCGCATCGACGTCGCCGCCGACGCACCAGTCATCTCGGGCCCGACCTACGAACTACTCCTCAGCATCGGCGGCCGACGCACCCGGCCTGGAGCCGACAACGCCCTCGACTGGGGCGACACCGACCAGACCACCCGCCAGCTCTCGGCCTCCTACGGTTGGCCCGGAACCAACTAACACCACAATCAGGTCATCCATCATCGAGAGCACAACGCAGCACCGAACCACCTCCGAGCGCCCGCAACACCGACTCGACTGGCCAGGCGGCCGACTGGTAGCCCAA
>CAMYLA010000044.1:30668-35822 GCA_947259095.1 uncultured Acidimicrobiaceae bacterium | reverse complement strand
AGCTCAGGAGTGGGACGCGCTCGGCATGCCGTTCGAACGGGCGCTCGCGATGGCGGAAGGCGACGTCGGCGCCCGACTCGATGCCCTCGCAGTGCTCGACGGCCTCGGCGCCGAGGTGGTGGCGGCCAAGCTGCGCAGCCAGCTCCGAGCCGACGGCGTGCGGACGGTCCCCAGAGGTCCTCAGCGTGCGACGAGGGCCAATCCGGCGGGGCTGACGGCGCGACAGTCCGAGATCCTGGTCATGCTGGGTGACGGGCTGAGCAACCCCGAGATCGCCGATCAGCTGTTCATCTCTGCCCGCACTGTCGAACACCACGTGTCGGCGATCCTCGCCAAGCTGGCCGTCGGGTCGAGGGAGGAGGCGGTGAGCGTTGCGCTGGAACTCCGGCTGCTCGACGGCGGCCAAGCGGTGAAGAAATCGGTGGGTCATACGTGAGAAGTGGGTATTGATCCCCGATTCCCGCGCTTCTGCCCCGATCCTACGATCGACGCATCGCCCACGAGCTCGAACATTTCGAGCAAGGGTGCGAAGACCGTCTGCGGAAGGGATGAGATCATGAGTGGACCGATCGACACCGAACAGCCCGAGACCGAACTCTCCTCGGCGGGTCCCGACACGGTGGACGCCGCCGTCGAGGGGGCGTGGGCGTACGAGCGCTTGCACGTCAACGCTCTCTTCCGGCAGTGGGTCGAGCCCGTCCTCGACGCGGCCGGCGTCACGATCGGCAGCCACGTCCTCGACGTCGCCTGCGGTACCGGCGTGGTCGCACGCGAGGCGCAGCGTCGGGTCGGGCCGGACGTGTCGGTGACCGGGCTCGACATCGGCGGCGGCATGCTCGCGGTGGCGGAGAGCATCGAACCGGAGGTGACCTGGATCGAGGGCGACGCCGGTCGGCTCCCGTTCGACGACGACCGCTTCGATGCGGTGGTCTGCCAGTTCGGCCTCATGTTCTTCCCCGACCGGATCGGGGCGATCCGCGAGATGCTGCGGTGTGCGCGGCCGGGAGGGCGCGTCGTGGTGGCCGTCTGGGAGGCGCTGGAGCGCTCCGAGGCGTACCCGATCTCCGTCGACCTGCTGGAGCGACGGGCGGGTACCGCCGCCGCAGACGCACTCCGGGCCCCCTTCGTACTCGGCGACACCGACGAACTCCACGACCTGTGCACGCAGGCCGGCGCGTCGGACGTGTCGATCGACACCCACCACGGCACCGCCCGGTTCCCCAGCGTCCGCACCATGCTCGAGGCCGACCTCCGCGGCTGGCTGCCGGTCATGGGGGTCTTCCTCGACGACGACCTGATCGACTCGATCCTCTACGAAGCCGACAACGCCTTGCGGGCCTACGTGAACAAGAGCGGGGAAATGACGTTCGGCGCCCCCGCCCACATAATCACCGCACGGGCCTGAGGCTCGCTCGGCGCCCAGCATCCGGACGGCGATTGCCACGCGGGGCGAACACGGACCGGCTGGCTGCACTGCAATCCCAGCGCAGCGATAGCCCTACGGCTCGATGGTCAAGATGCAGACCCAACCATTGGCCGAACAGAACCGGCAATCCCGATCAAACTCGACCGGATCGACCGGTCGTCGGCCGGACGTCGACAGCACAATCGATAATGTTCACCAGACGCCACAGATGAGCACCCGGAGACGGCACAACTGCTGTGCGCAGGATCACCGGCTGATTGCATCCGCTCGCCACCGACAGTGACGACCAGTGGTCCTCGAGGCGGCACCGTTCATCGCACGCTGGGCGGTCTTGTTTCCGAGCGCTGAGCGCGTGCCAGTTCGCCGGAACCAGCGCTCGCGATATGAAGTAGGATTTCGGGAAGACAACCGAAAAGAGTCCCGGTATGAGCGAAGCAAGGTACTGCCTGAAGACGGACCGCTGCCGGGAGGCGTGACATGGACGCGTGGGTTTGGGCGGTCATGATCGCCGTGGTCATCGCCGCAGTGGTACTGGCGCTTGCGCTACTGCGCCGATCGCGAAGAGGCGGATCGGTGCTAGCCGCCGAGGACCGGCAGGGGCGACCATGACTCATGTCATGCGAGCCAGCGAGCTGATCGGGTTGCCTGTCGTCTCCATCGCCTCTGGCGAAGACGTCGCCGAGATCCGCGATGTGATCTATGGCGCGGAGCTGCACCGACTGATCGGCTTCACCCTTAACAAACGCGGCATGTTCTCCGGACGGATGAAGGACGTCCTGCCGGCCGAAGCGTTGGCGGCCATCGGCGCCGATGCCGTGATGGTGGCTGATGATGCCGCCATCACCGAGAGTGCAACACCGGAAGCCCTCGACTCACCGGGCTCGGCGAAGTCGGTGCTGGGCAACCGCGTGTTGTCGGCCGACGGCAACGACTTGGGCCAGGTCGTGGGTGTCATCATCGCCACAGGCGCGACCCCGGCTGCGGTCGGCTACGAGGTCGACCCCACTGACAGCGACGACAACGCCTTCGTCCCGATTGCGGAGCAGATGGCACTCTCGGGAGAGAATCTCCTGCTGCCCGCCGATGCGACCGAGTTCATTCGAAACGACCTCGCTGGGTTCGGTGCCGCGGTCGTTGCCTATCGGGAATCGACACTGCCGGGAGGCAACCGATGAGCGAGACATTCAACTCGAGCGATGGCCGACCAGTCGTGGCGGTCGATACTGCTGAGACGATCGGTGAGGTCAAAGGCTTCGTCGTCGATCCAACTGCGACTCGGATCGAGTCGGTCCACATCAGCGGTCGAGGCAGGAAGGCCGAGATCGTCCCGTGGGCGTCCATACAGTCGTTTGGGGCTGACGGCGTTATGGCTGACTTGGCCTCTGCCGGCGAACAGGTCTCGTCGGATCACGAGACTCAGGCGGTCAAAGGCAACATCGTCGCCCGCAAGACCCGCGTGCTCACTACCGAAGGCTTCGAACTGGGCACCGTTGAGGACGTCATGTTCGACACCGCTACAGGCCAACTCACCGGCGCAGTGACAACGGAGGGACGCATCGACGGTTCGAGGTTCCGGTCGCTGGGCTCCTACGCGCTGATCGTCGACGCCGAATGACCCGTCTGTTGGCAGCGAAGACTCGTTGACACCAGCTCGCACCCGGTTCGCCGAGGTCGAGCCGCTCGTGGGGGTGGGACCGTGACGGACCAAGCCCGCATTGTCATCGAGGACCCCATCCAGGACTCCTCCGCTCGCAGCACCGTGCTCAACTCGCCACCCACGCAGTACGGCAGGAGCGGAGCGCCCGGGATCACCGGGGACCGACCGCCGCTCGTCACCGAGGGTGACGACCAGTTGCTCGTCGATCCCATAGCGCCACATCGCACTGTCCGTGGTCTCGATTGCGAGCGCCCGGACCGGGCTACGACGCCGGGACTGTTGCGCGGAGGACGCTGATTCGCTGTCGAGTCTCGGCCGGTGGATCGTCGATATCGCAAGCTTTGCTGAGCGCACGGTAGATGCCATGCTGTGTCGATGACTGTCGCCATCCCCACGGAACCGGTAGTCGTCGACGATATATCGCTGGAGGCTGCTGAGGCGGCGATCAGCGACGCGATCGAGCGGCGCGACGCCTCGGACCTCACAGTGTTGGGGTTCGGCGAGATTTCGGTGGCGATTGGGTGGCCGACGGCGGCGCCGTCTGTCGTGCTGAAGCGGACGGTGGTCTACCGTGACCGCGCCGACTGTGAGCGACACATGAAGAGCGTCGCCGACTACGTCGAGCGTCTCGGGCAGCGAGGTGCAGCAGTGGTCCCGACGTCGGTGCACGTCATCGAGCGCGGCGACGGTCGCTTCGCCGGCTACGCCGCCCAGCCGGTGGTGCCGAAGTCCTTGCTCGCAGAAACGGTGTTCAAAACCGATGAACCCCGCTCCGACCATCCGCTCCTGACGGCGGTGCGCGACTACGCGGTCCAGCACGTCACACCCGAGCTGTCGGTGGATATGCAGATCCCCAACTTCGCTTGGGACGGCGAGCGGTTGGTGCTGCTCGACATCACAACACCGATCGTGTTTACCACTGACGGCGAGTACGACTTCGAGGTGACGCCCGAGATCTTCGCCCTATTGCCGGCACCGATGCGCCGAATGGCCCTCCGCGAGGTGATGCGCATCCTTCACATCTACCAGTCGGTGCCGGATGCTCTCTCGTTCGTCGTCTCGCTGCTGTATCGCATTGACCAGCAGCGTTGGGCACCAGCTGCCGCTGAAAACTTCGCGGCTGAGCTGACCGAACCGGTCGACCTCGACAAGGCGGAGGCCGAGCACCGCAGGCTGGTCAAGGTTCTCCCGTTCCTCGCCCGCTCGTCCATGGCCGAACGGTGGTGGTCGACCAAGGTACGGCGACGACCCTACGACTTCTTCATCACCGACAGCTTTAGCGGTGAACTGCTCTAGGCCTTGCTTGCGGGCCCAGGAGGGGTCAGGAGAAGCTGGCCGGCAGCGAGGAGAATCCCGACAGCATGTTGCTGGGGAACGGAGTCGGGTCCGTGACATCGATGGTGGTCACCTTGCGGGCCATGGCATCAAGCAGGCACTGCATTTCCAACTCGGCCAGGTGGGCGCCCGCGCAGCGGTGGACGCCGTGTCCGAAGGCGACGTGATCGCGGGCGTTGCGCTCGATGTCGAACGCCGCCGGGTTGGGGTAGTGGCGTTCGTCGTGGTTGGCTGCGGCGTAGAGGATCACGACGCGATCGCCGGCGGGCACGGAGACGTCACCGGCTTCGTAGTCGGTGTCGGCCAGGCGGGTGAAGGCTCGCACGGGGGTGCCGATCCGGAGGGCCTCGTGCACGGCGGCGGGGACGAGCGACCGGTCGTTCTTGACCTTGTCGAACTGCTCGGGGTTGCGGCCGAGCTGGTGGAGCAGGTGGCCGGTGCCGAGGATGGTGGTGTCGAGGCTGGGTGCGACGTAGTCGAATACCAGGATGCGGGCCTGGTCGAGCTCGAGCAGCCCGTCGTCGACGGCCTGGTAGAGGCCGGCCGCCCAACCCTCTGGGTGCAGCTGGGTTCGATCGAGACCGATGATGTACTGGATGCCCTCTATCAGGTCGGGCATTGCCGCTTGGCCCCGCTCGTTCATCGGACCTAGCGCGTTGAAGCTGGCGGCGGCCCAGTCGAGCATGCGGTCCCGTCCCTCTTCTGGCAACCCGACGAGAACGGATACGACGCTGAC
>CAMYLA010000044.1:0-30596 GCA_947259095.1 uncultured Acidimicrobiaceae bacterium | reverse complement strand
TCCCGGGCAAGCAGACGTTCGACGAGTTCGTCGGAGAGTTGCTGCATTCGCTCCCGGATGTCTCGAAGTGCGCTTGGCATCATCGGCTTCATTACCGCCGAGCGCAGGCGCCGATGCTCCTCACCGTCGCTGACGAGTGAGTTCTTGGCCCCGGTGCCGTTGAGGGCCGGGTTCACGGCCACCCCCTCACCCGAGAGCAGCGTCGAGTCGGCCCGGAGAGCGGCTCGGACATCTTCGAAGCGCGAGATGGCCCACATGTCATAGCGTTCTAGCCAGACCACCGGACCTGCGTTGCGGATCTCTGCGTAGCGGGAGTATGGGTCGGCGATCGCCTCGTCGGAGAACAGGTCGACGTCAAGGCTGGGTGAGTTCGCAGTCATCGTTGCGTGTTCCCATCCCCGTACTCGGACTCGACCCAGCCCAAGACGACCCGTCGGAACAGCAGGCCGGCTTTGTCGCCGCCGATCACGAGCTCCTGATAGTCGAAGTGGTCGTTGTCGAGCAGCTTCTGCATGTGGTCGACCGCCCAGGCGTCCTCGGCGAACACCTTCCCGAAGGCCTCGGTCATGGCTTCGTCGAGGCCCTCGACGCTCGGCGTGAAATCATCGGTGTAGGACCACCAGTAGTGGCTGGTCGTCCTCGTCTCCGGGGTCAGGTAGTGCATGATGTAGCGATTGAAGACCTCGACGTCATCAGAGTCCGGGTCGCCAACCTTGATCGGTGCGTCCCCCTTGAAGACGCCAGGTGAGAGCGCCAGCCCGCCGTCCCACTGCTCCACCGGGCGGTCACCAATCCGGGCCTGGACATCGGGCGGCAGGCGCGCCCCTGCCCGTTTGGGATCGCGCTCGACCCGGTAGCAGCTGACACCCTCGGGGGTTTCAGTAACGGTGGTGGGGAGCGCGAGGAACGAGTCGTCGAATCCAGCGCTGTTGTGGTGCAGGTAGGAGAAGTGGGTCAGATCGTTCAAGTTCTCCTGCATCAGTAGATAGCTGGCCTCGACGCGGTGTTCGCCATACAGCGTCTTCATGTCAGGGTCAGCGAGGAACGGGAAGGCGGGGAGCTTCGAGTCATCGGCCGATTCGTCGCCCATCCAGATGAACACGAACGGACCCTGCTCCACGACGGGGTAGGTGCGGAGCTTGCGGTCGGGGCATCGCTTCTGACTGGGTATGCGGACGATGGTGCCCTCGGGGTCGTAGCGAATCCCGTGGTAGCCACACACCAGCTCGTCACCCTCAAGGGTGCTCTCCGAGAGGGGGAAGGAGCGGTGCAGGCACCGGTTCTGGGCTGCCACCAGTCGCCCATCGAGGGTGCGATAGAACACCAGCGAACGCTCCAGCAGCCTGCGCTCCTTCGGCGTGCGGCCGAACTCCTCACACAGCCCGGCCACGTACCAGTGCTCATACAGCAGGGGGAGTCGCACGTAGTTCTGCACGTTGCGGATGCTGTCAGCGAAGTTGCTCATGGTTCACCTGGTTCTCGCTAGCTGCGCACATCGACGGGTGGGGTGTTCTCGCTCAGCTGGGCGGTCACGACGTCGTCTGGCATGGAGATGAGCGCGGTGTACAGCTCCTCGGGGATGCCCCGTTGCCATGGGAGCGAAGGGTCGAAGTCCGGTTGGGCGACGGGGCCGTCTGCGCTGTCGTAGTGGGTGGGGTTGCGGTAGCGGTCCAGGTCCTCGGGGGTGATACCAGCGAGCTCGACGACTTCGGGGTCGATCCAGGCCCGTCCGTCGATCGGTACGGCCGATGTCGCGACCTCGAGGGTGAGGTCTTCGGGCCCGGCGAAGTAGATCGAGTGACACATGCCGTGGTCGAGCGGACCGAAGATGGTGATGCCCCGGGAGCGGATGCGATCGCGCATGGCCAGTAGGTCGTCGAGGGTGTCGACGTTGAGAGCGAGGTGTTGCATGGTTCCCCCGGCACACGGCTGGGCGCCGCTGCCGGCATGGGTCACGCCAAGCGTTCGCTCGATCCGCTCGATGTCGGGGGTCTCGACGAAAGCGAGGTAGCAGGAGTCGTTGAGCTTCATGAACCCGTGCCACGCGCCCTCGACGCCGTGCATCCAGTACAGAGCGACCAACTCGCAGCCCAGTACATCATTGAAGAACTCGATCTGGGCCTTGATATCGGCGGTCGCGATGGCCAGGTGGTGGATGCCGTTGTTCTTGCTCATTGCTGGGCGCCTCTCAGATGTTGCTGGTACAGAAGTCGTGGACGAGATCGCTGAAGGTCTCGGTGGCGAAGAGCATCAGCTGGTGGGGCGCGTCGGCCACGATCTCGATCTCGACCGAGCCACCAATCCCCGCCGCCATCATCTCGACAGCCTCCCGTGGGGCCAGGGCGTCGTTCTCGCCGGCCGCGTAAAGAATCGGCTTCCGGTTCTCGGCCAGCGGCTGCGGCGGGTCGTACTGGAAGAACGAGGCCCAGGAAGCCAGGTCGTAGCTCCACGTGTTGTACGGATCGAGCTTCTTCTGTTCGGTCGCGCCGGTGTAGCCGTAATCGACGTCGAAGTCGAAGAAGGTGGCGATGTCGAGACGCGCCCCCCTACCCAGCTGCTCGAGCACATTGGCGACGTCGGGGCTCCGCCACGGCGCGGCCCGGTCCTTCAGCAATGGTGAGCCGGGCACGGCAAGCGAGCCCATCAGGATCGCGCCCGAGATGGCCGGGCAATCGATCGCCGAGATGGCGGCCGCCACGCCCAGGCTCGAACCAAGCGTGAACACTGGAAGCCCGGTCGTGTCGTTGACGTGGGTGGCGTAGTCACGACTGGCCTGGGCCCACTCGTCCATCGTCCAGGTGCCTCTCGGACGGTTGGTGGTGGATCGCCCATGGGCGGGCCCGTCGTAGCTCCAGATATCCACGCCCCTTGCGGCGTGATGCTCGCAGAACCGATCGTAGATGCCGCCGTGTCCTCCGAGGCCATGGGAGATCACCAACGCGTACCGAGCGTCGTCTGCCCGGTAGCGATGGGCGTGGATCTCGTTCAGCACATGGGCTTCAGTTCGCATGATGCGCTTCCCCTTGCTTGCCTCGTCAGGAAAGGCAGGCAACGTCAGTGACCACGGAGCTTAGACCATTTCTCATCAACTGGCGAAAAAAGCTCCCCAAGGCTATGATTGAGGTGATGGCCCGAGGCACCGAGCAACTGGTCGAGACCCGCGGCCGACCGCGTCTCCTCCACGACGATGCGATCCTGGACGCCGCGCTGTCATCGTTCTCGGATCACGGGTTCGACGCCATGTCGCTCCGCTCGCTCAACCGGGACCTCGGCGTCTCCTACGGCACGGTCAACCAGCGATTCGGCTCCAAGGAGAAGCTCTTCTACGCCGCAGTCGACCGCGGATTCACCCAGCTGTACGCCGCCGTCGCAGCACTGGCCGCCGAAGAATCGACGCCCTCGGATGATCTCGAGTACCTGCGCCTCCAGGTCCGTTCGTTCCTGGCCGCATCGATCGTTCGACCCGAGTTGTTGCGCCTCATGAATCGCGAAGGCCTGGAAAACACCGACCGACTCCACCACATCTGGACCAATCACATCGAGCCCCGGGTCCGACCACTCCACGTCCTGCTGCGATCACTTGTCGACGCAGGTTCGATTCAGCCCGTGTCAACCAGATCCTTCTTCTTCGCCCTCACCCATGGCGCCACTGCGCCCCACACCCTCACCGCGCTATCTGGCCGATTCGACGACCTCGACGGGCCGCTCGATCCCGCCGAGCACGCCCGACTCACCGCCGATCTCCTCGTCAACGGACTGGTCAAGCGCACCCGCACCTAAGGACACGGCTCCGCAGGCGAACGGTCCCCGCCGGTACCCATCGAACCTCTCGCGGCGGGCTGGCCTGGCGCCTGATGAAAGGACGTCGGAACCGCGCTCAGCTCGAGCAGCAGTGCTGCCGCTTGGTCCCCGAGATGCCCCCACGGCACCCACTCGATATCCTCACAACCCTCGTGCAGACAAACGCGCGGCGGTCCGAGCGATGTCATCCACTTGAGCCGGCATACTCGTGGGAGTGCGTAGAAGGTTTCTGATCGGCTTGCTGGTCCTGTTGACGGCTTGCGGTGGCCCCGCCGGGCCTCTAGTCGAGGCCTACCCTGATGCAGCGAGACAAATAGCAGTCGATGGGGTCGACAACGTCGAGCTGTTCTGCGGTCTGGGCGAGATTGGCGGCGTTCTCGGTCCGACAGCACCCGAACCGCTTCAAGCGGCAGAGGCGCTTGCCCAGCAGCGCGGTTGGCGCTACAGCTCGCTGGCAGATACCGGAGGCACGAAAGATCGACGACTGATCGTCTTCTCTGATGCTCAAGGCAACCCCGTGGCCGAGGTGGCCGTCGCAAGAGACGATGGCCTGCCTCTACCACCGACGACAGCGCCGGTGGGCGCCGAGCCAGCAAGCGACGGTGATAGGAACACAGGCTGGTTGACTGTCGGGGTCCAGGCCTGCGAGATGGCTTAACCCCACCGTCCGGGTACGACCACTTCATCAGCGCTCGGTATCACGCGAACGATCGTACGATCTTGGGCCGTCTCGTTCGACGGACTTCCGGATCCTCCGGGAGCGCTGAGGGACAGTTTCGGCCCGCAATGGCAGATTCAGGGCAGATTTTCTGGGGTTTTCGATCGGTCCCACGGTCTGACCGTCCACGTTTCCCCTGGTCAGCGAGCCCGAAAGGGGAGTCGAACCCCTGACCTACGCATTACGAATGGAAACGAGTGCGTCCACTAGGTGAAGGACTTGTCCAAGTTGAGCGGCTCTGCGCCGCTGGGACGTCCGGTCTGAATCGCCGAGTCCAACCAGTGCAGATGAGTTTCCGGGTGTGATTCCGGGTGGAGCGACGAGCCTGCGTAAGGGGACGGGGCCAAGTCATCGCATTAGCAGGGTGCTGAAGTTCTTCTGATTGGTGCTCGCGTTCTGCGGTGGGATGGAAAAGAATGGGGGGATGCGTGGAACTCCTGTCAGTTGTCGATGTTGTCGTCGTTGTCGACCGAGGATCTGATCCCAGCCGATCATCCGATCCGTCGGATCCGGGTCGTGGTCGACGACGTGCTGGCCGGTCTCGATAGTGAGTTCGATGTGATGTATGCGGCGTCGGGTCGACGGTCGGTGCCCCCGGAGGTGTTGTTGAAGGCAACGGTGTTGATGGCGATGTATTCGATCCGTTCCGAGCGGGCGTTTTGTGAGCGCCTGAACTACGACATGTTGTTCAAATGGTTCGTCGACCTGCGCATCGACGACCGCGCCTTCGACGCCACCACGTTCACCAAGAACCGGCAGCGCCTGCTGGATCACGAGATCGCCGACGAGTTTTTCGCGGCGGTGGTGGACCAGGCGAAGCTGCGCCGTTACATGTCATCGGACCACTTCTCGGTCGATGGGACCCTGTTGCAGGCGGGCTAGGCGGGCATTGTCGGACATCGAGGAGCTGGACCGCTTTGAGTCGATCGATCTTGGGTCTGGAGTTGCACGGTGTCGGCCGAAGCAGGTGTGACTGCCAGAAATGTCGGCCGGTTCAGCATTCCGCCTGGGCGCCGGCACTCAGGCGTATCACTGAACTTGATCCATCGGTGGATGGACCACTGAGATCTCCCTCGAAGCCCAGCACCGATGGGCCGACAGAGAAGAACCAGCTACCGGTGCAGTCGTTGAGTGTCGAAGGGAGCTGGAGTTGGTCACCGAACGCCGTTTGGAGATCGTCGACGATGGATCCAAGCGTGATTCCTTCCGGTGTGGCCAGCCCGCTCGGGTCGGTTCCCGTCAGGGTCCAGCCAGCGAAGTGCATCACTCCATCGTCTCGGTAGTACGCCCCGTCGCTGAAGATCACCATCAACTGACCGAACTCGACGAAGCGAACAGCCGTCCCGCCGAACCCTTGCGGCATGACACCAGTGATGGTCGAGTCTCCGGTCGGTTGACTCCCAACGGCTTGTACGAGCAGTGGAAGCGCCGTGTCGGCTGGCTCACCAAACGCCAGCACTCCGAGCCCGTCGACGAGAAGCCGCACAGGTTCGGTCGGAGCGACCGCTTCGGTCGATGGCGCCGACGTCGAGGCTGTCTCCGTGGGAGTCGACACCGAAGACCTCGTCGACTCCGATACCGCCGGGGTCGAGGCGGTCGTTTGTCCGTCTCGGGTCTCGGTGGTGTCTGGCGAGCAGCTGATCGCCGCAAGAGCGAGTACGAGGGGGGCGACCCCAAGCTTAAGACAATGGCGGGCGGACCGAGTCGTGTCAGCTGTCTTTGCCACGAAGTCCACGAGTTCAGCCCGCCCGTGGCCGCGGCGCCGGGTCTGGGCGTCCGTCACAATGGGCCATAGCATTCAGGGGCTTTCGGTGTAGAAGGCGATCCAGTCGCCTGCTTCGGTGATCTCTACCCATCGGCATAGCAACAACTCCTCTAGCGTCCCGCAGGCAGCTGGATCTCGCCAGACGTAGACGACTCCCAACGTCTTGTACTGCTCGATCTCGAAAGGTTGGGATAGGTCGTGGACGAGGAGAGCGAGTATCTCGGCGCCTTGAGCCTCGGCATTCTGCCAGAACTCGCCCGGGGTCATGTTCTGGTACTCGTCAACCAGCACGTCGGTATGGACGAACGAGACGTCGCCAGCAACGGCGAGTTGGTTCAGCCGATCGAAGTCGCACGCCACAGCGGCGGTGAGGATTTCTGTCCGCATCGTTGCCACGGGTTCGGGAAGCTCTCCCTGCGCCGGCGGTATCGGTTCATCGGAGGCCGAGCACCGAGCTGTGGCGGTAGTCGTTGCGCCGGTCGTGGTTGGTTGATCGGCGCAGGACACGAAGAACAAGGCCACCAACACCCAGAGAACCAGGAGCCGTTCAGGCAGACCGAACGTGCGCGACATGCTGGCAATTAGACCACCAGTAGGTCCGACAGCCCAGAGGAGAAGGTCCCGCAGATCTGTCCGGCTCGATCTTGAACATCGGCGTGATTCGCATCTCCACACCCGAGGGCTTGCCTTCTTCGAGGCGGTGGGCTCGCTGATTGTAGAGCCAGGGCCCACACTTCGAAGCGCCATCCGAACACGGCCTCATAGGACCGGCCATGAGCGACGGTACAAGTGAAGCCTCTGGTAACCGGTGCCGTGGCGTGAGTCTCTTCATCGCGTTCGTGGAGAGCTTCGCCAATGCCGGGATTGCTTCGTCCGCGTTGGCAAGCCGCTCGATATCACCACTCCGGAACCGCAAATCAACGCGCTATGCAACCGGCGAAGTCGAGCAGCCAGACCGTCCGGGAACGCTCCCATAACCCGATCGAGAACGACGGCCTGGTCGACCACGCGCATTTCCGAGCACGCAGAAGTGCCGCAGCAACGTGCTCCCGGATCCTCACCCGGTGAGCGTTGTCGGGCGCAGCGCGAGTGGGGAGGCTGGGGGTGGTCAGAAGTCGCAGACCGGTGGGGTGAAGGACGGCACGCGTAGGCTTGAGCATGTTGTCTCGGTGCTGTCGACGCCACCGTCTGGCCCGATGTGGTACTCGATCATTGTGATGTCGTCAGGGCCGTTGACTCGGAGAACGGTGCCGTTGATGCCCCCGATGTCGTCTCGCCCGTAGTAGGCGTACAACGCACAGGCGGGAGACATCCTCGGGAGGGCTAGCTTGTGCTCCCGGTGGTCAGTCTGAGGGCGTTGTGCCCTCTGGAGGATGAGCCGTGGCTGTGGTCGGGTGTCTGTGGTGGTGGCTAGAGGGTGCGAGCTGAGTCCCAGAAGGTGGTGACCTCGTCGGTGGGGTAGATGGTCTCGCATGGCCGCCCGTTGAGATCCGCGTCCATTCGGTCGGGCCGGTTCTCGGTGAGCCAGTAGAACATGGCCAGCCCGTAGCTCAAGTGATCGTCCTCAGGATGCCATCGACCGGGCTCGGTGCCTGGGGGCGGCTCGGCCAGGTCACGACAGAACAACCCGGCCGGGTATTCCTCTAGCGAGGGGCCGGCGTCGCAGCAGACTCCCAGGGCCCAGGCGTAGCGGCCACCGTCGAGCGTCGACACGTAGACGCCTCCGAACTCGACCGGGTTGTCGGGCACAAACGAGCACAGGACCGGTTGCCAGTCGGCCAGCTCGCCCGATACCCCGCAGCGGGCAACACCGGAACCGACTTCGGGGAACCTCGCTTCGATCTCGGCGACAAGGGCCTGTTCGAGATCGTCCACCGTTGGCCTTGGGGCCGTCGACGTCGCACTCGTGTCCGTAGACGGGCTTGTCTCGGTCGACGATGAGGTGGTGGTCGTGGTGCTGCTGGTTGTCGCCGACGAACCGTCGTCGGAGTCACCGCATGACACAAGAGCCAACGACAAAGCTGCGATGGCAAGGCCACCGAGAACCACTCGAAGACGTGACATAACCGGACCACACCATTCTTCTCGGTCCCGAAGAAGGGGCGAAGGTCCCAAGGGGAGCCCGGCTTGTGCGGTCGTCGCAGCGAAGCGGTCCGACCAACTTCTGCATCCCGACCGGGAGGGAATGGTTGGCCCCGCACTTGGCATGGGTGGGCCACGGCCATGCCAACTTGACCGACGCCAGGCTCCCTTGCACATTCACACGACCATCGTTTGCTGATCGAAGACTCGCTCCAGTGGGTTGACGAAAGCGTCAAACTTCACTGGAAGTCGAGGCTCGTCAAGCTTGCGAAGTCCATCGTCAGACGAATCCGGATCGGAAGCCCGGTCCCTCAGATTGGGCCGTAGAGCAGTCCTGCCCTGGGGGCCAGCGATGGATGTCGAGCCAGGCATCCGAGTCCGGCAGTGCAGCTCGGTACCACCGCAAGTCGACTACGGCGAGGTGCTCGTCGTGGCGGTTCCGAGCGGGTTGGCTGTCCAAACCGACGCAGGGCATCAACAGCTAGTTCACTCCTAGCAGCAGCGACCACCCGTCCTGCCAGTTCTCGTGGATCCAATACCGCACGTTCGTGACGATACTGTCGACGCTCGTTCGACTTCCAGCCGGTCAAGACTGGTACCTGGCTGGTACGGGGGGAGTTGGGCGGTGCTGCGTTCCTGGCAGGTTGGCCCGAACTCGAAACCGCAGTGTTTGAGCGGGTCTGGCCCGGTGGGCGTTGCTGGTACCCCGTACGGGATTTGAACCCGTGCTACTGGCATGAGAAGCCGGAGCGCACGGTCCGACAGATGAGCTGGATCAAGGCGTTCTCCCAGTTCACAGCCTCGGCCATGCCCGTTCGAAGTGACCGCTGGTGACCGCCCGAGACCCCGATTCGCCGTTGACGTTGGTACGTGGTTGGTACGGGTGGTCAATCGTCTCCGCTATCGAGCGGTCGAGCGGCGAGTGCTGCACGAAGGGCCTGAAGGAGCCGGAGGGACTCCTCCCTGCTGAATACTCCCTTGCCCGTGTTGGCCGGGAGCATCGCGACAGACCGTCGAATGGACTCGACCTCGTGAGGATCGAGGAGGTTGGCGGAACCTAGCATCGCGTAATGTTGTATCGAACACATGTTCGATACAAGTCGGCGAGGACATCCCAGCTCTCCCCCGCCGAACAGCTCCCCACCCTGACATACGGGGTCCGGTCGTCGATGGACGGGCGGGCACTGCTGCACGGCACGCCAGGCGCACCCTGCGTGGTCGCACTACCGAGCGCGAGATGCAGGCCAGAACGCCGGGACTCGAGCGCGAGCGATCGTGATTCTGGGTCGGCGTTACCGAGCGTCGCTCGGGGAGGAGCCGGCCCGGTGGCCAGCTGCGACTCAACGACGAGGTGCGTCCAAGCTGGATCGCGAAGGTGGCTAGCCGTGCGCCAGGGTTTGGAGCACGGGCAAACCGGTCGGCCGGTCTCGGTGACACGCCTGCTGGCCCCGGTCTTTCGCTCCCGCGCTCCGAACTGGGCCCTCGTCGATCCGGGCTTATCCCGTCTAGCACCGCCACGGTGTCTTAGCCTAAGCGAGTCAGCCAGTTTCTCGCAGCATGTTGAGCATCGCTAAGTCTTCGTTGTCAGGGACGGCGAGGTAGTAGTCAGCGATGACGACATCGGCACCTGTCGTGCCCGCACTCCACGCAGCCAGACCTGTTCCGCCTTCTGTGTGGCCGTCGTCGTCGGCTTGAGTGACGAGGGAGCCGTTGACAAGAAAGGCGAGTCGTGTGCCGTGGCAGATTGCGGTGAGATGGTTCCAGGAATCACCGCCGTGGATCAACTCGGACTGACCCTCGTCGAGAATGGCGAAACGGTCCGCGTCGTATCGGATCACAGCGTAGTGGCCGTCGGGCGTGACTTGAAACAGGTAGCTATCCCCGCTTGTGGGGTCATTCCTGCACATGAGGCCGTAGCCCATTTCGCTGTCACTGCCGCGGATCGGGCGAATTGAAGCGTTGATGATTACGTTCGTGTATTCATCGGGGAACACGCTCTCTAACAGTGATTCGCTCCCATCGGGAAGCATGCGGTAGAAGCCGGACGAATACCGCAGTTGGCCGTGATCGTACGACTCAACCGGCCAACCACTTTCCGCCGAGTCGAATGGATCGGTGAACACTGGCTCAGTCGCTCCGGCGTACTGCAAAGTCAGCGCGGCCTCATACTCCGGACAGACAAGGCCCTTTGCGATCGAACTACTGAACCCAGGTAGACTGACGGCGAATGACTCGTCGGCACCGTTCACCAAAGCTGCTACTTCAATCGCTTCCCCGGCATCGTCTAGTGAAACTCCTTCCGAGACCCACTGACATAACGCAGCCGGAGCCAGTGAAACCAGGTTGAAAAGGGGGATATTGCGTTCGTCTTCCTGGTCGAACGCAATACCAGTTTCTTCGGCCATGCTAGCCGTTAGATCGGTCCATACCCCGAGATCATCTCCAGTCACCGAATGAGGTTCCGTCCACCTTAGGGCCGCCTCGAAACTCGTCAGATCCTCGGCCAGCAGAGCAAGCCGTGATTCCCTAGGCTCCCCCCAGCGGAGGGCTTCTGCGCGGACGAGATCGGGTGGTTCTGTCGTAGGGGTCGATTCACTAGTCGAGGTTGTCGTCGTAGCGGGTTCAGCCGCCAAACTCGTCGGCGTGGCGGGGACTGCTGTCGATTCCGTCGTGCTGAGGTCGGCCGAGTCATCGCCACCGCAGGCAGCAAATACAACTGCTAGAACAACCCCAGCCCACAGCTGCCGCATGCCTACCTTCAAGTCTCTCCGATGCATCAAGTTCCCACCCACTAGTAGAGAATGACCTCCACAGGGAGGTTGCTGGTAGAGGCCAAGGTCCGTTGTCGGCTGACCCTCAAGTAAGGCTTGCGCCTTGCCGACGGCGCGGCCAGACGAGAGCGGCTAGCCACACAAACCTGCTAGCCACCTGCGACCGTCGGCGGGGCTGGCCGCCCTTACCGAACGACTCGTCGAGATCAGCGCGTCACCATCGACCGGATCCGTCGGCGACTCCTACGACACCGCGCTCTCTGAGACGGTCAACGGCTACTACCTAGGCCGAGCTGATATACGGGCCCGTGCAAGGTCCTTGGAAGACCGTCGACGACGTCCAACTAGCGACGCTCGCCTGGGTTCGCTGGCACAACACCCAACGGCTCCACGGCTACTGCAACGACGTACCGCCCGCCGAGTTCGAGGCCGCCTACGCTGCCCAACACGCCGACCAACAACTGGTTGGAAACCAACAATCAGAGCGTCCAGGAAACCCAGGGCGATTCAGTTGGTGCCGGAGATGGTCGAGGAGGAAGCCGCCCGCATCCTGGAGGAGTTGGATGCGCAACGCGGCTGCGCTTGCGACGCATACCTGTAGGACGAGCCCCATGGCGACCTATCGCGACTATTCGGCTGGTCCTGTGATCCAGAGTTCGCCGTCTTCCTCGCCGATCACCACCCGAGTTCCGGCCTCTGGGTAATCGGCATCGGGCCAGATCCGCATGAAGCTCGACGCTTTGCACGGGAAGCTTGCTGTCGACCCATCGTCCATGATGACCTCGATCAGCACCCGCTGCTCCGGAGGAGGGGAGTACGAGGCGTGGCCGGTGGATACTGCTGTCAAAGCGCCCCACTCTGTCGCGTTCGCAGTGGTCGTCACATCAACCGTAGTGGTCGTCACCTCAGTCACCGTGATGTAGTCGAACTCGGCGACGGCACGCTCGAGCTGCGCTTGACCAGCGATGAGTCCAACTTCGGTGCTGGGGCCAGACCGGGTGTGCTCCCCAACGAGAGTCCACGTCTCGGCGTCGTCACTGAAGTACCCCGACACCAGTTCGCCGTCGACAACGAGACGGAGATGAATCACCTCTGCGTTCGCGGGAATCTCTACTGCCGAGGAGTCGACGATCTGCGCGTTGTCGGTGTTGTCCATGTACACGCCGCCATCGATGCAGAAGTCAGGCACGTCGGCCGAACTGCAGTAGGCGCGACCGAGTTGCAGATAGGACGTTTCATCGGTGCCGACGAAGATGCCCGCGAACTGAAAGTTGCTCTTCGGGGCGAACCTCACGGCGGTCGTGACCTCGAAAGCGTCGTCTCGTGCGTCGCGTACGAGTACGTTCTGCGCCGGATCGGTGGCAACGATCGTCAGCCATCCCGGCGTGTCGTCCAGGCTCCAAAGCTCAGGGTTCTCGAACCGCCAATGCCAGCCCTCTCCGAGCTCACCATCGAAGCCGTCTTCGAAGGTGTCCGACATTGCTACATCGCTGGCTGGAGTCGTTGCGCCTGACGCTTCGATCTCGTCGGCAGACTCCTTGGGCTCGGCGGTCCACGAGAACGGACCGAACTCACACGGCGGGCCGCCGGGAGCGCCCGGAAGGCTGCCTTCCACCGTGCCGACCGCTCGTACTGCGGACTCGAACGTTCCCGCCCATGTCACCGTTCCGTCGCCCACCTGGAACGCGTCACCCTGGATGGCGCTCGGGAATCCGACGCCGAGACCCAGTCCGCCACTCATCGTCGAGTCTCCGCAGGAATAGTCGTCCATTTCGAGATCGAGCATGAGTTCGGTGATCTCGTCGCCGGAGTCACCGACCTCCAGGAAGAAGCCTATTAGATGACCGCGTACTACAGACCACAGGCCCGGGTCGCCCGGCAACGCTTTCGGGGCATCCACGAAGTGGATGGGGTGCCTTCCACGCACACGCCCCTTACGGCCGCACCGGACCGGAAGTCACCTCCTGGCTTCCGGGGCAGCGCCCCTCACCCCTTCACCGCCAACAAACCCGTCCCAGCCGCTGCTGCTGTGACCGTGATGGTGACGATCGTGCTGAGCGCCTTCCTCACTGCGCTGCTGACCATCCTCGACGGCAACCCCAACCGCTCCCCCATCACCCTCGCCTGCTTCTGCCTCCTCGCAGCCTGGACACTGCTGCTGGCATTGCCGGCCCTGATCAGGAGGTATCGACGATGACCATGACCGATACCGAACGTCGGTTGATTCTTGAACGGACAGCGCTGTTCGACTTCGCGGTGGCCGCCATCGGGTGGACGACCAAACCGACGGAACGGCAACGAATGCGCCTGGCTGAATCGGCCCGGCGCGCCGCCTTGCACACCGGAGTGCCCGAGACGTTCGAAGACTTCGCTGACTGGCTCGACCAACAAACCAGCGACACCCCCACCGATGAGGTGAGAGGTGTGGGACAACGTGACGCCACTGGTGAGGGACGGGCGTCGCCCCGCAGGGCCGAGGTCGCCGGCCGGAGCCCCAAGCGAAGGCCGGTAGGACGAGGCGCCGCCGAAGGCGGCGGAGAGGCCCGGCCGCTCGGTAATACGCGGATTCTGCTTCTGTCTCCCGACATCGGGGATGTGGCCAAGTGGTAGCTGCTCTTCTTGGTAACGGACTGGTGGCGACGGCTGCTTCTGTCGATCCGAACCGTGCCGAACGACGTCGACGGCAACGGACGAGGAGGGAAGCGGCGTGGATTATCCGGTCGCTGAACCAGACGCTGATGCCGGAGTGTCGGTGGGGCGACTGCGGCAACCCGATCGGCGCTCACGTACAGATCAAAGAACTCACCGATTCTGGAGGTGTCATGCAACCATCATCGATCGCAACCTGTGCATCGCCCTGGGCGTGCCTTTCCTGTGCCGCCAAGATTCGAGCCATCCGGGCGTTGGAGGTCGACCGCCTGTGCAAAGCTCACCTAGCAGCTGGTGGCGGGGTGACGTTCCTGACCTTTACGTTCCCCCACGGACTTGGCGACTCCCTCGACGAGAGCTTCACCACCGTGGCCAAAGGCTGGAAGTCGCTGCTCTCGGGCGCCGGGTATGGCGGAACGAAACAAGACGACGGGTCCATCACCGGCGGTGCCAAGAAACGGTGGGGGATCATCGGCAACATCCGAGCCATCGAGATCACCGACGGCCTCGCCTTCGGCTGGCACCCCCACGTCCACGTGCTGTGCTTCCACGACGAACCGCTGTCCCCAGAGGACGGATCGTTGCAGGAGTTTCGGGCCTGGTGGTCTGACCGGTGGGCCCCGTGGATCAAACGCACCCTCGGCCGAGACGTCCACGCAGAACGGGGTGTCGAGGCCGTCCCCGTTCGAGACACCGCAGGTATTGGCGAGTACGTCTCTAAGATCCACTTCGAACTTGTCCGCTCCGATTTGAAGAACGGTCGCCGGAAGAACCGGACACCATGGCAGATCGCCATCGACGCCGCCGACACCGGTGACCGCCGAGACATGGCCCGCTGGGCTGAGTACTGCCACGCCACCAAAGGACGCCACGTCATCACCGGCCACCAAGCCCTACAAGCCATCTACCCCCCACCCGAACCCGAGGCCACCGACGAAGAAGCCGTCGCAGAAGAACAAGACGGCACCCTCATCGCCATGGTCGACGGAACACTCTGGCGGGCCGCTGTACGACAGAACCAACGACCCCTCGTCGCCCAAGCACTCACCGCCCTCGAAACCGCAGGCATCACCGCCATGATCGCCGTTCTACAACGCCTTGATCGCAGTCGACGAGTCGTCGCCAACAGGACAGCAGGCGGGGTACCACTGATCGAGTACGACTATTCATGGGAAGGAGGTAGCTGAAAGTATGGAGAAGCTTGCATACAGCGTGAGCGAGGTTGCCGAGATGCTGAGCATCAGCCGAGCGAGCGCCTACACATATGTTCGGACCGGTGTCATCCAGTCCGTGATGCTGGGCGGTCGTATCATCGTTCCCCGCCGGGCCTTGGACGCCTTGCTGGATCTGGATGAGGCGGGCTGATCGTGGGCAAGTACCTGCGAACAGCTATCGGCGTGCGTGAGGTGTCACCTGGCGTATTCGAGCTGATCGCCCAAGCCGGTAAGGATCCTGTGACGGGCCGGTATCGGGAGGTGAGTCGTCGCTTCCGGGGCACGCTACGCCAGGCGAAGACGGCAAGGGCCGAACTCGTTGCCGAGGTGAAGCAAGGTCGACACGTCGGAACGAAGGCGACCGTCGATCAGCTTTGCGAGGAATGGCTTCAGGAGTTGGAGCGCAAGCAGCGGTCGCCTCGGACGATCGGCGAGTACCGACGGAGCTACATCAAGAACATTCGCCCGGCGCTTGGCACGGTCGAGGTCTCGAAAGTAACGACCAAGATGCTGACGGATCTGTACGGTGCCCATCAGCGGCGAGGTCTGTCAGCTGGTTCGGTTCGAAGGATGCACGCCACGATTTCATCGATGATGACTCAGGCGTGTCGCTGGGGTTGGCGAGACAACAACCCGGCGGAGTGGGCCGAGCCTCCGCCCATCGAGGTAGTGGTACCGACAGTGCCGACACCTGGAGAGGTGGTCCGGTTGATTGATGCCGCTCGCCGCTCCCGCCGGCCAGAGCATGCCGAGATCATCTACCTATCAGCAACGACTGGCGCTCGCCGAGGTGAGATCTGCGCATTGCGAGCAAGTCGGATCGACTGGGAGCGGTCGACCTTGGAGATCTCCCGCAACATCGTTCGATAGGACGGGAGGAAGATCGATCGGCCGACGAAGAACCGGCGCCGCAGGGCCATTGCCGTCGACGACCGCTGTCTCGCCTTCCTTCGGAGCCAACTGGATGAAGCTGAACACCGGGCTGAGGTAGCTGGCGTGGCGATTGTCGCCGACCCCTACGTGCTCACTGCCTCGCTCGGCGGGGACGAGCCCTGGGACCCCGACACGATCACGCAGTACTTCGGTCGCTTGCGGCGTCGGCTCGATCTCGATCACCTGGAGTTCAAAGGTCTGCGGCGATTCATGGACACCTACGGTCAGGAGCTGGGCTTCTCGATGGCGCAGGTTGCTCTGCGAGCCGGGCACGATCCGGCGGTGGCTGGTCGTCATTACACCGGTCGGGTCAGCCAAGCCGACCGTGAGCTTGCCGGCGCTATCGGCCAACTTCTGGACACGTCGGCCGAGGGCGAACAATGAAAGTCGGGCCTGGTGTTTCCGGGTTTGTTCCGGGTTTCTCCCAGTTTCGGTCGACCTGTCGTTGGGCCCGAGGGGCGTTTTCCCTGCTCAGGTTGGAGCCCGAACGGAGAGTCGAACTCCGGACCTACGCATTACGAATGCGTTGCTCTACCAACTGAGCTATTCGGGCAGGCCGTCAGCTTATCGTCGTTGGCTTGTGGGTGGTGCCCGATTTGGGCAGGCGTGAGGCTACGGAGCGGAGGGTTCGAGTCGCAGGAAGAGATCCTGCAGCAGCAACGCCTCGTTGGGGTTGCGGATCAGGTTTTCGGCGCCGGTTTGGATCGCTCGTAGAGCCTGATGGGTCTGCGGTTCGGTGATCTCGAGATTCGAACCCTCGACCAGATGGTCCCGGTAGGTACGGGCCAGCGTGGCAAGCCCGAACCGCAACTCGTCGGAACGTAGTCGCCGGATCTCACGCTTGTGGCGGGCCACCAGCTCAGCTCGCCCCGACCCCCGCTCCCCCAGCTGCTCCACCCGGGCCTCGAGCTGGCCGACCTCGGCCTGATGTTGCACCTCCAATGGGCCCTGGGCCCGATCCATGCCCGACCGGACCTCGTTCACCAACTCGGTCACCATGTAGCCCGAACCGTCGAGCCGGCGAGGCACCTCCTGCCACAGCCGGGCCCGATCAGCCAGGTCGTCGTCGGTGGCCAACAATCGGGCCCGATCGAGGTCGCCCCCGGCCGCCGACGCCGCCACCGACGCCCGCTCGGGGTCGACGCCGGCATCCAGGAGGGCCCGTTCCAGGTCCAGAGGCGACAGTGGCCCGAACTCGACGGTGACGCAGCGGCTGGCGATCGTGACGATCTCCGGCGGCACCTCTTCGGCCAGAAGCACGAAGACGGTGGACGGTGGCGGCTCCTCGACCACCTTCAGCAGCTTGCCGATCGCCGCCTCCTCCATGGCCTCGGCCCCGGGCACAACGATCACCTTCCGCTGCCCCTCCACCGGGGTTCGCAAACCGGCCCGGATGATCTCCTCGGCCTCCGACACCCGCAGCGCCGCCCCCTGCGGCTCGATCACCACCACATCGGGATGTTTGCCATCGACAGCCAGGCTCAAGGCCCGGTCGGCGGCCGGCCGGTCGTCGTAGGCCGAGGCCAGGATCAGGCCTGCGAATCCGAGGGCGGCCCGAAACGTGCCACTGCCCCGGTTGCCGAGGAACAGGTAGGCATGGACCGGCGAGACCGCAGCGGCCTCCAACCTGGCCCGGGCTTCGAGCTGGCCGACGAGTTGGGCCCACGGATCGAGATCGACCACGGGACCGGGTGACGATTCGGACACGGCTCGACTCTACTGCCGCCCGCACCTACGTTGCGCTCCGCCCGATCGCGGCCCGCCAGGCAACCGGCCGGCGTCGGCGGGCCGACTGTACGGAGCGACTAGGCGAAGTCGACCAGGGCCGAGTCGAGCCGCCGGCCCACCTCGACCGACACCTCGTCGACCGAACGGGAACCGTCGACGACGATCCACCGGTCAGGGTCCTCGGCGGCGAGTCGATCGAACGCGTCGCCGACCCGGACGTGGAACCACTCGTCCTCCTGCTCGAAACGATCGAGCGACCGGTTGAGCCGACCAACAGCGATGTCGCGGGGAACCCGAAGGTAGACCACGATGTCGGGCCAGCGACCGAAGACGGCCCACTCGTTGACGGCGCGGATGTTGTCGACCCCCAGCTCCCGACCACCACCCTGGTAGGCCAGCGAGGAGAACGCCGAGCGGTCCGAGACCACATGGCGCCCGTTCGACAGGGCGGGCAGGATCACATCCTGCAGGTGTTGCGCCCGGTCAGCGGCCATCATCAGCGCCTCCGCTCTCGGCCCGACCCGATGGGTGTCGGCATCGAGGAGTAGCGCCCGCAGTCGCCCACCGAGCGGGGTCCCGCCGGGCTCCCTGGTCAGAACGGCGCCGAGCCGCTCGGCCACCACCGCAGCTTGCGTGCTCTTGCCGGAACCCTCGCCCCCCTCAAAAGCGATGTAGGCCGCCACGGTCAGCGCTTCGCCGCCGCCTTCGAGCCGCCTCGCTTTGCCGTCGACTTCTTGGCCGTCGACTTCTTCGCCCCGCCCCGCTTTGCCGTCGATTTCTTGGCCGTCTTCTTGGTGGCCTTCTTCGAGCCTCCGGGATCGAGGGCCAGCTTCTGGCGGCGGGTGGCCAGCAACTCCGAGGCCCGGGTGATGTCGATCCGCTCGACGGTGTCGGTGGCGGTGAGACTGGCGTTGACCTCGCCGTCGGTCACGTACTCGCCGAACTGACCGCTCTTGACCACCACCGGCAGGTCGGTCGTCGGGTCGATGCCCAACTCCTTGAGCGGCCCGGTTGCGCTCTGGCCCCGCCGCCGCTTTGGCTGGGCATACAGGGCAACCGCCTGGTCCAACGTCATCGTCAACAGCTCGGCCTCGTTCTCGAAGCTTCTCGTGTCGGCCCGTTTGCCTTCCTCCGGCGGCGGCTTGGTCAGGTACGGACCGTGGGGGCCGTTCCGGGCCGTGATCTCCAGCCCATCGCCGGGGTCGGCGCCGATGACCCGGGGAATGCTCAGCAGCTCCAGGGCCTGGTCGAGGGTCAGCTCCTCCATCTTCATGTCCTGGAACAGCGAGCTCGTCTGGGGCTTGTTGTCGTCGGTGACCTTCTTCGGCATCTCCCCGAGCTGAACGTATGGACCGAACTTGCCATCGCGAACGAACACCGGCAGGCCGTTTTCCGGGTGGTGACCGAGCTGGATCACGTCGGGCACCGACATGATCTCGGTCGACCGGGTGACGTTCAATTCGTCGGGGGTGACGTCGTTTGGGATGGCCTTTGTCTCGATCAGGTTGCCCCAGACCATCAGACCCCGGTGCGCGTCCGGCCCGAGCGAGACGGCCGAGATCGAATGATCCCTGACCGCCCTCGAAGGGAAGCTGTCGAACGGGATCAGCTCTTCTGAGCCGGGTACGAACCGGTAGGCCTTGACCGGAACATCGTCGCCGGTGATCACGATCTCGCCGTCGACCAACCGGGCGTCGGCCAGGTGGCCATCGACGGCAACGCCGTCGAGCCAGCGCCAGCTGTCGCCTTCGAGCCTGGCCAGGCGGATCTTCTCCGTGGTCTTGAACCAGGCGACGGCATAGACCGCCGACACGTCGCCGTCGATGGCCAGCGCCCGGGACTCCTTGGGTTTCTTGCCGTCGAACTTGTCGACGATCGGCGCTTCCCGCCAGGAGTCTGCCGCCGGATCGTAGAACCAGCCTGCGGTGCGGTCCCAGACCAGCACCTCGCTCCCGGTCCACGAGGCCACCGCAGCGTCTGACACCGCAACCTCGAGCAACGTCCCGCCGTCGGCGAAGCCGGTGCCTGGATCGAAGCCCGTGACCGCGATGCCGTCCTTGCCCCACCCGATGCCGAGGACCTTCTCGCCGGTCCACAGCGCGGCCCGGAACCCGAGCGGGGTGGCAACCTCGGGCGGGAGGGTCTTCCAGGAATCGTTTGCCGGGTCGTAGGCTGCGCCGCCACCGGTGGCACCGAGCACCACCATCTGACCGTAGGTGTCGCCCGTCCACACCGCAGCAGCCGGGGTGCCGATCCAGGAACACTCGCTGATCGGCCGCCAGCTCCCTTCGGCCGGCGTGTAGATCGCACCGTCGATCGGCTCATCCAGCAGCGGACCACGCGACGTTTCCCGGTGGCCGCAGATCAGGATTTCGCGCCCAGTGGAGTCGCCGACCAGGTTCCGACGGAGGTGCATCCGGGACCCGACGACTGCGTCCCAGTGGGCCATCTGAGTGGGCTGGGACGAACCGCTCTCCGATTCGGCCGCCGACGGCAGCTCCGACAGGGTGAACCCGCCGAGGCGACCCCGTTCCAGGTACGGCCCGAACTGCCCGACCCTGGCGATGATGGGGATCCCGTCGTCGTCGACACCGATGGGGATCGAGTTGACCGCTCTGGCATCGATGTCGCCGAGCCGGTCGGCCACCTTGTCCCGAAGGCCGGGCTCCTCGTCGGCCCCGAAGTAGAACTGCGAGAGCCACGGCACTGCGTCCTCGGTGCCGCTGGCGATGTTGTCGAGGTCGCCTTCCATCCTGGCGGTGAAGGCGTAGTCAACCAGGTCGGGGAAGTGCTGTTCCAGCAGGGTGATGACCGCGAAGGCGAGGAAGCTCGGCACCAGCGCCGAGCCCTTCTTCCAGACATAGCCACGATCCTGGATGGTGGTCATGATCGAGGCGTAGGTGGACGGGCGCCCGACCTCGAGCTCCTCGAGCTTCTTGACCAGCGACGCTTCGGTGAACCGGGACGGCGCCTGGGTGTCGTGGCCGGCGGCCTCGATGTTGGTCAGATCGGCCCGATCGCCCTCCTGGAGGGCCGGCAGCCGCTTCTCATCGGCTTCGGGGTCGCCGTCGTCGGCCGCCTCGTCCTTGCTCTCCACGTAGACCTTGAGGAATCCCTGATGGGAGATGACCGTGCCCGAGGTGGAGAACAGGGCGTTTCGCCCGGCGGTGGAATCGACCGAGAGCTTGAGGGTGACCGTCTCGCCGGTGGCATCGGTCATCTGCGAGGCCACGGTGCGCTGCCAGATCAGTTCGTAAACCCGGAACTCGGGAGCACTGAGCTCGGCGGAGACCTGACCGGGGGTGCGGAACGTGTCGCCGGCGGGGCGGATTGCCTCGTGGGCCTCCTGGGCGTTCTTGGCCTTGGTCCGATAGACCCGGGGACCGTCGGGAAGATACTGGGCACCGTACTTCTCGGCGATCTGGGCCCTGGCCGCGCCGACCGCCGCCTCCGACAGCGTTGTGGAGTCGGTCCGCATGTAGGTGATGTAGCCCCGCTCGTAGAGCCCTTGGGCCACCCGCATGGCCTGACTCGACGACAAACGGAGCTTGCGGCTCGCCTCCTGCTGGTAGGTGGAGGTGATGAACGGGGCCGCCGGTGTCCGCCGATACGGCTTGGCCTCCCGGCTGCGGACCTCGGCCGGCTGATCACGCAGTTCCACCGCCAGGGAATCGGCCTGGGCCTTGTCGAGATGGACCACACCGTCGCGCCGGATGGTGCCGTCCTGGGCGAAGTCCCGCCCGGTGGCGATCCGGGCTCCGTCAAGCTCCAACATGACCGCGCTGAACGGCCGCTCGCCGGCATGTTTCTGGTCGCTGGCGGTGAAGGTGGCGGTCAGGTCCCAGTAGTTGGCGGAGCGGAACGCCATTCGCTCCCGCTCCCGTTCCACGACGATCCGGGTGGCGACGCTCTGGACCCGCCCTGCCGAGAGACGAGGCTTGACCTTCTTCCACAGGACCGGCGACACCTCGTAGCCGTAGAGCCGATCGAGCAGCCGGCGGGCTTCCTGGGCATCGACCAGGCGACGATCGAGCTCGCGGGGATTGTCGATGGCTCGGCGGATCGCCTCGGGGGTGATCTCGTGGAACACCATCCGCTTGACCGGGACCGCCGGGTTCAGCACCTCCAACAGGTGCCAGGCGATGGCCTCGCCCTCTCGATCCTCATCGGTGGCAAGTACCAGTTCGCTGGCGTTCTTCAGGAGGTTCTTGAGCTTCTTCACATGGTCGGATTTGCGATCCGATACCACATATAGGGGCTTGAAGTCGTTGTCGACGTCGATCCCCATCGACGACCACTTCTCCTTCTTGTACGCGGCCGGGATCTCGGCCGCCTTGGACGGCAGGTCCCGGATGTGTCCGATCGACGACTCCACGACGTAGTCGTCGCCGAGATAGCCGGCGATGGTCTTCGCCTTGGCTGGGGATTCGACGATCACGAGCGGCTGGGTCACCGTTCGGAGGTTACGAACAGTTTTGGCGATTTTGTCGACACCGACCGGAAAAAGTTTCCCTGCGGGTTGCTTTTCGCCGGACATTGCAAGTGGCGAAAGCCCAGTAACCACCTGGCGGTTCGGGCCTGTGGCGGGGCCGCCGAGCGTCCCCGAAAAAAATTACTGGGTCTGGAGCACCGGTACCTCGGCCGTTGGCTGGTCGGCCGCCGCCCGCCGCAACACGAACCAACCCACCAGGGTGGCCAACAACGAGGCGACGAGGATGCCGATGATCGCCTCCTCCAGGATCGGCAGCGACCGGCCCTCCTCGTCGACAAAGGCCAGCTTGGCGATGAAAAGGGCGACCGTGAAGCCGATCCCGGCCACGGCACCGCCCCCCATCACATGTTTCATCGTCACGCCAGGGGGCAGGCTGGCAACGTTGAACCGCACCGCCAGGTAGGTGGCGCCGCTCACCCCGACGAGTTTGCCGACGACCAGGCCAAGCACGATCCCCCACGTGACCCGGGACGAAATGGCCCCCGAGATTGCACTGCTGGAGAGCTCGATGCCCGCATTGGCCAGGGCAAAGATCGGCACGATCACGAAGCCGGTCCAGGGGCTCAGGATCTGGGTCAACCTGGTCGTGATCGACATCGTCTCCTTCATCTTCCAGTTGGCGTCGAGAATCTGATTCGGGTTGGTGCTGTCACCCGAGAGCGTGTCCTCGACCCGTTCCAGCGCCCGAGGCCCCAGCAGCGGCCGGGCCGGGGCCAGCAACCCCAGGACGACACCGGCGATCGTGGCATGGACCCCGGATTCGAGCGTTGCGTACCAGATCCCGATCCCGATGACCGCATAGATCGGCGTGTACCAGATCTTGAGCCGAGTGAGCGTCACGACGACCAGCACACCGACAATGGCCAACGACAACCACTGGAAGCTGATACTCGTGGTGTAGAACACGGCGATGACCAGGATTGCTCCGATGTCGTCGACGATGGCCAGGGTCAGAAGGAACAGCTTGAGCTGCTGGGGGACACTGGGTCCGAGCAGGGCCAGCACACCAACGGCAAAGGCGATGTCGGTGGCCATCGGCACGCCCCAGCCAGTGGAGCCGGGACCGCCTGCGGTGACCAACACATAGATGCCGGCCGGTACGATCATGCCGCCGAGCGCGGCGATGGCCGGCAGGGCCGCCACCCGAGGTTGCCGCAGGTCCCCGACAACCAGTTCGGATTTGATCTCCAACCCCACCACAAAGAAGAACAGAACCATCAACCCATCGTTGACAACACCTTCCAGTGGCTCATCGAAGACCACCCAGTCGCCGATCTCCACCAAAAAGTGGGTCTCCCACAGCCGATGGTAGGACTCGCCGATGTCGCCGGGCAGGTTGGCCCACAGGATGGCCACCGTCGTGGCCAACAACAGCATCACCCCTGAGGCGGCCTCCAGGGCCAGGAACCCGACCAGCGGCCGGGCCACGACTCTCGCCAGACGGTTGTCGCTTCCGCTCCAGGCCTCTTTGCGTACCTGTATCGCTGGTTCAGAAGACACGGTTCCCTGTCGCTTCGCTCCCGCCGGACCGGCCCGAGCTACTGGTAGAGCTCCATTTTGACCGTCGTACCGGTGTCGGCTGAGACAAAGCTACAAGCTGAACTGAGGCGTTCCATCAAAGGAACTCCGAATGCCCCTTCGATGTGCAATCGTTCGGGGTGGGTGATGTCGGGCACTTCGAAGTGCTCGGGCATCCCCGGGCCCTCGTCGTGGACCGCCAAACGGACGAAACCTTCGTTGACCTCGCAGGTGATGGCGACCCTGCCCCCAAGATTGATCGACAGGTTGGCCTGGATGGCGTTGGTTGTGGCCTCCGAGGTCACCCACCGCAGATCGTCGAGGCGATCGCCCCGCAACGCCTCCACCGCATTGGTGGCGGCGGCAACGATCATCCGGACGACCGCCACCAAATCGACCCGTGACGGGATGTTGATCTCGACGAGACCATGTCTCTGGATGTCACTTCGTTGTGAGATCCCGGACATGGTCGGTCCGGGCTCATCCAATGAGTCTTCTGGTTCCACTTACACCCTACGATATCCCACGATCGGGCCGTCCGACAGACAGGCCAGACGCAGTGTCCCCGATCCTCATCGGCGACGGATCTGTTTGACCCAGGCGCTGAACGAACCGATGTTTCCCGCCACCGGAACCCGCAACCAGGGCCACGGGTGGAGCTCGTCGATCGTGAGCTCCGAGGCCCGACGGCGCCAGCCCGGCACCGGCGCAAACGTGGTGGTCAGCGAGCGGCCCCCGAGCAGCTCGACCGGGTCACCGACCTGGATCTCCAGTGGTCGGGAGACCGCCAGTTCGGCCAGCGTTTCGACCAGGAACACCAACCGCTTCGACGACAGTTGCAGGCCGGCCAGGAGGGGTCGGTCGAACACGAAGACCGCAGGCAGGTTCGGGTTGGCGGCCAGCGCCGGATCGCCGAGACCGAGCGACTCGGCGGTGAGCCACACCGTCTCCGGGCTCGATCCACTCCGCTCGACCCGGCGAGGTCCGACCCGTGCGTCGAGCTGGGGATCGCCGGTGATCAGCGGGTCGACGTCGACCCTTTCGAAGTCGGGATCGTCCGGCCAGCCGTCGATCGGGCACCGGGCCGCCACGTCACAGGAGGCGCAGAGGCCGGGGGCCCGCTTTTCCACCTGCCAGCGGGAGAAGCCGTAGCTCCGGTTCGAGCCGATCCCGCTGGTCCATTGCCAACCGAGTCGATTGGCGGCCCGGGAGCCGTCGAGCAGGTGACGAAAGAAGTAGTCCTCGCCGGCCCGCCAGTCGAAACGATTGCGGACCGTCCAGTGGCTGGCCAGCCACATGCGGGTCTGGTTCACGAGCCAGCCGTCCTCCTCCAGTTCGCCGACGGTCAGCTCCAGGCAGGCCATGTCCGGATCCCACGGGTCGGCCGGTGAGCTGCCGCCGACCGACACTTCCGGCCGGTAGCTGCGCCGCAGTGGTGCGGCGGTTCGGGCGCCGAGCCTGGCGTACCAGTGCCGGGCGAACTCCTGCCACAGCAACTCGTCCCGGAACTTGCGGACGTCGTTTGCCGGTCCACCCTCCACTGCGTCCCAGACCAGCGGCAACGCAAGCAGGCCGTGCCTTATATAGGGCGAGAGCCCGGATGCACCCCGCCTGTGCTGGGGGTAGGCCTCGTTCCTGGCCGAGGCGTAGCCTGCGACATCGAACCGCTCCAGCGCCCCCTCGGCCGCAGCCTGACCGCCCCGGAACCGGTCGGAGGAGACAACCTCCGTTTCCAGAAACAGACCGCCGAGATGCTCGGCAACGAAGACCTCAGCCGAGTGGCGGTCAGGCGGCGGAGGATCGAGGCCGATCCCGGCCACCGGACGCGGCGGGACGGGGGACGGTTCCTGATTCACCGTGCTCGGATCGGCGTTTGACTTGGGGTCATAAATGATCACTGATGTTAGGTGACCGGACCGCCGGTCAGTACCATCGGCCCCATGACCGTCCAGGAGACAACCAGCACCCAGTCCGTGAACAACGCCGGTGTCGATTCGCCGGAGGCCCTGGCCTACCGCGCAGCCCTCGACGTGATCGGGGCGGTCGAACCGGCGGTCGCCGACCACATCCGGGGTGAGCTCGGCAACCAGCGAAGCCAGCTGAAACTGATCGCATCCGAGAACTACGCCAGCCCGGCGGTCCTGCTGGCCATGGGCAACTGGTTCAGCGACAAGTACGCCGAGGGCACACCCGGTCACCGGTTCTATGCCGGCTGTGAATACGTCGACAAGGTCGAGCGATTGGCCGTCGATCACGCAAAAGCGCTGTTCGGCGCCGACTACGCCTACGTCCAACCCCATTCCGGGATCGACGCCAACCTGGTCGCCTTCTGGGCGATTCTGGCCCACCGGGTGGAGGCGCCGTTCCTCGTCGACCACGAGGCCAAACACGTGAACGACCTCTCGGCCACCGACTGGGAGGAACTCCGGCAGTCATTCGGCAACCAGCGGATGATCGGCATGGCCCTCAACGCCGGCGGCCACCTGACCCACGGGTTCCGGCCGAACATCTCGGGGAAGCTGTTCGATCAGCGGTCCTACGGCGTCGACCACACAACCGAGATGCTGGACTACGACCAGGTGGCGGCCACCGCCCGGGAGTTCAAGCCGCTGGTGCTGGTGGCCGGCTATTCCGCCTATCCCCGCAAGGTCGACTTCGCCAAGATGCGGGAGATCGCAGACGAGGTCGGGGCCACACTGATGGTCGACATGGCCCACTTCGCCGGCCTGGTCGCCGGGGGCGTCTTCACTGGCGACTTCGATCCGATCCCCAATGCGCATATCGTCACCTCCACCACCCACAAGTCGCTGCGGGGCCCTCGGGGCGGGATCGTGCTTTCGAACGAGGCCGACCTGGTGGAGTTCGTCGACAAGGGTTGCCCCATGGTGCTCGGCGGCCCACTGTCGAACGTGATGGCGGCCAAGGCCGTTGCCTTCTCCGAGGCCCGGCAACCGGAATTCAAGACCTACGCTCAGCAGGTGACCGACAACGCGGCCGCCCTGGCCGAGGGCATCGCCAAGCGGGGCGGCCGGATCGTGACCGGCGGCACCGACAACCACCTCGTCCTGGTCGACGTGCAGCCGTTCGGCCTCACCGGCCGCCAGGCCGAATCGTCGCTCGAGGCGGCGGGGGTGATCGTGAACCGGAACTCGATCCCGTTCGATACCAACGGGGCCTGGTACACGTCTGGAATCCGGCTCGGCACCCCGGCGCTGACCACGGTCGGCATGGACACCTCCGACATGGACGAGGTCGCCGACATCATCTGTGGTGTGCTGCGCAGCACGGAGCCGGTGCCGACCAAGGCCGGGGAGCCGTCGAAGGCCCACTTCGATCTCGACGACGGCGTTCGCAACGATCAACGGGCCCGGGCCGCGGAACTGCTGGCCCAGAACCCGCTGTATCCCACCATCGGGCAGCTGTAGCCGGGAGCGGCCGCCGGGTTGCCGGGCTTTCGCCGCCGGCCGGTCGGCCCCATTCTCGAGCGAACACTTGTACCCATCGACCAACGCTCTAGACTGTCTTCGGTGGATGGTGTGGCCGTCGACACGCTCGACATACTCGGCTCGCCGACAGGCGAACCGGCAACCGAATCGGTGGAGGAACCGGCCGAAGGGCCGGATGTGGGTGCTGCGCCCGGTGATGAGCCAGGGTCCATCGAACAGGCCATCGAACAGTTCCGAAGGGACGGACGGCTGGTCCACCTGGAGCGGCTCCCCCACCGACCGGCGAGCCACGGTGACCTGGCCCGGCCATTGCCGGAGCGGATCGCCCACTGCCTCCCGGAACAGATCTACTCCCACCAGGCGGAGGCCATCAACCTGCTGCGTGAGGGCCGGTCGGTGGTCATCGCCACCGGGACCGCCTCCGGCAAGTCGCTGTGCTTCCAGATCCCCATCGCCGAATCGGTTGTCAGCGGCCTGCGATCTGGCACGTCGCTGTTGTTGTACCCCACCAAGGCGCTGGCCCAAGATCAACTCCGGGCCTTCGGCGAGCTCAACATCCCCGATCTGAAAGCCGCAACCTACGACGGCGACGCCTCAAAGAACGAACGGGCGTGGGCCAGATCAAACGCCAACGTGGTGCTGACCAACCCCGAGATGCTCCATCACGGGCTGCTGCCCCACCATGGCAAGTGGGCCACGTTCCTGAAACGGCTCGACTATGTGGTGGTCGACGAGCTGCATGTGTTGCGGGGTGTCTTCGGCACCCACGTGTCGCATGTGCTGCGGCGCCTCCAACGGCAATGCGCCCGCTACGGCAGCAATCCCACGTTCGTCTTCTGTTCGGCGACCATCGGCGAACCCGAGGCGCTGGCCGCCGAGCTGTGCGGCAAGCCGGTGATGGCGGTCACCGCAGACGGCTCACCCTCCGGTGAACGGCAGGTGGCGGTGGTCCAGCCGGCGTTGGTCGACGTGGAGCGGGGCATTCGCCAGTCCCCGGCCACCGAAACGATCCGGGCCGTCACCGAACTGGTGCTGAGCGGGCGCCGGGTCATTGCCTTCTGTGGCAGTCGGGCGCTGACCGAGCGGGTGGCGGCCGGCGTTGCTCGATCGTTGCCGCCGGGCTACGCAGACACGGTCCGACCCTATCGCAGCGGCTACCTGGCAGCCGAACGCAGGGAGATCGAGGCCGAACTCGTCGAGGGGTCACTGCGGGCGGTGGTGACCACCAGCGCACTGGAGCTTGGGGTCGATATCGGCGGCTTGGACGCCACGGTGCTGTGCGGCTTCCCCGGGACGATCGCCTCGATGTGGCAGCAGATCGGTCGGGCTGGCCGTTCCGGACGGCAGGGCCTGCAGGAGTCGATCTCGGTCCTCGTCGCCGGCGACGACCAGCTCGACCAATGGTTCGTCAACCACCCCGAGGACCTGTTCGAACGGCCGCCGGAGCCGGTGGTGGTCAACGTCGCAAATCCGAACATCCTCGATCCCCATCTGGGTTGCGCGGCCTACGAATGGCCCCTGGCCCATCTCGATGAACGCTGGTGGCCCGATCTCGACGAAGCGGTCCATCGCAACGTCTTGAACGACGAGCTGCGGATCCGGCCCGACCACCACCGTCTCCCTCGGGCGGTGTGGGACGGGCGGGGAATGCCGTTCCACCGGATCAGTCTGCGCTCGGCCTCCGGTGGTGAGGTCCGCATCGTCGACACCGAGGATCAGCTCATCGGCACCGTCGAGCTGGCCCGGGCCGGCAACCTGGTCCACCCCGGAGCGGTGTATCTGCATCGGGGTCAACCGTGGCGGGTCATCGATCTCGACCTCACCACCCGCGAGGCCATCGTGGAACCCGACGACGGCAAGACCTGGACCCAGGCCAAGTCCCGGATCAACATCGAGGTGCTGGACACCGCGATGACCAAGCCGGTGGGGGCGTCGACGCTCCACCTCGGCCGGGTTCGGGTCACCACCCAGGTCATCGGGTACCAACTCAAGGAGCTCGGCACCGCTACCGTGGTGGCCACCGAAGACCTCGACCTGCCCCCGCAGGAGCTGGTCACCAACTCGATCTGGTACGAGTGGCTGCCATCGGTGATCCGCAACACCGGCATCCGCAACTTCGCCCTCCCCGGTGCGCTCCATGCCGCCGAACATGCGGCCATCGGCATCCTGCCGCTGTTCACCATCTGCGACCGGTGGGACGTTGGCGGGGTGTCGATCGCCGAGGCCCCCCACTCCGACCTGCCGACCGTGTTCATCTACGACGGCTACCCCGGCGGTGCCGGTGTGGCCGAGCTGGCCTATGCCGCAGCGGACCGGCATCTGGCCGCAACCGCGGAGGTTCTCGACAACTGCGGCTGCAGCGCCGGTTGCCCGTCGTGCGTGCAATCGCCGAAGTGTGGCAACGGCAACGAGCCGCTTGACAAGATGGCGGCGCTGTCGCTGCTACGCAACACCCTGGGCGAGGACGAGCCATTCTGAGCAACCGGTGGTCGAGAGCCGGAGCGACGAACCGGTGACGACCGGACGCCACCGGTTCGTCGTGGCAGGCAGGGAGCATGCAGATCGCCATCCCCCTGTTGGAAGCGCGTGGACGAGCGGGTCATGGCCCGGGTCGTCGAGTACGCACAGAACAAGAGCTGACCGGCGGACCGGCCGGCCCGCCCCCGTGCTATTCCACCCGGACCACCGCCTCGGCGGACAGACCGATGTCACCGATGAACGATCCGACGACCGGTACGTCGGTCGGTGAACGGTAGTCCACATCCACCGTGACCAGCTCGCCGGCCGCTCGCCGGCCCCGCAAGCCGACCCTCAGCCGATCCGGATCGAGCGCCGGCGAGGCCCGCTTCGCCGCCGCCACCGCCTCCTCGTGAGCCGGATCCACGGCAACAGCCCTGGCCGCCTCCCCGGCGACATGGTGGACGACCACAACATCTCGAGCCACCAGCCCGACCTGGACAACGGTCAGGATGAGGATCATCAGCGCCGGCAGCAGGATGGCCAGCTCGGCCGTGCTCTGCCCGGCCGCTCCGCGGGCCGGGGGACCAACGGCCGCCATGCCGGTGGACGAGCCGACGGTTGTCATGACCGCAGCAGCGGTGATCGGGCTCATCCGGTGACCTCGGCGATGATCGAGTCCATCACCGCGTTCATCAACCGCTCGACGCCGTTGCCGCTGACCGCCCAGGCCAACACCATGCCGGCCAGCCCGGCCGCGGCCAACATGACCAATGCGTACTCTGCCGTGGCCTGGCCCGACTGTTCACGCCACCAGACCCCGATGGCCCGGCGGCGCAGGCCGATGACCCACCCCGCAACCGACACCGACACCGACACCGGCAGGCGGCGGTGGGCCCGGGCCGGCCCGGGCCCACCGCGCTGTGATAACGGTACGACCCATCGTATGCGCCTCCTTGGCCGACCCGACGGTGCCGGGGCGACGGAAGGTCGCCGCAGCCCCGCCGGCCGCGGGCCGGCCG
>CAMYLA010000043.1 GCA_947259095.1 uncultured Acidimicrobiaceae bacterium | reverse complement strand
ATCACCGTGGCCGACAGGGGCATCGGCCTCACCGACGAGAAACTGGCCTCGGCGAACGAGCTCCTGGCCAATCCACCCGAGCTCGGTCTCGGTATGGGTCGATCGCTGGGCTTCATGGTGATCGGCCGGCTGGCCCAGCGGCTGAAAACGGCCGTGGTTCTCCAACCCAACGGCGACACCGGCGCCAAGGCACAGGTCACCGTCCCCGATGACCTGTTCGTCGGCGGCACCCCGGAGGGAATCGTGCCGGCCGCCGCCGAGACCGCCGACGATCAAGCGGTCGGTGTCGACGATGCGGCCACTGCCAAGACCACGCAGGATCGGCCCGGTCCCGCCACCGGCGACGGATCGGCGGCCCCCCACCCCGAGCCCGTCCCCACCGCAGCGACCTCTCTTGCATCACCGGCGGCGCCGGTGCCACCGGTTGCACCGTCGCCGTCCCCGAGCCCGGCCCTGATCCAGCCTCCGGCGCCGCCGCTCTCCCAGCCGGCGGAGCCAGGACAGCAGTCTTCTTCGACCCAGCCGCCAACGGCACCGGCCCAACCGCCGGCCGCACTGACGCAGGCCCAGCCGCCGGCGGCACCGGCCGCACTGACCCAGGCCCAGCCGCCGGCCGCATTGACGCAAGCGCAGCCGTCGGCAGCGCAGGCCCAGTCGACGGGGTCGCCGACCCGGGCGGAGCCGCCGGTCGGTGCCCGTTCATCAGCTCTGGAGCGCCTGCTTGGCCTCCATCCGACCCAGGATGCGGCCAAGCCGATCGGGGAACCCGTCGGTCAGGCCGAACGTCCCGCCGACTGGACCTCCACATCACCGTTCGAAGCGACGGCCCCCCAACGATCCCAGCCAGCGAGTGTCCGTCCCGAACCGGCCGGCCAGCTCGCACACTCGACAGAGCCGTCGGCCCTCGCCCCCGATCAGGATCCGTGGTCCGCTCCCGGCGACGGCCGGGCGGTTGCCGAGGTCTCGACCCAGCCGATCCAGCCGATCCCGTCGGCCTTCGATCAGCACGCTCCGGGACTCCAGGACCAGCCCGTGTCGGCTGGGCCAACGCCGGTACCGGAGGAATCCCAGTTGGGATGGTCGATCGACGGCCCGCAGTCCTCCACCCCATCGGCGGCCACCGCCGAGCCCGCACCGCAGGCGCCGCCCGAGACACCACCCTCCGACTGGGCTCAGGCCGCCCTCGATCATCCACCGGCGCAACCGGGCCTGCGGTCGGCGGCGGCCCCGAACGCCAAACCTCCGTCGTTGCCACCGCTGGTGCAACCGCTGCTGCAACCTGCGACCTGGACCGCCCCGACTCCGCCGGCCGGGGCCTTGCCGCCTTCCAATCTGGCCCAGGCGCTGCCAAGCGGCGAAGCGTTCGAATCCGGGGTTGCGTCACTGCTGACACCCGAGCCCGGGCCCACGACCGACGGTGGGGGACCTGAGGCCACCGCCTCAGGGCTGGTCAAGCGGCAACGGGGGGCATCCCAGGTCCCGGTCGGAGAAGGACGTCGGGTGGCCGGCGGCGGCCGGGATCCCGACGAGGTCCGAGATCGTCTTTCCCGATACCGGGAAGGGCTCAAGGGTAAGAGACCAGACGCTGCGGGCGGTTCCCCACCGAACCATCCAGGCCGGCAAGACACGGAAGACAGGTAGACCACGATGACCGGACTGAGTAACGAAGCCAACAACGTCAACTGGCTGGTCAACAGTTTTGTCCAGCAGGTGCCAGGTGTTTCCGAGGCGGTGGTCGTCTCCTCCGACGGCCTGCCGATCGCAACCTCGGCCGGATTGGATCGCGACGCCGTCGACCGGTTCTCCGCTGTCGCCTCCGGGCTGATCGGATTGAGCTACGGCGCCGCCGGCCGATTCGGCGGCGGGGCGGTGACCGAGGTCATCGTCGAGATGGAGCACGCCTTCCTGTTCGTGACCGGGATCAGCGACGGCTCGCTGCTGGCGGTGATCGCCGACGGTTCGGCCGATATCGGCCTGGTCGGCTACGAGATGGCGGTACTGGTCGAGAAGGCCGGCGCCTCGTTGACCCCGGATCTGCGGGCCGAGCTCCAGGCGGCGCTGCCTCAATGACCGAACAGACCGAAGCAACGTCGTCACCGCTGCGGGTCCGCCCGTACACGGTGACCGGAGGCCGGACCAGAGCCGGCGTCGAACTCGAGATCGAAACGATGATCCGGTCAACCGGTGGCGTGGCCAGAACCACGGATCGGCCGCTGGTCAGAGAGGCCAGGACACTGCTCCAGCTGTGCTCGACCCCGCTGTCGATCGCCGAGATCTCGGCTCACCTCGACCTGCCGCTGCAGGTTGTCAAGGTACTGGCCGGTGACCTCGTGCTGGCCGGCCGGGCCACCACCCACGTCGCCGCCGCCCAATCGAACGGAAGACCCGACCTCGCTCTGCTGGAGCGGGTTCTCGACGGTCTCCAGAGTCTGTGAGGTTGATGTGAGCAACCCCATTCCGGTCAAGATCGTCATCGCCGGTGGCTTTGCGGTCGGCAAGACCACCCTTGTTTCAACCATCTCCGACATCGACCCGCTGACCACCGAGGCCAATATGACCTCGGTGTCGACCGAGGTCGACGACCTCGGCGAGGCCACCTCGAAGCAGGGCACCACGGTGGCCATGGACTTCGGCCGGGTGGCCCTCGGCGACGATCTCGTGCTCTACGTCTTCGGCACCCCCGGGCAGGACCGCTTCCACTTCATGTGGGACGAGTTGGTCCGAGGGGCGATCGGGGCCGTTGTGCTTATCGACACCGATCGTCTGGACAGCTGTTTTGCCGCCGTCGACTACATGGAACAGGCCGGTGTGCCGTTCGTGGTGGCAATCAATGCGTTCGACGGAGTGCTCCGCCATCACCCCGAGGATGTTCGCGAGGCTCTCGACGTGCCGGCATCGGTTCCGGTCCTGGTGACCGACGCCCGCAACCGGGCTGCGGTACGTGACACGATCGTGGCCCTGGTTCGCCATGCGATGGCGCTGGCCACCGCAGGCACCGGCTGACGGTTGGCGGTGATCAGAACGGTGCGGCGCCGATGAAGTCCAGTGCCCGCTCCAGGAACACAAAGGCCTTCGGCAGACCGAAGTGGTCGACACCCCGCAGGGTCAGGAGCTCACCGTTCGCCAGCGCCTCGGCCAGCGGTTCGCCCGGTCCGGCGAAGTCCTGATCACCGATCACCACCAGCACCGGATTGGTGATCGACTGCAGCATCTGGGGCGTCCACCCGACCCTGGGGCGCTGGATGAAGGCGGCAAGCGCTTTCGGGTCGTTGCCGTCGCTCTCGGCCAGCGACTTGAAGTGCATGTTGACCAGGTTGTTCTCGTCGCCGCGGCCCTCGAGGGCATCGAGGATCGGGTTTCCCTGCCGCTCGTCGAACAGCGAACCGCCGATGCCGCCGACGACGATGCGATCGAAACGGTCGGGCTTTTCGATAGCCAGGCTGAGGACGATGGCGGCCCCGGCCGAATAGCCGATGGCGTCGACCGGGCCGTCGGGGAGCTCAGCGGCCACCAGGTTCTCGACCTCGTCATAGGCGGCGACATCGTGTGGTTTCGGGGCATCGCCGTGGCCGAGCAGATCGGGGGCGAGCACCGGACGACCGGCCTCGGTGATCAGGTCGATCCACCCGGGTTCCTGCCAGGTCCTGGCCGCCGAGGTGGTGAATCCATGGACCAACAAGACCGGTTTTGCCATGCCGACAACATAGTGGTTGACCGTACGGCCTCCCAGTCCTCGCCGGCCTAGGCCACGGAGAGCTCCGAGTTGCTTTCGAGGTAGCCGGGTGGGGCGATGTCGGGAGCACTGCGCCGAATGGCGGTGATGTCTGCGGTCCGGTAGCTGGCGAGCCGGACACTCCACGAGTCGATGATCCGCCGGTTGTCCTGCAACGAGAAGAAGGTGGTCATGGGCCCTTCCTGCTGGTACGCATCGGCTCCTTCGACGAAGTCGGTCGTCTCGTCTGTCAGTGTCACTGCGAACAATGCCATCGTCTTCCTCCCTGCTCTGCGGTGTGCCCGCTCGGTACCCGTGTCCCGGATGTGTGCTCTCCTGCCAACATAGGTTGGCCACGCTGTGTGGTGCTAGAGGTGTAACCCTGTGGATTTCGATAGTTATCCACAGACCGCCGGCCGGGGAGCTGGGACCGTCAGGTCGGCGCCGTAGGCTGGTGGTGGGAAGGGATCCGGTCCATGGCAGACAATGCGCTCCGCTGCGATTGGTTTGACCGACCGAGGCCGGATCGCCTGCAGCCGACCAGCCCCGGCTACCCGGCCGCAATGGCGGCCCATCGCCGGGCGGTCGCCGGGGGCTCCATCGGCTACGCCGATCCCCGAAGCGGCCTCTTCGTGATGACCGCGGTGTATTTGCGCGATCGTGGTTGGTGCTGTGATCGTGGTTGCAGACACTGTCCGTACACCCCGACCCCCGATATCTCGGGATCCGAGAGTGAGCAAACCAATGAGTGATCGCATACAGGTCTCGCGCCACGGTGGCGTGGCCGACGTCCGGCTCAACCGGCCGGAGAAGATGAACGCCCTCGATCCATCGATGTTCGCCGCCCTGGCCACGACCAGTGAGGAGCTGGCAGCAGACCCGTCGCTGCGCTGCGTGGTGCTGTCCGGCGAGGGCCGTTCGTTCTGCGCCGGTCTGGACTTCGGCAGTTTCCAGGGCATGACCGATCGGGAGGCCGATCATGGCGCCGAGGTCGAGCCGGCGTTGCCGGAAGGCCGGATCACCCACCGTGGCCAACAGGCGGTCTACGGCTGGACCGAGATGCCGGTGCCGGTGATCGCTGCGGTCCACGGCCACGCACTCGGCGGTGGCATCCAACTGGCCCTGGGGGCCGACATTCGGATCGTCGCCCCGGACGCCAAGCTGTCGGTGCTCGAGATCCGTTGGGGCCTGGTCCCCGACATGACCGGCACCCAGGCGCTGGTCAACCTGGTGGGTCTGGACGTGGCAAAGGAGCTGACGTTCACCGGACGAACCGTGTCGGGCACCGAAGCGGTCGAGCTAGGCCTCTGCACCCGGGTGGCCGAGGACCCCCACGGCGAGGCCATGACCTTGGCGTCGGAGATCGCCGCCAAGTCGCCCGATGCCATCCGGGCCGCCAAGCGGTTGTTCGCAACCGCCCCCAAGGATTCGTTGGCCCAGGGGTTCGCAAACGAGCGCCGGGAGATCGGCCGACTGATCGGCTCCCCCAACCAGATCGAGCAGGTCACCTCCTTCTTCGAGAAGCGAGATCCGGTCTTCGTCGACCCCGACTGATCATCTGACGGTGGCAGGGGGTGTTGACCTGCGGCGAGGGCGCCGCGAGACGCCGCTAGACGGGGTGGCCCCGCGACGCCAGCACGTCCTTGAGCAGTTCGATCTCGTCGGTGATGATGGCGTCGGCTCCCCGATCGAGCAGCCGGTTCATCTCGTCGGCATCGTTGACCGTCCAGAAGTGCACCTGGAGCCCCAGTGCCTTGACCTGCCTGATCAGCTTTGCGGAGTCGAGGGGCAGGCCCGCGGCCCTGACCGGGATCTGCAGGCAGCCGTACGGCGGATCCCATCGCCGTCCGAGTTTCGCCGCCCCCAGGACCTTGAAGACCCCCTTCGGGCCCGGCGACGTGCACAGCCGGGGACCGAGCGCTTCTCGGACCTTGGCGATCCGCTCGTCGGAGAACGACCCGATGCAGACCCGGTCGATCGCCTGATGGTCGGCGATCGTCTCGATCAGCAGGTCCACCGCATCGTCGGCCTTTGGATCGATGTTGAACCGGGCGTCGGGAAAAGTGTCGAGCAGCTCCGACAGCCGGGGGATCGGGTGCTCACCGTCGAGCTTGATCTCTGACAGCCTCTCCCAGGTGTGGTCGGCGATGCCGCCCGACAGTCCGGCCATTCGCTCCAGGCCGCCGTCGTGGAACGCCACCAGCACGTCGTCGGCGGTCCTGTGCACGTCGGTTTCGAGATAGCGGTAGCCGATATCGACGGCGGCGGCGAAGGCCGCGACGGTGTTCTCCGGCGCAGGACCCTTGCCGCCCCGGTGTGCGAACCCGAACGGCTGGGAGCGATCGAGGTAGGTCCAGGCCATGGGGCGAAGCTAGCACCATCACGATGATCCCAGTCTGGTGAGGATGTGCCGGGCCGGGTGAGCTGCCCTACGCTTCGGTCGATGCCATGGACCCGATCGGGCGCCCATGCGAGGACGCCGTTGCCCCACATCGGCACCCCGTCCGGGGTTGCCGGCCTCGGAAGGGTCACCGCCCTCGGTGTCGTCGCCACGCTCGCCGTCATCCTCCCCGCCTTCCTGACCGGTGCCATGGCGGTGCAGGTCAGGGCGGGACTGTCGATGACCGAGTCGGAGATCGGCCTTGCCATCGGCGCCTTCTTCGTCGGCTCGGCGGCCGGCTCGATGATCCTCGGCAGGCTGGCCGAGAGGCTGGGGCCGTTGGCTGCGGTTCGGCTCGGCCTGGTGGTGACCGCAGCCACCGATCTGGCCATCGCCGCCGCCGCAAGCGGCCCCCGTTCCCTGCTGGCGATGCTCCTGGTGGCCGGGACCGCCAACGCCCTCACCCAACCTGCGGTCAACCTGCTCCTGGTCCGGGCCGTCGATCCTCGCCGGCTCGGTCTGATCATGGCGCTCAAGCAGTCGGGTATGCCGGCCGCAGCGCTGGTCGGTGGGTTGGCGGTGCCGTTGGTGGCGTTGACGGTCGGCTGGCGGGCCGGGTACCTGATGGCCACCGTGGTGGCGGTGATCGCCCTGGCACTCAGCGGAGCGGCCCGATCGGGCCCGGGCACCAGCTCGTCACGACCGCCCGACCACCGGCGCGGCCGGAATCGGCCGGTTCCCGAGGACGAGGGGAGGGGCGTGGCGGTGGCCCCGGTCGTTGCCAAACCCGACCTGGGGTGGCGGATGTTGTGGCTGATGGCTGCGGTCGGCGTGCTCGGCGGCGGTGCGGCCAACATCCTGGTCGGGTATCTGGTGAGCGGGGCCGTGGCCGCCGGTGTGTCGCCGGGACCGGCCGGGCTGCTGCTCACGTTCGGCTCGGCATTGGGGATCGCATCGAGGTTGGCCAACGGGTGGGCCGCCGATCGGGCCTCGTTCGACGTGTTGCTGCGGGTCATCTTGCTGTTCGCCATCGGCACCTTCGGGGCGCTGGGGCTGATGGTCAACACCCCCATCGCCTATCTCCTGGCCACACCGGTGGTCTTTGCCGCCGGCTGGGCCTGGCCCGGCCTGTTCAACCTGGTGGTGGTCAACGCCAATCGTTCGGCGCCTGCCGCCGCCACCGGGGTGACCCAGACCGGGGTCTACGTCGGATCGCTCATCGGACCGGTGGTGGCCGGGCTCATCATCGAGCGATCGGGCTACGGGGCGACCTGGCTGTTGACCGCCGCCTCGCTGGCCGGGGCGGCGATGCTGGCCGCCGCCGTCCGGCTGGGCATGGCCGGCGAGCGGGGCCGCCCATCGGCGGGATCTCGGGAGGGGCAAGTGGAGCCGATCGCTCGGACTCGCTAGGTTCTGTTCACGTCGGGCCCCTGCCCGGTCGAACACAGAGCGTGAGCATTGGAGAGCGACGGGTGACGGGAACGGTCAGAGTGGATCGCAGTGGCGCTGTCGGCACGATCGTGTTCGATCACCCGGCCAGGCGGAACGCGATGACGATGGACATGTGGCTCGCAGTGCCTTCGATCTGCACCGATCTCGACAAAGACGACGAGATTCACACCGTGGTGCTGCGGGGGGCGGGGGAGACGGCCTTCGTTGCCGGCGCCGACATCTCCCAGTTCGGCGACCGCCGACCGGGGGGCGGCGGTTACGATCGGGCCACCGGCGCCGCGTTCACCGCCATCGAGACCATGGCCAAGCCGGTCATCGCCCTCATCCACGGATTCTGCATCGGAGGGGGCCTGGCCCTCGCCGCGGCGGCGGACATCCGCTACGCGGCAGACGACGCACAGTTCGGTCTACCACCGGCCCGCCTCGGCATCGGCTACAGCGCCGCCGGCACCGGCAAGCTGGTGGACCTGCTCGGCCCGGCCGTGACCAAGGAGATCATCTACACCGCCAACTGGTACGGCGCCGAGACGGCGCTGCGCTGGGGCCTGGTCAACCACGTGGTCGCCAAGTCCGAACTCGATGCCTATGTGGCCGAACAGGCCGAGGTGATCGCCAGCCGGGCCCCGCTGAGCCAACGGGCGGCCAAGCTGGCCATCGCCGACCATCTTCGGGCGCCCGAGCAACGCAACCCGGGGCTGGTCACGGCGGCCATCGAGGCCTGTGCCACCTCCGAGGACTACGCCGAAGGGGTCAGGGCGTTCATGGCGAAGCGGAAGCCGATCTTCCGGGGTCGCTGATGGTGTCGCATCGCCATCGCCATCGCCATCGCCATCGGGAGCGGCCGGGCGCCGGGCGGGCGGCCGATCGGTGGTGAGCGCCGCCGCCAGGCTGGATGAGCTCCTCGGTGATCCCGAGGCCGGACTGGACCGGATCCTGGCCGTGGTCGCCTCCATCGACGACGAGCCGCCAGGCGAGGACCAGGTGGTTGCCGACTTCGATCGGCTCGCGGACGGAGGCCCGGGCCACGGTTCGCCTGACGAATTGCTCGATCATGTCTACGGTGTGCTCGGGTTCACCGGCGACGTCGCCGACTACTACAACCCGGCCAACTCGCTGGTCCATCGGGTACTCGATCGCCGGCGGGGGATCCCGCTGACGCTGGCCGCGGTGGCGGCCGAAGTCGGTCGGCGGCGGGGCGTCGATCTTCGCCCGATCGGCATGCCGGGTCACATCCTGCTCGGCGAGGGACCTGAACCGACACGGTGGTTCGATCCTTTCAATCGTGGGGCGAGGCTCGGCTACGACGATTGCCGGACGCTGTTCGCCCGGTTCCACCCGGTGGAAGCGTTCAACCCGGCCATGCTGCGACCGATCGGCCACGAGGCGATGGCGATCCGAACCCTGAACAACCTGCGGCTGGCCTACACCCGGCTCGGCGAGGCGTCCCGGCTCATCCCGGTGCTGGAGCTGCGGGCCGCCATGGCCTCGTCGGAGCCGGCAGATCGACAGGAGCTGGTCAACGCCCTGGCCGGTCTCGGTCGCTACGACCGGGCCGCCGAGGTGCTGGAGACGCTGGCCGAGATCGACAGCGACCGCGCCCCCGTCTATCGGGCCAAGGCCCGAGACCTGCGGGCCCACCGGAACTGAGCGAAGCGGTCGGTCGGTCGGTCAGCCCGAGCGGTCTGGTCGGCGCCCGATCAATCGAGCCCGCCGATCGCGGCAGTAGGCTCGGCACCGGCCCGGCCGAAGCCGGCCACCATGGCGAAAGAGATGCACAGTGATCGACAGGGACATCAAGCGGAGCCTCGGCCAGATGATCAAGGGTGTCCAGGTGGTCGCCGCCACTCACGGCGGTCTCACCAGGGCCTACACCTCCCACTGGGTGAGCCAGATCTCGTTCGACGAGCCGATCGTCATGGCCTCGGTCAGCCCGAAGCACGACACCTATCCGCTGATGGTGGCCGCCGGCCGGTTCACGGTGTCGATCCTGGCCGCCGACCAGATCCGGGAGGGTCAGTACTTCTCCTATCCCGGCCGCAAGTTCAAGTACGCGGCGCCCGAGTTCATCGAGCTCGACGACGACGGTCTGCCGTTCGTACCCCACGCCATCGCCTGGCTCGACTGCGAGACGTTCGACAGGATCGAGCGGTTCGATCACGACCTGTTCCTGGCGACCGTCACGTCGGTCCGGGAGGGTCGACTTGGCGAACCGCCCCTGCTGTACTCGGCCCGCCACGGCTGGCGGGTCACCGGTGGCAACGCTCGTGCGAAGGGCCAATCGGTTCGAGACGAGCTCCTGGAGCGGGTGGCCGAACTGGAGGCGCAAGGGTGACCGGGAGCGAGCCCCGGTGCTCCCGGCCGCGGCGGCAGGAACCCACCCGGTCAGAGCACTACAGCTCGCCGGGCACGAGGTAGTACCAGATCGGCTGTTTCACCCCGTCGGCCCGCATCCGCTCCCGAGCGGCCAGGATCACCTTGCCTGCCTCGGTGTCGTCGAGGAACCAGCGGGCGCCGGCCCAGGCCGAAGGTGAGTGGTCGGCCAGCTCCAACGCCGCCGTCTCGTAGTAGCCACGGATGTCCTGGGCCACCCGGGCCGGAACGCCGGGGATGCCGGCCTCCTTCCACGGTGTGCCGTCTGCGACACCGATGAAGGCGTCGATGGCGGCGGGGATGTCGTCCGCTGCGACCACACGACCGGCACCGATCCGGGCCCCGGCCGCCTCCGCCCGGTCGTAGGCGGCCCGAATGCCCTTTGCCTCGTCCAATGCGGGGTGGATCGACGCATCGAACCGGGGTGGCATGGTGCAGACCAGAACCTCGGCCGCTTCGTCGGTGATCGACTCCGGGTAGTCCTCGACGGTCTGGTGGTCCGTCGACTCGATCAGATCGAATGCCTTGGCCAACACCCGATGTTGGAACTCGGGGTCGTTCGGCTTGCCGAGCGGCCGACCGAGGGGGAAGTCGCACCACAGACCCCGGGGCGGTGCGGTGTTGTACAGCTGCTCACGAATCGAGCCGAGCGTCACGGTGACCAGACCGGCCGCCTCCATGATGTGGGCCAGCGTACTCACGGTACGCGTACACAGTGGTCAGACCGGGGTCAGCAGCACAACATCGACGCCGGCGTCGACCAGGAGCTTCGCGCCGGCAGGGCCGGAATCGAGCCGGATCCCGCTCAGTTCGAACTGGTTGCCGGCGTAGGAGAGGTGCAGGTCGGACACCGCCCCGATGCGGCCATCGGCGGCCATCTCCCGCAACCGGTCGATGGGGAAGACCACGTTGGGGTCGAGGGCGAACCCGCTGGTGTCGAAGTTCGGACTCCAGTGGCCGAGCACCAGGTCGCTGCGGGCGCCATCGAGGACCCGGTAGCCGGTATCGGTGGGGGAGAAGTCCTGCTGGTCGCTGTGGTGCAGCGACGCCGAGGTCACGATGGCCACCGTCGATCGGTCGAGCGGTCTCGGCGTCGTGAACGCCGGCGACTCGAACGTCGGGCAGTCAAGGGCTGCGGTCATCTTCTTCACATCTGCGTCTGGCATCGGATTCCTCCCGGCCATCGGGCTGGTCGGGCTCCGCCTCGCTCAGCTTCGGTTGTTTTACCAGTCCAATAGCATTGTCGGCCGGTGGCAAATCCGCTTCCCGCCGGCCCGGGAGACCAAGCCCGGTCCGGTCTCAGCCGAGCCCTCGCAGGTGGGCCACCTCGTTGAGGCTCTGGATCGACCGTTCCCCCGATGACGCGGCGACGAAGCGGCTGATCGAGGTGTAGTGGGGCTCGAAGAACATCGACGGCGCCAACCCGAGGACCTTGGCCGCCCACACGTTGACCACACCGCCATGGCAGATCACCGCGATCCGCTGCCCCCGATTGCGGCCGATCAGGTCCTCGATCGAGGAGACGACGAGATCGGCGAACGCCGACATGTCCTCCTGCTGCTGTTCGACGATGAAGTCCCGCCACCGCTGCTTGTCGGCCTTGAGGTCTTCCATCGGTATGTAGTGATGATCGGCCGCGTCGTACTCCTGGACTCCTTCGACCACCTCGGCCGGCAACCCCAGTGTCTGTTCAAGCGGGGCCGCGGTCTGGCGGGCCCGAACCATCGGGCTGACGTAGAGCTTGTCGAAGTGTTCCTCGGCCAGCCAGTCGGCCATGGCCTTGGCCTGCCGGTGGCCGAGATCGGTCAGCTCCGGATCGGCCGGGCCGCCGGCATCGTCGATTCGGACAGGGCGGGCGTGACGTACGAGAAGCAGGTCCATCGGCCCAGACCCTACAAGGCCCGTCGGCCGCTTCGCCCATCGAACCTGCCCGGTCTGCTCACGCTCTGTGACGATCGGCCGATGGGTCCAAGGGACCGACCAGAGCTGGGTAGCATGAGCGACGTGAAAAGACGAACCAAGATCATCGCAACCATCGGGCCTTCCTGCGCCGATGAGACCACCATGAAGGCGATGGTGGAAGCGGGCATGGACGTGGCCCGGCTGAACCTGTCCCACGGCACGCTGGACGACCACCTCCAGCGTCTGGGCCAACTCCGGACGATTGCCGAGGTCGTCGGGCGCCCGGTCGGGGTGATGGCCGATCTCCCCGGCCCCAAGGTCCGTCTCGGTTCGTTCGAGGAGCCGGCCAACCTCCACATCAACGACGAGATCCTGCTCGAGCCCGGCGACGGCATGTCGAGCGGGCACCACTTCGTCGTCGACTACGAGAGCCTGCTGGCCGACATCCGCGAGGGTGACCGGTTGGCGGTGGGCGACGGGTCCATCGTGCTCGAGGTCTTCGACCACACCAGCACCAGTCTGCGGGCCCGGGTGCTCTACGGCGGCACCGTGCAGGGCCGCCCCGGTCTGCACATCCCGTCCGATCGGCTGAAACTGACCACGCCGACCGAAGACGACCTCCGCTACCTCGATGCCATGGTCGAACACGACATCGACATGATCGCCCTCTCGTTCGTGCGATCGGCCCACGATGTTCGTCGGGTCGGCCTGGAGCCGGCGCCCCGGGGCCCGCTGGTGGTGGCCAAGATCGAGACCAGGTCCGCAGTGGAGAACCTCGACGGGATCATCACCGAGTCCGGGGCGGTCATGGTGGCCCGAGGCGATCTCGGCACCGAGTGCAGCATCCAGGACCTTCCCCATCTCCAGAAGTCGATCATCGCCCGGTGCATCGCCCTTGGCCGTCCCGCCATCACCGCCACCCAGATGCTGGAGTCCATGATCAGCGCCCCCTCGCCGACCAGGGCCGAGGCCTCGGATGTGGCCAATGCAGTGTTCGACGGCACCAGTGCGGTGATGCTGTCGGCCGAAACCGCCATCGGTCGTGACCCGGCCCATGTGGTGGCGACCATGGCGAGTATCGCCCAGCGGGCCGACCAGGAGTTCAACTACGACCAGTGGGGCCGCCAGCTCAAGCGGGATCACCTGGCCGAACGACAGGCCGGCGATCTGGCCGTCACCGACACGATGACCCTGGCCACCTGGCAGGCGGCAAAAGAGATCCAACCGAAGGCGATCTGCTGCATCTCCCGGTCGGGCTTCACGGTACGGGCCATCGCCCGATTCCGCCCCGAGGCACCAATTCTCGGTTTCACGCCCGAGGATCGCACCATGCGCCAACTGACGATGAGCTGGGGGGCGACCCCGATCAAGATCGACCGGATCGACGACAACGTCACAACGGTCCACAACGTGCTGGAGATCGCAAAGGCCCAGGGCCACATCCGGGCCGGAGACATCGTCGCCGTCCTGGGGGGCAGCTCGGCCAGTGTGAACGCAACCGACACACTGCGCATGGTTCGTTGCCCGTAGACCCCGCATCGGGACCGGCCAGATCCAGTGGCGCCATGAACCGGGCGTCTGGCTTCACGACCACGGCCGTGGACTGGTTGCTCCGCCAACCCACCGGCCCCGCAGTCCGGCGATTCTTGAACCGCAACCGGCGGACCGCCTTCGTCTTCTCCGGAGGAGGCAACCTCGGGGCGGTTCAGGTCGGCATGCTCCGGGCCCTGAACGAGGCCGGCATCAAGCCCGACCTGATCGTCGGCTGTTCGGTCGGGGCGATCAATGGCGCCGCCTATGCAGCCGACCCGACCGGTTCCGGGGTGGAACGTCTGGAGCGGCTGTGGCGCCGTCTCGCCGACGGCGATCCCGACCTGATGCCGTCCAAGCTCATTCCGGTGGTGGCGCAGATGGCCAGGCGCGGTGAGGCGCTCCACGATCGCCAGCGCCTGGCCGACCTGCTCGACGAGGAGCTGCCGAGCAAGACCTTCGCCGGCCTGCGGGTCCCGTTCGCCTGCGTCGCAACCGACCTCGACACCGCATCGGAGTATTGGTTCGAGCACGGTCGGCTGGTTCCGGCGCTGTTGGCGTCGGCGGCCCTGCCCGCGGTGTACCCGTCATTCGACTACCGGGGCCGTACCTTCATCGACGGCGGTGTCTTGAACGAGATCCACACCGCCCAGGCGGTGGCCATGGGGGCCACCGATCTCTACGTACTGCATGTCGGCCATCTCGAAGGTCGGGCCCAGGAGGTCCAGCGGCCATTCGACGGTGCCATCCGGGCCTACTGGACCGCCCGTCGGTTCCGGCTCGAGGAGGATCTGCGCAGGGTACCTCCCCACTGCGTGATCCACCGGCTGCCGGCGGGCAGCAACCCCCGGCTGCGATTCGACGACTTCAGCCGGGCCGCCGAACTGTCCGACCTGGCCTACGACGCAACGTCGGAATACCTGCGGACCGGTCACTCGCCGGAACCGGTCTCCGGGCCGGTTTCCGAACCCGAGTCCGAGGAGTACGGGGCGTCTGTCGACGGGGGCGAGGCGCCGGCCGCCGAGGCCGAGGCCGACCTCGACCAGTCGAGGATCGCGGCCGAGTCACGGGTCTGGGATCAGGGGGCCGAGCGTTTCGCCAGGGCATTCTCCCGCTGGGGCTCGTCGTCGGCGGGGGCGCCCGAGCACCCACCGGGCTGGGATGAGGCGGACCAGGATCCACCGCCGGGCGATTAGCCTGGGCCGATGTCCAACATCAACATGAGCAGCGGCGGCCTTCCCGAGACGATCCTGGACGACGAGCCGGAGACGGCCCGGCTGCGGCTGGCCGAGGCGCTGGCCCTCGAGGGTGACAGCCGGCGCGATGCGGTGGCCGCAGTGGTGGCCGATCACCCCCGGTTCCTCGACGGCTGGGCTCGCCTCGGCGACCTGGCGCGGGATCCGATCGAGGCCTATGCCGCCTATCGGGTCGGGTACCACCGGGGTCTCGACCGGCTCCGCCAGAACGGCTGGAGGGGGTCGGGCTACGTGCGCTGGCAGCACGAGACCAACCGGGGATTCCTCCGGGCCCTCGATGGCCTGGGACGGATGGCGGGGACGATAGGGGAGCGGGACGAGGAGGATCGATGCCAGACCTTCCTCCTCCAGCTCGACCCGGGCTGGAACTCATCCCAGCTCGAAGACTGACCACCTGTCGATGCCGGATCCGGCCCTCCCCGGGCATCGAACGGGCCCGCCACCCCCGCCGCCCCGGGTCATCGGGGCGGTCCTGTGCGGTGGCCGATCGCCCCGCTTCGGGTCCGACAAGGCGCTGGCCCCGGCCGGCGACCTGCTTGTCGGCCAGCGGGTGGTGGCTGCCCTGCGGGCCGCCGGGGTCGATCCGGTGGCCGCCATCGGCGGCAGCGCCGGGCCCAGGATCGGCGTTCCCACCATCGCCGATCTCCGACCCGGCGACGGTCCGCTGGCCGGCCTGGCCACCGCACTGCTCTGGGCCAAGACCGGCCCGGTGGTCGTCGTGCCGTGCGACCTGGTGCTGCTGCAGGGTGCCCATGTCTCGGCGCTGCTGGCGGCGGCGGTCGTCGATCCGAAGGCGGTGACGGTGGCCACGGTCGGGGGCAGCCCCCAGGTGTCGTTGGCCTGTTGGCCGGCCGAACATGGCCGTTCGGTGCTGCAGATGCTGGATCGGGGCGAGCACCGGTTCCACCGGGCGCTTGATGAACTGGGGTGGGTTGGGGTCGAGCTCCCACCCGATGCGGTGGCCGACGCCGACACACCGGCCCAGCTGGACCGGTTGTTGGGTCGTCGCTCGGACTAGGCCCACCTGCTACCATCAACCCCCTGGGTGGATGTCGCTGTCCGGTCGCTCGGGCGAGCAGACTCGCTTCGGGGGCTTGAACGAGTTCGGGCGGTCCCACTACTCCTCCACCAACACCATCACGTTGCATACTCTTGTCTCAACTGAAAAAGACCTCGACGATGTCCTAGCGGCGGCCAGCGCCGCCAGCCGCTACGCCATCGACACCGAGTTTCACCGTGAGCGCACCTACTTCCCGCAGGTGGCGCTCCTCCAGCTCGCCTGGGATGACGGCCTGGTGCTCATCGATCCACTGGAGGTGGATCTCAAGCCGCTGGCCGAGCTGCTCGAGGGCGACGGGCTCTGCGTGGTCCATGCCGGGGTGCAGGACCTCGAGGTGCTCGACCTGAGCTGCGGCACCATCCCGAGACGCATTTTCGACACCCAGATCGCCGCCGGCTTCCTGGGGGTGGCCACCGCGTCCCTCACTTCGCTGCTCGATCGTTTCCTGGGGATCAGCCTCCCCAAGGGTGATCGCCTGACCGACTGGCTGCGCAGGCCGCTGACAGACGACCAGCTCAACTACGCCGCCTCCGACGTCGAGCACCTGCTGGCCCTGACCGACGTGCTGCAGTCCGGTCTCGACGGCGAGGGCCGTAGCGACTGGGCCATGGAGGAATGTGAGCTGCTCAAGGACCGTCCCCGGAACCGCCGGGTGCCCGAAGAGGCAATCCTGCGGATCAAAGAGGCTCGTTCGCTGAAGGGGCAGGCCTTCCGGGTCGCAACCGCAACCGCAGCGTGGCGGGAACAGCGGGCCGCCGAGGCCAACACGCCGGTTCGTCAGGTCCTGTCCGACCTGGGGGTGGTGGCCATCGCCCAGCAGGCCCCTGCCACGATCGAGAAACTCCGGGGTCTTCGAGGGGTCGAGTCGCGCCACCTCCGCGACGGTGCCGACCACGAGATACTCACTGCGGTACAGGTGGGGCTGCGCATGAGCCCCAGCGAGCGGCAACCACCACGGGCCCCCGAATTGCCGAAACACCTTCGCCCGGTGGTGACATTGGTAACAGCATGGATCGCCCAGCTGGCCAGGGACCACCGGCTCGACCCGGCGTTGCTGGCCACCAGAGCCGACGTCGAGGCGCTTCTCAAAAAGGACCCCGAGTGCCGCCTCAACCGTGGCTGGAGGCAGGATCTGGTGGGAAAACCGATCGCCCAGCTGGTCGAGGGGCAGGCTGCGGTCGCCTTCGACGGCGACGGCCACCTGGTGCTGGAGGCCAGGAGCGGCAAGTCGTTGCCGCACTAGAACATCGACCCCTCGGGCCGCTGCGGCGACTAGCATGGTTCGAGGCGCCGTTTCGCTAAAAAGGCAGGAAACGGCGTAGACTTGGAACCAGAACGAGTGCGCTGAGGCTTCGGTGGAACCCGAAACGGGTCATGGGTCCTCGGCCCCAAGAATTGCAGGAGTGTCCCATGAAGAAGGGGCGTCATCGTAGGTATGAGGAAGCGAGAGCGCTGAAGCGCTCACACGACGGAGACGACATCGAGTCGCTCATGGATCGTCTTGATGACGATCCATTCGATTTGCCTACCACCGAAGCTGCCGGACAGATCGACGACGATCTGGAAGACGTCGAGGCCGTCGAGTAACGATTCGGGGTCTCGGCTTCGGCCGCGCGCCCCGGGATTCTGCTCCCGCCCTCCAACTCGTCTGCGGGACTCACTCGTCGCAAGGATGTCAGCGACCTTCTGTCTCGTCCAGAATCTCGCCCAGTTTGACGATCTCCGACTCGTAGACGACACCGATGAACGTGCCCCCGTCGTCGGTGACGGCGATCAGATCGGTGCCGGCGTTGTCCATCGCCGCCACGGCGTCGCGTAGCGTCCACGACGGACGGGCGGTCGGGGCATTGTCGACCATGATCTCGGCGATGAGGTGGTCCTCCCAGCCGTCCCGGTCGATCTTGGAGACGTCGTCGATCGAGCAAAGCCCCCGGTAGCGCGCACCGTCGACCACCGGCACCACCCGCTGGCGGCGCCCAAGGGCGTGGACCCAGACGAACTCCGACACCGTGGCATCCGACGGTGCGGTCATCACGTCGGTGGTCAGCGCCGAGACGAGGGGGAGGGCGAAGCGCTCCTCGAGGTGACCGAGCCGCTCGACCTCCTGAGCGGCCGACACCGACGCCGATCCGGCAACGAGTTGGGACACCGCAGCGGCGATCAGTGCCGGGACCACGGCGGTTCCACCGGAGGATTCGGCGACGAACATCACGGCCGCAATCGGCGTTCGATAGCCGGCGGCGAGGAACGCCGCCAGCCCCAGGATGGGCCAGATCGTGTCATCGGAGGCCCAGCCGAGGTCGCCGAGCGCTCCGCCGACCACACTGCCGAGCAGCACACCCTGGACCGCCAGCGGGATGAACAGCCCGCCAACCCCACCGGCGCCGACCGTTGTCAGGGTGGCCACCGCCCGGAACAGAAACAGCAGCATGATGACCCCGACCGCGTGGTCCTCCAGGAGCCACTCGACGACACCGAACCCCGGACCGAGGGTCAGCGGCTCCTCGAACAGCCCGTCGGCGGCAACGGCCAGGACCCCCAGAATCAGGCCACCGGCAACGGCCAGCAGCCACGGCGAGACGTGTTTGCCGAGTTGCTTGGCTCCGGTGATGGCGTAGGCGAACGTCCGGCCCCCGAACCCGGCGCCAACGCCGATGGCCACCGCTCCCGCCAACTCTCCTGCTGCGAGATCCGCCCTGAAGGCGAAACCCCAGTCGGTCCCCCGTTCGATGAACGGCATCGCGGCGAAAGTCAGGAAGCTGGAGGCCGACGCCACCAATGACGGCAGCAGCGCCCGGTGGGCGACGTCGTCACGGTATGGGGACTCGAGGGCGAAGATCAACCCGGTCGCCGGGGCCTGGAACAGGGCCGACACGCCGGCCGCGGCCCCCGCCGTCAACAACAGTTTCGCCGCGTCGCGACCGAGGAAACGCTCGAACCGCTCCTGAATCTGCAGCCCGATGGCCGAGCCCATGTAGATCGACGGTCCCTCCAGCCCCAGCGCCCCACCGAGGCCGATCGTTGAAGCACCACCCAGCAGCCGGGCTCGGAACGGCACCATTTCGAATGACGGGTACCGGGAATGAAAGGCGGTGATGTACTCCTCGGACGTCGACGGTGAACAGCCCTTGCCAATGGTTCGCAGCACTGCGGTCGAGATCAGCAGTCCGGCCAATGGCGCCGCAGCCTGAAGGTACAGGGGGAGGTGGAGCACCGATTCCAGCAGTAGTTCGATGACGACGTAGTCGAGGGCGGCGACGGCCATCCCCACCAGGACGCCGACACCGATGGCGGCCAGCAACAGCCGGCTCGACATGCCTTCGGGAAGGAACGGCGCCAGCCGATTCCACAGCGCCGATCCCGGCCGCCGTTCAGGCAATGGTCACCGGGGTCTCGGACCGCCTCCGGTCGAACTCGTCCACCAGCTGCTGATAGATGGGCTCACCGACCATCTCGACCAGCTCGTCCCTGGCGGTGCGGTAGAGCGGGGACGCGGCCGAGTATGCCACCTCGGATTCGATGCACCACCAGTGGAATTGGTCCCCACCGGGACCCCAGTCCCGGCGCTGCCATGCCCTGACGAAAATGGTCTCGTGGCCATACTCGTCCTCGTGGATGTCGAGATGGATCGGGACCTGCCAGCAGACATCGGGCTTCCAGTCCAAGGGCCGCCGGCCACGATTGAGAGCGGCCCGGTGCAGGGCACAGCCGCTGCCCCCGGCGAAGCCGTCCCGGTTGAGGAAAATACAGGCCCCGGCGACCTTCCTGGTCACCCAGTCGCCGTTGCGGTTCTGTTTGAGCGGCCCGCCCTTGCTGGTGGCCCGCTCGGCAAACTGCCATTCGTCCCGGGTCAACAATGCGGCGTATCCGGCCACCGACTCACGGTCCTCGTCATCGACGAAGTGGGCGCCGTGGGTGCAGCAGCCCATGGTCCCGGTGGGATCCGGTTCGTGGGTGATCGACTGGCAGCCGCTGCCGTAGATGCAGTTGTAGTCCGAGGCCAGGAACGTGAGGTCGAACAACCAGGTTGCGTTGTCCTCTGGGTCCTCGATCGAGTACCACTGGTGTCCATCTTGGGGCGGGCGCACCGACGCAGGTTACCCTGAACTCCCGCTACTTCTCTTCACCCCCACAGGTGTCCAATGGAAAACCGGATCGCCGATATTCAGTCAAGATTGAGCGCCATCGGCGAGGAGCTGACCGACATCTCGGTCGAGGTGTTGCGATCGGCGGTGGAGGCCGGTGAGACCAAGCGACCCCCGCTCGACAAGAACCTCAGCCAGGCCAGGCGGGCGGTGGAGCGGGCGGCCAGAGCGCTCGAAACGGACCGCCGGCAACTCGACTGATCGCCCTCCCGCCGCCCGATCATGGGATCGGCAGGACCAGGCGATGGCAAGGGCATACGATCGCAGTGGTGTGATCGGGCTAGCCGTCGAGCTCGGGATCGGGCCCGAGATCGTGGACCAGGCCGACGGTGGCGCTGGCGCCGACCGCGCCGCCGAGGTCGTTGATGCGATGGATCATGGCGATCAGTCTGGCGAAGGAACGGTTGTCGAACTGAAAGGCGATCCGAGGCAGATGGAGGTGGTCGTCATCGCGTCGCTCGGCGTCGGTCGGTTCTATCGGTTCGATCGTACCCTTGGCCACGATGTCCTCGAACTCCCGGTTGAGGGTGGCCAGCGCCGAGTCGTCGAGCGTCGACAACAGCCTGACCACCAGGCGCCTTCCAACGAAGCGAATCGAGTGGTAGCAGGAGTAGAACGAGCAGATGTACTCCACCGCCTCGTCGGCGTCGTGGGTGTGGAGGTAGAGGCCGGTGTCGTGGTCGGAGATCATGCCGCCCCCCACGAGCTCGTCCTCCACGAATCGTTGCCACCCCGACCAGTAGGTGGAGCCGCGATGATCGAGGAGGACGATCGGCACCGGGAAGCTCTTCCCGGTCTGGATCAACGTCATCAGCTCGAACGCCTCGTCCAGCGTGCCGAAACCGCCGGGGAACAGGGCGAAGGCGTCGGTCTCCTTCATGAAGGTGAGCTTGCGGGTGAAGAAGTACCGGAAGGTGGCAAGCTTGTCGTCGCCGGCGATGATCGGTGAAGCGGTCTGCTCGAACGGCAGCACGATGTTGACCCCGAACGCCTTGTCCGGCCCCGTCCCCTCGATACCGGCGGTCATGATGCCGGGCCCCGCACCGGTGATGGCCATCCATCCCCGGGCCGCCAGCCGTTGGCCGAAGTCCTTGGCCAGCTCGTAGTCCGGCTGGCCGGGCTTGGTCCTGGCCGATCCGAAGATGGTGGCCTTCGCATTGTCGCTGTGGGGGGAGAAGACCCGCCACGCATTCAGCATCTCGGCCAGGGACTGGTTGGCGATCTTCAGTTCCAGCCGGTCCACCTCGGCCCGGTCCATGTCGAGGGCGGTCACCATGATCGACCGGACCAGATCGTCGTTGGCGTCGGTGCCGACCTCGGCCAGCACCGTGCTCAGGAGTCGGTCGACCGACTCGTTCCCGAAGTTCGATCTTGGTCGGGGAGCTGACATCGGTACCTCTTGTCGACTTGACGTGCTGCGTGTTCGTCCCGGTGGGACGGGGTTCGTGCCGGCGGGCCGATCCGGCCACCCGGCCCGATCGGATGTGGGGGTGGCCGATGGTAGCGACCGACGGACCCGGCGCCGACCACCCCGGGATCGACGCGGCCGACGGCCGCCGACACGGCCCGTTCACACCGACAAAGAGCCTGTCCGATCCGGCGCCTCCCCGGCGACCGAAGAATCAGGTGCTGTGGGCCAGGGATCGTGCCGTGTCGACCGGCTGGTAGAGCGTTGTCCGTTGGGCCAACGTTCGGCCCAGCGAGTCGGTGACCTGCCGGAAGTCGTCCTCGCTCACCCCCTGGCCGTGAGCGGCTCCGGCGGCCCGGGAGATGTTCTCGTCCATCAGGGTCCCACCCAGGTCGTTGCAGCCGGCCTGCAGAAGTTGGCGCACGCTCCCGAAACCGATCTTGACCCAGCCGGACTGGATGTTGTCGATGTAGCCCCGGTAGGCGATGCGGGCCACCGCATGGACAAGCAGGTTCTCCCGGAAGGTCGGACCCCGGCGGGCCTTGTGTTGGAGATAGATCGGCGAGGCCATGTGGACGAACGGCAGCCCGACGAATTCGGTGAACCCGCCGGTCTCGGCTTGGAGGTCCCGGGTCGCCAGCAGGTGCTTTGCCCAGCTCCGTGGTTGTTCGACCGCCCCGAACATCATCGTCACGTTCGACCGCAGACCGACGGAATGGGCAATCCGGTGAGCCTCCAGCCACTCCTCGGTGTTGACCTTGTCCGGACAGAGAATTTCTCGAATCTCGTCGTCGAGGATCTCGGCCGCAGTACCGGGGAGCGACCGGAGCCCGGCGTCCATACAGCGCCGCAGGTAGTCGGCCAGCGGTTCCCCGAGTCGTTTCGCCCCCTCGGTCACCTCCAGCGCAGTGAAGCCGTGGACGTGGATATCGGGGGCCACGTCCTTGACCGCCTGGCAGACGTCGATGTAGTAGTCGCCGTCGAAGTCGGGATGGATGCCACCCTGGAGGCAGACCTCGGTCGCCCCCAGCTCCCAGGCTTCGACCACCCGCTCCTGCATCTGCTCCAGGGTCAGCAGGTAGGGCTTGCCCCGGAGGTTGAGGCTCAGCGGCCCCTTCGAGAAGCCGCAGAACCGACACTTGAACGTGCAGACGTTGGTGTAGTTGATGTTGCGGTTGACCACGTAGGTCACGGTGTCGCCGACGATGTCTCGCCGCAGATCATCGGCGAGGTTGGCCACCGCGGCCACCTCCGGTCCACGGGCCGAGAACAGGGTGACGATCTCGTCGAACCCGACCTCCTGGCCGGACCGCACGCCGTCGATGACCTCGCCGATGGCGCCGGTGGCCACCGCTTCGGGATCGATCAGCTCGACCGGGTCGACCGGGGCACCGGAATACCATTGGGTCGAGCGGTCACCGATCTGGATCACGTCCGCCCCGTCGTCGGCCTTGGCCACGAATTCGGTCTTCTCGGGGAACACCGCACCGGGGTCATCACGACCGAGGCCTTCGGCATCGGACCGGTCCAGCACCGGGAACCGCATCCCCTCATCGAGCCACCGTTTCGGGTCGATGGCGAATTCGGGGTAGATCGTCAGCCTCGGGGCCAGCACGAAGCCTCGTTGTTCTGTGGTCTCCCGCAGCCGGTCGAGGTCGGGCCACGGCCTCTCGGGATTGACGTGGTCGGCGGTGATGGGGGAGACGCCACCCCAGTCGTCGATGCCCGCATCGAGCAGTGCACCGAAGTCTTCGGTCAGGTTTGGCGGCGCCTGGAGGTGGACCTCGGCCGGCAGGATCAGCCTGGCCAGGGCGATGGCCCGATGGAACGCATCGTCGGGGCAGGGGTCGGACTTCCACATGGCGGTGCCCGGTTTCGGCAGGAAGTTCTGGACGATCACCTCTTGGATGTGGCCGAAGCGGCGGTGGGTGTCTGCGATGGCGGCCAGGGCGTCGACCCGGTCCGATTCGGTTTCGCCGATGCCGACCAGGATCCCGGTGGTGAACGGGATCGCCAGCTCGCCGGCGGTGGCCAGGGTGGCCAGTCGGCGGGCCGGCACCTTGTCCGGGGCGCCCCGATGGCAGTCGAGGTCGTGGCGCAGGGTCTCGATCATCATCCCCTGGCTCGGGGCGGCGGTTCGCAGTATGGCAAGTTCATCGCCGTACAGCGCACCGGCGTTGGCGTGGGGCAACAGGCCGGTTTCGGTGTTGACCAGCTTGCACATCGCCGCCAGGTAGTCGACGGTCGAGGCGTAGCCGTTTTCGTCCAGCCACCGTCGGGCCGCCGGATAGCGGAGCTCCGGCCGTTCGCCGAGGGTGAACAGCGCCTCGTGGCAGCCGGCCCTGGCGCCCCGCCTGGCGATCTGGAGCACCTGGTCCGGCGACAGGTAGGGCGACTCGAGCCTGGCCGGCGGCTGAGCGAAGGTGCAGTAGCCGCACTTGTCCCGGCACAGCATGGTCAGCGGGATGAAGACCTTCGGCGAGTACGTGATCCTGGTGCCGGTGGTGACCGATCGCCGAGCCGCGGCCGTGGCCATGAGCTCGGCGGTCGACAGCTCCATCAGGCCGGCGTGGTCGGCGGCCGTGGCCACGACTTTGGTGGCGACCTCCTGGTCGACTTCGGGGCGCTCGCCGCTAGACATTCCTGCTCCTCCCGGGTCCGGGGCGACTTCTGATCTGCCCCGGACCGACGTTTTCTTCGCATTTTGGACATCGCACGGCCAGCTCCAGCGGCTGGCCACAGCGATCGTGGATCAACACGGTCGGTACACCGTTCGTTGCATACCACCGGTCCCCCCAGCCCATGAGGGCGATGAGGGCCGGTGAGAGATCGGCACCCTTGGGCGTCAACCGGTAGTCGTAGCGGACCGGCCGCTGCTGGTACGGCACCCGCTCGAGCAGCCCGTGCTCGACCAGGCTGGAGAGCCGGTCCGAGAGCAGGTTCTTGGCGATACCGAGGTCGGCCTGGATCTCGCTGAACCGATGACCGCCCCGGAAGATGTCCCGAAGGATCAGCAGGGACCAGCGGTCGCCAATCACGTCGAGGGTGGCGGCGATCGAACAGATCTCGCCGGAGGGTTGCCCACTCCGCTGCCCCGGTGGCCGGTCCGTCCCGGTCTTGGTCCCGCGCTCTGTCATGACCGAATCCAACATAGGGGGGGTCGGTTTAGATTTGCAACTCAGGGGTTTTTGGCGGTCGTCCCGGTCGTCGGCGCCCCCGGGAACGCGGGTTCAGCGGACCCGGGAAACACTGACCGCGAAGTCGCCGGCCAGGTCGGTCAACCAGAGCATCGGTTCGAGGCCGAGCGCCTGCAGCTCGGCCTCGAACCGTTCCCGGCGAAACTTGGCAGACACCTCGGTCCGCATCAGCTCGCCGGCGGCGAACGACACGTCGAGCTCGAGGGCCTCGACCCGAACCTGCTGGTCGACGGTGGACCGGAGCAGCATTTCGATCCACTCCTGCTCCCGATCGAAGCGGGCCACGTGTTCGAATCCGTCCAGGTCGAAGTCGGCATCGAGACGGTGGTTGACCACGTTCAGCACATTCTTGTTGAACGCCGCGGTCACGCCGGCGGCGTCGTCATAGGCCCGCTCCAGCCGGTCGACGTCCTTGACCAGGTCGACCCCGAGAAGGACGTGATCCCCGGTGCGCTGGCGGCCGACGATGGTCGACAACAGGACCCGTCGTTCCGCCGGCTGGTAGTTCCCGATCGTGCCGCCCAACAGCATCAGCAGCTGGCGGTCGCCGGTCGGGAGGTAGGGGAGGTGGTGGTCGAAGTCGCCGACGACCCCGTGGACCACGAGCCCGGGATACCGGTCCGCCAGCTCATCAACCGACGCCCGCAGGAACTCCTCGGAGACGTCGAATGGCACGAATCGGTGCATCGTGGTGTTGGCCCAGGCCGCATCGAGCAGGGCTTTTGTCTTGTCGGAGGTGCCGGAGCCCAGCTCGATGATCGTTTCGGCGTCGGTGGTGGTGATGATCCGGGCCGCGTGTTCGACCAGGATCTCCCGCTCGGCCTCTGTCGGGTAGTACTCGTCGAGGCGGGTGATCTCGTCGAAGAGCTCACTGCCCCGCTCGTCGTAGAACCACTTCGGTGGGAGCTCCTTCGGTGTTGCCAGCAGGCCGACTTCGACGTCCATCCGCAGTGCCTTGTCGATGTCGTCGGTGCCGAGGTGGACGTCGACGATGGGTGTCTGGCCGTCGTGGTGACGACGGTCGTTCGGTGTCGGGTTGGTCGGTTGGTTCATCGGTCGGCGGCCAACCTGAGTCCGCCGAACTGCCATCTGGCCTGGGCGGGGAAGAAGTTGCGATAGCTGGGGCGAACGTGGCCGTCGGGGGTCACGGCACAGCCGCCACGGAGGACCTGCTGGTCGATCATGAACTTGCCGTTGTATTCGCCGACCGCGCCGGGGGCGGGAGTGAAGCCGGGGTACCCGACGTAGGGGCTGGCGGTCCATTCCCAGACATCGCCGAACAACCGTCGGACCGGATACGCGTCGGCGTCGGCGGCCGGGTCGGCGTCAGGCGCCGGGCCGTCGGTCGAAACCGGCCGCTCGACCGGGATCGGATGGAGGTGGTCGGCGGGGAGCAGGTTCCCGGCCACCGGTGCCGGTCGGGCGGCGATCTCCCATTCCGCTTCGGTCGGCAGCCGAGCTCCGGCCCATCTGGCGAAGGCATCGGCCTCGTAGAACGAGACGTGGACCACCGGCTCGCCGGGGTCGATCGGTCGCTCGCCGTCGAGGGTGTAGAGGAGCCAGCTGTCCTCGTCGGACCAACGCCAGTAGGCGGGGGCGTCCCAGCCCCGGGATCGGGCCCGATGCCAGCCGTCGGACAGCCACAGTTCCGGACGCTGATAGCCGCCGTCGTCCATGAAGGCCAGCCAGTCGCCGACCGTCACCGTGCGATCGGCCAGCTGGAACGGCCGCAGCAGTGTCTCGTGGACCGGCCGCTCGTTGTCGAAGAAGAAGCCATCCCCGTGGTGCCCGATCTCGACGACGCCACCCTCGAAATCGATCCACGACCACGTCGGGTTGTTGATCGAGGCGGCGGGGCCACCCCGACGGTAGGGCGATCGGACGACGGTTGACGACAGGACGTGTTTGATGTCCATCAACAGCAGCTCCTGATGTTGCTGCTCGTGATGGAGGCCGAGAACCACCAGGTCGCGGACCTGCTGGTCGTTGATTCTCGGGCCGGCGAGCAGCGACCGCATGCCGTCATCCACCCGCCGGCGGTAGTGACCGACCTCCGATACCGACGGGCGGGTGATCAGCCCCCGCTGGGGCCTGGGGTGCCGGGCCCCGACCGCCTCGTAGTAGGAGTTGAAAAGGTAGCCGTAGGTCGGGTCGGCCTCGTAGCCCGGCAGGTACGGCGTCAGCAGGAACGTCTCGAAGAACCAGGTGACGTGGGCCCGATGCCACTTCGTCGGGCTCACATCGTCCATCGACTGAACGACCTGATCCTCCGGCGAGAGGGGCTCGGCCAGCCGTTCGGTCGTCGAGCGGACGTACTGGTATCTGGTGGCCAGATCGAGGTGCTGGGACTGGCCGCCGGACGAGTTTGTGCGCGGGCGAGAGGCTGCGCTCGAGAAAGGCAAAGTGATCACGCTCCTGGGTTGCGACAACCGTTGCCGGCGTCGGAGTATTCCGTCATTCGACTCCACTATCGAACAATCGTTCGATAGTGGAGTGTCCGCTGCTGCTCAGCCGGTCATGTTGCCGGCGCGATCGCCGAGCGTTGCCAGGACCTCGTCGAAGCTCTTGGCGAAACTGCCGACGCCCTCGGTTTCGAGCTTGACCGCAACCTCTTCCAGGTCGATCCCGATGGCGGCCAGATCGGCCACCACCGCCCGGGCCTCATCGGGGTCGGCGTCGACGGTGCGGGCCACCGTGCCGTGGTCCTCAAATGCGGCCAGGGTGGCATCCGGGAGGGTGTTGACGGTGTTGGGCCCGATCAGGGTGTCGACATAGAGGGTGTCGGGATAGGACGGGTCCTTGGTCGAGGTCGACGCCCACAGCGGCCGCTGCGGGCGGGCCCCTCTCGCCGCCAGAGCCTCCCACCGGGGCCCGGAGAACTTGGCCAGGAACCGCTGGTATGCCAGCTGTCCCTGCGCCACCGCGGCCTTGCCCCGCAGGGCCAGGGCGGCGTCGGTGCCGATGTCGGCCAGGCGGCGATCGACGTCGACGTCGACCCGGCTGATGAAGAACGAGGCCACCGACGAGATCGACGAGAGATCATCGGCATCGACCGCTTCCAGGCCCGCAATGTAGGACTCCATCACGTCGTCGTAGCGGTCGAGGCTGAAGATGAGGGTGACGTTGATCGATCGACCTTCCGACACCAGGGTCCTGATGGCCGGCACGCCTTCCGCGGTGGCCGGTACCTTGATGAACAGGTTCGGGGCGTCGATGCGATCGTCGAGCTCGCGGGCCGCGGTGACGGTCCCCGCCTCGTCGTTTGCCAGGTCGGGTGACACCTCGACCGAGACATAGCCGTCCTCGCCGCCCGACGCGTCGTGCACCGGTCGCAGCAAGGCCAGGGCCTGGCGGATGTCGCCGACGACGAGTTGCCAGTAGGCGTCCTCGATGCTGGTACCGGCCGACGCCAGGTTGGACAGTTCGGCGTCGTAGTCGTCGGTCTCGATCATCGCCTTGGCAAAGATCGACGGGTTGGAGGTCAGGCCCCGGACACCCCGGTCTATCCATTGCTGGAGTTCACCGGAGGTGATCCAGCCCCGCCGCAGGTTGTCGAGCCAGGGGCTCTGGCCCTGCTGGTCGTGGAGGTCGTGTAGTCGTCCCATATCGTCGCTCCTCAAGTGGTTTTGTTGCCGGTGGTCGGCGATCAGCCCAGGAGTTCCTTGGCCGCTCGCAGGATGTTGTCGGTGTTCATGCCCACGTGGTCCAGCACCGCCCCGCCTGGTCCCGATTCCCCGAATCGATCGATGCCAAGGCACAGGTCGGCGTATCTCTCCCAGCCGAGGGTCACGCCGGCTTCGATCGAGATCCGTGGTTTCGACCGGTCGATGACCTGCCGGCGCTCTCCGGCCGGCAATGCCTCGAACGCCTCCCAGCACGGCAGTGATACGACCCGGACCGCGATCCCGTCGCCTCCGAGCCGGGCTGCGGCGTCGACGCACAGCGACAGCTCGCTGCCGGTTCCGATCAGGATGAGGTCGGGGTCGTCGGCCTCGACCACCGCATAGCCGCCCTTCGACACCTGCGCGCCGTCGGTGGAGGCAAGGATCGGGAGATCCTGGCGGCTGAGGATCAGGGCCGAGGGGCCGTCGGCATCCAGCGCCAGCTGCCAGGCCCCTGCCGTCTCGACCGCATCGCCGGGGCGAATGACCCGCAGCCCGGGGATGGCCCGCAGGCTCATGATCTGTTCCACCGGCTGATGGGTCGGGCCGTCCTCGCCGACGCCGAGGGAGTCATGGGTCCACACGAAGATGCACTTGGCCTGTGACATGGCGGCCAGACGGACCGCCGGTCGCATGTAGTCGGCGAACACCAGGAAGGTGCCGCCGATCGGCAGAACGCCGCCATGCTTGGCCGCCCCGACCAGTGCCGCACCCATGGCATGCTCCCGGACCCCGAAGTAGATCTGGCGGCCACCGGGCGAGTCCGGTCCCTGAACCAGATCATCGACCTTGGTGCCGGTGTTGCCGGTCAGGTCGGCCGAGCCGCCGATGAGGCTGTTGTCGGTGGCGGCGACCGCGCTCACACAGGCCTGGGATGCCTTCCTGGTGGCCAGCTTGCCGCCACGGTCGAACCCGGCCGCCACCGCGGCCATGTCGAGCTTCGGTTTCTGGTCCCAACCGGTCCGCCAGCGGGTCTGATCCGGAGAGGCGGCCAGCCGTTCCCGCCATGCCTCGTGCTGCGACCGGCCCCGGCGACCGGCGGCTCGATACATCTCCAGCACCTCGTCCGGCACCCGGAAGCTCTCGCCCGGTGGCTGCCCCATCACCTCTTTTGTGGCGGCGATGGCCTCGTCGTCGAAGGCCAACCCGTGGGCCTCGTGGTGGTCGGTGAAGGTTGGCGACGGGTAGCCGATCCGGCTCCTGAGCACGATCAGGGTGGGGCGATCGGTTTGCTGCTTTGCCCGCTCGAGGGCGCCGGTGAGGGTGTCGAGATCGTTTGCCGCTTCGCCGACGTTGTCGACGTCCCAGCCGTAGGCCCGGAACCGGGCCGGTGCGTCGTCTGACAGGGCGAGGTCGGTCGGCCCGTCGATCGTGATGTGATTGTCGTCGTAGACCACCACCAGCCGCCCGAGGCCAAGGTGGCCGGCCAACGAGGCGGCCTCGTGGCTCAGCCCTTCCGACAGGCAGCCGTCTCCAGCGATCACGTAGGTGAAGTGGTCGCACAGCTCGGGGCCGTAGCTGGCTCGCAGGTAGCGCTCGGTCAACGCCATGCCGACACCGTTGCCGAAGCCCTGTGCGAGCGGGCCGGTGGTGACCTCGATGCCCGGGGTGTGGCCGGCCTCGGGGTGGCCGGGGGTCAACGAGCCGAGCTGGCGGAACTGGCGCAGATCCTCCAGCGCCAGCCCCTGCCCGGTGAGGTGCAACATGGAGTAGTGGAGGATCGACGCGTGGCCCGCCGAGAGGATGAACCGGTCACGGTCCGGCCACGCTGGATCGGCGGCGTCGTAGTTCAGGACCCTGGTGAACAGCACATGGGCCAGTGGCGCCAGTGCCATGGCGGTGCCCTGGTGGCCAGAGTTTGCCGCACGGGGCGCATCCATGGCCAACGCCCGGATGACGTTGATGCCCTGCTGCTCCAACTCCGCATCGTGCGATGGTCGGCCTGTGACGACTTCGGTCATTCGAACCCTTCCGAACACATTCGGCGCAACGGATGCGCTTGTCTTTGACGCTGATCTCCGGTCCCTGAGCCACGACACCGCCTCAGTCGATGACGTTGCCGGCCGGGGCCGGTTTTTGACGGTTGCGTTGCCGGTTGACCGTTTCCAACAGATGGCCGGCCACGGCGATTCCACGGTAGCGGCTGGGATCCGGTGGTGGGCGATGCCGGACCGTCGCCGTTGGACCGGTGTCAGCCTCAGCCGATGACCACCGCCGCAACCTGCCGCCGATGGCCGGCACCGGAGAGCGACCGTTCCGGCCGGCTCAGGTGATCGGTGGGCCCGGACAGCGACCGTTCCGGTCGGACAGGGTCATCGGCCGGCCCGACCAGCCGAGGGTCTGCCACCAGTCCCGCCGTCGCCCCGGCGAACCGTTCGAACAGCACCTCCAGATCGAGGCTGTGGCCTCCCGAGACGTCGACGTGGCGGCCTGCGAACAGGAACAGGCTCCGCCCGGTCACCGGGTTGATCGGCGGTTCGGGCAGGGGGTCGTCTTCCTCCCAGATCCCGACCTCGAACCTGAAGACCTGGGCCAACCGGCCCGGGACGACCATGCCGACCGCTCCTGCTGCGTGGACGCCCGACCCGTCGATGAGCCTGACCGGCGGGCGGCCACGTGGCCCCGACGCAAGACCGGCCACCACCATCGGTCGGCCCCGCCGCGGTTGTCGGCCGACGTCCAGCCCGTCGACCGTGAAGCCGGACCCGCCAAGCAGCACGGCCACCGACCCCGGGTCCTCGGGTGTCGTCGGCCAGACAGGCGGCCCGGTCTGTCCGACGGTGAGCCGCAGAGGCTCGATGGCCGATTCGGTGGTGGCCCTCAG
>CAMYLA010000042.1 GCA_947259095.1 uncultured Acidimicrobiaceae bacterium | reverse complement strand
CAAGCGAGCAACGATGCCCGTTCCGATGAAGGGAGAGATGGAGATTGTGTCAGTGGTCATGAAGTTCCCGGGGAATGAAGAGGGGTTGACGGCCAGCGCTGCCTTGTTGCGGTTCTCACGGTGACGCCCATGTACCCCGACCGTCCCGACAACAAACCCCATTCAGCGGCGTTTACGTCGAACCTTCCAGGCCCGGCGAAGGCGCAGCTTCGAGACACCTTGGCTGAACACGCCTGAACAGATCCGATTCGACCATCGACAAGCCCGTGTCCTCGACGATTTCCGGCCACCCGGCAGTAAGCCAGGTGAACTCCCCGGTGGCCTGGATCGGGACGTGGCCTCGTCAGACCCCTCCCGGTCGTCCGCCGAGCGCGATCTGATGCCGCCCAGCACCGGGATCGAACTCGGCCTCGAGTACCGGCCGTCGTCGGTTCAGGGAATCACGCCGGCGGACTTCAGCTCGTCGATCCGCTCCCATGCCAGACCCAGCTCCATCAGCACCAGTTCGGTGTGCTGGCCGAGCTCGGGCGTCGGCTCCCGCACCAACCAGCGGCTTGTCCCGAAGTCCACCGGGGAGGCCACCATCTCCACGGTCTCCCCGTCCGGGGTCGGGGCCTCCACGTAACACCCGGCGGCCCGAGCCTGGGGATCGTCCCGCATCTCCAGCGTCGTCTGGACCTTGGCCCACCACACGTCGTTTCGATCAAAGATCGGGGCCCACTCGTCGCGCGACCGGGTGGCCAGCACCTCGTCCATGACCGCCACCAGTTCCGCCGAGTGCTCCATCCGGGCCTCGACGGTCTCGAACCTCGGGTCGTGCTCCCACGCCGGCCTGCCGAGCGCCGCCACCACCTGGGGCCAGTGCCGGTCGGCCTCCAGGCCGAGCAGCCAGACCCATCGCCCGTCGCCGCACTTGTAGCCGTTGATCAGCGGGTTGGGCGGACGAGTGCGGGTGTATGGCACGGTGTCGGTGCCGAGCCTGGCGGTGAGGTTGTGGTCCCAGCCGTGCATGTAGGCGCCGAGACGGAGCAGGGAGGTGGAGACCAGCTGACCGTGGCCACTGTTGGAACGGTGGTAGAGCGCCGCCGCCACCCCACCGGCGGCCGCCAGTCCGGTCATGTGGTCACCCATGCCACCCCGGGGGTATGGGATGTCTGCGCCCTCGGGGGTGATGCCGGCTGCGATCCCACCCCGGCTGTAGAAGGCGCCGACATCGTAGGCGGCCCGGTTCTTCTCCTCGCCGTCGATGCCATAGCCGGTCACATGGGTGTAGACCAGCCGGGGGTAGCGACCGGCGATGGCCTCGTAGCCCAGCCCGGCCCGTTCCAGACCGGCCGAGCGATAGTTGGTCAGGAACACGTCGGCGTCGGCCAGCAGCCGGTGGACGATGTCGATCCCGGCGTCGGTGCCGATATCGACCGCGATGCTCCGCTTGCCCCGGTTGTCGAGCTCGAACGGGGGGTTGATGCTGCCGGGGTACAACCATTCCAGCGACCGGAACGGGTCGCCGGCCAGCGGCTCGATCTTCACCACGTCTGCGCCCCAGTCGGCGAGGATGCCGCCGCAGCTCGGCCCGGCCACCCACAACCCCAACTCGACGACCTTCACCCCATCCATCGGGCCCATGGCAAATCCCCTGACTCGGCTGATGGTCAGGCCAGCGTAGGACTCGGGTCGCCGGTTCAAGAAATCTCGAACCCGTCGGTGGCCCGGATCGGCCTGTCAACACCGCCGGCCGCCCCTTCCCCGGGGTCAGCCGGCCAACCGACCAGGACCGTCGACGGGGGCAACCGCTCATTGTCCGACGCTGCGCCTACGATGTGGCCATGGCCGAGTTGTCCGTTCATCGGGGCGACATCACCACGATGGCTGTCGGGGCGATCGTCAATGCCGCCAACTCATCGCTGCTCGGCGGCGGTGGCGTCGACGGGGCCATCCACCGGGCCGGCGGCCCGTCGATCCTGGCCGACTGTCGCGCCATCGTCGAGGCCCACGGCCCGTGCCGGCCCGGCCAGGCGGTGGTCACCGGCGCCGGCGAGCTCCCCGCCGGCATCGTGATCCACACGGTGGGGCCGATCTGGAGCGAAACGGGCGCAGCCGACCACGACGAGACGCTGGCATCGTGCTACCGGGAATCGTTGTTCATGGCCGCCACACACAATGTGCGGGATGTGGCCTTTCCCAACATCAGCACCGGGGTCTACGGCTTCCCGAAGTCCCGGGCGGCCCGGGTGGCGGTCAACGCCACGATCGACTGGCTCGAGCAACAGACCGACCACAGCCTGGATCGGATCATCTTCGTCTGCTTCGACGACGAGAACGAGGGCCTGTATCGGCTGCTGATCGACTGAGGTCTGGCTGGAACCGGCCAGGGCGGTTGGGAGAAGATGGGTCATGTCTCCATTCGTTGCAGCCAGCAAGCCGATGCACGAGACCCACCGGGTCGCCTTCGATGGCGCCGTCGACGCCGACGGGCACATCCTGGAACCACCCGACCTGTGGGAGAACTACATCGATCCCCGGTACCGCGACCGTGCACTGCGGATCGTGATCGACGAGAACGGCCTTGAGGAGTTGGAGATCGACGGGCGGCGATCGACGATGTCGAGGCGGGGCTTCCCATCGACCCTGGGGGCCATGGGCTACCCCGATCTGGCCGCCCTGCAGAAGGACCCGGCCAGGACCTACCTCGCCGAGGCCCCCTACGGGACGATGCACGCCGGCGAGCGGCTGGAGGTGCTGGACGCCGAGAACATCGACACCGCCATCCTCTACACCACGGTCGGTCTGCTGTGGGAGGCCGAGGTCACCGACCCCGAACTGTCGCAGGCCTACACCCGGGCCTACAACCGGTGGATCACCGAGTTCTGCGCCGACAGCCCTCGGCTGGTGCCGACGGCCCACATCTCACTGAGCGACCCGGCCGCCGCCGCGGCCGAGATGGAGCGGGCGGTATCCGAGGGGGCAAAGGGTGCCTACGTGTGCCCGTTCACCCACGACGCCAAGCCACTGGGCCACCCCGATCACGACCCGGTGTTCGCCGCGGCGCAGGATCTCGACATCCCCTTCGCCATCCACCCCACCTTCGAACCCCAGTGGACGAAGGGTCAGCGGATGGGCGACTGGCAGAACGTCAAGCAGCTCCGACTCCTGGCCTCGGTGCAGGCCTCCGACGGTGTCCGCCACCAGTTCACCACCCTGTTCGACTACGGGGTGTTCGACAAGTTCCCCCGGCTCAAGGTGCTGGTCCTGGAATCCGGCGGGGGCTGGATCGGCTACTGGCTCGACCGGATCGATGCGGTGTACAGCCACACCTTCATCGGCGGCCGGGTGCCGCTGGAGGAGAAACCGAGCGACTACTTCCGGCGCCAGATCTGGATCAGCTGTGACCCCGACGAGCGGACCATCCCGGCGCTGGCCGAACGTTTCGGGGTCGACCGGTTCCTGTGGGCCTCCGACTTTCCCCATGCCGACCACACCCCGGAGTACGTCCACGACCTCAACGAGCTGGTGGCCTCGTTCCCTGAACGGGATCGGGCCGCCTTCATCGGCGACAACGCCAGGGCACTCTTCGAGCTGTAGCCGCCGTGTCCCGGGACAAGAAGAACCCTGTGGGAGCACTCCTCGTTGCGGTCGGGACTGCTCCCACAGGGGCGGCGGCGACAGCCAGTAGCTGACTGCTGCAAGAGCGGGAGGGACGTCGGCGGAAACATCCCTCCCGCATGTACTTGTTTACTAAATAGAGCGACCGAGTTCAAGCACCATAAGGTAATAAACAAGGTTAACATCCAGAACGATTTAGGGTAATTGATCGACCAGCTTGTCGAGGCATTCTGGCCAGGGCAAGAACCATCACCATCCGTTGACCTGAAACGACAGACAACCGAACGACAACAACCCGAGGCACCTCGAAACGGTGAGATGGGCTCGCCAGGCGGCTCCTGGCACAATGGTCTGGTGATCGATCTCCGTTCAGACACCGTGAGCAGGCCTTCCCCGGCGATGAGGGAGGCCATGGCCGATGCCGAGGTCGGCGACGACGTCTGGGGCGACGATCCCACCGTCGCCCTCCTCGAGGAGACAACCGCCCGGTTGCTCGGCAAGGACGCGGCGATGTTCGTGCCTTCGGGCACCCAGAGCAACCTCTGCGCCCTGATGGCCCACTGCGAGCGGGGCGACGAGTACATCGTCGGCGACAACGCACACACCTACAAGTACGAGGCCGGCGGCGGGGCGGTGCTCGGCAGCATCCAGCCACAGCCGGTCCCGATCAGGGCCGACGGTGGTCTCGATCTCGACCGGGCCTCGGCGGCGATCAAACCCCACGACCACCATTTCGCCAGCAGCAGGCTGCTGTGCCTGGAGAACACCCACGACGGCAAGGTGGTACCGCTGAGCCACCACGACGAGGCGGCGGCGCTGGCCGCCGACCGGGGCCTGTCGTTGCACCTGGACGGCGCCCGACTTTGGAACGCCGCGGTGGCCCTCGGCGAGCCGCCACGGGCGGTTGCCGAACCGTTCGACACCGTCTCGGTCTGCCTGTCAAAGGGTCTCGCGGCCCCGGTGGGGTCGGTGCTGGTCGGATCGGAGCCGCTGATCGACCGGGCCAGGAAATGGCGCAAGATGTTGGGCGGAGCGATGCGCCAATCGGGCATCGTGGCCGCCGCGGGGTTGTACGCGATCGAAAACAACATCGACCGGTTGGCCGTCGACCACGCCAATGCCACCCGGCTGGCCGATGGCCTGGCCGGGCTCGATGGCGTGACCGTGGAGGGCAACGCCACCAACATGGTCTTTGTCCGACTGGGCGACAACCCGGGGGCGGTGGTCGCCGCCGCGGCCGACAAGGGCATCGTGATGCCAAACAGCGGCCCGGTGACCCGGCTGGTCACCCACATCGACGTCACGGCCGAAGATGTCGAGACCACGATCGACGTCATCGCCAACCACCTGGGCCGGGGATGATGAGGTGATCGGCGACCAGTACAGCCTCCAGGAGCTGCTCGATCAGGACTATCAGGAGGTCAACGACGGCACGACCACGCCCCGGGCTGCGGTGGCCGCGGTGTTCCGGCCGTGCGATCATGCGGTCGACACCGAGTTGCTGTTCATCCAGCGGGCATCCAAGGCCACCGACCCGTGGTCCGGTCAGATGGCGTTCCCCGGCGGCCGCAAGGAGACCATCGACCCCTCACCCCAGGCCACGGCGGCCAGGGAGACCCTGGAGGAGGTGGGGCTCGGGCTCGACCCGGACGGGTCGGTCGGCTCGCTGACCGAGCTCGACGGTGGCCGGGCCAACAACCGGAGGATCATCGTGTCGGCCCATGCGTTCTGGCTCGAAGGGCCCCGCCCCGAGCTCCGGCCGAACCATGAGGTGGCCGACGTGGTGTGGGTGCCGCTGCGAGACCTGGCAGACCCCGCTCGCTACATCGACTACGAGTACCCGCTGACCGAAACCACCTTCCCCGGCATCCGGCTCGATCGGGACGGCCAGGTGATCTGGGGGCTGACCCTGCGGCTGCTGAGCGATCTCTTCGCCAGGCTGGATCATCCGTTCATCATCGAATACAGCGGCTGATCCGGTGCCGGGCCTCCTGGTGGACTAGTCGATGCCGAGCCTGGTGAGCTGTTCGGTTGGGGCCTCCAGCTCGGCCAGGGCCGTCCGCAGCAGGTCGATCATCTCCCGCTCGGCTGCTTCGCCGACGCGGTTCTCGGCCTCGTCGGGGTCGGTGTCGAGGTCGTAACAATGGTGACTCCCGGCGATACGTTCCCCGTTGGCCCAGAACGGGAGCCGATCGCCGGGCTCGTACGGCTGGCGGATCACCGGCACCGACGAACCGGGCAGCCGGTCGAGGGTGGCCCGGTCATCCGGTGGGGGCAACCCCTGGACGCCCTTCATCGGCAGCGGCATGGTCGACCATCGGTTCGACCACATCGAAAGCGGAAACCCGTCGGCAACCGGAGCCCTGGCGTACTTGCGCCGCCCATCGGTGACCTGAACCCAGTTGCCGAACACCCCGCCGACGGCCCAGTCGCGGATCGATCGACGTTCCCCCCGCAGCAGCGGGGCCAGGGACCGCCCGTGGGTCCGGTGGTCCGGGGCCACATCGAACACATCGGCGATGGTGGCGTGGAGGTCGACGTTGGTGGTCAGCGCGTCGCAGGTCGAGCCGGGCTCGGCGCCGGGCCAGTGGATGAGCAACGGGGTGTGACCGAGCGGCTCGAACTGGGGGACCACCGGCTTGCCCCAGATGTCGTGGCCGTCTCGCTCATCGCCCAGGTAGTGACCGTGATCGGTACAGACGATCACCGCGGTGTCCGCCCACAGGTCTGCCTCGTCCAGCGAGTCCAGCACCCGACCGAACCAGTGGTCGATCATGGAGACCTTGGCCCCGTAGTTGGCCTTGATGTGGCGGCCCTCGGCTTCGCTCAGGTGGCCGTTTGAGATCCCGCCAACGACATAGGGTGGCCAGATCAGCAGCTCGTCCGGCAGCGGACCGTCCTGGTATCGGGTCAACCAGCGCTCCGGGGTGTCGAACGGCTCGTGGGGATCGAACTCGTCGACGAAGCAGAACCAGCGGTCGTGCTCCGGCGCCGATGAGGTCAGCCACCGGGCGGCGGCGCTCATCGTCTTGGGACCGGGGAAGTCCTCCTCGGAGCCGAAGAAGGTCCGGGAATCGTCGTAGTGGCGGCGCAGCCCTTCGGCGCCGAACCGGCGTTGCCAGAACCAGCCGCCGGGCTTGGCCGCCAGCGCCGGCGCACCGAGCCAGGAAGGGTCCGGGCGGGTCTTCCAGGGATCACCCTCGTGGCCCCGGAGGTAGTCCCAGGCGGTGAAGTCGGTGTGGTAGTTCTCGCCGCCGGTCTCGAAGAGATGGGGGTGATCGGTGATCAGCGCCGAGGGGATACCGGCGGCGCCGATGTCGGCCACGATCGACGACTCCCACAGCTCGATCGACCCCCAGCAACGCCACAGGAAATCCAGCGCCCCGACGAGGATGTCGTGCCGGGCCGGCATGCAGGGCAGGGAGCCGGTCACATGGTTGGTGAAACGAACCGACCGGGCCGCGAACCGATCGAGGTTCGGTGTGGCGAACTCGGTGCCGCCATAGCTGCCGAGGTGGTGGCGGTTGAGCGAATCGAGCAGCACGACCAGCAGATTTTCGGGGCCGGTGCGTGCTGGTTCGCTCATCGTCGATGTTTCCCTATTTGCGGCCGGTGGCTTTCGGCTTGTTCTTGCGGTTCTTGGGCCGGGGCTTACCGGACCGCTTCGACGTCGGTTTCGGCGCGGCGGCCTTGGCCGTCACGGGGCGCCCGTTCCGGCTCCGACCCGATGGCTTGGATCCCCCACCCGAACGAGACGCACTGCCCGAACGAGACCCGTTACCCGAGCGTGACCCGCTGCCAGAACCTGTGGCGGAGCTGGAACCACTCCCCGAGCGTGAACCGGTCGGCTTGCCGGCTGCCGGCTTGGACCGGGCCGTCGTCGGCTTGCCGGAGGCTCTGGTCTTCGGCTTGCCGGTTGACGATCTCGTCCCGGGCTCGGCACTGCCGGACCGGGTGCGTTTCGGGGCTGCGCCACCGCTGGTGGACGCCGACGTCGACCGTCGATCTTCACCGGAGGGCGTCGACCCGGCGGCACTGCTGCGGCCCCCACTGCGCCGCGGCTTGGATGCCGACTTGGACCGCTCGGAGCCGCCCCGCCGGCCTGCCCCGTTGCCGTTGCGTTTCGATCTGGTTCTGGTCGGCGTGTCGAGATCACGATCGTCGAACGAAGTTGGCCGTGACGACCTCGGCTGGCGGGCCGGTGGGGACTCCAGCTCCGCCTCGAGGGCCAGCCGGCGTTGCATCTTCTGCGACTCTTTGACCTGGGGCCCCTCGAGGAACGACACCACGGTGCCCTCGGCCCCGGCCCTGGCCGTCCGCCCGGAGCGATGGACATAGTCCTTCATGTCGGCCGGCGGGTCGTAGTGGATCACGCAGGCCACCCCGTCGACGTGGATGCCTCTGGCCGCGACGTCGGTGGCAACCAGGGCATCGACCTTGCCGGCTATGAACACCTGCAGTGCCCGATCCCGCTGGGACTGGCTTCGACCACCGTGGATGTAACCGGCCTTGATCCCCTCGGCCTTGAGCTGGCGGGCCAGCCGATCGACGCCGTGGCGGGTCCTGACGAAGATGATCGTTGGCCCGGCGTCGGCGATCAGGTCGGCGGCCAGCCACACCCGATCGGTTTTCTTGACCTTGATGAACCGGTGATCGACGATGCTCAGGTCCGGCTCGACCTCACCGACCTCGTGGACCACCGGGTCGTGCTGGTACTTGTCGATCAGGACCTGCACGTCGTTGTCGAGGGTGGCGGAGAACAGGACCGTCTGGCGGTCGTCGCTGGTCTGGTCGAGCAGCTTGCGGACATCGGGCAGGAAACCCATATCGGCCATGCGATCGGCCTCGTCGACCACCACGATGTCCACCTCGTCGAGCCGGACCGCCCTCTGCTCGATCAAGTCGAGCAGGCGGCCGGGGCAGGCCACCACCACATCGACACCCTTGCGCAGCGCCCGGATCTGCCGATCGAGACCGACGCCGCCATAGACCGCAAGCACGCTGCGATCCATGGCGTTTGCCAGCGGCTCCAACTCCCGGCAGATCTGCTCCGCCAACTCACGGGTGGGCGACAGCACCAGGCCCCGGGGCAGCTTCTTGGAGCCCTTCCCCAGCCTGGCCAGCATCGGCAGGCCGAAGGCCAGCGTCTTGCCGGAACCGGTTGGGGCCCGGCCCAGGATGTCACGGCCGACCAGGCCATCGGGGATGGCCATGGTCTGGATCTCGAACGGCTCGGTGATGAGCCTACGATCGAGAACCCCGACCAATTCGCTCGGTATGCCAAGCTCGGCAAACGTTGGTGACGACACGAAAACTACTCCAAATCTGCCCCAGACGAGTTCGGGTAGAACGGAGCAACCAACTCCCAGGCTATCGCCGAGACGCAGCGATGCGAGTGCCTGCAACCATCGAGGCCGCGGCCGGCCTCGATAGGGAGCGCGACCACTAGACCATGTCCTCCAACCGACAGTTGACAACGATCTCGGGAACCGACGCATGGTTCGGCAACAGCAGCGCGGTGTTGACCAGCTCGGCGATGTCGGCCGGGTCGATCACCGGTTCCTCACCGGTGTCGACGTTGGCGATCATGTCGGTGCCGACGAAGGACGGGCAGATCGCCGTGGCCCGGATACCGTCGTCCCACCCGTGCTGGCGGGTGGCGTTGGTCAGCGCCATCACCGCATGTTTTGTCATGGCATAGCCGGGCGAGAACCCACCCTTGACCCGCTTGCCTGACAGCGACGCCACGTTGATCACCCGGCCGTGGCCGCTGCGGCGGAGATGGGGCAGCACCAGGTGGGTCAGCAGCGTCGGAGACTTGACATTGACCTGCCACATGGCGTCGAAGGCCGCCTCGTCGTAGTCGTCGAGGCCGAACCCGTGGAGGATGCCGGCGTTGTTGATCAGCACGTCGATGGCCTCGGAATCCTCGGCGTCGAAATGATGGATGGTCACCGGTCGGGCGCCGTCGTTTGTCGGCCAGCCGTCGACCATCTCCCGCATCGCATCGACGTTGCGGCCGCCGAGGCTGAGCCGGAACCCCGACGCCCCCAGCCGCTCGGCCAGCGCCCGGCCGATACCCCGGACCGGGCCGGACAGCATCACCACGCGACCTTCGGCCTTCATCACCGTCACCGGCCGAACCTCCCGTCGCACCCCGGACGGCCCTGGCCGCGGCCCTTGTGGCGCCGCAGTATCACGGGCGGCCCTTGTGGCGCCGCATCATCACGGGCGGCCCTTGTGGCGCCGCATTGGCGGGACGGTGGTGGGGGGTTGCTTGCGGGGTGGCAACTCGGTGAGCAAGTCGGTGGTGGCGGCGGCGATCCTGGCCACGGCGGCCTCGAAGACCTCGGTGGTGGCCGCCGACGACTCACGGATCCCACTGATCTTGCGAACGTATTGACGAGCCCCGGCTTCGATTTCGGCCGGGGTTGCCGCCGGTTCCAGCCCCCGGAGGATGGTGATGTTGCGACACATGCCCATCATTGTGGCCCATCGGGGCCAGGATCACCCGCCGGACCGCGCCGCCCTGGCATCGATCTTGGCGAAGGCGGCCCTGGTGGCCCGCATCCCCTCGACCGCCCGGGGGAACCCCCCGTAAACCGTGAGCTGGACCATGATCTCCTCCACCTCGTCCCGGCTGCAGCCGTGGTTGAGGGCGCCCGGCACATGGACCGCCAACTCCTCGGTGCATCGAAGGATGGCGAGGATGGCGACGGTGACCATGCTCCGGTCCCGGCGGGACAGTTCCGAGCGGGCCCACAACTCACCGAACCCCCAGTCGAATGCCATCTCACCGACCCCGCCAAGCGCGTCGACGATCCCGGCCCTGGCTTCGGCCGGATCCGGCGATGTCCGCCCGGCGAAGAGGGTGCCCATCACATCGGTGGCCGCGGCCCGCCGCTCCGGGTCATCGACCGGCGGCGGTGGTTCCTTGGCCGGCAACCGCTCCACCCCGTCGAGCTCGGCGAACACCCGGTCGACGATCCTTGTGGCGTGCATGGCCCGGGGGAAGCCGCCGTACCCGGCGACCTGGTTCACGACCTCGTTGATCTCGTCACGGGTCAGGCCGTGGTTGAGCGCCCCCCGCACATGGGCGGTGAGCTCGGCGTCGGCGCCGATGGTCACCAGGAACGCCACCACGATCAGGCTGCGATCCCGCCGGGACAACTGCGGCCTGCTCCACAGATCGCCAAGCACATGATCGATGGCGAAGCCGCCGAGCGAACCATGGCGCCGCTCCATCGACCCGGCACTGCGCTCGGGATCGTCGGTCGCCGCCAGCGTGGACAACACATCGAGGGCGGCGGCCCGACGTTGCGCCTGGGTGCTCACGGTGCCACCTCCGTCGCCTCCTGGCCGGTGACCTTGGCGTAGTTCCGATTGAGGAACCACCGCTGGTAGTCGCCGTAGCTGATCGGCTGATGCCGGGGCGGGTTGTCGGGGCCGACGCAGGTCGGCAGGGCCTCGATCATCGCATCATCCCGGGTGCCGAAGAAGAACGGGATGGCGTAGCGATCGACGTCTGATCGGTTGCGAGCCCGGTGGGCGGTGGACCGGAAGCGGTGATTGGTCCACCGTTTCAGCATGTCGCCGCTGTTGATCAGGAACGATTCGGGCAACGCCGGCGGCCTGATCCAGTCGTGGCCGGCAGGCCTGATCTCCAACCCCGGCACGTCATTGACCGGCAGCAGGGTGATGATGGTGGAGTCGGTGTGGGGGGCAAGGCCCCAGTCGTTTTTGCCGTAGTCGACCACCGGATAGTGGGACAGCCGCAGGGTGCAGGACGGGTCGTCGAAGTGGGGCTCGAAGAAGTCGAGTGGCAGCTCGAGAGAGGAGGCCAGCACCGGCAGCAGGCGACGGCCCAACGCGGTGACGGCGTCCATGTAGCTGTCGACCAGCTCCCGGAAACCCTCGAGCTCGGGCCAACGGTTCCCAAGCCGGTAGCCGCCACGGTGAACGAAGAAGGCGGCGTTGAGGTTGGGCGTTCGGACCTCGCCGGCGATGTCCGAGGCATAGGAGGTGCCGCCGGCGTAGCCGAGATAGCCACCGTGGCGCCGGTCCATCATGGCGTCGGCGAACCGCTCGGCCGGGAGGTCGTGCAACCGCGCCGCGTAACGATAGACCTCGGTGACCTGCTCCCACGGCACCCCGTGACCGGTCACGAAAAAGAAGCCGACCTCCTCCAGGGCGGTCCGCAGTTCAGCCCCCAGGATGGCGACGGCATCCGGATCGTCTGCGGTCAGGCCGGTCAGATCGAGGACCGGTATCAGATCGGTATCGGGATCGGCGGTGGCAGCCATGGTGTTCCCCTGTGGTTGGCCGGATTCTCGACCACCGACGACGGTCGGTGGCGCTCTCCCGAGGCTAGGACAACCGGCCGCTGCCGAGCCAGGCCACCGCTCAGCCGAGGACGTCGTCGACGATGAGCGAGATGTACTCCTCCTCGGAGCGACCGAGGATCTCCCGGACCACGTACTCGTTGTGCTCCCCCATCATCGGCGAGCGGACCAGCCGATGATCGACCCCCCGCCACCGGGCCGGCTCACGGTCGATCGGCACGTCGACGTCGGGGGCAACCGGCTGGCGGACCAACTGGTAGTGGTGCCGCAGCTGGGGATCGTGGTCGAAGGTGTCGGCCAGGTGCTCCACCGGGGCGGCGGCAACCCCGGCGGCCTGGCAACGTTCGGCGCAGGCCCACTTGTCCTGGTCGGAGGTCCACGCCGCCAGCTCGGCGTCGAGATCGTCCTCGTTGTCCTTACGATCCTGGTGGCTGGCGAAACGGGGGTCGTCGACCAACTCCGGACGTCCCATGGCCGCCGCCAGGGAGCGCCACTGGGCATCGTCGGCGACGGCGATGGCCACCCACTCGTCGTCGCTGTGCTCGGACCCGGCCGCCGGATAGACGCCGTGAGGACAGTGGTTGAGATCGCGGTTGGCCCGTCGAGGGGCCTGGGTTCCCGATGCCACATACTGCATCCACTCCACCCCCAGCAGCGACACGATCCCCGACAGCTGAGCCAGGTGCAGCTCCTGACCGGCGCCGGTGTTGTCGCGCTGGCGGAGGGCGGCCAGGATCGTCGACACCAGCAGATGGGGTGAGGTGAAATCGGGATAGGCCACCCCGATTCCCCGGGGGCGCTCGTCTGGGAACCCGGTCAACATGTTGAACCCGGACGCCGCCATCAAGATGTTGCCCATGCTTGACCGGACCGCCCACGGACCCTTGCGGTGGGCGCCAGGCAGGTTGAGCGACACGATGTCGGGTTTGAGGGCCCGGAGCACGTCGTAGCCAAGGCCCATCCGGTCCATGGCTCCGGGGCGGAAGTTGTTGACCACCACGTCGGCGGTGGCGATCAGGTCCTTGATCAGGGCCAGCCCGGCATCGGTGGTGAGGTCGATGCTCAACGACTTCTTGCCGGCGTTGACGCTGTTGAACAGCCCGCCGAGGTCGGGGTCGGGCTGACCGTCCGGGCCGATCTGGCTCCGCATCGAATCGGGCTTGCGGGACGACTCGACCCGGATCACCTCGGCCCCGAAGCCGGCCAGGATCCGGGTACCGATCGGGGCGGCCAGCACCCAACCGAAATCGACCACCCGTATCCCGGCCAGCGCCTGCGCGGGGTCGGGGGGTTCGGCGGGGTCGGGGGGCTCGGTGGCGGCAGTCCGCTCGACGACCGCCGCCGTCGAAGCCGTCGACGCCGCCTCGTCGACCAGGGCCTGATCCTGGCCCAGGGACGGTGCCGGTCGGATCGTCACACCGTCGGCCATGGCGTCGACCGGCGAGCGGACGAAGCCGAGCGATCGACCGAGCCCCTCGTGGTCGACGGTCAGGAACTGCTCGTTGACCAGGAACTGCTCGTGACCGGACAGGTCCTCGAACGACAACACCGGCAGGCACACCAGGTCGGCCTCCAGGGCCCCGGCGGCGAACTCGTCCCTGGTCAGGGCCTTCGACAGTGCGATGGTGGCGGCCGCCACCGGATTGTTGGCCCGGGGGGCGCTCAGCAACGACCATTCCCAGTCGGCCGAGGTCATCATGTGGTCGACGCCGACCCGATCGCACCAGGCCAGGAACTCGTCGAATCGATCGGGCCGGACCAGCAAGCCGACGTAGCCGCCGTCGGCGCACCGCAGGGCGTTCGACAGGCCGGGCCGGCGGGGGACGTGGTGGTGCCACAGCCACTGGCTGGGGGTTGCGGTCTGCATGACCGCCATCGCCGTGGCCTCCTGCAGCGAAATGTCGATGTGGGTTCCCGGCCAGCCCGGCCCCGAGGTGGCTCCGTTGCGGGAGCGGGCGGTGAGGGCGATCATGGCCGCCGAGGCCACATGCAACCCGGCCATGGCATACGACGGATCGGCCCCACCCTGGATCGGGGTCGACCGGGGCTCGCCGGACACCCACACCAGCCCGCCGGAGGCGCCGGCGGTCAGGTCGGTGGCGGTGCGGTCACGCCACTCGCCGTCGAGGCCGTAGGGGGTGACCGACAGTTGCACCAGCTCGGGGCGCCGAGCCGACAGGCTGTCGAAGTCGAGCCCGAGTTCGTCCAGACGGCCCGGCCGTTCGGTGTCGATCACCGCATCGGCAGTGGCCACCAGATCGAGAAAGCGGCGCCGATCGGCGGCGCCGTCGAGATCGAGCACCACCGACCGCTTGTTGGCGTTCAGGTAGAGATGGGCGAAGGAGCGCTCGACCCCGGGCACGTCGTCGAGGAAGGGTCGAAGAGCCCGGATCGAGTTTCCGGAAGGGGGCTCGACGAGGATCACCTCGGCCCCGAGGTCGGCCAGGATCCTGCCGCCGAGAGCGGCCGAGCGGTCGGCCAGGTCGAGGATGCGGAGGCCCCGCAGCGCCTCGCTCATGTCGGCAACGGGACGGTCAGCGAGCCGACCATCGCCACCCGGCCATCGCCGAGCACCACCTCGAGATCGACCGCAACCCGACCGGGCTCGACCGCGGTGACGGTGGCGGTCGGCACGATCGTCGTGTCGCATTCGGTCGGGGCCCGCCAGCGGACGTCGAACCGGGTGCCGTGATGCAGCGCATGGGGACCCCAGGCCGCCAGTAGCGGTTCGATGGCGAAGGCCAGCACATGGGACCCGCCGGCGATCGGTTTTGCCAGGCCGGCCCGTTTCGCCTCCTCGGGGTCGCTGTGGATCGGATTGTCGGGTTGGGCGGTGTCCCTGGCCGCCATCATGGCCAGCGAGATCACCATCGGGTCCCCACCGAACGACGCACCGGCCTCGGTGGCACCGATGGCCTCGAGGTGAGGGTTGTCGGCGGCGGCATCCTGATCCGGCTCCGGGCTCGGGGTCTGCTCGATCGGCAGCCCCTCCACCTCATCGGCCCGACCCGGCTCCGCCTTGTAGGAGAGCAGCCCGGTGGTGAGGTTGGACGTCACCGGCCGACCGGCGTCGTCCACCGACCGGGATCGAGTAGTGCCGTACCTGCGGCCCTTGCGGACGTAGCGGCCGGTGGACTCGCCGCTCACCTCGAACCGCTCGTCCCTCGGCAAGGGGCGATGGATGGTGAACTGTTCACGGACCCACACCCCGCCGGCGATCGGTGACGCCTTGCCGCTGCCGGCCCTGTCCGCGTCGTCCGCCTGCTCGGACCGTGGTTTCCGGGGCTGGCGGGCGAGCAGGAACAGGGTCATGCCGGTCAGCAGGTCTGGCGGCACGTACCCCGACGCCGCCACCGCCCGGGTGGCCGGGCCGTGGTCACCCATGCCATCGGCAGCCCCGTCGATCCGTGCTTCGGAGAACGGGCCTCGGACCGCTTCCAGTGGTTGGGGCCAGGCCTCGCTGGTGGTCGCCATATGTCGACGTTATGCGAAACCGGGGTGCCGGTTCGACTCGACGCCGACCGGGCGGTCCGTCAGCCTGCGGACCGGACCGGGAGGGACCGGTTGGTGAGGGTGAACACGAACGCCAGCGCCGGCAGGACGAGCAGGGCCAGGTTGGCCGCCTGGTAGGAGCCGAGCCGTTGCTCGGCCAGGGCCAGCGTGACCGGGCCGATCGCCGAGCCGGCAACGCCGGTCACGGTCATGACCCCGGAGATGGCCCCGATGTGGTTCGTGCCGAAGTAGCCGGGGAGCATCGTGGCCACTGCGGCACGGGTGGCCCCACCGGTGGCGCCGAGCGAGACGGCGTAGGCGAACACCAACGGGCCGGGCTGCATCGACGCCCCCAGCAGGTGCACCCCGCTCAGCAGCGCCATGGCGACCGCAGGGACCAGCCGGACCCCGACCCTGTCGATCACATAGCCGATGACGATCCCGGTCACCGACGAGCCGAGAATCTGGGGCAGGAACATCGCCGCAGCCTGACCGGAGCTGAGCCCGGCCTCGCTCAGGAGATCGACCTGGTGGAAGTTCAACCCGGTGATCAGCATGCCGGTCACGGTGCTGACCATGGCCAGCATCCAGAACTGTCTGGTTCGCAGGGCCTCGGCCCTGGTGTACGAGCCGGACCCGGCCGGCTCGACGGCGGCCTCCCCCGGACCGCTGCCTGGCCCACCACCGGGCTCGGGCGTCACCGGCGGCGTAGGGGGTCGGCCGTCGGGGAGCTGACCGACGTCGGCCGGCCGGTCGACAAGGCCGAACCGGGCCAGCGGGACGACGGTGGCCAGGATCGTCACCGCCGCCACCAGCCAGGCCACCCGCCACGACGTGGCCGAGATCACCGCATCGAGCAGCAGGGGCACGGCCACGATGCCGGCCCCGCCCACGGTGGCGAGCACCCCCATGGCCACGCCCCGCCGCCGTTCGAACCACAGCGACACGGTGACCGTGGCGATCATGGAGAGCGCACCCTGGCCCATCATGCGAATACCGGCGAACCCCGCCGCCAACCACAGCGTGTTGCGGACCCCGGCCATGGACAGCAGGGCCACGGCGAAGGCCACACCGACCACGGTCTGGGCCAGCCGGACCCCGCGTCGATCCACGAACCGCCCGAAGAACGGCATGGCCGAGGCCCCGATCAACGTGCCGACCAGGTACGCCCCGCTGACCGCGGAGCGGCTGATGCCCAACCCGGCAACCATCGGGTCGATGAAGACCGAGACGCCGATGGTCTGGCCGGGGCCGGTGAGGATCGTTGTGATCACCGCGATGATCAGCATCCGCCGGCCGAGGAAGCGGGGGGCGGAACCGGCGGGATCGCCGATCGGCCCGTCGGCGCTCGACCGGTCGCCTGCGCCGGCCGACCGAACCGGGTCGAGCCCGGTCGGGGCCTGCGAGTCGGCGGTCACCGGGCCAGGGTAGGACCGGTCTGCGTCGGCGGGCACAATCGGTGCAGGAACCGACGTCGTGGCCGGTGCCACGCCGACCGTGGCCTCGAACGATCACCGGCGTGTCGGCAGGAGGTCATGATGGACATCGTCGAACTGCGCAGGGCAATGGAGGCCGTTGCCGACCCCGACCAGGCCGAGCCGATGGCCGCCTATATGAAACATCATTTCCGGTTCCTGGGCGCCAAGGCACCGGCGATCCGGCTGGCGGCCAAGCCAACCCTGGCCGCAGCGGCCGACGTCGACCGGACCGAGCTGCTGGGATTCGCCGATCAACTGTGGGACCAACCGGAGCGTGAGTTCCAGTACGTTGGCTGCCAGCTGCTGCGGAAGTGGGTGGCCAAGCTCGCCCCGGCCGACATCGACAGGCTGCAGCACTACATCGTCACCAAGTCGTGGTGGGACACCGTGGATTCGCTGGCAGCGTGGAGCGTCGGGCCACTGGTCAGGTCGAACCCGGAACTGGTTCCGGTCATGGATCGTTGGATCGACAGCAGCAACATGTGGCTGGCCAGAACCGCCATCCTCCATCAGCTGAGCTACAAGGCCGACACCGACGCCGACCGGCTGTTCTCCTACGCCGAGCGGCGGGCCTCCGACACCGAGTTCTTCATCCGCAAGGCCATCGGTTGGGCGCTGCGGCAGTACGCCAGGGAGAGCCCCGACGAGGTCCGATCGTTCGTGGCGGCCAACGAGGACCGGCTGTCGGGGCTGAGCAGGCGGGAGGCGCTCAAGCACCTGCACGGCTGATCCCTCCAGGCCCGGTCGGCGGGCCGTGTGGCTGCCGGCCGGCTGATCTCCGGCCGGCCCCAGCGTTCTTGTTGACCATTGCTGTAGTAGATTCATCCGGTATCGACAAGAAAGACGACCGGAAGGCACCGACGCACGTGACGGGCTCGGACACGACCGATGAAGAAGCCGAAACCGGCGCCACCCCGACCACCGGGGCCACGCTGACCGACGACGACGACCGAACGAGCGAGGCCGAGCCTGACGACCAGTCGACGGGTGCAGAGTCGACCGAATCGACGACCTCGGAGAAGCCGGTGCGATCGGCGCCCGGCGGGCGCAGGGCCGGCGGCGCCGACGCCGGTGGCAGCGAGAAGACCAAGCGGTTCTACAACGAGCTCGGGTGGACCGAGACCGGCGGCCGACCTCGCACCGTCGACCTGTTCGGGACCAAGGAGGACGGTCCGATCCGGGTCGAGCTCCACCATGCGGCGATGCAGCGGATCCACGATGCCATCACCTTGACCGGCTCCACCATCGATCTGCTCGAGTGTGGCTGCGGTGGCACCCCGGAGCTCGACCTGCTCGACCTCTGCTCCCACTACACCGGCGTCGACTTCTCCGAGACCGGCATCAGGCGGGCCCGTCGGGTGTTGGCCGGCAGCGGGGTCGATCATGAGCTGCACCTGGCCGACGTGTGCGATCTCCCTTTCCCCGACGCCCGCTTCGATGCGGTGTATGCGGCCAGGATGATCTACCACATCCCCGAGCCTGAAGCCCAGGCCCAGGCCCTGCAGGAGATGCTGCGGGTCACCAAGCCCGGTGGCGTCATCGTGATCATCACCGCCAACCCGTTCCCGATCTTGTTCCCCGAGCGTTCGCTCAAGCGGTTGATCGCCATCACGCCGGTCCTCGGTCCGCTGGCCAACCGGTTCCGGCCGCCGCCACCACTCCCCTACCAGCCGATGACCCTGCCGTGGTTCAAACGGCAGGTCGGCGAGCAGGGATCGGTCGACCTGATCTCCAGCGGGCTGCCAAGCACCGCGTTCAATCAGCGGGTGAGCGAATTCCAGGGCACCGGCAGGCGGCTGTGGGAAGCGGTCCGGTGGATCGACCTGACCATGCCCCGGGTGGCGGTATGGCTCGGCAACTATACCCAGATCACCATCACCAAGCACTGATCTCCCGCCGCCGGTTCTATCCTTGGCGGTCCTATGAATCTCGTGCCAAGTCCGCGGCTGCGGACCTCGCCTTTCCATGAGGCGGTGGTTGCGGCCGGTGTCACCGACGTAACGGTCTACAACAAGATGTTGCTGCCGCTGTCCTATGGCGACCCGGCCGCCGAGTACCGAAGGCTCACCGAGGCCGTCGCCATCTGGGACGTCGCAGCCGAGCGCCAGGTCGAGGTCCGGGGGCCCGACGCTGACGCCTGTGTGCAGTACCTGACCGCCCGGGACCTGTCGAAGATGAAACACGGCCAGGGCAAGTACGTTGCGATGTGCGACCACGACGGTCGGATCCTCAACGACCCGGTACTGCTGAAGCTCTCGGACCGCTACTGGTTCTCACTGGCCGACAGCGATGTGTTGCTGTGGGTGCGGGCCGTGGTCAGGGAGCGGGGTTTCGATGTGACGGTGCACGAGCCGGACGTGTCGCCGCTGGCCGTCCAGGGTCCGCTGGCCGAATCGTTGATCACCGACCTCTTCGGTCCCCACGTCGCCAGCCTCAAGTACTTCTGGTTCATCGAGACCGAGCTCCGGGGCATTCCGCTCGTCCTGTGCCGATCGGGATGGAGCAAGCAGGGCGGGTTCGAGCTGTTCCTCCAGGACGGCAGTCGTGGCGGGGAGCTGTGGGACCTGGTGGTCGAGGCCGGGCAGAAGTACGGCATCGGTCCGGGTGCGCCAAACAATGCCGAACGCATCGAGAGCGGGTTGTTGTCATGGGGCGCCGACACCACCCCCGATTCCAATCCGTTCGAGGCCGGCATGGCCCACTACGTGGATGTGGACATCCCGGCCGACTTCATCGGCAAGGCTGCATTGCAGCGGATCGTCGCCACCGGCCCGGCCCGCTTGTTCACCGGGCTGGTCATCGAGCCGTTGGCCGGCGGGGCGACGTCCTGGTCGATGCACGACCGGGCCCAGGTGTTCAACGGCTCGGAACGGGTGGGGACCATGAGCAGCGTGGCCTATTCACCGCGGCTGGAGCAAACCATCGCCGTGGCCCAGATCCGTCGTTCGGTGGTGGAGGCCGGCTCGCCGGTGGAGGTTGCCTCGCCGGAGGGTCGTCGGCAAGCCACCATCACCCCGTTGCCCTTCATCTGACAGCGCTCGTCGCCGCTCGGGCCGGTTCGCAGGCTCGTTGGTCGGCCGGGCCGCGCTCGAGCCCGTTCATCGTGCCGGCCGTCGCCGGACCAAAACCGCTCAGGCTCGTTCGTAGTGCCAGCCGTCGGGGTGCATGACCAACCGATGGCGGGGACCGGGCTCGTCGATGCCGCCGCCGTGATAGGCCACATCGCCGGCCCAGGCGATGGTCACCGGATCCTTGCCGATCGGCTTGGTCCGGAACTCCTCGGAGGGAGCGGTGGCGGCCCAGGCCATCGCCGCGTCCACGGTCGAGTGTTCGGTCAGCTGTCGCAGGGTGATCCAGGTCGGCGGGGCCAACTCGATCTGCCGTTCCCGATGCTGGTCGAGCGCCTCGTGGGGTGACAGCCAGCGGTCCTCGTGGATCTCGCCGTAGTCGATGGCCACGGCGCCGTCCGGGGCGGGGGCGGCGAAGAACCAGGTCGAGAAGCGGCGCCGGGGGCCCTTGAGGGTCATCGAGGGCATGGGTGGCGGCACCCAATACGACCACGGAACCAGCCGCTCGGCGCTGAGCTGCAACCCGGCCTCCTCTTCGACCTCCCTGACCGCGGCGGCCCGGGCCGAGGCCTCCACGTCGCCCGCCACCACCTCGTGGTCGTCGACCCGGCCGCCGGGGAACACCCACATGCCACCGAAGGCGATCTTGGAATTGCGACGCAACATCAGGACCTCGATGCCGGCGTCGATGACGTCACGGAGCAGGAGCACGGTTGCGGCCGGGATCAGTTCGTGGTCGTCGGAGGCTTGGGGGAGATCGTTGGTCACGATCTTCCAAGGTAGAGCTCCCCAGAGGCGGGGGCCAAGCCGCTGCCAGCAGCCGGTGGGTGGCCGACGTTGGCCCGGTCAGGCCAGCAACGACGCCAGGGCCCAGATCGAAACCGTCAGACCGATGGCGATCTGGATGAGGGACCGGGCGAGCGGTGGCCGTTCCAGCTCGCCCTCCTTGTGTTCTGATCGGGGACGGACGATCGCCCCCAACGTCCCGACCGCCAGCCCGCCACCGATGGCCAGGGTCAGCAGCGGCAGAAGGTTCTCACCGAGGAACATGTCGGCTCCTGATTTCGCTCAAGGTTTCTGCAGTCACCGACGATGGTACTTACACCGGTGGCCATCACCCCCACCGGGTACCGGGAAGTGAAGTGGGAGGTGTCACTCCTCCACACGCATCGTCAAAGACACCCTCGGGTGTCGACGTCGGCACCTTCCACTCACTCCCAACCTCCGCTCCCGCGTGTTCGATGGGGCGGCCACCACCAGGCTCAGAAATCCTGGGGCGGCGGCGATTCGGCCGATGGCGGCGGCGCGCCCGGGGTGGAGCGGGCCATGTTGTCGAAACGGGTGTACTGGCCGCGGAAGGCCAGTTTCGTCTTGCCGGTCGGGCCGTTCCGGTGCTTGGCCACGATCACCTCCGCCACCCCCCGGTCCGGGGACTGGTCGTCGTAGACCTCATCCCGGTAGAGGAACATCACGACGTCGGCATCCTGCTCGAGGCTTCCCGATTCACGGAGATCGGACAGCATCGGGCGCTTGTCCACCCGCTGCTCCAGGCTTCGGTTGAGCTGGGCCAGTGCCACCACCGGCGCCTCCAGCTCGCGGGCCAGGATCTTGAGGCCACGACTGATCTCGGAGACTTCGACCTGGCGGCTCTCGGCGTTGGAACGGCCCGACATCAGCTGGATGTAGTCGACCACCACCATGCCGAGATCGCCGACCCGGCTCTTGAGCCGACGGGCCTTGGCCCGGATCTCCATCACCGAGGTCTGGGGGTTGTCGTCGATGTAGATCGGGGCTTCGGCCAACCGACCGACGGCGTGGCTGATGCGGTTCCACTCAGGTTCTTCGATGTGGCCGGTTCGGACCCGGGTGGAGTCCACCAGGGCCTCGGAGCACAGGATGCGCTGCGACAGCTCGAGCTGGCTCATCTCCAGGGAGAAGAACAGCACCGGCTTGCCGTCCTTCATGGCGGCATTGGCCGCCATGCCGAGCGCGAAGGCCGTGTTGTGGGTAGGGATCATCTCACGACCGGCGAGATAAAGATGGTTCGGCGAATCCACGGTGATGCACCGGGTCGGTACCGACGCAATAGGGCGAACATCGACGATCGTCCGCCACCGGGATTTACCATTCGGGTTGTCGGCCGGCGTCTGCGCCCCGGCCTTCCGGGTCAGTTTGAACACCTGTTCCGGGGCGGAGAAATTCAGGATCCACACATCGGTGTTGAAGCTTGACTCTTGGTGGCCCAGGCCGGCGGCCTTGCACCCGAGCGAGAGAACCAGCTCCCGGACATCGCTCAGCAGTTGATGATTCGACAGACTGAGCTGGTTGGTCGACTGGCCGGTCACGACACATCCGTCGGTGTCCATCAGGCCCCGCAGCAATTCGAGGCGTTGCTTGGTCGAAGCTCGCAGGTATGCGGCGGGGATGTGCTTTGCCATCTTCGTCAGGCCGGGCTCCCACAAGCCGCACTGCCGCAGTGAGCGGGTGACGCACAGCGGTCGGCTCCCACCGCACTGTTCGAGGTCCGGCTCGTCGTCCAACGGGGACCGGACCGTGTCGGGGCCGGTGTGGCCGTCGCCGAGCCAGCAGCCGAGAACATAGGGATCGAAGGGGAGGTCAACCTCGGGCAGATCAAGCGGCTCCGCCACTTGAACTCGATGGTTCGGCCGGCGATCGGCGTACGTCTCGACGCGAAGGGTGGCCGCTATCTCCGATGTGGTGCGCACGGCGGGCCATGAGCGTTTGTGCGACTGGTCGTGGCTGAACTCGGGGTGGACAGCGGGCCCGTTTGCGTCAAGGTACGAGCGGTCGCAGCGACTCTTCCACGCTCGCTGATCCCAGGTGAACCACTGGTGCTCAGCATCGGCGACGATGACCGAGCCATCATCGAACTCAACTTCGAAGCACTCGTGATCGGTGAAGATCGGGCTCTTGTAGGTGACGTTGCACGGCGAACCGGATTCGTCGAACACCTGATCCCCCACCTCGACATCGCCCATGGTGGTCCATCCGCCGGGGGTCGGCAGTGGTGTGTCGAGACCCAGGGCCTTGCCCATGGCCGGCCTGGCACCGATGACATAGAGGGCGTTCGGCTGGAGACCGGCCAGCATCTGGTCCAGATCGAGGTAGCCGGTGCTGACGCCGGTGATGGCGTCGCCCCGCTCGTAGAGCGTCTCCAACCGATCGAGGTTGGCCGACAGCAGATCCTTGATCTGGGCCGTGGTGTTGGTCACCCGGCGCTGGGCGACCTCGAACATTCGGGACTCGGCCTCGTCGATGGCCTTGATCACGTCGTCGGGAACGCCGTATGCCATCTCGGCAATCTCGTTGCTGACCGAGATCAACCGCCGGAGCAGCGCGTGTTCCTCGACGATCTTGGCGTAGTGGGCGGCGTTGCTGATGGCCGGGGTGGATGCCTGTAGGTCGAGCAGGAGTGAAGGACCGCCGATCTCCTCCAGGAGCCCGGCCCGCTGCAACTCCTCGGCGACGGTGACCGCATCGACCGGTTGACCTGCCCCGTACAGCCCCATGACCGCGTCGTAGAGGTGACCGTGGGCGGGCTTGTAGAAGTGATCGGGATCGAGGGTTTCGACGACCTCGGCGATCGCCTCCCGCGACAGCAGCATCGCTCCCAGCACCGACTCCTCGGCCCGGAGGTTGCTCGGCGGGACCCTGGTGGGGACGACCGGTGGATGGTCAGCCATGCGGGGGCCCCGCCGGATCGCTTTCCTGCGGGGGTTGTCGGGTTGGCCACAAAGGGCACTGATTTTTCAACGGTGGGTCTTCGATTCGCTCGCGGCTCGACGATGTCGTCTCGGGCTCAATCCTGCTCCGGATCGCCTGTGGATCTCTAGAGCTGAAACCTGTTGGCAAGGTGTGAATAACCCCGAAACCCCTGGTGGATGACATTGTGGAAGGCAAACCGGCCGACCAGACATCACCTGTGGATAACGCTGTGCGCAACTGTGGGAATCCGAGCGAGGGCGCGCCGAAGCAGACCTGCCACCGCGTACCACCCTCCGAGCCCCCTTGGACCCGGTTTCCTAGCGGGCCAGTGGGCCCATGTGCTCTGGGGGCTGTATCGCCCCTATGTTCTCTACGATTTCCTTCGCCGACGGGGGGCCTGTGTCGATCGCCGCCCCGATGGCCGGTTCGTGCTCCTCGGCTGCCAGGCCGACGAGTCCGGTGTGTCAAGCGATCGTGCCCGGCACACCGGAGCTTGTGGATTTCCGGTGGCCAACCTCAGGCCGCAACCACCGAGACCATGATCGGGAATTCCACCTCTGGATGAGGCTTGAGCGTGACCGAGTGTGAACCGGTGCTGCGAATCGACTCGCCGAGATCGATCATCTTGCGGTCGATCTCGACCCCGGTCTGCTCGGCGATGGCGCTCGCCAGGTCGGCCGAGGTGACCGAGCCGAACAGTCTCCCTTCGGACCCGGCCCTGGCCGGAATCTCGATCGGGCGGGAAACCAGCACCTTTGCGATTTCCTCCGCGGCCTCGCGCTCCTTGGCGTTTCGCAGTTGCCAGGTCCGCTTCATGGCCGCAGCCTGGTTCTCGACCCCGGCGCTTGCCTGTTGGGCCAGACCCTTGGGAATCAACGAGTTGCGGGCATACCCATCGGCGACCTCGACGAGATCGCCCCGGCTCCCGAGCCCGTCGATGCTCTCATGGAGAACGATACGCATGATCTATGCCTCCACCGTTGCTTCGGAGCCGCTCGACTCGGTGACGCTCTCGCCGCTCGCACCGTTGCCGGACTCCGGGGGCGCGGACGGGGTCGGGGACGAATCCCTCGACTCGCGGGAATCGCGGGAATCCCGGGAATCCCGGGAATCTCTCGAATCGCGGGAATCACGGGAATCTCTCGAATCGCGAGAGTCCCGATCTCTCGAATCACCATCACGATCGCGGTCTTCGCGGCGGCCTCCGCCGCGCCGTTGGGTGGTGACCCGGCTGGTGTACGCCAGCAGGCCCATCTCCCTGGCGTTCTTGATGGCCCTGGCGATCTCCCGCTGCTGCTGGGAGTCGTTGCCGGTGACCCGACGGGAACGGATCTTGGCCCGATCGGACATGAAACGCTTGAGCAGGTCGACGTCTTTGTAGTCGACGTAGCTCACACCCTCGGTGACGATCGGGCTGATCTTCTTCTTGCCCTTCCGGCCCGTGGGTTTCGGCTTCATTCTCTTGTTGCGTGCATTTCCTTTGGCCATTAGAAGGGCTCCTCATCGGGGTTGTAGGGGGGCGGCCCGTCTGAGCGGGGGGCACCGCCACCACCACTGGGCCGACCGCCACCGCCGTCTGCCCGTTCGTTTCTCATCACTTCCGCGGTGGCCCACCGGAGGCTCACCGCAACGTCATCGGCCACGATCTCGACCTTGGATCGTTTCTCGCCTTCCTGGTTCTCCCAGCTTCGCTGGTCGAGCCGGCCGGTGACCGTGACCCTGGTGCCTTTGGCCACGGTCTCGGCGGTGTTCTCCGCCAACTGGGCCCAGGCGGTGATGTCGAAGAACGACACCGCCTCCTCCCACTCCTGGGTCTGCCGGTTCTGCCATCGACGGTTCACAGCGAGACCGAAGTTGGCCACGGCCTGACCGGATGGGGTGAATCGGAGCTCGGGCTCCCGGGTTGCATTGCCGGTGACTGTCACCGTGTTGTCCATTGCCATGAGATTTTCTCCCTCAGGCGGTGGCGCCGGCTAGGCCTCGACGATGTGCTTCGTCGAGCGGCAGGCGCAGGAACTTGTGGCGGAGGACTTCATCCGCGAGCCGCATGACACGATCGAGCTCGTTCAATGCGTTTGGGGAGAGGAACTCCAGCACGACGTAGAAACCCTGCTGGAGCTTCTGGATCTCGAAGGCGAAGTCTCGCACGCCCCACTTGTCCATCTTCTCGATGGAAGCGCCGGCTTCTTCGGCCATCGCTTCCAGCCGATTGATAAAGGTTTGGATGGTCGACTCATCAGTATCGGCTCTGAAGATGACCATGAGTTCATAAGCCCTCAAGGAATATGTGCCTCCCTCTGGACCCGGGGCTGCCGGGGCCCTCGACGGTCGAGGGCAGGGGTATGTTCAACCGGAATCGGCCGGAGCCGCGGAATCACCCGCGACCACACACGTTCTAGAACGCTATCGACTATTCCCAGCTTCACCACGCCAACGATCCTAGCCGGGGGCTGTGACATCGAGCTTCGGCCCCGGATCCCTCGAACCCGTCGGCAGGTCAGCGGGTGTTTCGTCGCTCCCCGGTGGCTTCCCGGTAGTCGGCGATCGATGCCGACACCACTTCTTTGGCGTGGGCCGCCCCGTAGGTGCCAAGCACCTCGATGGCGTTCGGCTCGTTCCCCGAGATGTCCATCTTGTAGGTGGCGAAGTAGTGCACGAGCCGGTTCACAACGGTGACCGGGAGCTGGGCGATCTCCTTGGCGTAGTCGAACACCGAGTCGCTGGCCAGCACGGCAACGATCTTGTCGTCGGCCTCGCCCCCGTCGAGGACCTGAATCCCGCCGACCACCCTCGCCGGCATCACGATCTCGGCCCGATCGATGCGTTGCTGGCTGAGCACGCAGATGTCGAGCGGATCATGATCGCCCTCGGTCGCATGAGGGGTGAGCAGGGCCACACGTTCACCGCAGTAGGTCTGGGGAATGAAGCCGTACAGCGTCGGTGGCAACGCAGACGAGCCCTGGGGGCGATCGACCCGGAGATAGCCGGTCCGCTTGTCGATCTCGTATTTCACCGCGTCGAACGGCGTGATCTCGATGTAGGCATCGACGACGTTCGGCGGGTCCGTCCCGATCGGCAGGCCGTGCCACGGGTGAGCCCGGTAGGCGTCGAAACGATTGATCATCGGGGTTCATCGTAGATCGAAGCGGATGCGTTCGGGGGTTGGACCCCCGCCCCGGACGACGGCGACCGCCCGAGGGCGGGGCGGACCTTCGACGTTGCGCAGGCGAAACCGGCCGATCTTTCGCGCCATGGTGCGTTCTCTACTGGAAGTCTCGCCGGCACCCAGACCGGGGCCGACAATTTCGAAGGAGTCGCATTGGACAACACCCTGCAGCAGTTCCCCGACCTGGTCCAGGTCGGGGACACGGTCCTGTCGGCGGCCAGGGACCCGCTGTCCAAGGTCATCCGGATCGGCAGCCGGTCCCGCTACAGCCACGGAGCCATGATCACCGGCCCCGATCAGATGACCGAGGCCTACGATCACGCCCTCACCCCGACGGTCGGCATGGTGTGCCTGGCGTTGTGCGGGCTCTCGGGTCCGGTCCTGAAGTCGTTTCCTCCCCGGCTGCGCAGACGGGCGACACTGCACCAGCTGCGACTGGCCACCGACGGGATCCGCCGGATGCACTGCGCCGAGACCCTGACCCGGATCTACCTGGCGGCCGGCGTGCCGCTCCGGTTCCGATCGAACCGGCTGGCCCACCACATCGGCCAGCTCGACGAGATGGGACCGGCCTCGAAGCCGGCCGACCTGCCGACCACGCCGCGCATCGCTCAGCCCGGTTGCTGGCCGGTCGGTGGCGACGCCCGGCGGCCGGGCGAACAGGTCCGCTATGCGGTTCGAACCTTCCGCAAGACCTGGCAGGAGCGGGCCCGGTCCCGGGATCCGATCGACATGGCCGATCTGGTCCTCCCGGGGGACTTCGTCGACGCCGAACCGCTGGAGCCGGTGGCCCACTTCGTCCGGACCGGCGACGGCTGGCAACGCCTCGCCGCCTGAACGTCGCGCCGTCAACACGGCGCAGGCCGGACAAGGCCGACGAGGTACGGGGACGGATGAGGGGCGAGGGTCGGGCGAAGTCGACGACAATTTCGCCCGACCGGGTCGAACAACATCGAAGACATGACATCGCGCAACGTCGTGTTCTCGATCATCAGGCTGGCGTCCCGCCGAAGGGCAACCGCCCGACTGTTGCAGCCGCTGCTGGCACCGTTCAACCCGCTCGATCCCCGTCGACACATCGACCCCTACCCGCTGTACGAGAGGCGAGGGAGTCGGGGCCCATGTTCCACAACCGGGCCACCGGGCTGTGGATCGTCACCGGCTACCGAGAGGTCATGGAGGTGATGAGGGGGCCGGTCTCGGTGGATCGCCGCCACAGCCTGGCATCTACTGCGCCGTACAACAGGATGAACCACGGCAACGTCGAGCTGGTGTTGTCCAACATGTTGATGTCCGATGAGCCCCGGCATGGCCGGCTTCGACGATTCGTCGGCCGGCTGTTCACGCCGCGCGCCGTGGCCGCGCTCGAACCCAGGATCGAGGCCATCACCGCCGACCTGCTCGACCGGCTTCGGCCCCGGACCGAGCCCCGCGGTCACCGCCCCCTCGACCCCCGCAACCCCACCTGCGACACCATCGATGTGATGGCCGGGTTCGCCGACCGCCTCCCGGTGTACGTGATCGGTGAACTGCTCGGCATACCGAACGATCGGCGCAACGAACTGAAGCAGCTGTCCGACGTGGTCGCCCGCTTCGTCGATCCGTTCAACCACTTCGATCCCGAGGAGATGGACGGGGCGATCGACCAGCTGCACTCGATGTTCGATTCGCTGGCCTCGGCCCGGGTCGCCGATCCCCGTGATGACCTCACCACCGCCCTGGTCACCGCCGGCGCCGATGAACGGGGGCCGGATCGCCTCGAGGTCATCTCCATGCTGATCCTGCTGCTGATCGCAGGCCACGAAACCACCTCCGGTCTGATCGGAAACTCCCTGGTGGCCCTGGCAGGGACCTGCTGGCCCAGCGGCCGGACCTGGCCGACAACGCGGTTGAGGAATTGCTTCGCTACGACAGCCCGGTCCAGGCCACCGATCGCATCGCCACCGAGAGTTTCACCGTCGGGGCCAACCCGGCGACAGGCAAAACCGTCGGTTGCACGGTGGCGGCCGGCGACACGATGCTGCTGCTGCTCGGTGCGGCCAACCGCGACCCTTGGCGGTTCGAGTCTCCGGACCGGCTCCGGCTGGACCGGGCCGACGTGCGGCCGATCTCGTTCGGCCACGGCATCCACCACTGTGTTGGCGCAGCGCTGGCCAGGCTGGAGGCGAGAATCGCCATCACCGCGTTCGTCGACGCCCATCCCCGTTACCTGGTCGACGAGCGCCGGCTGCGCTGGAAACGATCGACCACCCTTCGGGGACCGTCGATCCTCCCGGTGGTGCTGGATCCAGGCTGACCACGATCGGGAGCGGCAGCACCGAAAGGGACCGGTGCGACAGCGTGGTGCTGGGCGACCAAACCCAGCCCTCAGGTGGGCCGACCGACCCGGGGCACACAGCCGGTTGTCCCGGGGGTCGGAACATCCATGCTCGGTGCTCTATGGTGACGGTGTGGGCTCAGTGGACGACGTGCTGAACGTGGCGGAATGAAACGAGGTCTTGAGTGAGCGAACCGGCCACGACCAGAGTGCGCAGGCCCAAGGCGACAACCAGGACGATCATCCTCCAAAAAGCCCACGAGATGTATCTCGATGGCCAGCTCACGCCCGGCGATGAGCGGCTGGCCATGGTCCTCGACACCCTTGGCTACACCACCGGTGCCGGTTACCAGATCTGGGCCAACCAGGCGGCATTCCGGTCCGATCTCGCCGTCTACATCGCCGAGAACATCCAGTACGCCAGTCTTCGCTCCATACAGACCGAGATCGTGGAACTGGGGGCCATGGACCTGCCGTTCGAGCAGCACGTCCTGGCCTCGGGCGACCTGTTCATCGAGGAGTTCCTCAAACACGAGGACTTCTACGTGAAACTGCGTTTCGTCTCGATGTCGGCCGACCGACCGCCGGAGATCACCGCGGCGTTGCAGGACGCCTACGAGCAGGCCAGCTGGGAGGTCGGCAACGTGTTCACCAACACGCTGGCCCGCTTCGGCCGCCAACTCCAGCCGCAGTTCGACATGGAGCACCTCACCACCGCCGTGACCGCCGCAGTCGAGGGCTATGCCCTCCGGGACCGGCTGCAACCCGATCGGACCGCCGGCGTGTTGGTGCACCGCGGCGGGAAGCACCACCCGTTCTCGGTGGTGTTCCTGGCCATCGTCAACGAGATGACCGAGGTCATGGCCGGCTGATCAGCCGTTCCTGCGGCCGTTCCTGCGACGGTTGCGGTTCTCTCGATCGTTGCGGTTGCCTCGACCGTTGTTCCCGGCCACGGCGGCACCGCCGGCGGCACCGGCAGGGACACTGACAGCCGCACCGGCCGCATCGCCGCCACCGGCCGCATCCTCGCCGGCGCCGGGAGCCGGAGCGACTCCCCCATCCCCACCGGCATCTGGAGCCGGCTGGATGGGGTTGCCATCGACGCCGATCGGTATGCATGGCTCGGTGGTCGGCGGGGCGGTCTGGGGCGGGGCGGTGGTGGTGGGCTGTTGGTTGGTGTTCTGAGCCGACAGCAACCGCAACGACACCGAACCGGGCCGGAACGAGACCGTCCGGGTCATCCCGGCCGATACCGACGAACCGGACACGCCGGAGACGCCGGTTGGCGGCAGGGCGTTCTCCCCGCCACCACCACCATCGCCGCCGCCATCTTCAGCAGCGGGAGGTTGGGTCGACGGTGGCGCCGGTTGGGTGTCGGCCGTGGTCTGGGTCGACGGTGGCGCCGGTTGGGTGTCGGCCGTGGTCTGGGGCGGCTGCGTGGTGGCCGTCGTCTCGCCCGGCATCGTGGTGGTCTCGCCCGGAATGGTGGTGGTGTCGGCCGCCACCAACCCCGGGTCCGGCTCGGCACACAGCACCAGCGTGGTCAGCAACTCCTGACCGAAGACCAGCTGATCGGGGGACGGGCCCTCGGTCGGCAAGGCCTCGCAGGGCGGCAGGCCCGGTGAGGCGGCCATCATGAAGTCGTGCCACAGTTCGGCCGGGATCTCCCCGCCGGTGATGTCGCCGTTGCCCCTGGAGTTGTTGTACTCGTCGGTGCCGAACAATTCGGCGATGGTGGGGATCTCGACCCCGTTCTCGGCATTCTGGGCGTCGTTCATGTACCACGGCGTCTCGCCGTCGACCCCGGGGTAGCCGACCCAGACCGAGGTGGTGAGGCCGCAGGTGAAGCCGGTGAACCAGGCGTCCCGGTTGTTCTGGGTGGTACCGGTCTTGCCGGCAGCGGGGCGGGTGGTCTCGGTTTCGGGGTCGATCAACCTGGCGGCCCGACCGGTGCCGCCGTTGATCACGCCCTCCAGGGCGCCCGTGACCTGTCGGGCCACCGACGGCTCGATCACCTGCTCGCCCTGACGGTTCTGTCCACTTGACGGGCTGCAGGAGTCGGTCGGGTACCAGCACAGCACGTTGCCGTCGGCGTCCTCGATGCGCTCGATGAGGGCCGGCTCGAGCCGCAGACCCTGCCGGGCCAGATTGGCATAGGCCGTCGCCATCTCGACCGGCGCCACCGCGTTCGGGCCCAGGACCAGCGACGGGCACTCCAGCATCTCGGAGTCGATGCCGAGCCGCCGGGCCATATCGGCCACCTGGGGGGCCCCGATCTGAGTGATCATCTGGGCGAACACCGTGTTGATCGACCCGGCGGTGGCCTGGTACATCGTGCGGTGGTTTGACCGGGCCTCGTTGTTGGTCACCCCGCCCCGAACGTTCCAGGCGCCGCATGTGAGGTCGTCACTCTGGGGGTATTCGATGGTGAACGGCGCCGGATAGAACGACTCCGGTGAGAAGCCCTGCTCGATGAACTCGGCCAGGGCGAAGGCCTTCATCTGTGACCCGGCCTGGAACCCGGAGCCGCCGCCGGCCCGGCCGGTGGCCAGGTTGACCTGCGAGCGGTCCCAGTCGGCGCCGCCCATCATGGCAACGACCTCGCCGTTGTCGTTGATCGCAACCAGTGAACCGAGGGGCATGAACTCGTTGTTCGGATCGAGCTTGGCGGTGATCGTCTGGTAGGCCAGCCGCTGGAGATCGGGATCGAGGGTGGTGTAGACCCGCAGGCTCTCGGTGTAGAACTCACCCTTGGGATAGATCTCGCTCAGCTGATTGCGCACTGCGGAGATGAAGTACTCGGTGCCGACCTCGCCGCCCACCACCTCGCCGATGCCCTCCTCGGCCACCGGGGGCGGCAGCAGGGTTGGCCAGGTGTCGGCCTCGGCCTCGACCTGCTGTTCGACGGTGATGTACTCCAGCTCCGCCATCTGGCCCAGCGTGATCGCCCGGCGCCGGTCGGCCTCCTCACGGTCCGTGGTGGCGTCGCCGTTGCTGGGGTTGCGGAGCAGGCCGGCCAGGTAGGCGGCCTCCGGCAGGTCCAGCTCCTGGGCGGTCTTGTCGAAGTAGATCTGCGACGCGCTCTCCACGCCGTAGACCCCTCGACCGAAGTAGGCCCGGTTGAGGTAGCGCTCGATGATCTGTTGCTTGGCCGCTTCCTTCGATCCGAGCGAGTCGGTCAGCTCCTGTTCGAGCTTCATGGCCCGGACGATCTCCCTGGCCTTGCGGGAGATGGCGTCTGCGTCGTCGTCGGTGGCCAGTTTGATGTACTGCTGGGTGATCGTCGAGCCACCCTGGAAACTGCCGCCGTCACTGGTGAGCCGCTGCTTGCCGACCTGATAGGCGGCCCGCATGAGACCACCGGGGTCGACCCCACGGTGGGAGAAGAACGTCTGGTCCTCGGTGGCCACCACCGCCTGGATCAGCACCTCCGGGATGTCGTAGTAGCCGACGACGACCCGATCCTGGCCGTCGATCGACAGCTCGTTCGATGCGTTGTCCGGGCCGCAGCCCTGGGCCACCTCACCGGTGCAGATGTAGGTGGTCTCGATGAGCTCGTCGAAGTTGTCCTCCTCGAGCTCGACACCACTGGCGAACGACCAGGCGGCGCCGATGGCAACCCCGACGAAGATGGCCAGCACGAACAGGACGCGGCGGAATCGCCAGAACGGATTGCGCCTTCGGTTGCGTGGTTGTGTCGGACCCGAGAGGGGGCCCGGGGGGAGTTGTACTGCCAACGTCTGATTCGTCCTTTACCGAGTGGCCCCGCCGTGGGCTCGGCTGTTCAGCCCGGGACCCCGTAGGACTCCCGTAGGTGATTCCACCAACACTGCCTACATACTTCTATCAGGTAACAGGTCGAAGGTTTACCGCGGATCCGCAGCTTTCGTATCTCTTTCAGGTCGGACAGGACCCGACCGGCTTTCGGCAGCCCCGGCCCGAAGGCGAACGACACCGTGACCAGGTCATCACCGTCACAGATCGGGCACGGTTCGTTCAGCGATGCCCCGAAGGAATGGGCCACCCGCCGCAGCTCGGGCTGGGCGTCGCAGATCTCCTCGGTGGTTCGCCGCCCCCTGGTGAAGGAGTCGACGAGCCGCTGGCGGGCCAACCGGTAGCTGACAACGGCACCGGCCTCGGCCGCACCGGTGCCGCCTCTGGCACTCCTCGATGCAAAGCTCATCGCTCACCACTCACAGACCTCAAGGGTAGCGAACGGTTGGCCCGTCGTCCCCGTCGCCCCGGTCCCGCCACCACGTCAGCAGGGCCTGGCGGGCCTCGATCGGCGTCATCGGGCCGGTCCGGAGCCGGTGTTCGGCCAGGAAATCCTTGGCCAGACCGACCGCCGGGCCCGGTTCCAGGCCGAGGATGTCGATGATCTCCGCCCCCGAGAAGGGGCCGCCGAGATCGCTGAGATCCTCGTTGCGACGGACCTCGTCGACCAGGCGGACCAGCCGCCGACCCGAATCGTCGTCCACCGACGGATCGTGGACGGCGACGTTGCCGGCCAGCGTCGACACCGGGCCGAGCTCATCGACACCGACGGCGGCGGCGATCCGCCGGACCCCGACCTGGTCGAGGCCGGGAGAAAGGCCTTGCTCGGCGGCCGTCAACAGCGAGAGGGTTCGGCGCTGCTCGGCCCGGGAGTACCGCAGACCGGCCAGGATCGCCGGGGCCTGGGACCGCACCGGCCACAGCAGCCCGGCCCGTCGGACGCCGACATCGCCCGGTGAGGCGGCCAGGGCCAGCGCCGGATCGACCCGATCCGGCCCCGCGGTTCGATAGGGGCCGACGATCCGGCCCAATGCCCCGGTGGTGGCCAGGAACGCGAGCCCGGCCGCCGGGTCAGCGACGGCCAGCAGCCGTTCGAGCTCGTCGGCCACCCGCTCGACCGAGACGATGGCCAGCCGGTCCGACAGCCTCGTCGCCGCCGAAACCAGGTCGTCGGAGGGCAGCAGGCCGAAGCGGGCGGTGAACCTGGCGGCCCGCATCACCCGGAGCGGATCGTCGGCGAACGACACCTCGGGCGACAGCGGAGTCCGCAACACCCCGGCCGCCAGGTCGGCCAACCCGTGGTACGGATCGTGCATCTCACGACCGGGCAGCTCGATGGCCATGGCGTTGATGGTGAAGTCGCGCCTCGACAGGTCTTCCACCAGCTCGGTGCCGAAGGTGACGATCGGCTTGCGGGAGTCCGGGTCGTACATCTCGGCCCGGTGGGTGGTGATCTCCAGCGACTCGTCGCCGACCATGGCCCCGATGGTGCCGAAGCGCTCGCCCTGGGCCCAGAGGGCGTGGGCCAGTGGCGACACCAGCCGCTTGATCTCGGCCGGCGATGCGTCGGTGGTGAGATCGATGTCGCTGGCCCCCCGGGTCGGGGGGGCGTCGGCGGTCACCACCAGATCCCGCACCGCACCGCCGACCAGGTAGATCCGGTAGCCGGAGGCCACGAACACCGTGGCAACCGGATCGACGACGGCGGCCAATGTCTCCAGTCCTGGCAGCTCGACCACCAACTCGGTCTACCCCGTTTCGGCTGCAATGCCACGTGAGGTCGATCGGCGATGGCCCAACGCGCGGTCACACCGTTGCGCTCGTTCGGCGACCGGTCAGCGGGTCGGGCCCAGCTCGAGGCGCATCTCCAGTTCGTCGGCGCAGGGGCCGGCCGGGCCGGCGGGGACCTTGCCGGAGTGGACGAAGCCGCAGGATTCGTACAGTGCGATCGCCGGTTCGTTGTCGTGAACCACGTGGAGCAGCATCGCCTCGGCCTGGCGATCGACCACCCAGGCAATGGCCGCTGCGACCAGCCGCTTTCCTGCTCCGGTGCCTCTGGCCGACGGTTGAACCCACATGCCGATCAGCATCGGGGCCGGGTCGGTTTCGACGTCGATGGCGGCGGCGGTGCCGATGGCCTCGCCCTCCAGCTCGTCGACGAACACCGCCTTCGGGCCGGGGTCGGAGCCGCTCAGCCTGGCCCGCCAGGTGGCTTCGTCGAACGCCGCTTCCCGCTCGTAGGTCGAGCCGAACGCCTCGGGGTTGGTTTGCAGCGACGCCAACCGGATCGAGCGGTACAGCGCATGGTCGTCGCCGGTCAGCCGTCGAATGGTCATACCGCAACGGTAGGGCGGGCCGACCGGGCCGTGCCGGGAATTCCGCTGGTGGCCTGCCAGTCAGCCCCTGCTAGGTGCGGGGCAGCTCGGGGTAGGTTCCCCGGGCCCCACCCTCGACGTGGATCTGGCGGGCCAGCTCCACGTATTCCTCGCCGGGGCCGCCAGACGAGGCCGGCTCCGGCCGGAACCCGGCATCGAGCACCACCGCGGCCACCGCCCCCGCACAATCGGAGAGGGCCTTGAGGTCGTAGCCGCCCTCGAGGAACATGATGCGTTTCCCCGGTGGGGCCATGGGCAGGATCGCCGCCACCAGGTCGGCGTAGTCACCGGAGGTGAGCCCCAGATCGGTGAGGGGGTCGCTGCGGTGACCGTCGAAGCCGGCCGACACCAGCAGCCAGGTGGGGGCGAACCGCTCCACCACCGGCTTCACCACCGTGTCGAGGGCTCGGAGGAAGACCTCGCCGGTGGCACCGGCCGGCAAGGCGACGTTGACCGTGGTGCCGAGGCCCTCGCCGGAGCCGCACTCGTCCGGCCGGCCGCTGTAGGGGTACCACGGGTATTGATGGAAGCTGACGAACAGGACGTCTGGATCGTCGTAGAAGATGTCCTGGGTGCCGTTGCCGTGGTGGGCGTCGATGTCGACGATCACCACCCGCTCCCCTCGATCGGCCAGGGCTCTGGCGGTGACCGCAACGTTGTTGTAGAGGCAGAACCCCATCTGGGTCTTTGCCGTTGCGTGATGCCCCGGAGGGCGGACCACAGACCACCCGACCGCAGCCTCACCACGATCGAGGCGTTCGATCAGGTCGAGGCCGGCACCGGCCGCTCTGGCCGCCGCCGCCGCGGAGTCGGCCGACACCGTGGTGTCGGGATCGATGGCTCCGCCACCGGCGTCGGAGAGCCGCTGTAGACGATCGACGAGCGCCGCCGGGTGGACGCGCTCGATCAGGTCCCGGCCGGCGGCGGGGGCCTCGACCCATTCGACCGCCTCCGAGAGCTCCGAGCTCTGGAGCCCGTGGCGCACCGCGGTGAGCCGATCGGCGCGTTCGGGGTGACCGGGACCGGGATCGTGCAGCCAGCACAGGTCGTGGGTCGACACGAGCAGGCCCCCCGGCGAACCCTTCGACGTTTCGGCGGCCGCGCCGCTCGAGCCGCGGTTGGTTTCGCCGCCGGATTCGCCGGTACTGCCACCGGCCGATCCGCTTTTCTGGTGTTCGGAATTGTCCCCCGACATGGCTCCACCGTACCCCGATCCGCTCCCAGGCTCCCATCGGAGGAACGACTTCGACCGGTCCGGGCCGCCGGGGTGGACGTCGTCGTTGACACATTCGGCGGGTGCGCCCATCGTCAGGCCGTCTATGGTGAAAGCAGTGGATCAGGCTCCCGCACTGCACCAGGCCAAGAGAGGCTCCGGGCTGGCCAAGGGTCGCTGGTCGGTCGGTGCCCGGATGACCAACCGTCATGTCCGGGTCGCCCCCTGGCAGGGAGACCCGTTCGTGGCACTGGTCGGTCCGTTGAAGGCCGGTCGGCCGCCGACCACAACCGAGATCCGCAACTGCCTCGCTGCACTGCAACGGCGAGGTGTCGATCAGGCGGTCACGCCGGCGTTGAGCCCGTTCGAGGCCGAGGTCTTCTTCCAGGCCGGCTTCCGGCTGTTCGAACGGCTCCACTTGCTCTCGTGCCCGGTCGACGCCGCGGCGACGGGCCCGCCGGAAGGCCAAGCCAAGCTGGTGGCCGGTCGGTCCTGGCACGATCGCACCGTGCTGGCCCTCGACGCCAGGGCCTTCAAGGGATTCTGGCGGTTCGACAAGCTGGCGCTGACGGAAGCCAAGACGGCAACCCCCGGTCGCCGCTACCGGGTGGCCAAGTCGGATCGCCGGATCGTCGGCTACGCGGTCACCGGTCGGGCCGGTCAGCGGGGCTACCTGCAACGGCTGGCCGTCGACCCATCGGTCCAGGGCCGGGGCATCGGCAAGCAACTGGTGGCCGACTCCTTCGATTGGCTGCGGCGCCGGGGGGCCGTCATGTCACTGGTCAACACCCAGGAGACCAACACCACCGCCCTCGGGCTCTACGAGAGCATCGGGTACAGGCGACAACCGGAAGGGTTGCTTGTGCTCCGGTGGGACAGGGGCCGGTGACCCCGGGGTCTCGGCGGACCGGACGGACACAACCCAGACACATCTCCAACGCAGCGGCCCGGGTGGCCTTGACGCTGTCGCTGCTGGCGGTGGTGCTCGGGCTGGACGGGGCCTCGTTCGGCGCCCCGGCCGCGACGGCCCGGCCGATCGGTACCGTCGGCGTTGCCGCCGACCCGCAGACCACCACCATCGAGGTGATCGACCAGACCAGCTTCGTCGCCGCCGACGGCACCTTCTCCCTCGAGTTGGCGATCGACCCGGCGCCCCCATCGGGCTGGCGGGCCGACCAGGCCTCGCTGGCCATCACCGTCCACGGGCTGCTCACCTCGGAGGCCCAGGTCGACGAGCCGCTGACCCAGCCGTTGAACCGGTTGCCGATCCGGACCCTCGATGCGGTGCCAAGCAGCGCTCCCGGTCGCTACCGGCTCGAGATCCCGATCCGCTCCGGGCCACCGTTCGACGGTGTCGACCGGGCGCTGCTCCCCAACCCCGGCGTCTACCCCCTGACGGTGGAGCTCCGCTCCCCAGACGGGCCGGTGGCCTCCACCAGAACCCACCTGGTCCGGCTGCCACAGGTGACGAACGAGGACGGCCCGGCTGACAGTCCACTGCCGGTGGCCATCGTGGTCAACGTGTCGACCGCGGAGGGGCTGACGGTGGACGAGGTCCGGCAACTGCTGGTCGACCATCCGTCGATTCCGATGACGGTGATCCTCCAGGAGGGGGTCGAGAATCAGCTCCGGGCCGATCCCGACCTGGCGGTTGGCTTCGTCGAGGCGCTGGCCGGGCGGCCGGCGCTGGCCGTCGCACCGATCGACCTCGACCCCTCGGCGCTGGCCGAGATCGACCAGGCCGACCTCTACCTCGACTCGACCGAGTCGGCCAGGGCCGAGCTGTCGGCGCTGGGTCTCACCGTGGCCGACGATGTCGCCCTGCTCGACGCCCCGGTGACCGAGGCCGGCATGGCGGTGATCAACCGGCTCGGCATCGGCTCGGTGCTCGACACCGGTTCGGTGGCCACCGACAGCGGCCGGCTCGACACCAGGGGCCGGCGACTCCAGGTGCTGCGGATCGATCGGGAGCTGAGCCGGATCCTCGGCGGCGGGACCGACGGCCCCCACCGGGCCAATCGGGTGTTGGCCCGGCTGACCATGCGGGCGCTGGTCGGCAACGATCCGGTGGTCCTCGGCGGGTCCGAGCTCGGTGTCGATCCCGGGCCGTCGATCGATGCGCTGCTGCGGGCGCTGACCCAACCGGGGGCACCTCGGCCGATCCTGCTGTCGGAGGCCACGGCGTTGTCTTCGTTGCGGCTGGCCGAGCGCCCAGACCAGGACCTGGTGCCGGTGGCCGATCTCCTGCTGGAGGTGCAGGCCAAGGTCGCAACCTATGAGGGCTTCTTCAGCGGCGGCGGGAACACCCCGAGGTACTACCGCCAGCAAATCCTCTCCGCCCTGACCCGGCAACGGAACCCGACCGACCGCCGCCGGGCGCTGGAGCTGCTCGACTCCCAACTCGACGATGACATGTCGGTCATCGAACTGCACAACGGGCGGTCGGTCACCCTGGCCGCTCGATCGGCCCCGATACCGATCGTGGTGGAGAACAACTCCAGCGGACCCCGCCAGGTACTGCTCCGGTTCAACAGCGACAAGGTGGTGGCCACCGAAGACCGCCAGCTGGTGACGGTGCAACCGGGGACCAGCGCGCTGGAGGTGGAGCTGGAGACCAGATCGTTGGGGGTGTCGCCGCTGGAGGTTTCGGTGTGGACCCCCGACGGGGTGCTGCTGCTGGCCGACACCCGCTATCAGATCCGATCCACCGCCGTTCCCGGCCTCGGCCTGCTCGTCTCCATCGGGGCCGTGGGCCTGCTTGGCGCCTGGTGGGTCATCGACGTCAGGCGGCGACGGGCTGCGGCTGCGACGGGGAGCAGCGGACCCGGCAGCCCGAAATGAACCCTGTCGAATCGAGCGGTAGCGTGTAGAGGTGATTTTCCCGCCAGATCCCGGACGGTTCCTCGCCGCCGATCTCGGCGCGGGAATGGGTGGGCCTGACCCCACGAGACACACCGCCGAGATCGGCATGGTCCTTGGCGACCGCTACCGGCTGGTCAGCCCCATCGCCGCCGGCGGCATGGCCCAGGTCTGGCGGGCCCAGGACATCTCGCTGGTCCGAGAGGTGGCGATCAAGATCCTGCACCCCCATCTGGCCACCGACCAGGCGTTCGTCGACCGGTTCCGGCGAGAGGCGGTGGCGGCGGCCCGGTTGTCGCACCGTTCGATCGTCGCCGTCTACGACACACTCAGCGAGCACGGCATCGAAGCGATCGTCATGGAGCTGATCGGCGGTCGAACCCTGCGGGCAGTGCTCGACGAAGCGCACCTGTTGCCACCGGCCGACGTGGTCGACGTCGGCGTACAGATCTCCGATGCCCTCGATGCCGCCCACCGGGCCGGGATCGTACACCGCGACATCAAACCGGCCAACATCATGGTCGGCTCCGATCGCCGGATCATGGTCACCGATTTCGGCATCGCCAAGGCCCAGAAGGACGCCGACCTGACCAACACCGGCACCCTCCTGGGGACCGCCAAATACCTGGCCCCGGAGCAGGTGGCGGGCGAGCCGGTCGACCCCCGGGCCGACATCTACGCCCTCGGGGTCGTGCTGTTCGAAGCGGCAACCGGCAGCGCGCCGTACCAGGCCGAATCCGACGCCGGCACCGCCCTGGCCCGGCTCCAGGGTGAGATCCCCCGGTGCCGCCAGCGTCGAGCAACCGTCCCGGTCGGTCTCGACGAGGTGATCGCCCGTTCCATGGCCCGCCACCCCGACCAGCGGTTCGAGCGGGCCTCGGCATTTCGGGCCGCCCTGGCCGCGGTCGACCTGTCGAACGTTCGCACCGACACCACCGACCTCGGACCGTCCATCGCCGCCAACGGATCGACGGCACCGGGCATCGCCGCCGCCGGTGGCAAGGGCCCGGTGCCGGTCGTGCCGCCCGGTGTCCCGGTGATGGCTCCGCCTTCGGGCCTGCCGGTCCAGCCACCGGGGCCTTCACCGTCGGGCACGGCCATCCTCACCACACCGATCGAGCCCTCCGGTCGACAGCCGCTGCCAACCGTCCCGCCACCGGCCGACCGACCGGGCCGCAAGCAGCGCAAGGCGGGCCGCAAGGCGACCAGGCAACAGGTGAAGGGGCGGGGCAAGGCCCAGAAGCCCCGAACCGGCGTCATGCCGATCGAGGGCCGACAGCGGCCGACCAAGACCATCGTGGTCGCCCTCATCGTCGGTGGGTTGCTGGTGTCTGGCCTGCTCCTGGCGTCGCTGCTGGATTCCGGCGCCGAGAGCGCCGGCAGCGGCGGCCCTGGGGCGGCGACCATCGTCGCCGCAGAACCCTTCGACCCCAACGGCGACCGCTCGGAGCGAGCCGACATCGCACCCCTTGCCATCGACGGTGACCCGGAGACCCTGTGGCGCACCGACACCTACGATCGAGCGAACCTGGCCGGGCTGAAACCGGGGGTGGGTCTGGTGCTCACCCTGGAGGAATCGGCGTCGCTCGACGAGATCGGGTTCCTCACCGCCAACAGTGGCTGGCGGGCCGAGATCTACGTCGGCGACGAGTTCGGCCCAAACGATTCCAGCTTCTCCACCGACTCGCTCGGCGATCCGGCAGCCGTCATCGAGGACGGTGGCGCCTCGGAAACGGCGTCACTGGACGGCGCCGATGGGTCGAAGGTGCTGTTGTGGATCACCGAGACCGGCACCACCCGCGACGGCAACGACCGCGAGGTCCACCGGTTCGTGTTAGTCGTGCGCGACCCGAATGCACAGTCGTGCGCGACCCGAATGCACAGTCGTGCGCGACCCGAATGCACAGTCGTGCGCGACCCGAATGCACAGTCGTGGCGGTGATCTCGCTCTAAGCTGCGGCAATCGAACGGACCGACGACGAGCTGGTGAGCAAGGCGCAGCACGGCGACAAGGGTGCGCTGGACGAGCTCCTGCGGCGCCACTACGACCGGCTCTATTCGGTCTGCCGCCGGGTCTCGGGCAACGACGCCGACGCCGCCGACGGGTGCCAGGAGGCGTTGCTGGCCATCGTCCGGGGCCTGCCGAAGTTCGACGGGCGGGCCTCGTTCAAGACCTGGAGCTACCGGGTGGCGACCAACGCCTGCCTGGATGAGATCCGGCGGCGGAAGCGGCGGCCGATCGCCGTGCTGGACACCCCGGAACCGGCCTCCGACGAACCCCTGCTGGATCAACGGGCCGCCGACCGGGTCACCCTTGACGAGGCGGTGGCCCGACTGCCGGAGGACTTCCGCCTCCCGGTGGTCCTGCGCGACGTCGCCGGCCTCGATTATGCGGAGATCGCCGAAACGCTGCAGATCCCGCCCGGAACCGTGCGGTCCCGCATCGCCAGGGGCCGTAGGCAGCTGGCAGAGATTCTCGGGAACCAGAACCCCTCCGACCAACGTCATATCGAGAGATGAACGAAGAAGACCTCGACCTCCTGGCGTCCGCCTACCTGGACGGTGAAGCCACCTCCGAGGAGGTGGCCATTGTCGAGGACGACCCGCAACTGCTGGCCAGGGTCGAGGAGCTGCGTCTCGTCGGTGGGCGACTTGGCGCCACCGTCAACCGTCCGGCATCGCTGAAGGAGCGTCATCTCGCCGCCGCCCTGGCGGCGTTCGACCCAACCCCGGCAGCGGAGACAGCCCCGGCAGCCGAGATCGCCCCAGCCGTCGCCCCGGTGGTCGACCTGCGGGAACGGGCCCGGCAACCCGAGCCGGCCCGACGCCGGTCGATGCCGCAGTGGCTGGCGGCAGCGGCGGCCTTTGTGCTGGTCGGCGGGGGCGTCGTCTGGTTGGCCGGCCAGACCGGGAGCGACGACATGGATGCGGCCACCGAGGCCGTCGACGCCCAGGAGACGGCGGCGGTGGAGCCGGCCGACGGTGATGCCACGGCCTCGATGGCCGCCGAATCGGCGGACGCGGCAGAAACGTCGACCGAAGAAGAGGCGATGGCCACATCGACGTCGGTCGACCTGGAGGCGATGGAACAGGACGAGGCTGCCGGCGCCGATGACGGGGCCGACACCGAAACGGGTCAAGCCGAGGGGGCGGAGGATACAGACCTTCGAAACGGGGCGGCCCCCGCCGATGGTGGCTTCTTCCCCGATGATCCCGTCCTGCAGTTCTTCGGTCCCCCCGACCGCGACACCCTGGTGGAGGAGCTGCCCCCGGTACGAGCGGACCTGACACCGTCCCGCTGCGGGGACGTGGTCGAGACACCGGCCGGTGGGGAACTCCTGGGGTACCTGCCGATCGAAATCGACGGTGCCCCGGCCGAGGTGTTCGTCGCCGTCGACGCCGACGGCGAGGAGCTGCTCACCGTCTTCGACCGGAACTGCGACATCCTGTTGCCCTGAACCCCGGCCTCGAACCCGGGCCGGTGATAAGGGGCCACGAGCCCCGTAGGATTGGCGCCGGATGTTCAACTGGACGGTGGAGCTGTTCGAGTCGATACAGGATCTCGTTGTCGACCTGTCGAGCAGCCCCTGGTTCTATCTGCTGCTGTTCGCCGTCGCCCTACTCGACTCGGTGATCCCGGTGGTTCCGTCCGAGTTCAGCGTGATCGCCGGCGGTGTTGCAGCCGGTGCGGCAACACTGATCGACGAGCGGCCGGTGCTGTCGCTGCTCCTGGTGATCGTGACCGCAGCATCCGGGGCCTACCTCGGCGATTCACTGGCCTACTGGATCGGCAACCGTTCGGATCGGCTACTCAAGCGGGTGTTCTTCCGGGGGGAACGGGGCGAACGGCGCCTGGTGGCCACCGGGGAACAGATACGGAAACGGGGCGGCATGCTGCTGGTGACCGCTCGTTTCATCCCCGGGGGTCGCACCGCCATGACCTTCTCCTGCGGCTTGACCGAGCAGCCGTTCCTGGCCTGGTTCACCCGCTGGGATCTGCTGGCCACCACGATCTGGGCCTCCTACGCGGCGTTGCTCGGCTACTTCGTCGGCGATGTGGTGGAGAACCAGTCGACCGCACTGTGGCTGGCGTTCGGGTTGGCCCTCGGCGTCACGGTGATGATCGAAGCCGGCCGCTGGAGTCTGCAGCGGTGGCGGGCCGGCGGTGGGGAACCGAGCCCCTCGTAGTGGTCTGTCGCCGGCCGGGGCGGCGTCCGCCACCACGGTCAGGCCGGGCTGGCGAGCCAGATTCCCGGCATGCCAGCCGCCCATGCCTCCAAAGCCAACGACCGCGATGCCCTGCATGTGGTGCTGGTGCGCCTCAGGCCGTTTCTAGCCCTTCACCGAGCCGGCCAGGATGCCTCGCACGAAGTACCGCTGGAGGGCGAAGAACACCACCAACGGAACGAACGCCTGGACGAACGCCCCGGCGGGCAGGATGTTCTCGTTTCGCCCGAAGTCGCCGGCCAGGTTGGCGATCACGATCGTGGTCGGTTGCTCGCTGGCGTTGGCCCCGATCATGGTGTTGGCGATCAGGTAATCGTTCCAGGTCCAGAGGAACTGGAAGATGGCGAAGGCGGCCAGGACGGGAATCGACAGCGGCAGTATCAGTCGCCAGAAGATGGTGAAGTGATCGGCGCCATCGATGCGGGCCGCCTCGAAGATGTCTCTCGGCAGCGAGCTGATGTAGTTGTGGAGCAGGAAGATGGCGAACGGCATGGCGAACCCGGTATGGGTCAACCAGACGGCGGTGGTGGTGCCTGCGAGGTCGAAGTCGGGGATGAGCGTGATCGTCTTGTTGATCAACGGCAGGGTCAGGTGAGCGCCGTCGTTGAACATCTGCAGGGCCGGGATCAGCGCCACCTGGAGCGGGATGGCCAGCAGGGAGACCGTTGCGATGAACAGCCCCTTGCGACCAGGGAAGTCGATCCAGGCAAACCCGTAGGCTGCGAAGGCGGCGATGGCGATCGGGATGATCGTCGACGGGATGGCGATCGCCGCCGAGTTCAACAGCGACTGCCCGAGGCCGGCCCGAGCGGCGAAGATCTGATCGTAGTTGTCGAGCGTCAGCTCGCTGGGACTTACCTTCCACCAGCCGGTTGCCCGTTGGGCGTCACGGGTGCGGATCGAGTTGACGAACAGCCCGAGGGTCGGGATGCTCCAGACGACCACGATCAGCCACAACACGCCGGTCGGGATGGCCCGCAGGAAGCTGTAGATGCGGTCGATGATGCCGCCACCCCCGTCATCGCCGGGACCGGTGGCCGGCTTCGATTCGGTGGCGACTGGTGCGCTCAGGGTCATCGATCAGCCCTCCCTCTGCATACGGCGAATATTGGAGTACATGATGGGGAGCACCGACAGGAAGATCAGAATCGCCAGCGCCGCCCCCTTTCCGGTGTCGTTGAAGCTGAACGCCTCTTGGAACATGTTGTTGGCCAGAACCTGTGATCCGAACTGGCCGTTCGTGGTGACCTTGACGATGTCGAACACCTTCATCACACCCACGATCGTGGTGGTGACCACCACGCCGATGGTGGTGGCGATCTGGGGTAGCGTGACCCTCCAGAACACCTGGGCGTCGGTTGCGCCGTCGATCTTGGCCGCTTCGATGTATTCGGTCGGCACCGCCTTCATGGCCGCCGACAGGATCACCATGGCGAAACCGGTCTGGATCCAGATCATGATGATCATCAACCAGAAGTTGTTGTACGGGGTCTCCTGGACGAAGTTCACCGTCTGGGCCGACACCGCGCCGTCCTCGGCCACCCTGAAGCCGCCGACGCCGACAGTACCGAACAGGCCGACGAAGCGGATGAAGAACCAGCCGACCAGCAGGATCATCACCCCCGGCACGACCGCCCGGCCAAGGCCGTGCCTTGTCAGGTTGTAGGCCAGCATGATGAACAGCCCGATCAGCACCAGGATGAGGATGGCGGTGGCGATCAGGGTTGGCAGGCCAGAGCCGGTGGAGAGCCGTCCGAGGCCGACCCAGAGCGCATTCAGCACGCCGGTCTGCTCGGTCGAGGTGTCGCGGGCAGCGTAGACGAACCGCCAGATGATGGACGCCCCGACCAGTGAGATCGCCATCGGCATGAACACGATCGACTTGGCCACTCGTTCGCCTCGTCGTTGATCGGCGAAGACGGCGATGGCCAGGCCCATGGCGGTGGAGCCGAAGGTGACGACGACCACCCACCACATGTTGTTGATGAGGGCGATGGCCAGGACAGCGACGCCGATCAGGAACGGAAAACTGGTGAACATCCACGTCCAGTTGTCGAGGTCGAGACTGTCGCGGTCGGTGAAGACCGAGGTGTAGTTGTCGAGTCCGACCCACAGCTCGGAATCGCGGCCGAGAAGTGAGAGATAGGCGGTACGGATGGCCGGGATGACCAGCAGCACGAAGATGAAGAACAGCGCCGGGCCGACGAAGATGACGGCCCTCGACTTCGCATCGAGCGCAAGCCGTTCTGCGTAATCCGGGTTCTTCGACATGCCGAGCCGGGCCCCGATGAGCAGGGCTGCGGGCAGCGTGGCGATCACCGACGTGGCGATCGTGCCGTCACCGAGGTCGGCGCCGCCCCAGGCCCCAACGAGCCAGCCGATGGCTGCGCCAATGAGCAGGCCTTGCAGCGGTGGCCGCTTGAGCAGCACGCTCAGGCCGGCGCCGATACCGGCCAACACCAGCGTGTAGATCACGATGGCCACCGGATCGAGGCCAGGATGGAAGGCCTCCCGGATGACGAGGCCGATGACCAGTCCGATCACGGCGCTGCCGCCGAGGCCGATCGCCAGCCGTCGCCGAGGGTCGTCGCTGAGGGCCAGGCCCAGCCCGATCGCTCCGAACGAGAAGCCTCCGGCCAGTGGGCCGATGACCCAGGGGATGAAACCGGCACCGGACCCGACCGTGAGCAGGTTGCCGTGCAATACGATGCCGACGAAGGCGCCGATGGCGGCGAAGGCGATGGTGCTGAATCGCTTGTAGTTGTCGCGAACCTGGTCGAACAGGAGGTTGGCGCCGACCCAGATACCACCGCTGAACAAGACGGCGATGACCACCGTGACGAAGGTGGAGCGTATCTTCGGCTCGAAGAATGCCCAGAAGATGAGGCCGAGCACGGCCAACACCCCGAGGCCGGTCAGCAGGTTCTGTTTGGTGGTCCGATCCCGCCCAAGGCCACCCCGACCAGGACCCGAGGCCGGTTCATCGGACGTGCTCTCGGATCGTTCGAGTGTCTGCAACGCTCTGGCCCCCTACCCATCTTGTCGGCCCACAATCGTGACCGACCCCCTCTGATCTTTCAGTATAGAACAAGCAGGGCATCGACACCGTAGGGTCGATGCCCTGCTGGTTGTCAATGCGTACCCCTGGGGGTAGGCATGTCGGCTCAGCTCGGCCAGGACTCCTGGATCCGCCCTGCCGCAGTTGCCACGTCGCTGTCGCCATTGACGAGGGACGTGCCCTCGGTCCAGAAGGTACCGGCGCCGACATCGGCCGGCATCAGGTCAGAGCCGTCGAACCGGGCGATCTCCGAGGTGTCGAGGATCTCGAGGAAGCTCTGCTCGAGCGGCTGGTAGACACTCGGATCCTGGCCGATTGCGGCCGAGAGGTAGCCGGACAGCCCGCCACCGACGGCTTCGGTCTGGAACTGCTGGCGAGTCTCGGCGTAGTCGGCCGTTGCGATGTACTGCATCACCGCATCGGTGGCCGGGTTCTCGTCGAACGCAGCGGCGAAGATGCCGGCGGTCAGCACTGGACGGTCGCCGTTGACGTCGGGGAAGTAGAACACGTCCACCGCATCGGGGTTGGCCGGGTCGGCGAACTGCGTGCCCTCGGGGAACAGCCCGGCGAAGAAGTTCGCCTGACGGTGCATGTAGCACTGACCGTCGACCAGGGGCTGGCCGTTGTCAGCGAAGTTGGTGGCGGGAATCGAGCCACCGGAAGCGAAGACGTTGTCCTCGGTCCACAGATCGACAGGTGCCTGCATGGCCTCCTGGATCCGAGGATCGTCGAACGGGATCTCGTTGGTGACCCAGCCGTCGTAGACCTCGGCGCCGTGGAGACGGAGCACCATGTCCTCGACCCAGTCGGTGTATGGCCAGCCGGTTGCCTGACCGGACTCAATGCCAACGCACAGTGGCTTTGGGCCACCGTCGGCAGCCATCTGATCGATCAGGGCGGTGAACTCTTCGAAGGTCTCCGGCACGGCATAGCCGGCTTCCTCGAACTTGGCCGGCTGGTACCACACCAGCGACTTGAGGTCGGTCTTGGCCGGGACGCCGAACTGCACACCGTCCACGTTGCCGTTGAGCTGGAAACCCTCGGCCCAGAACTCGTCGACCGCAGCGTCGGCTTCGGCGCTCAGCGGGAAGATGGCCCCGTCGTTTGCAAAGTCGGCCAGCTTGCCCGGCTGGGGGAAGAACGAGATGTTCGGCGGGTTCCCGCCCTCGACCTGGGTGTTGATGTTGGCTTCCCAGTCGGCGTCGCCGGTGTACTCGATCACCAGGCCGACGGTGTCGCCCCAGGCGTTCAGGGTGTCGTTGATCGAAGCGATCGACGGATCATCGCGCTCGGGGCCGGTGATGGTGACCACCTCGCCGTCGAAGACCATGGCTTCACCGCTCGAGTCGTCGCCGCTCGAATCATCGGCGCTGGTCTCGTCAGTGCTCGAGTCACCGGCTTCCGTTGCTCCGTCACTGTCATCATCGCTACTGCAAGACGCTGCGATGAGTCCGAAGATCATCAGCAACGCGAGCAGTTTGGTCAAACGGCTCTTGCTCATTTGTGCTCTCCCCATCCAGTGAATACCATGCAGTGCCCGTACTGGAACATCGGGGCGCCGCCTTTTACAACGTGTAGCTTTTGCAGGTTAGTGGGACCGTGATCTTGCCCACAACGTCACCGATGGGTCGGTCAACGCGCGATCATGTGACGGGTTCGGTCACACGGTCGAGGTGTGGTTGCGGGCCGAGGCGCCCCGGCGCCGGCCGACGCTAGTGTGGGAGCGCTTCCAGGTACCTGGGACGGATGGACGGAATGGGCACGAACCGGGCAAATGAATCGCCGCCGAACTCGGCCGTTCCCGAGGTGCCGGGAGACCGGATCGAACTCGTCGACGGTGTCGAGATGTACCGGATCTCGACGGCCGACCGGCTGGATCCGTTCCTGATGACGATCGTCAGCAGCTCCGATCTGTGGATGTTCGTCTCCAGTGCCGGGGGCCTGACGGCGGGCCGGATCGAGCCTGCCAACTGCCTGTTTCCCTACGAAACCGACGATCGGCTACATGGTGCGGGCGGCCGGACCGGGCCGGTCTCGGTGCTGTCGGTCCGCCACGACGGGGCGACCACACGATGGGAGCCTTTCGTCGGACGTGGTTCGAAGGTGCGCCGCAGCGTACTCAAGAGCCTGCTCGGCAATGCCGTGGTCTTCGAGGAGGAGCACACCGAGCTGGAGCTGGTGATTCGGTACCGGTGGGCACCCTCGGACCGGTTCGGTTGGGTCCGCACCGTGTCACTCGAGAACCGCCGCCCGGGCTCGGCGGTATCGGTGGACGTTGTCGACGGGCTGCTCGGGGTCATGCCGTGGGGCATCGACGTGACGCTGCAACAGCAGATGAGCAACCTCGCCAACGCCTACCGGCGCAGCGAGATCACCGCATCGGGTCTCGGGATCTTCGCCCTCGAAGCCCAGATCGTCGACCGGCCCGAGCCGGCCGAGGCACTGCGGGCCACAACGGTCTGGTCGACGGGATTGCCGGGACCCGCCCTCAGCGTCGACCCCGCCGCAGCGGTTCGGGCCAGGGATGGTGAGCCGTTCGTTCGATCGTCGCTGAGAACCGGGCGACCGGGCTCGTTCCTGGTCGACACCACCATCGATCTGGAAACGGGCCTGCGCCATCGTTGGCACATCGTGGCCGATGCCGGCCGGAGCCACGGCGACATCGCCCGGCTGGAGCAACTGCTCGGTTCGGACCAGGACCTGGGCGCACTGCTGGAGGAAGACATCGCCCGCTGTTCCTCGGAGCTCCGGGCCATCGTGGCCACCGCCGACGGGCTGCAGTGCAGCGACTCGACCAAGGACGACGCCCACCACTTCGCCAACACCCTGTTCAACGTGATGCGGGGCGGCACCTTTGCCGACGGGTACACGATCGGGGCCGATGGTTTCCGGGCCTTCGTCGCCGACCGCAACCGGCGGGTGGCCGACCGCCACGCCGACTGGCTGACCACCCTCCCGGCCTCGATCGACGTCCAGGACCTCCGGGACCGCGCCGGGGAGCCCGGCG
>CAMYLA010000041.1:32288-34969 GCA_947259095.1 uncultured Acidimicrobiaceae bacterium | reverse complement strand
GGTCAGTCGCCGGCGAGGTAGCGGACCCCGGTCAGCGCCATCGATTCGTGCCACAGCTGACGGCCCAGGCTGCGGCGGGACGCCCCGTTCACCAGTGCGATCTGCTTTGGTGGCCCCCGGTGCTGGTTCCGGCCGGACGGGCCGTAGTACTGCCCACCCTCGACGGCCGGGTCGGCGGCAGCCCGTAGCGTGGGTAGGGCACCGTCGGCCGCCGACTGGGTCAGGAACCGGCTGAGGCCGGTCAGCACCGTCGACAGCAGCGGGATGTCGAGGCTGGCCCCCAGGTTGGTGTGGGACAGACCGGGGTGGGCGACCACGGAGATGGCGGTGCGGCCGGCGGCGGCCAACCGATGGTTGAGTTCGACGGCGAAGACCTGATTGGCCAGCTTGGTATCGCTGTAGACCTGGAATCGTGAGTAGTGGTCGAGGGTGGTGGGGATCGGACCGCTGAGGTCGCCGCCGGCCGCGGCCAGGCTGGAGACGCTGACCACCCGTCCGCCGTCGACCAGGGTCGGCAGCAACAGGCCGGTCAGCGCAAAGTGGCCGAGGTGGTTGCTGGCCCACTGCCGTTCGACGCCCTGCTCGGTGAGCGCCGGGGGACAGGCCATGATGCCGGCGTTGTTGACCAGCAGGTCAAGGACGCCGAGTCGGGACTGGTCGGGATGGTCACGGCTGAATCGTTTGACGAACGCCTCGATCGACTCGGGCTTGGTCAGGTCGAGCTCCTGCACCACGATGCGATCGGCGAGAACAGGCTCGGCGTCGACCTCGGACCGTCGGGATTCGGACCGCCGGGCTCCTGCGCCGCCTTTGGTGCCGAGGGTTGCCAGCAGCTTGTCCCTGGCCGATGCACCCCGGTCCTTGCTCCGGCATGCCATCACCACGGTTGCTCCCGAGCGGACCAATTCTTTTGTTGTTTCGTAGCCGATCCCGGAATTCGCTCCGGTGACGATGGCAACACGGTCGGTGAGGTCTGGGATGTCGGCGGTCCGCCACTCGGTCATTGGTGCACCCTAGCCGACCGCCAAATCCGGGGGCTCCGGCCGTTTTTCGGGCCGATGGCGACCATTGGATGGGCACGGTGGTCCATATTTGGGCAATCGAACGGTCCGACCACGACGCACCGCCGGGTGCCGAGAGGCACTTGACGGTGGCCTTTCGAGCTGAGATGGTAGGCATCGTTCAACGGGGCGCCGTCCGGTCATGACCGGGTTTCGGAGCTTGCGCTGAGCGGAGGAGGGGATCGCGTTCGGGCCCGCGGTCGCTTTAGGGCAGCTAGCGGAAAATGTAACGCGATCCCCTTTCCTCGTTTTCTACTCCAACGGGTCGGGCGGGGCGCGGACGGTCCGGGAATTCGTCCCGGTCGAAGCGTGCGATCGCTACTCTGAACCCCATGATGCAGCTGTATGACACCGCGGCCCAGCAGGTCGTTCCGCTCGCCAAGCGCGATGCCGGCAAGGTGTCGATCTACGTCTGTGGCCCCACGGTCTACGCCCCGCCCCACATGGGCCACGGCCGCCAGGTGCTGGTCTACGACGTGTTGTGGCGGTTCCTGGAGTGGTCGGGGCTCGACGTCGTGTTCGTGTCCAATATCACCGACATCGACGATGCGATCATCGAGCGGGCAAACGCCGAAGGTCGGGACCCGGCCGACATCGCCCGCAAGTGCGAGGCGGTGTGGTGGCAGGCCATGGACCGGCTGAACGTGCGGCGGCCCGATCACACACCCCATGCCACCGAGTACGTGACGCAGATGATCGATCTGATCGCCGACCTGGTCGAGGCTGGCGTGGCCTACCGAACCTCCGACGGGGTCTACCTGTCGGTCGAGTCGGTGGAGGACTACGGCCTGCTGCCCCACCAGGATCTGGAGAAGCTTCGCGAGGGCGGCGGCGAGCGTGAGATCGTCGGTGGCGAGAAGCGCCATTCCGCCGATTTTGTGCTTTGGAAGCTGGCCAAGGAGGGTGAGCCGTTCTGGCCTTCGCCGTGGGGGGACGGCCGGCCCGGTTGGCACACCGAGTGTGTGGCGATGAGCCTCGACCTTTTGGGCGACGGCTTCGACCTCCATGCCGGCGGCCTCGACCTGGTGTTCCCTCACCACGAGAACGAACGGGCCCAGGCGGTGGCGCTCGGCCGCCCCTTTGCCAGCCACTGGATGCATCATGGCTTCGTCGAGCTCGGGGGCGAGAAGATGTCGAAGTCGCTCGGCAACGTCCGGAACCTGCTCGATCTGAGCGAGCAGTACGATCCCCGGGCCTTTCGCCTGCTGATGCTCCAGTCGCACTACCGATCGCCGATCGAGGTCACCGATCACACGCTCACCTCGGCCGAGGCGGCCTTGGATCGGCTCGACGCCTTCGCCCGCCGCACAGCCGATCTCGACGGCCCGGCCGATCAGGCGGTCCTGGCCACGTTCCGGGAACTGATGGAGAACGACCTCGACACGTCGGGGGCGGTCGATCTGATGTTCCGTCAGGTTCGGGAGGCCAACTCCGTCCTCGATGGGGGCGACCCCACCGCCGCAGCCGGGCCTGCTGCGGCAGCCCGGGAGATCGCAACCACCCTTGGCCTCGAGCTCAGCGTCGATACCGGTTCGGTCCCGGCCGAGATCCGGGCACTGGCCGACGAGCGGGCCGAAGCCAGGGAGGCCAAGGACTACGCCAAGGCCGATGAATTGCGGG
>CAMYLA010000041.1:0-32254 GCA_947259095.1 uncultured Acidimicrobiaceae bacterium | reverse complement strand
GCCGCCGCCGGCTGGACCGTCGAGGACTCACCGGACGGTCCGGTGTTGTTGGCGATCACCTGACCGCCGGCGACAGGAGGCTTCACATCGAGATGACCGCCGATGGGGGACGGGAGCCGGTCGACGGCGAGATGACCATCGGGGAGACCGCGGCCCGGATCGGGATCTCCACCTCGGCGCTGCGGTTCTACGAGCAGAACGGGCTGATCGTGTCCCGCAGGACCTCGGGCGGGCAACGTCGCTACGCCCGCGACGTCCTGCGTCGGGTTGCCTTCATCCGGGCTGCGCAGAGCGTGGGGCTGAAGTTGGCCGAGATCCGCGACTCGCTCCACGAACTACCGGACGATCGGGCGCCGACAAAAGAGGAATGGGAAGAGTTCGCCGGTCAGTGGCGGCCACGGCTCGACCATCAGATCGCAGTGCTGGAAGCCATCAGGGACAAGCTGTCGGCCTGCATCGGCTGTGGCTGCCAGACGCTCGACGCCTGCGATGTCTTCAACCCCGGTGATCTGGCCGCCGAGCAGGGCCCCGGGGCCCACTACCTGCTCCGCAGGGACTGACCGGGTCCGGGTGGTGTCACCGCCCGGGCCGATACCGCAGCGATCCGGCCGCAACTCGCTCCTCCAGGATGGCGGCCAGCTCGTCGGGCCCGGTCGTCCGGTCGTCGACGACGTGGCGGCGGTCGACGGTGGCGGCTGCGAACTCGTGGTGCATCTTGGCCGTGGCCCCGGGGTTGTCGAAACCGTGCCCCGGCCGCGTCGCCACCCGTTGCAGGCAGACCTCGACCGGTGGCAACACGATCGCATAGTCGACCGGGTTGGCCGGGCCGATCGAGTCGGACGCTCCAGCGGTGCCGGGCCCTGCGGCGGCGAGGAAGCGGCCGAGGAACCACGGCCCGAGCACACCCCGTAGATGGTTCGATAGCCGCCGGCCACGAACCGGCCGGTGGCGGCACCGGCGGCCTCGGTCACGATCTCGTTCTGGCTGGCCGAGGCCGGCAGCCACGGCTCGATCATGGCGGTGGCCAGGAACTCGAAGAAGCTGTCGCCTGTCACCACCGCACTGGGTTCCCATCGCTGGGCCAGCATCCCGGCCACGGTCGATTTTCCGGCGCCGGGCGGGCCGGTGACGATCAGCAGCGAGCCCGTCATCCGACCGAACCCGGGGAGAAACGGGCCATCGGTCGCAAGGGTGCCATCGGCCCACACGAGACCTCTCCCTGGCGCGGTTGGTCAGACTCTCACCCGGGACTCGGTTGGCAAGGCGTCCGGTCTGCGGGCGGCGTCAGGCAGCTCGGCCAGACAACTCCGACACCATGACCGCGACGTTTCCAGCGGCGGGAGGCCGACCGCTGCACCGTTGCGAATCAGTGGAACCTGGAGCCGACGTCCCGGCCCGGGAACCTGGCCGAGCGGCCGTTCGTTGTCGACGACCAGCAGGTCGTGGTCGTCCAGTCGGAATGCGGCCTTCCGGCCCCCGACCGTGCCCTTGCCGATGGAGCGCTTGTTCACCGACTGCAGCCGTCCCCCCGATTCGATGGCCACCAGCTTGTACACCATCGATGCGGTGGGGTGGCCCGAGCCGGTGATCAGGTTGGTGCCGACCAGGTACCCGTCGATGGGGGCATCGGCCAGGGCGGCGATGCTCCACTCGTCGAGGTCGCCGGACACGATGATGGTGGCATCGGTCGCACCGAGGCCGTCGAGCAGGGTCCTGGCGTCGTTGGACTCGATGGCCAGGTCGCCGGAGTCGATCCGGATACCGCCGATGGCGGGACCGGCGACGTCCACTGCGGTCCGGATCCCGGTTTCGATATCGAAGGTGTCGACCAGATAGGTGGTGTCCGGGCCGAGGAGCTGGTGTTGGGCCTCGAAGGCCCGGCGCTCGGTTTCGTGGGCCAGCACGAAGGCGTGGCCGATGGTGCCGACGGTGGGGATGCCGTAGGCGCGACCGGCCTGGAGATTGGAGGTGGCGGTCGCCCCCGCCAGGTAGGCCGCCCGGGCCGCCGCAACCGCCGCCGTTTCGTGGGCTCGGCGGGCCCCACCCTCGATCACGTCCCGGCCGGCGGCGGCATCGACCATCCTGGCCACCGCCGAGGCCACCGCCGAGTCGTGATTGAAGATCGACAGCAGGACCGTCTCCAACACCACCGCCTCGGCAAAGGGTGCCTCGACGGTCAGCACCGGCGAATCGGCAAGGTAGAGGTCGCCTTCGAGGAACCCCCACATGTCGCCCGAGAACCGGTAGTCGGCCAGGAACTCGATCGCCGGGGGTGACACGATGTCGTTGGCCTCGAGCCAGGCCAGCTCCCCGTCACCGAAGGTGAAGTCGACCGCCGCCGCGATGGCTCTGGCGGTTCCCGCCACCACCCCGTAGCCCCGCCGGGGCGGCAGGCTCCTGGTGAACAGTTCGAACACCGATCGCCTGGTGGCCTGGCCGCTGCGGAGGGCGGCGTCGACCATCGTCAGCTCGTAGCGATCGGTGAACAACGCGGTTGAGGTGTTCATCGGGCGTCCTCGGTGGTCAACCGGCCGACGACGGCGTCCAGCAGGTCGGCCAGGGCGGCCGGCGCCAGGGCGATCTCCAGCCCTCGCCGTCCGCCGCTGACGTGGATCTCGTCGAGCTCCTGTGCGGCGGTGTCGACGAAGGTCCGGAGCCGCTTGCGCTGGCCGAGCGGGGAGATGCCGCCGACCACATAGCCGCTGAGCCGCTCCGCATCCCCAGGGTCGGCCATCGCCGCCTTCTTTGCCCCCGCCGAGCGAGCCAGTGCTTTGAGGTCGAGTCGCCTGGCCACCGGGACCACGGCCACGACGGTCTCGCCGCTGTCGAGCTCGGCCAGCAGCGTCTTGAACACCCGGTCGGGCTCCAGCCCCAGCGCCTCGGCCGCCTCGGCCCCGTAGGACTCGGCCGCCGGGTCGTGGGCGTAGCTCACCACCCGGTGGTCGATAGCGCACTTCTGCAGCATCTTGATCGCCGGGGTCACGAATGGAGTGTTGCCGGTTTAGAATTGAAATCACAATTTGATACACGCAAGAACCGGGGAGCTCGGATGATGCCGGGCTGAGAGGGCAGCTACCACTGTCGACCCGCCGAACCTGATCTGGGTAATGCCAGCGAAAGGGAGCCAGCATGCATCACCGCAGTTTCCGACAGGCGTCAGATGGCGCCCGCCGTCCCCTTGTGGCCGTTCTGGTCGCCTTGGCGCTCCTCGCCGCCGGGTGCTCGGGGGGCGACGACGATGTGACAGACACAAACACATCCACCCAAGCCGCCCTCGAGGGCCCCGAGAGCGGGGCTGGCGATGCCGCGTCCGATTCCTCCGGCGAGGCTGAGCCGACGACCACCGAAGGGTCGGTGTCGGCGCCGGCCGAGGATGACGACCCGGTGGCGATCGAGCCCGGGACGGTGGTCCGGCTGGTCACCCACGACTCGTTCTCGGTCAGCGATGGCCTGTTCGACAACTTCACCCTGGACACCGGGATCGAGGTCGAGGTCATCAAGGGTGGCGACGCCGGTGAGGTGGTGGCTCGGGCCGTGTTGTCCTCGGACCAACCAGAAGGAGACGTCCTGTTCGGCATCGACAACACCTTCCTGCAGCGAGGCCTCGACGCCGAACTGTTCCTGCCGTACCAATCACCGGGCCTGGCCTCGGTCCCCGACGAACTGGAGCTCGACCCGGAAGGTCGGGTCACCCCCATCGACGTCGGCGACGTGTGCATCAACTATTGGACCGATCAGGTGCCGGAGGCACCGACCGACCTCGACGATCTGACCGATCCGGCGTTCGCCGGATCCTTCGTCACCCCCGATCCGGAGACCTCGTCACCAGGGTTCGCCTTCCTGCTGGCCACGATCGCCCGCTACGGCGAGGATGGGTGGGAGGACTACTGGCGCCGGCTCCGCGACGGCGGCGTGACCGTCACCCCCGGGTGGACCGAGGCATACTACGGCGAGTTCGTGGCCGGCGGCGGCGACAAGGCACTGGTCACCTCCTATGCGTCGAGCCCGGTGGCCGAAGTGCTGTTCGCCACCGAGCCGCTCGAGACCGCACCGACCGAGGTCTTGATCGACAGCTGTTTCCGCCAGATCGAGTTCGCAGGGGTCCTGGCCGGGACCGAGGTGGAGCCGGCGGCCCGCCAGCTCATCGACTTCATGCTCTCCGAGACGTTCCAGGCCGACATACCGCTCAACATGTTCGTGGCCCCGGCCAATGCAGATGTGCCCGTCCCCGAGCTCTACCGGGCCCACGCCGCCGAGGTGGTCGACCCGCTGACGATCAGCCCGGCCGAGATCGAGGCCAACCGAAGTGATTGGACCGAGCGGTGGGCCGAGATCGTGCTCCGCTGACCGAACTGGACTCCGCTGCCGCCGAAGGCGGTGCGGTGGCCGGGGACGGTGCGGCGGCCAAAGCGCTTGGGGCAGCCGAGGCCAGCGCGCCGGTCGATGGCAGAGCGGCAGCCGAGGGCAGGGCGATGGCCGAGGGTCCCGGCGCTCCGGCGTCCGGGCGGCCCGACACCGGACCGGCCAGACGGCCGGGAATCGTACGTCGACTGGCCGGGGGCCGGCGTCGCCCCCCGATCGGCCGTTTGGGGTCGGCGGCGGTGCCGGCGCTGTTCCTTGCGGTCATGGTGGCGTGGCCGTTGGTGGCGGTCATGCGACGCAGCCTGGCCGGCGTCGGCCCGGCAGATGTGGCCGAGGTCCTCTCCAGGGGCTCGGTTCAGCGGGTGCTGGTGTTCACCATCTGGCAGGCCGCCCTTTCGGCCGCCCTGACCGTGGTGATCGGTTTGCCGATCGCCCATGCCATCGCCCGCTACCGGTTTCCGGGCCGGGCGGCCCTGCGGGCTTTGGTGATCGTTCCATTCGTTCTGCCAACGGTCGTGGTTGCGGCGGCCTTCGATGCGCTCTTCGATCGGTTCGGGTTGGCCATCGACCGCACCCTGTGGGCGGTGTTGGCGGCCCACGTCTTCTTCAATCTGGCGGTGGTGGTTCGAGTCGTCGGTGGCTATTGGGCCCGCCTCGACCGACGTCAGCTCGAGGTGGCGGCCACGCTCGGGGCATCCCCGATCCGGGTCTGGTTCACCGTGACCCTCCGCAGCCTGATCCCGGTGCTGGCCGGTTCGTACCTGCTGGTCTTCCTCTTCTCGTTCACCAGTTTCGGGGTGATCCGGGTGCTGGGCGGCCTCCGTCGAGCCACCATCGAGACCGAAATCTACCGCTACGCCGTCTCGCGTCAGGAGTTCGATGTCGCCGCCGTCCTGGCCGCGCTCCAGATCCTGGTGGTGCTGGTGTTGGCCGCCGTCGCCGCCGGCTTCCAGAGGCGCCACGCCTTCGTCCAGCGCAACACCTCATCACCGGTGCCGGTGGTGGGCGTTCGTCGCCGGCTGCACCTCGGGTTGGTCTGTGCCCTGGTGGCGGTCACCATCGGTCTGCCGATCCTGGTGCTGGTCGAGCAGTCTTTGGTGATCCGGTTCGGGACCGAGCAGAGCTATGGGCTCGCCAACTACCGGCTGCTGTTCGAACGGGCCGACCTGTTGCCGGTGTCGGCCGCGGCGGCGCTGTGGAATTCGATCCGGTTCGCAGTCATGGCGGCACTGGTGGCAACCATCGTCGGTTCGCTGGCGGCGCTGACGATCGAACGGGGTGGTCGGATGGGCCGGCTGCTGGAGGCGGTCGCCCTGCTGCCGCTCGGCGTCTCGGCGGTGACGCTCGGCTTCGGCTACCTGGTGGGCTTCACCCTGTTCGACATCCGGCGGTCGGTGTGGTTGGTCCCGGCGGCCCATGCCGTCATCGGTCTGCCGTTCGTGCTGGCGGCCATGGTGCCCGCGCTTCGGTCCATCGATCCCCGGGTTCGAGAGGCCGCTGCCACCCTCGGGGCCTCGCCGTCGGTGATCCGCCGAACCGTCGACTGGCCGCTGGTTCGTCGACCGCTGGCCACCGGCGCCGGTTTCGCCGTTGCGGTCAGTATCGGCGAGTTCGGGGCCACCTCGTTCCTGGCCAGGGGCGACGAGTCGTTCACCGCGCCGCTTGCGGTGTTCCGGTTGCTCTCCAATCCCGGTCAACAGCTTCGGGGCCAGGCGCTGGCCCTCAGCGTCGTCATCGGCTGTGTGGTGGCGGTGGTGGCCGCCATCATCGAGTTCCGGCGCGACGAAGGGGTGACACTGCTGTGACCGGCTTGGTCGTCGACGACATCACCGTCTGCTACGGCGCCACGATGGCCCTCGATCGGTTCTCCCTGGAGGCCTGCTCGGGGGAGATCGTGGCCGTCGTCGGGCCGAGTGGTTCGGGGAAATCCACCCTGCTGCGGGCGGTGGCCGGGCTGGAGCCGTTGGCTGGCGGTCGGGTCCTGCTCGATGGTCGAGACCTGGCCAGGGTGCCGACCCATCGTCGGGGTCTGGGCCTGATGTTCCAGGATCACGGCCTGTTCTCCCACCTCAACGTGGCCGACAACATCGCATACGGGCTCCGCACCGCTGGGCGGCCGAGGGTCGATCAGCGGCGCCGGGTCTCCGAGCTGCTGGACCTGGTCGGGCTCGAGGGCTACGGCGGTCGGGGCACGACCGAACTGTCCGGGGGTGAGGCCCAGCGGGTGGCGCTGGCCCGGGCCCTGGCTCCGGAGCCGGGTCTGCTGATGCTCGACGAACCGCTCGGCTCCCTGGATCGGGCCCTCCGGGACCAGTTGACCGGCGAGCTCCGACGCCTGTTGAACGGGCTCGGTCAGACCGCCTTGCACGTGACCCATGACCAGTCCGAGGCTTTTGCACTGGCCGACCGGGTGGCGGTGGTCGACAACGGCCGCCCGGTGGCCATCGGGACACCGGCCGAGTTGTGGGCCGACCCGGGCAGCCGGTTCGTGGCCGCCTTCCTGGGCCACCCCAACATCTGGTCCATCGTTTTGTCGGCCGACGGCACCGTTCGGTGGTTCGGCCACACGCTGGGGGCCCTGGCGCCCGAGCATCCACTGCGAGCGATCGGACCGGGTGACTACGTTGTGGTGATGCCGGCGGCCGGCATCACCGTGGCGCCGGAGACCGCCACCGCCGACACCGGTCCAGGCCGCTGGACGATCGATGTGGAGGTCGACGAGGTGGTGTTCCGGCGGGGGTTGCACGATGTCTCGGCCACGATGGTGGCGGGCGGGGAGCACCCCATCCGCTTCACCACCCCCGAGCCGCTCGAACGTGGCCGGTCGGTCAGCCTGTCGGTCGACCCCACCGGGCTGCGGCCGGTCTCGAGCTGAACCGGCCCGGCTGGGAGGCCCGCTCGGGCCGGCGGCCTCGGTCAGGCGATGCCGGCGTCGTCGATCCAGGACCCGTGGAAGCCGAAGGGCACCCGCTGGGGTAGTTCCACCGTGGCCACCGGTTCGGCGTCGATGTCGCGGGCGTCGAGCAGCACGAAGTCGCTGCCGTCACGTGCCTTGTCGTAGACGTAGGTCATCAGCCACCCGTGATCCTCGCTCTCGGGATCGGCGGCCGGGACGAAGACCGGCTCGCCCGGCATGCCGTTCGGTCCCAGCTCCCGCAGCTGCGACGTCTCGGCTTCGAGGTCGTACTTGACCAGCGCCGTCCCGTCGAGGCCGCCGGCCCCGTAGCCGAAACGATTTGGCAGACCGGTGAGGTGCTCGGCGACCCTCGGGAATTCCATCGGTCGGTCATCGAGCTCGTTCTCGCTCACCCCGCCGCTGGCCAGGTCGAAGCGCCAGCGGTGCAGGGTGGCGTGGTCCCGGAAGTCGCTTGACGAACCTCGCCACAGCTGCCGGTAGCGGGCGGTGTCGACGACCACCCGGTCCTCGGCATCGACGTAGGCGTTCATCGGATGGAAGACGTAACACGGCTCGACGTCGAACCAGCGGACGTCGGCGGACCCGGTCGCGACGTCATCGGTGGATCGGGCCATGATGCCGACCCGGGCGCCGTAGTCGTCGTCCCACCGGTAGGGCATCGTGCCCTGCATGGCCAGCTCGAGGTCGAACACGATCGGCAGGTCCATGAAGATGACGTGGCGATCGGTGATGGCGAAGTCGTGGATCATCGTCGGGCCCGGAACGTCGATCGCCTCCGATTGCACCAGCCGCCCGTCGGGGGAGACCCGGTGGTAGGTCAGGTACGGCTCGAAGAACCCGTAGCCGAAGAAGTGCATCTCGCCGGTCACCGGGCACATCTTCGGATGGGCGGTCATGGCGGTGTCGAGCCGCCCCTCGAAGTCGTAGCTGCCGATGGTGTCGAGATCGGGGGAGACCTCGCAGGGAAAACTGGATTCGACCAGCGCCAGGATCTTGCCCCCATGGCCGACGATGTGGGTGTTGGCGACCCCGATGGTCCGGTCGACCGTGCCGTCGTCCCCGATCAGCTTGGCGTCGGGTTCGAGGAACGCCCTGGTCCTGACGTAGCGATTCCGGTACCAGTCGGCCCGGCCGTCGCGGAGGCGAATGCCGTGAATCATGCCGTCGCCGAGGAACCAGTGTGCCGAGGTACCGGACTTGGGGTTCGGACCGTTTCGGAGGAACCGCCCCGACAACTCCTCGGGAATCGAGCCGCGAACGGTCAGGTCGGTTGCCGAGACCTCCGTGTCGACCGGCGCATAGTTGCCCTTGAGGTGAAAAGGCTTCTTCTCGGATGAGACGTGGGTGGCCATGACGAGAGGTCCTCCTGGGTCGGCGTCGGCGCCGCTTTTGGCGATTCACCTAACCGACACGAGTTTGCCACCGATAGTTCATGCATGCAGAGTCGTCGACACCTTGGGGTCGCCGCCGTGGCGGTTGCCGCCCAGCTGGTTTCGCTGGCGGTTGCCACGGACCTTCTCGGCGCCGATGTTTCGGACTATGCGACCCAGTTCGAGACCATCGAGGCGGTGGGCATCGAACCGGATGTCGGCCCGGCACCTCCCGGTATCGAACCGGATCGGGATCCGTCGCCGATCGACCGGGGCGATGCGGACACCGTCGACCTCGCCGCCACCGCCGCCGACGCCGCCGATCAGACCGAAGACATTCTGGCCGGTGGGCCACTGACGCCCGATCAGCCGGCGGTCGAGCCCGATGTCGACTCCGAGAGCGCCCTCGACGCGGTGCAACCCCCAGCCCCAACAGCAGACGCACCGACGCCCCAGGCGTCAACGCCCACGACGCCCATGGCGCAGAGGTCATCGAACCCTTCGGCATCTACCCCGTCATCGGCTCCTGGCACCTCGACCAGGCCATCTGAGGCCACGCCGCTCACGGAACTGGCCGAGACGCAGGTCCGACCGCAGGCGGCCGGTCGAGCCGGTGCCACCGCCACGATCACGGCCACGTCGACAGCGTCCTCGACGAAGAGCTCGACAGCAACGTCGACCACGCCGACCTCGAGGCCGCAGCCGACCGTTGCCCCGGTCGCCATCGATGCCGATGACCGCTCAACGGCTCGGCCGGGGGCGACGACCACCTGGCTGCCGGCCACCACCGACCGGCCGATCACCACCTGGGCCGCTACAACCACGACCGTGGCCGAGACGACCAGGCCGGCCCAGGCTGCGACTACGAGGCAATCGGCGCTGTCGGCATCGACCACCAACCCGCCGACCACCGCAGTGTCGACCACCAAGCCGTCGACCACCAAGCCGTCGACCACCGCACCACCAGCCACCGCACCACCAACAAGCCAGAAACCATCGAGCGGATCGTCAAACAACGCCGGCTTGGCGGCCATGTCAAACACCGACCCGCGGTTCACCCGGTACACGGCGGTGCCATCGAACAGCCTGTCCCTCGGGCAGCTGACCGAGCCGGCGCCGGTGAAGGACAACGGCACGGTCGGCGACGGCCAGTTCCGGGCCGCCTGCCAGTACTCCCACTTCGCCTACGACGATCCCATCGTGTATCCGGGCCAGTCCGGCCGGTCGCACCTCCACATGTTCTTCGGAAACACCGAGACCGACGCCTTCAGCACCACCGAGTCCATCGTCAACTCTGGTGGCGGCTCCTGCAACGGCTTCGAGCTCAACCGTTCCGCCTACTGGACGCCGGCCCTGCTCGACGGTCAGGGCAACGCCATCGTGCCGGACATGATCATCCTCTACTACAAGACAAAACAACCGGGCCAGGTTCAGCGCATGCCTCAGGGTTTGAAGATGGTCAGCGGGAACACAAGTGCCGAGTCGTTCACTGTTTCGGATTTCCTGTACTGGTCCTGCGGCGACAGCGGCCACAGCTACAACAAGTCGAACCGCATCCCAGACTGCAAGGGCGACACGGTCAATGCCACGATCTCGTTTCCCCAGTGCTGGGACGGTCGGAACATGGACTCGGCCGATCACCGCTCGCACATGGCGCTGGTCAGTCCCCACAAACCCTGTCCATCGACCCACCCGGTTCGCCTGCCACAGATCAGCATCCTGCTCTACTTCCCGGGCCAACCGTCGAGCAAGGGGTGGCACCTGTCCTCCGATCGAAGCGGTGGGTTCAATACCGGCCCCGGTGCAACGCTCCATGCCGACTGGTGGGGCGGTTGGAACGACCAGGCCATGGATCTTTGGACCAACGGCTGCATGAAGGCCGCTCGAAACTGCTCGTTCGGCCAGACCGGCACCGATCGGCAGCTGGCGAAACTGAACAACTTCCAGAACTACCAGGGCCCCAATGTGGTGCCATTGCCATGACCTTGTGGTGACGGACGGGCGGCGGGCGCCGATCGGTGACGCCAAGGATCGGTAGAATGAGGCCGGATGAAACCAACGGACCAGCACCAACAATTCATCGCTACCGGCCGTTGGTGTACGCGATTGGCGGCCCCGCTGGCCAAGCTGGACCTGCCCCCGATCCTCACCGTGCCCAAGGATCGCCCGATCCTGTTCGCAGGCAATCACCGGAGTTTCTTCGATGTGATCGCCACGTTGGCGATCTTCGCCCGGTTCGATGTGTCGAGCAGGATCCTGATCCGGGCCGACCTGGTGGATAGCGGCTTGTCCGGCACGATGCTGCGTCGCCTGGGCTCGATCTCCACGTCGTCAGCAAAGCGGGACAGCGCCGAGAACGAGGCGGTCGAGGCCTTGACCGCCGGCCACACGGTCTCGATGATGCCGGAAGGGCGGCTCGTCCCTCGCCGGGAGCGAGCGGTGTCCGGTGTCGGCCCGGCCAAGCCGGGGCTGTCCCGCATCGCCCGCCGGGCAGGGGCCAGCGTGGTGCCGGTGGCGTTCATCGGAACCGACAGCGTCTGGCCCCGTGGCCGACCGCCTCGGCTCCAGGCCCGACGCCCGACCGTGATGGTCCGTCTCGGTGAGCCGATGGAGATGGTCGGAACCGACGATCAGGCCAACACCGACGACTTCATGGACCACCTCGGGGCGCTGGTCCGCTCGCTGGAGATGGAACACCACGAACGCTGAGCGCCCGGGGGTCCTCCGCCGGCCGCCGGCCGGCAGCCGATGTCCGGATTCGGGCGCCGGGCGCAAGTACCAGCGAGGTCCGAATCCCGCCGATGGTGGTTGGTGCAGCTGGCCGTCCGATGCTAAGTTACTATCAAGTAACTTGAGTTGACGGCCCGTCGGCCGACGGGATCGGTGAGACGTGCGTCCCGGACGGGAGCCGTTCGAGACGCAGTGAACAGGATGTGTGCCATGAGCGAATTCTCCCTCGATCTCAACGAAGACCAGGCCCAACTGCAGAAGTGGGTCCACGACTTTGCCGAGGACGTGATCCGTCCTGCGGCCCAGGAATGGGACCAACGGGAGGAAACCCCGTGGCCCATCCTCGCCGAATCGGCCAAAATCGGCCTCTACGGCTGGGAGTTCATGGCCGAGATGATGATGAACGACCCGTCGGGTCTCTCGATGCCGGTGGCCCTCGAGGAGCTGTTCTGGGGTGATGCCGGCATCGGAATGTCGATCATGGGGTCCGGGCTCGCCGCGGCCGGCATCGCAGCCTCCGGCACCAGCGAGCAGGTGATCGAGTGGGTGCCGCAGTGCTACGGAGACGCCACCGACATCAAGCTGGGGGCCTTCGCCGCCTCGGAACCGGATGCCGGTTCGGACGTGGCCGCCTACCGGACCAGGGCGGTGTACGACGAGGCGGCAGACGAATGGGTGCTCAACGGCACCAAGACGTGGATAACCAACGGTGGGATCGCCAACATTCACGTCGTGGTGGCTGTGGTCGACTCCTCGCTCGGTTCCAAGGGTCAGGCCAGCTTCGTCGTTCCCCCGAACACCCCGGGGCTGTCGATGGGGCAGAAGTTTGCCAAGCATGGGATCCGGGCCAGTCACACCGCAGAAGTGGTGCTCGACGACGTCCGGGTTCCCGGCCGGTGCCTGCTCGGCAGCAAGGAGCGGCTCGACGAGCGGCTGGCCAGGGTGCGCGAGGGCAAGACCAACGATCGCCAGGCCGCCATGCAGACCTTCGAGGCCACCCGACCAGCAGTGGCGGCCCAGGCGGTCGGGATCGCCAGGGCGGCGTATGAGTATTCGCTGGCGTATGCGAAGGAGCGGGTCGCCTTCGGTCGCCCGATCATCGAGAACCAGTCGATCTCCTTCATGCTGGCCGACATGGCAACCGAAATCGACGCCGCCAGACTGCTCACCCACCGTGCGGCTTGGCTCGGCAAGCAGAAGAAGTTCAAGAACGCAGAGGGCTCCATGGCCAAGCTCAAGGCCGGTCGGGTGGCCGTCTGGTCGACCGAGCGGGCCATGCAGATCCTCGGTGGCTACGGCTATGTCACCGACCATCCCGTCGAGCGCTGGCACCGCGATGCCAAGATCTACGACATCTTCGAAGGCACAGAACAAATCCAACAACTGGTCATCGCCCGAAGCATCTCCGGCATGCGCATCCAATAGCGCTGAAATGGGGAAAGACCGACTTCGGGCGGGTAAGGGTCGGCTCCGACCGCATAATTGGTTCCCCAGCCTTACACTCGTATCCCTAGCCTGATCCCTAGTTTCTGTCACTGGCCGGGACGAAGATCGACCTCATGGCGACGATCCGCCAACGGCGGCCAGGGGTTTGGGAAGTTCGAGCGTTCACCGGCAACGATGAGCGTGGCCGACCGACGCAGGTCAGCCGGACCGTGCATGGAACCAAGAAGGACGCCAAGCGTCTTGCCGCTCACATCACTCATGATTGCTGTGCTTCCTTTGCTTGTGGTCTGCTGGTGGCGAGAACATCCCGCCGTTTCGTGCGGGCCAGCCTCGGCGGCCCGTCCGATTTGTGTTGGACCTCGACCCCGATCCCGATCGAGATCGGGAACCCGACGGCTGTTTCGAGGCCGGTGGGTCCGTTTTCGAGCAGTTGCAGGAACCGGGAGCGGGCGCCGATGCGGGTGGAGACGATTCGCGACCACAGTTCACGGTCGACGTGGGCGACGATCTCGCCGTCGTCTTCTTCGGATGCCAGTTCTTCGTCGGTGCGATCTCGGCCAAGCCCGAACCGTTCCCGCAGTCCCTTGGACCAGGTGAGCGACCTGCGGCCATGCGACGAAACGATCCACTCCCGGACCAGGTTGATGTCGGCCATGTCGCCGGTCTCGGCTGCGTCTCGGGCGATGGTGAACGGTGTCCGGTTGCCGTCCTGGCGGCCGATCTTGGAATCGGCCAGGGCCATTTCGTATCCGGCTTTGGTGCAGTACATGCCCACGCCTTCGGCGTTGTCGGCCTTGATGAGTCGGAGGTCGACGCCGATCTCGGTGGAGACGTGGCGGTCGTGCTTGTCGGCCATGTAGGTGATCCACTGGTTCCGGAAGTAGCGGCCGACCATGCCCATGGTCCCGCCGATCTCGAACGGGTCGACCTCGCACTCCACGAACAACAGAACATGGATGTGGGGGTGCCAACCTGATGGCCTGTGTGTCACTTCGAGGGCTCGGATGTAGCCGACCAGCCCGTAGCGCTCCTTAGAACCGGGTCCACTTGGCGCCCTCACGGCAGTAGGCGAATCCGTCTTGGACGATGGACCACAGGTCGTCGAGGGCTTCACCTTGCTGGTGGGAGACGGTGAGGGTCAGGTAGAGGATGTCGCCGCCGTTGGCTTTGTGGACGGCGATGGCGGCTGCGACTTCGAGGGCTCGTTTCTTGCGGATCTTGTACGAACACGCCGGACACGACCACACGCTCGAACAGGTCTGCAGCCCGGTGGTATAGGCGTACCCGTCGGGATGACGAACGACGGGGATGTCGCCTGCATGGTCGCCTCTGACGACTCTGACGCAGTGGCGGATCTTGTCCGCCACCCTCAGATCGCCACAGGTCTCGGCGATCAACTGCCGGGCGATGTCGGTAGCGATCCGCCGATCATTCTCCGTCGACGACGACTCGTAGACCGGCTGAAACACTGGCGTTTCGTCGGGGGTGGTAGCTCTATTGCCAATAGTTACTGAGACGGTTGCCGCTCGGCAATTCCGCTAGCCGATTCGGCGGTGTCCCATCCTCCGGTAGCGAACGATCGGGTTTGGCCTCGCTGTCCGTCAATCAATGAGGCGGAACTCAACCAGCGCGATCGTCCCAACCCCGTCTTCGACGGCAGCGGCGACGTAGCGGTGAAGTGAAGCCGTTGCTGCGTTCCCAGAACGACTCGGCGATCGACGGGCTGAGGAGGCCGCGAGCATACTGGTCGAGGAGTAGGCTCCCGCTGTGGGCTCGGGCGTTCGGGCCGGAGGAGGTCGATGACGATGATCGATGTGGTTGGGAACGCCGAGAAGGTAGTCGAACCCCTGAAGGACACCGTCGAGGAGTCGGAGTCGCTCCGACGGCTGACCGATCGAGCGGTTGCGCTGCTCCACGAGTCCGGTGCGACCCGGCTGGTCTCGCCCGCTCGCTGCGGCGGCGATGAGCTCTCGCCGCGAGCGCTGGTCGAGGCCGAACGGGTGATTGCGCAAGGCAGCCCGGCCGCGTCATGGGTACTGATGGTCACCGGTGCCCACACCTTCATCGCCGGACGTCTGCCGGCTCAGGGCCAGGACGACCTCTTCGGCGGCGATCCCGGCATGCTGATCCCCGGCGTGCCGAGCCCGCGCGGTACCTGCACGCCCGCCGACGGCGGCTACCTGCTCAATGGGCGCTGGCCATACGCCAGCGGTGCCGACCACGGTGACTGGGTGATGGTCGGTAGTAGGGGAGTCCCGAACGCTCACGGCGAGCGCTGCCGCTCCCAGCTGGTCGTCATCCCCAAGTCCGACGTCGTCATCGATGACACGTGGTTCACGCTCGGCATGCGCAGCACCGGCTCGAAGGACATCGTGCTCGATGACGTCTTCGTGCCCGACCATCGCGCCGTCAACATGGCTGAGGCGATGGCGGGAACGGTGCCCGACATCGACGTTCCGCTCTACCGACTCCCCGTTCCGGCCACGTTGAGCACGATGCTGCTTGGGACGATCGTCGGGATGGCCGAACGAGGCCTCGCGCTGTTCATCGAACAGACCCGGACCCGCCGCGACGCCTACACCGGCGCCAGCAAGGTCGACAGCGCACTCGTGCAGCAGCGGGTGGCGGAAGCGAGCGGCGAGATCAGCTGCGCCTGGCTCCTCACCCAGCAGAGCTGTGATCTGCTCGAAGCGGCCATGGAGCGCGACGGGCCGATGCCGATCGATGCCCGGGCCCAGGTCCGCTGGAACGTTTCCTATGCCAGCGAGCTTTGCCGTCGGGCCGTCGATCGCTTGTACGCCGGGGCCGGTGCCGGTGCGGCCCACGACGGCAACGTCCTGCAGGCCGTGTTTCGAGACATCAACACCGGCACTCATCACGCGATGCTCGACTTCGACACCAGTGTCGAGACCCAGGGGAAGTACCTGTTGGGAGTCCCGCTGGACGAAGCCGCCGTCTAGGTAGACGTCTCGACAAGGCGAGACGCCGGGGCCGAGGATGTGTTCATGGTGCCACTCGACGACTCGGTGGCAATCCCTAGTGCCGTCCCTAGTACTGCCGGACGGTCGATCTGTTGCCCGTCGGAGTATTCACACGGGCCCATCGCCAGTCTGGGCGCGGGGCAAGACCGAGCAAGCGACAGAACGGGTTCTGGACAGACTCGAGGTCATCCGAAGAACCGCCATGCCGATCTTCCTCGACGACACACTCCTGACCACGGCCCGAATTGCCGTCGCCAACGGACGACATGAGCAAGTAGCGCAGCTGTTCGGCTCGTGTGATCGACGCATCGCCGATCGCAGCATCAGCGATCCCGTCACGTCCCCGTCTCCCACCCGATCGAACGAGAACGACTCTGTGGGCTTTCGACGGGGCTTGCCCCACCGGCCGAGCCATGATTGGCGGGAGATCGTCGATCACCTCGAGCGCGTGATCACGAATTGGCTCCGTTTGCGACGAGATCAGCGGCCGCCAACTCGCCCGCCTTCGAGACGACGGTCTCGGCCAGGTCGGGCATCCATTCACGCCGACATCGGATAGGGCAAAAGGTGAGTTCGTCCAACGGCTGCCAGACGGCCAATGACCGCACGGCCCTGGCCAGCCAGGCTTGCTCGACGACAGCTCAGATGAAGCGACGAATCAGCCGCTCCTTGAATGCCGTGTACGGCGGGTACAGCAGCTTTGGGTCCGGCTTCGTCGGCTTCTTCAGCACCGAGCGGAGGTTGGAGAATGTGTCGAAGCCGGAGACGCCGTGATATCGGCCCGTGCCTGATTCGCCCACACCACCGAACGGCAGCTCCGGCGGCAGTAAATGCAGCATCACCTGGTTCACGCAGGTCCCACCCGATGTGGTCTGCCCGATGAGCTCGTCGACCGCGTCGTCATCTTCGGCGAAGATGTAGAGGGCGAGCGGCTTCTCACGCTCGTTGACGATCTGCACGGCCTCGGCCATCGACTCGACGGTGAGCACTGGGAGGAGGGGACCGAAGATCTCCTCCCCCATAATCCTCGAGTCGGCTGACGGGTCGAGAATGATGGTCGGTTCCACGTACTTGGCATCGACGTCGACATCGCCGCCGAACGCAACGGTGCCACCGTGGTCGTCGAGCAAGCTGCTCAGACGGCGGGCGTGGCGATCGGTGACGATCGATCCGAAGTCGGCGTTGGTCTTCGTGCCGGCACCGGCTGCGAAGTCGGCGAATGCCTGCCGCATCCCGTCGACCAAAGCGTCGCGGTTCTTGTTCGTGACGAGCACATAGTCGGGAGCGACGCAGGTCTGGCCGGCATTGAGCCACTTGCCCCAGGCGAGGCGACGAGCGGTGACCTCGATGTTGGCCGAATCATCAACGAGCACCGGACTCTTGCCGCCGAGCTCGAGCGTGCACGGGGTGAGGTGGCGGGCCGCAGCCTGGTAGACGATGCGGCCGACCTCGGTGGAGCCGGTGTAGAAGATGTGGTCGAAGCGTTGCTCGAGCAGTTCGGTGGCCACCGCAACGTCGCCCTCGATCACGGCGATCGCCTCCGAGTCCACATAGCGCGGCATGAGCTCGGCGAGCAGGCTGCTGGTCGCACCGGCGATCTCCGACGGCTTGGCGATCACGGCGTTGCCTGCGGCAATCGCTGCCGCAACGGGAAGGAGCAGGAGATTGATGGGGTAGTTCCACGGGGCCACGACGAGGGCGACGCCCAGCGGCTCGGGGACGATGGAGCCCTTGCCGGGCATCGAGGTGAGTGGCAGGCGGGCCTTGCGGGGCTTGGCCCACTTCGGCGCGTGTTTGCGCACACCGGCGATCTCGGTGGCGACCGAGCCGATGTCGCTCGCAAAGCCCTCGACCGCGGGCTTGCCAAGGTCGAGTGCGAGCGCTTCCTCGAAGCGCCCCCCTTCCAACTCGAGCATCCGAAGGAGGCCGCCGAGCTGCTGCTGGCGCCACTCCATCGGCTTGGTTCGCCCGGAGTTGTAGGTGGTGCGCACGCCGTCGACGATGCCGGAGACGTCGACTGCGGTCAGCTCGAGGTCGGTACCTTCTGATCGTTCGGTGATGGCCATGGATCAAGCTTGCCAGCGATCCGGGAAGCGCACACCACCACGGGGTTCACCACTCGTCGCTGGGTCGATGCGTCGGGAGTCCTCCTCGGAGCTGTGCGCCGACTCCCGCCAGAGGAGGATCCATGGCGACCTCGCCCGCTAGGGTTCCTGCCATGTCCGAGCATCATGCCAGCAGGCGACAGACCCTCGAGGAGGAACGAATCAATCTCCTCCATCAGATCGACGAGCTGACCGTGGGTGGCGAGATCGATCTGGAGTTCGACGATGATTTTTCCGATCGTAGCCTCGTCGCATCGGAGCAGGGCGAGAACTTCACGCTGGCCAATACACTCCAGGTCCAGCTGACCCTCGTCGAGCACGCCCTGGCTCGGTTCGAGGCCGGCACCTATGGCGCCTGTGAGACGTGCGGCCGTTCGATCTCCGCCGACCGACTCGACGCCCTTCCCGCTACCAATCAGTGCATCGAACATGCTGGCGAACCACCGCCCGGACCGTCGGTGGGCTAGCAGTTGTCCCCCAACCGCTCGGCAGGGCACGCCTGCGGGACCGAGCTCCGGCCCGTCGTTGAGGTGGTCCGGGGACCGCTCGCCACTCGATCGCTGCTTCGGGACGGACGACCCCTAGTGTCGATTCGTGCACATCGAGAACACCGCATTGATCGTCAAGGACTACGACGACGCCATCCGATTCTTCGTCGACGCCCTGGGGTTTGAACTCGTCCAGGACTCACCGGCCGCGACCAACGACGGCCGACCGAAGCGCTGGGTGGTTGTCCGACCTCCCGACTCGCAGACCGGGCTGCTCCTGGCTCAGGCCGACGGCGAGCATCAAGGATTGGCGATCGGCGAACAGTACGCAGGGCGGGTAGGGCTGTTTCTCCGCGTCGATCACTTTGATGGTGCCCGACAGAGGATGCTCGATCACGGCGTCGTGTTCATCACCGAACCTCGCAACGAGGCGTACGGCCGATTCGCCGTCTTCCTCGACGTCGCAGGCAACCGTTGGGATCTGCTCGGCCCGCCAAGCGAGGAGGGCCCTCAGTCGACGATCGCGGTGGCCGCCCACCGAAACGGGTAGGGGAGATCGACGTCGAGGTGGACGGCGGGATCACAGCTCCAGTCCCAAGGCTTCGACCTGGGCCCGGGATCGGCGGCCGAACAGGGCTCGAAACAGCTCGTGACCGCCGGCGGTCACCGTGGTGGCAACAGCGTCCGGGTCGCCGATACGCAGGCGGCTGCTTGTCTCCCCGCGTAGATGTCGACGTCGATGGGCGGCAGCGCTCCGGCTCTCGGCGTCGAGGGCAACGGCGTTTCCGGACGAGGGGGTCCACAAGATCAACCGATCGGTTGATGTGGCCTCATGTGTTCCGTCCGACGATGGAGGCAAGCACGAAATCCACGAAAGAGAGCCTTCAATGACTACACGAATCATCTCCTCCGACGGTGTCGCCTCGACGCCGACCCCATCGGGGCCTCGGCTGGCACGGGGCAGCGTCGGCCCGGCGGTCCTGGCCCTGGCGGGGGTGGTTGGCACCTGGCTGGTGGCGACCGGCGTCACCGGTGGCCTGGTGGTCGACCAGGGGAGCGGACCGGAAGAGGTCGGCGTGTTGGCTGCGGTTGGCGCAACGATCTGCGGGGTCGGGATCGGCCTGGCCTTCCTCGCCCGTCGATTCAGCGCCCGTCCTCGCCGAACGTTCCTGGCGGTGTGCGCTGTTGCACTCGCAGCCTATGGGGTCGTGCCGTTCCTGGTCGCCGAATCGGCCGCGGTGGCGATCTGGCTCAATGTTCTCCACCTGGTGGTGGCGGTTCCCGTGGTCGGCGGTCTGGCCCGACTGCCGGCGTTGGGTGAGGCTGATCCGGACCCGGTCATCGGGTGACACGGTGTCGTACGATCTGAACATGCAGGTGAGTGGGCGGAGAGGTGGCAACGAAGCGGCAGGGACGTGACGGTGACGTGATGGTGCCGGCCACAGGTTCGAGGGAGGACGCAGGTGGAGACCTGCCGGTCGAGCCCTCGATCATGTTGTGGGTCGGCATTGCGGTGTTCATCGTCACGATGGCGGTCGCCTACCGGCCCTCGTTCGACACGCCGCTCGACACCGCGGCCGCCATCGTGCCGTGGCTGATCGGGGCCGGCCTGGTGGTCGGCCTGGGGCTCGGCCGGGGCGAGCGGGCGCGCTGGCTCGGCACTGCGGTCGTGCTCGCAGGCTGGCTGTTCCTGGTGGCCGACGATCCCCGCTGGTCGGTTCTCAGCTTCGTCGCCTTTGCGCTTTGCTACGAGGCGCCGGCCCCACAGCCGGTGGCCGGTCTGGCCATGGCGGCCGCGTTGACCGTGGCCTGGGCCGCAGCCTGGTTGGTGGCTGATCCAGGCTGGATCGTGGCCGTTCCGGTCGCCGTCTATCTCGGCAGCGCGGCGATCGCCGCCTTGTTGACCCGCGAGCGGCAGCTGATCGAGAACCAGGCGGACCTCATCCGGCGGTTGCAGCAGACCCAGGCCGACCTGGCGGTCTCCGAGCGGACCGGTGGTGTGCTGGCGGAGCGGGCCCGGTTGGCCGGCGAGATTCACGACACGCTGGCCCAGGGGTTCACCTCCATCGTGCTGCTCAGCCGGAACGCCCGCCGACGATCCCCTGAGCTGGCCGAGCTGGCGGAGATCGAGGCCGCCGCCCAGCACAATCTCGACGCCGCCCGTCGACTGGTTTCGGCGACCGGCCCGGCCGAGTTGGCGTCGGTTTCGCTCCCGGCGGCAATCGAACAGGTGGTGGCGGCCACCGTCGACGGCAGCATCGACTGGCGCTTCGAGCTCGTGGGTGAGCCGCTGCCCCTGGCCGGCAACACCGAGGTCGCAGTCCTGCGGACAGCCCAGGAAGCGGTGACCAATGCCAAGAACCACGCCAACGCGACCTCCATCGTCGTCGGTCTCTCGTATGGCAACGAGACGGTTGAACTCGAGGTCGTCGATGACGGCATGGGGTTCAGCGCCGGGGACGTCTCAGACCGGGGATCCCTGACCGGCGGCCAGGGACTTCACCTGCTGGCCGAGCGGGCTGCGACCGTGGGCGGGCACCTCGACGTCAGTGGCGCCGCCGGTACCGGAACCGCGCTGCGACTCGCCATACCGATGGGAGGGTCATGACCTCCGCACCGATCACGATTCTCGTCGTCGATGACCACACGGTTGTGCGCCGAGGCATCGTCGGCCTGCTCCAGGCCGAGCCCGACTTCGAGATCGTCGCCGATGTTGCCGATGGGCAGGCCGCAGTCAACGCTGCGGTCCGGTATCGACCGTCGGTGGTCCTCATGGACCTCCGGATGCCGGTCATGGACGGTGTCGAGGCCACCGAGCAGATCGTCGCCCGCATTCCCGACGCCGCAGTGCTCGTCCTGACCACCTACGACACCGACGAGGCAATCGTCCGAGCGGTCGCCGCCGGTGCCGGCGGCTATCTGCTCAAGGACGCCGAGCCGGATGAGCTGGTGGCCGCCATCCGGGCGACCGCGACCGGTACCAGCGTTCTCGCCACCTCGGTCGTCGAACGATTGGCAAACCAGGGCCGCCGGGCCAACAACCGCAACCTGACCACCCGGGAGATCGAGATCCTGCGTCACGTCGCCGACGGAAACACCAATGCCGTCATCGCCGGCAACCTCAACATCAGCGAAGCGACGGTCAAGACCCACCTGGTCCACATCTTCGACAAGCTCGGTGTCTCCGACCGGGCCGCAGCCGTCGCACGAGCGTACGAGAACTCGATCCTCAGCCCATGACCGGGTGCGCCCATACCGTGATTCGGTTCGACCGTCTGCTTCCGGGTGATCGCTCGTCGGCCGGCAGTGCCCGATGGGCAGCCCAGGCATCTCGGCATTGAGCCGGCGTGCCTCGGGGATTGGCGGCGTGCCAGGCTTCGGTGAACCGATTGAACTCCAGGCTCTCCGACTGTTTCGGTAGCGGCGTGCCGACCGTCCGATGCCAGTGATCGACTGCGTCGCCAAGGGTTGCGCCACCGGCGAGAAGGAAGCTGCGCATGTGCCCGTTGAAGGTGAAGGTCGGCCCGATCTCGGCTTCGAAGAACGTTCGCAACGCCTCGGTTGAACACTGGCCTTGCGGAACCGACCTTGATCGGGTCAAGGGCGGCGTAAGCTGCGGGTCCGCTGGTCGTGGCTTGAAATCGGGGGGCAGCGGCCTTCCGCCGAGCTTGGCGGCGATCCGCTCCGACAGCTCGGCCTTTGGGCCGGCAGGCCGGATGCCGAGGCGTCGAGCGAACGGTTGCAGTTCGGCCATCGTCCAATACCAGCGGTTGAACTCCGGCTCGTCCAACGTTTCCTGGAGGCAGGGCCGGTCGCTCACATCACGGAGCCTACCGATCGGGCCGGTCGATCTTGGCCCCGTGATCGACCGACGGTCAGCGCCGCGGGTGATGTCAGAGCGCTCGACCGAATGCGACCTCGGTGCCCGAGGCCCTGGTCATGTCGAGTTCGGACCAGCCCGTCGCCCTGTAGAAGGCGTGGCCTCGGTGGTAGTCGGCCGGTGTCCAAACAACGGCCTGGGACCACCTGGCTCCGAGTTGTTCCAGCCCGCGAGCCATCAGGGCGCTTCCGACTCCTCGGCGCCAGTGGGCCGGAGCGACGGCGATGGTGTGCAGCTCTCCCAGCTCGGGGTCGACCGGGTCGCGGGACGGGCCGACGCCGACGAAGCCCACCACCTCGCCGTCCAGTTCACCGATCGTCCATTCGGTGGTCTGGCCGGCAAGGTCGAGCCGCCAACGGTCGATGCGGTCCTGCGTGAGATCACGGAAGCCGAGGAGATGCCCGAAACCCTGATTCCACGAGTCGACATAGACTGTGGCGACGGTGTCCACGTCGTCCGGGGTCGGGGGCCGCAACTCGATCACCCGCTCAGTATCACTGGGAATCGGGCCGTATCCGAGCGGTGTTGTCGATCTCGGAAGATGGGGCCCTTCGACCCTGTTCGGGCCCTGCGGGGGGCGACGAGCATGGGTCCCATGGCTACGCAGCGCAGTTCCGAACCTGGGGTTATCGGCCCCGATACTCCAGTCTGGCGGTTGATGACCAGGGCAGTGGCCAGGATCTCCTCGGAGGCGTCACTGGGCGAGCTGGCCCTCAAGCTGGCCGCGGTGGAGGCCGGAGCGATGGCCGTCGGGACCACCAAGGAGCTCGTCGGTATCGTCTCCGAGCGCGACCTCACCCGGGCCTACGGTAGGGCCGACGACCCTCAGTCGATGCACGTGAGCGACATCGTCACCGAAGATCTCATCTGGTGTGGGCCGGACACCACGGCCAAGGATGCGGCCCGGCTCATGGTCGATCGGGGCGTCAGGCACCTGCTGGTCGGCGATGCCGACGCCGACGATCTCAAGGGCATCGTCTCGGCTCGCGACCTGATGGAAGCGCTGATCGGGCCCTGATCTGCGCCTGGCAGCGGACCAACCCCGGTCGGCTGCAACCCGGGCCGGGCGATCGTTGGTCAAGTCGAGCCGAGTTGGGCCACCCACTCCGGGTCGGGCGGGCATTCGGAGCTGACGTCCAGGATCTGCCCGTCGGGATCGGCGATGAGCATCCGGCGTTGCCCGTAGAAGAGGTTGGTCGGCGGCTCGAGGATCTCGATGCCACGGGACCGTGCGGCCTCGTGGACCTGGTCGACGTCATCGACCACCAGGGTGACGAGGCCGCCGGTCGGCGACGCCCGGACCCGTAGGGGCACGATCTCGTGGTCCCTGGCCATGATCCCGAGCTCCAGGCTGGCGTTGGCCGGATCCTGGAGATGGACGAACCAGTCGCTGTCGAACTCGACCCGATAGCCGAACAATGACGTGTACCAGTCCCGCGATCTCGGGAGATCGGAGCTCAGGACGGAGAAGAAGACGCGCTGGGGCATCATCGATCACCTCTCGCCTCGGTCGACACGGGCCTGGATCTCATCATCGGCCCAGTATCCACGATCGAGCCCGTTCCCGCCCGGTCGACTGCGCCGTCTTGGCGTCAGCAATCGGCCGGGCGGAGACGTCGTCGCCCGCTCCGATCATGGACCGGGAGGATCCAATGACACGGTCAGCTCGACGATGAGATCGTCGACGAACCGGTAACGATCGGTTCCTCGGCGGGGGGCTTCGAATGCCGGTGATCGGCATTCCCAACGGCACTCGGCGTGCGGGCCCGAAACGGTGATCGACAGGACCTCCAGTTCCATGTCCGGGAGGGGGACCTCCCAGCCGGACCGGAGCCTGGTACGGATGGCCTCCCGACCCTCGGCCGGCTCACGGCCGCTGAACGGCTCGTCGTAGACGGCGTCCGCGGCGAACAGTGACATCATGTCGTCCTCGGCCTCGGCTCCGATGCGCATCGCTGCGTAGTACCCATGGAGCGCCGCTGTCGGGTTCGTCACCGTCCTCAGACCATCGGCCTCGGCTCGTCCGCCGCGTTGTTGCCCTGGAGGTCCGTTCCGGTTGTTGTCTGCTCGTTTCACTGCCCTCGTTTCACTCCGCTCGGGTCGTTGTCGTTGTCGTTGTCGTTGTGGCGTGGGCGGCCGCTACGGTTGCTGGAGTCGAGGACGGGGCAGCACATGGTCAACGATATTGTGGTTCACCAGACGATCCGAGCGGTGGTCCGTTCGGTGCGGCATCATCCTCGGGAACTGGCCGTTCATGACATCGCCGCCCTGCAGCGAACCGGAATGGACCTGTTGATCGACACAACCGAGGACGAGGTGGTGGTGTTCCTCGAACCGCGATGTGGTGTTGCGGTCGATGGCCTGACCCCTCGCCAGCGTGAGGTCGCCGACCTCATCGTCACCGGCTCGTCGAACCGCCAGATCGCCGGGACGCTGTCGATCTCGCTGGGCACGGTCAAGGACCATGTCCATGCGATCCTCGAAGCGACCGGCATGGACTCACGAGCCCGGTTGATCGCAACCTGGTACGGCGGGGTCGATCGACCGTCGGGTTGAGCGAGGTCTGCCGCCGGCCGGGCGGTGCGGCGCCCGGTGGCAGGGGCAAGACGATAACTAGATCCCGGTCGACCATCGCGGTTTGGCCATCCGTACCTCTGGCTTGGCGGCCAGCAGGGGCCCGGCCGTCGCCATGTAGTCGGCGAAGAACGGCGAGGCGGCGTTGTCCCGAAACGCAGCCTCGGTTCGATAGATCTCGAACAGGTGGAAGGTGTCCTCGTCGCCATGGTCGTCGCACCAGACGACAACCTCCTGCGCATCGTCCGCCTCGGCCCGGGGAGCCAACTGCTCCCGGTAGAGCCGGTGGATGTCTTCCCGCTTGCCGGGCACGGCGGTCGACGTGATGATCAAAGCCAGTTTTGCCATGGGGTGACCGTACGAATCCGACCCGATGGTGGTCAATCCATCGAAAGATGGATCCGCCCCGGCAGGCGGCCGGGAGGAGCATCGACCTCGCACCGACTTCCGACTCTCCTTCGACAAATATAGACAAGCAACGAGCTCGAATGGCGTCCTGTTCCAGCGGCTCTTTGCCACAGAAGTGTTGCGACGGCGCGGCCGATTTGAGTCGAAAACCTTCGCCGCGTCGATTAGGTTGCTACTCGTGGTTCGATGGCAGTCGCGTGGAGAGATGCTCCGGTGGTGGCGAACCGAGATCGCCGACGTGTCGCAGCGGGAGGTGGCGGACCGACTCGGGGTGGCGAGGACCGCAGTCACCAATTGGGAGACAGGTTCCCGGATGGCGTCGATCGACGCCGAGCGCATCGACGAGGTGTTGGGCGCCGATGGCGTGCTGGCCGGCTGGCTCTGGAGCTTCGGGACCCCGGTCGGTTTGCAGCAACGGCGGATCTGGAGCAACACCTTTCGGGGGGAATCGACGCCGGTCTGGATGTGGATCCGGAGCCCCTCACCTCGGCTGGTGGTCGAGGCCGAGTGGGGGATGTACCGGTTCGAGGGTGAACTCGACCTCGGCGACAACGGGCTGCTGGTGACGGTGGGGGTGTCGATCGAGGAATCGCCGGTCGTGGTCCAGTTGTCGGAGCCGGGCTGGATCGATTTCGGCCGCGGTGACATCCCGGATCATGTGGAGGGGGCGCCGGTGGTCGACGCACTCGACATGGTGATGCCGAGCTCGGCCAACGGCGACTTCACCGAACTCCTTTCGACCAACCTGGTGGCGAGGTTCGGGCAGGAGCGGCCACCCCAGATCTCCAGTCTCAGCGCCCAGGATCTGAAACCGGTCGAGACGCTGATCGAACGGCTCGATCGGCCGGGTTCGGAGCGGTCCCGGCAGCCTGCACCGGCGCTGCCCGGATCCTGGCCGGAGCTCAACGAAGGGGTCGACGAGGCCGAGGAGCGCTCCAAGTACACCAGGCTGCGGGAGGCCAGGCGGTTGTCGCTGGCCGAGACTTCGCATCGTCTGGCCGTCATGACCACGACGAGGGCCGGCAAGGACACCCTCCGGCGGTTCGAAGCCAATGTCGGAGACCCCCACGATCCGCTCCTGCCGGTGGCCCTCGACCACGTGCTGGGAGCAAACGGCTATCTGGCCCTGGCCGAGATCGCCTCCGGCCATGGGAGCGCTGCGGTGCAGATCCCGCCGTACTGGAACGCGCCGGTGTGGATCACCTTCACCGCCGCCAGGGACAACCTGGGACCGAGGCCGGTGGCCGAGTTGCACTGGGGGAAATGGCGCCGGCTGATCAACGGCCGCCTGCCGCTGCTGGTCATCAACCATGCGGCCCTGGTGCCGCTGCGAATCGTGGCCGATACCGATATTCATTGGACGACCGGCGTCGGCCGGCGGGTCGGGGCCATGCCGATCAACCACGGCTGGACGCCGGACAGCATCGACACAACCCAGCAAGCGCTTTCCACCTACCAGGAGGTGCTGTTCGACGCGGTGCGACACGCAAGCGAACATCACCGCCGGTGAACGAGAGGGCGAGGTCACGATTTGGCGCATCGCTATTTACAAAGGCCGCCGGGCCGGATTGTATTGAGGATGGAGGGGACCCTAGGAGGGGCGACTCCTAGGGTCCCGCACCGCCGCGGCGGAGTGCAGCTTGGGTCCGGCGTTGGTGACTGAACGTCGAACCGCTACGCGCCGCCTTTTGTCATACTGACATCAACGCCACCGTGCGGCAAGGGTGGGCGGCGTTGCGCCACCGACGCGTCCGGCCCGGACTGGCTCAAATCCCCCTGAATTGGGGATGTTCTGCTCCGTGGACGAGAAGTCAAAAACTTCCAAGGCTGACTATTTTCGGTCAGAAATCGGCTGCTTGGCCCCGACCCGGCGAGCAATGGCGGCCCCGCCGTCAGCCGTTGGGGGCCAACCGTTCGATCACATCCCAGTCGAACTGGGCCGGCCCCTGCGGTGAGACGGGTTGGATACAGACATGGTCGGCCCCCGCTCGATAGTGGGCGTCGACCCGCTCACGAAGACGATCCTCGTCACCCCAGGCAACCACCGCATCGATGAAGGCCGGCTCCCGATCGTCGATCTGGTGATCGGTGAAGCCCAGCCGCAGCCAGTTGTTCCGGTAGTTCGGCAGCGAGGCGTACCGCTCCACCTGGGTCGCCCCGGCCGAACGGGCGGCCTCGGCATCGGTGGTCAGCACCACCTTCTGTTCGACGCACAACAGCGCATCGGGCCCCATTGCGGCGCGGGCCTGCTCGGTGTGCTCCGGGGTCGTCCAGTAGGGGTGGGCCCCGTCGGCCTCCTCGGCTGAGAGCTTCAACATCTTCGGTCCCAGTGCAGCCAGCAGGACCAGGGGTTCCTCCGGCGGTTCGGGAACGGTCACCGGCGACTGCTTCATTGCATCCAGGTACTGGCGCATCTGGGTCAGCGGCTTGGAGTAGTCCAGTCGCCGGAGCCCGGCCACCAATGGGGCATGGCTGACGCCGATGCCCAGCACGAACCGGCCCCCGCTCTGTTCGGCCAGCGTGTGGGCGGCCTGTTTCATGACCCCGGGGTGGCGGTGGAAGATGTTGGCGATACCGGTGGCGAACATCATCGTCGATGTGCTGTGCATCAGGTGGGCGATGTGGGCGAAGGGATCCCGCCCGGTCGTCTCCGGCAGCCACAACGTCGAGTAGCCGAGGGACTCCACCCTCGCCGCCGCCTCGGCCGCCTCGCCGGCCGACATCCGTTCGGTGAATGACCACACGCCGGTGGTCGTGAGGTTCTCTCTTGCTCCCATGGGCTTGCAGTTGAGCACAGTCGGTCCACCGGGAGGAAAGGGACGGCAGAATAATCCCGCCCATTCGGTATCACCGCACGCCGACTGTGCTCTCATCGGTAGCGTGCCGTCGACGCCGAACCGGAGGGGGAACAACGATGTCGAGCCCGTACTGGGAGGAACGTGGGTCACCGTGGGAATTCGACCCGGGGCCGCCCCGGAACCGCAAGTGGCCCCGACTGTTCGCCGAGGCGCCAAACTACCGGGCCTTCGGCAAGGCGGTCACCGGCAGGGAGGAGTTCCGGTGGCACTTCGGTCCGATGTTCTATCGGGGCCGCCTCGGTGACAATCAGGTCAAGGTACTGATCGTCGGCCAGGAGGGAGCGCAGGACGAATCGTTGTCCCACCGGTCGTTCACCGGCGGCACCGGCGGTCGCATGCAGAACCTGCTCAACCATCTGGGCATCACCCGGTCCTACCTGTTCATGAACACCTTCGTCTATCCGATCTTCGGCCAGTACGACGGCGACAACCGGCTCATCGCCCAGCATCCGGACTCGCCGGTGAGGAAACACCGCGAGGAGTTGTTCGACTACGTGGTGGCCCGCAACGACCTCCAACTGGTCGTTGCTGTCGGGTTGGCGGCCAAGGAATCCATTGCTTCGTGGGTCGAGTCCCACGGTGGGACGGCCGACCCCGGGGCCCTGCACGAAGCCGATGCGTCGGTGATCCGGCCCGGGTTGCGGTTGGTCGGGGTGCTGCATCCCGGTGGCGCCGGGAAGGGTGGGGCCGTGACCAGGATCAAGGCGTCGTTCGTCGCCGCCATCGAGCAGATCGAAGCATGGTCTGGCGTCGAACCGGGCTGGCTGCCGGTCGACGACGACGGGGCCCGGCAACCGGCCGCGGCGTACACCTACTCGTCGGATCCGATCCCGTTCCGCGACTTCCCATACGGATCGCCGTGGCGGCTCGGTCGGGGAGCGACCTCGTCCAATCGCAAGGACAGCCAGCAATCGATCCAGTTGTTCGCAGAAGGTGGCAAGTACCGTAACAAGGGTCACCGCCTCCGGTACGAGGGCGACGCCTCCGGCACCGACGACGGCTATCGGGCCGACCCCGGCGACCTGGCATACGAGCCACCAAAGTCGAAGCGGCACTACGACAAGGGCCCCGGGTCGCGTTTTGCCCGATTGCTGCAGGGCGGCGACCCGTCGTTCCCCTGGCCCGATTTCAACTCGTTCGGGCTCGGCTACAACCCGTCGCTTGGCACCGGACCGATCTACCGGGGCCGCTTGGACCGTCCGAGCATCCTGGTGTTGGCCGACCAGCAGTCACACGACGACCTGTTCACCACCCGGGCCCTCACCGGCGCAGGAGGCCAGCACCTCCAGGCGTTCCTCGCCGCAGCAGGGGTGACCACCTCCTACGGGATCCTCCGGGTGCTGCCGGTCGACACCATGGCCGACGATGTAGCCGACGTGGCCGCCGCGGTCGACTCGGCCGAGGTCCGGGCCCTCCACGCCGAAGCGGTGGGCCGCGCCGAACCTCAGGTCCTGGTGTTCGCCGGGCCCATGGCCCAGAGGTTGGCCCCCCACGTCAATCCCGACGGCCTCCCGTCGGTGGCCATCAGGGCCAACAACCAGACCGGGGTCCTTGCCGACTGGCGGGCCGGACTGGGCCTCCTGGCCGGTCTGACCTACCAGCGCGACGACCAGACACCACCGTTCACCTACGACGGCGAACGGCTGCAGATTCCCCGCCGGGACCTGCCCTTCGGCACCCTCCGGTGGCAGGGGACGAGCGGCGATCGGGCCCTGCAGCCGAAACGGGGGGCGTCGTTCAGCTACGAGTACTACAAATACGTGATGCCGGACTGGGCCGACGACCTCGATCCAAGCCCGCTGTCGCCGTCGGAGCAGCAGGCCGCCGACGAACTACGAGGAGCATGACATGACAACTCGGATGCTCGAGCTCCAGGGGCGGGTCGTCCCCTTGCAGCGAAACGACCCGGAGGCCCACTTCACCGGCCGGGTCCGGTTCGGGCCCGAGGGGTCGGGCCCGGCCGTGGTGGAAGCTGTGCGGGCCCGGCGGGCCGATCCGCCAGATGGGGTGGTCCAGATCGACGTCGGCGACGCCTACATCTATCCCGGCCTGACCGACCTGCATTCCCATCTCGGCTTCGCCACCCTCCCGATGTGGGACGAGCCGACCAGGACGAAGGGCCCGTGGCTGCACCGAGACCTGTGGCCCGGTGCGCCGTCGTACAAGGAGCACGTCAGCTGGCCCGCCTACGCCTACATGAAGGGCGCCCCCGAGGCGTTGCTGGCCTACGCTCAGGTGCGGGCCCTGGCCGGTGGCACCACCACCATCCAGGGCTGGCCGCCGGCCAAGGGAGCCCCGGTCAACCGGTTCGTCCGCTCGGTCGACGATGACATCGATCGCGACGCCATCCGGACGTCGGTGATCAATCTGGGACCGTCCGAGCTCGACGACCGCCGTAAGCATCTCGACGAGAACCGGGCCCTCGTCTACCACCTGTCCGAGGGCCAGCGGGACAGCTTGGTCGCCCGGGAGTTCAACGAGGCCGCCACCGCCGGCTGCCTGCGGTTCCGACTCATCGCCATCCACTGTTGCGCGGTGGGCCCCGAGGAGTTCCGGCAGTGGAACCTGCATGCAACCAGGGTGGCGGGGGAGCAGGCCCCGGGGGGCATCGTCTGGTCGCCGCTGTCGAATCTATGGCTCTACGGCGAGACCACCGACGTGGTGTCGGCCATGGCCGAGGGCATCACGGTGTGCCTCGGTTCGGACTGGGGGCCCTCGGGGACCAAGAACCTGCTCGGCGAGATGAAGGTGGCGATCCGCTGGATTCAGCGGGCCGGCCTCGACGGCATCACACCGTTCGACCTGGCCAACATGGTGACCGCAAACCCCGGCGACCTGCTGGAGCGGGCCTGGGGTCGGGGTCCCGGTCGGTTCGAACCGGGACGCATGGCCGATGCGGTCGTTGTCACCAGGCGCCACGACGACCCCTGGAAGAATCTGGCCCTGGCCCGCGAGTCCGACATCGAGCTGGTGGTGGCCGATGGTCGGGCCGTCTACGGGGACCGGGCCAGGATGCGCTCGGCCGGTGAGCGCCTGACCACCGCGGTCCGCTTCGGTGGCCGCTCGAAGCACGTGCCATTGCGGCGGCCGGACGACCCCGCCAGGCGGTGGACCTGGACCAACGTCATGGAGGAGCTGTCTGCGGTCCAGGCCGACCCGGTGCAGGCCATCGAGGATGGGCTCAACGCCGAGGCGGCCCACTTCGATGACGGTCCCGACGGCCCGGCCCCCCGGCTGATCCTGGAATCCGACATGCCAGGCGGCCCGGGCAGTGTGGCCGGCCCGCCTCCCCCCGGCACCGTGTTCCAGGCCCCCGAGATCCCGGGGATCGTCCACGATCGAGCCTGGCACACCAGCCTGCGGTCGCCCCGGGGCTGGCACGACCGGGTCCTGGATGACATCGACGAGCTCTTCGCCGACGACGGGGAGTGGTCATGACGTCGGCCAGAACCCGCCGCGAGATGGACAGTCGGGTCAGGGGTATCGACCGCCCCGGGTTCGAACGGCTGATCGAGGGCACCACCGATCTCGATCCCGGCGATGCCAAACGGACCGTCGACGAACTGGTCAGGGTGATCGAGGGGATCTACGTCCACCTGCCGCTGAAGCGGGCCATGTACGGGATCGACCCGGTCCAACAGCTCCGTCGGCTGAAGGACCGCGCAACGGCCGAATCGATGGACGGGGAGGCGTTCCACGGCGAGGTGGCCAGGATCCTGGCCGACCTGCGCGACGCCCACACCACCTACCTCGGCCCGGCGGCCTCCACCGGCATCGTGGCCAGGCTCCCGTTCCTGGTCGAGCAGTTCGGCCCTGCCGACGCCCCCCGGTTCCTGATATCGAAGACCATCCCGGATCTGATTGACGACGAGGACTTCGCCCCCGGCGTGCAACTCGAGTTCTGGAACGGTATGCCGATCGCCGACGCGGTGCGGCTCCATGCCCGAAACGAGCGGGGTGGCCGTCCCGACAGTGCGCTGGCCAGAGCGGTCGACTCGTTGACGTTCCGGCCGGTCGGCTTCGTGCCGGTGCCGGTCGAGCACTGGGTGTTGATCGGCTATCGGACGCCAGATCAGCACAACGAGGCCGGTGAGATGGTCGAGGGTCGGTCGAACGAGATCAGGGTCCGGTGGCG
>CAMYLA010000040.1 GCA_947259095.1 uncultured Acidimicrobiaceae bacterium | reverse complement strand
CGGGCACGATGGCCTTGATCGTCGACGGCCCGGCGCCCAGTGCGGTGACGATCTGAGCCTCGCGGTGCAGCCGGTGGTCGAGGAAACTCTGCACGTACTGGTGGGGGTTGTCGATCGCCGGGCCGTGGGTCGGCCAGTAGCGCACGTCGTCACGGTCGAGCAGCTTGCGCAGGCTGCTCAGGTAGTCGAACAAGTCGCCGTCGGGAGGCGAGATCACCGAGGTTGCCCAGCCCATCACATGATCGCCGGTGAACAGCAGCTTCTCGTCTCGGAGGCCGAAACACACGTGGTTCGATGTGTGGCCGGGGGTGTGCACCACCTCGACGGTCCAACCAGCACCTTCGATCTCGGTACCGTCTCGCACCGTCACGTCCGGCACGAAGTCCACGTCGGGTCCTTCACGTTTCAGTTCGTCCGGGGTCTCGTTCCAGACCCGCTCGAACTCCTCCTTCTCCTCCTTCGTGAAGTATTCGTCGAAGCTGACGTTGTCAAGCGGATCGTGCTCGGGGACCGGCCCATGGGGCCCGAACCCGTAGGTCGTTGCCCCGGTCCGCGCCACCAGCTTTGCCACCCCCGCGGTGTGATCGGTGTGGGTGTGGGTCACCAGGATGCGGGTGATCCGCTCTTCTGGGTCGAGGGCGCCGAGGATGGCATCGAGGTGCTCGTCGAGGGTCGGTCCGGGGTCGATCACCGCCACCTCTCCCCTGCCGATCAGATAGACCCCGGTGCCGGTGAAGGTGAAAGGGTTCGGGTTCTTGGCAACGACCCGGCGGACCAGCGGCGACAACTCGTCGACCTTGCCGTACACCGGGGTGAAGTCCTTGTTGAATGCGATTGCCACAGCAACGAGCGTAGCTGATGGCCGCAAACGGGCCCGCTTCGCTCCGAGGGCAGGGCGCCTACAGGGGACCTTCCGGATCGAGGATGCCGGTGAAGATCAGCCGGTCGTCACGGCCGACGTCTGCCCGGTAGCGCCGGGAGCCGTCGACGACGATGAACACCAGACCGTCGGTGGCGGTCTCGATCTCGAAATCGAACCCGACGGTCTCCACCACCCGTGCGTAGTCGTCGACCAGGATCGACTCCAGTCGCATCGACCGGGCCCGCTCGAACAGGTCGAGGTCGAGGTCGACCCAGTCCTCGTCGCCGGTGCCGATGAAACTCACGGTGCCACGATCTCATGCCCGGCACCGGCTGTCACGCTCCTGGGGGCGGGCAGGCCTGGCGGTCGGTGGGGCCGGCTCTCAGTGCGATCGCAGCGGCTCCAGGGCCGGGAACAGCCAGGGCGGGGGCCTGGTGGGCCGGCCACCGGCATCGGTGACCGCAGCCGTGACCTCGGCGGTGACCAGGACCTCATCGCCCCGGACGATCCGCTGTCGCCACATGCCGCTGGCCCGCCGGAGCTCGCCGACCTCGGTTTCGACGGTGATGATCTGACCGGCCTCGGCCGGCCGCCGGAAGCGGACATCGATGTGGGTGACCACCATCTGATAGCCCCGCTCGGCCATCACCTCCAAGGGGATGCCACAGGCGGCGAGTGCGTCGGTCCGCCCGACCTCGAAGTAGGTCACATACACGGCGTGATTCACGTGGCCGTATGGATCGATCTCGTTGAACCGAACCGCCAGGGACGTGTGGTGGGCCATGGGCCATCACCGTAGTGGGCAACCGTTCCATCCGGGCCGGCCCGCCGACCAAGCACGACACCGCACCTGTCGCCGCGAGACCGGCATACTGTCGCCATGACATTGGTTGAGCCGTTCGATTTCGTCGGCAGCCAGGGGACGACGCTGTCCGGTCGGCTGCACCGGCCCGAGCCTGGCCCGCCGGTGAAAGGGGCGGTACTGCTGGCCCACTGCTTCACCTGTTCCAAGGACCTCAACACGATGACCCGGCTGGCCAAGGGGTTGGCCGACGGCGGCTACGTGACGCTGCGGTTCGACTTCACCGGGCTCGGCGAATCCGGAGGCGATTTCGCCGAGACCACGGTCAGCGCCAACGTCGCCGATCTCACCAGGGCTGCGGCATCACTGATCCAGGCCGGATTCGGCCCCTGCGGGCTGCTCGGTCACAGCCTCGGCGGTGCCGCCTCGATCCTGGCCGCCCATCGGCTCAAGACCGTACGATCCCTGATCACCCTCAGCGCCCCGGCCGATGCCGGCCACGTCCGCCACCTGTTCGCCGACCAATTGTCCCGGCTGGAGGCCGGCCAGCCTGCCACCATCACCATCGCCCAACGGTCGTTCCAGCTCGATGCGGGGTTCGTCGAGGATCTCCGATCCCACGACGTGATCAGCCAGGTCGGCCAACTCGACCGGCCATACTGCGTCATCCATGCCGCCGATGACAATGTGGTCGGCTACGACAACGCAGAACAGTTGTACCGGGCCGCAGCCCCGCCGAAGGAGTTGGTCACCCTCGAGCGGGGCGGCCACCTGTTCGGCGCCCCGGCCGATGCAGAGCGGGTACTGAGCGCGGTGCTTGCCTGGTTCGACCAAACCCTGTGAACGATCGCGCCGGCATCGGCACCGTCGACCCCACGACCCAGTGCGGACGGACGAACCCCACCGGCGACCAGGCCCGACCGGACCGAACCACCGCTGTCGAGCCATACTGGAACGATGACCGACGGGCACCAGACCGACGGCGACGCGGTCGCCCGGCACGGTGACGCCGACGGCCGCAGGGAGCCGGGAGAGGGGTTTGAGCGGCCGTTCCTGCCACCCCGGACCCGCCCTCGCCACGGCGGCTCGATCCTGATGGCGGCCATGGTGGGCATCGCCGAAGCCCTGGGGCTCGACCCGGAGCCGACCGAGATCGCCCAGCCGGCCAGTCCCGGCTCGGGACCGGAGTTCGACCTCCACTTCGGCGATCTCCCGCCGCTCGACTGATCCCAAAACCGGACCACGTCACCGGTTGGTGCCCGACGCCGTCGCCCGGCGCCGGTGGGCTCAGGCCAGGTTGGCCACCGCCTGGTCGATCGAGGCGACGTCGGCCAGCAGATCCCAACCCGCTCGGCGGGCCCCGTCGTCGTCGGTGAAGGCGGTGTCCAGGGCGGCCATGACTCCCGAGTCGGCCCAGTAGCGGGGGCGGCCCGACGGGTTGAGAATAACCATCGGTGCGGGATGGCCGAACGTCCGGTAGGCGTTCTGGGCCGCATCCTGGAAGACCTCCTGCATGGTGCCGGGACCACCAGCCAGGAAGACGATGCCGGCCATGGCGATGGCCAGCAGCCCGGCCTCCCGTTCGCTGTTTGAGAAGTACTTGGCGATGTGGGTGGCGAACGGGTTCGACGGTTCATGGCCGTAGAACCATGTCGGCACCGACAACGTCTCGACCGGGCGCTCGATCAGCGCCTGTACCTCCAGTGCCAGACCGATGAACCCGTCTGGATCCTCGTCGAAGTGGCCGACGGCGCAGAGCCGATCGATCAGGACGTCGACCTCGGCCCGGCCCATCGTCGACGATGCCGCCCCGAGGTTGGCCGCCTCCATCGCCCCCGGGCCACCGCCGGTGACCACACAACGACCGGACCGGGGCAGGGGGTATGGGGCCGCCACCTCAGGGAAGGGGTTGGCCCTCGGCGGCCTGGATCAACTCGTAGACATCGGCCCGGTCCAGCGCAACGTTGGCCGCTGCGGCCTGCTCGGCCAGCCGTTCCGGTCGCTGCGATCCGATGATGGCCACCGGCCGAGACGGGTGGGCCAGCACAAAGGCGACGGCGATCACCGCCCGGGAGACACCCTCCCGCGAGGCCAGGCGGTCCATCACCTCGATCAGGGCCGGCGGCTGCCCCTCCCCGGTGGCCAGACCGCCACCGGCCAGCGGGCTCCAGGCCAGCGGCCGGCGGTTGTGCTGCATGCACCGATCGAGCGTGCCGTCACGCAACGGGGCCAAGGCGGCCAGGGAGAACTCGGGTTGATCGGAGGCGATGGGGAATCCCAGATGGGCGGCCAGGGCCTCGGTCTGGCTCGGGAGGTGATTTGAGACCCCGACCTCCTTGATCTTGCCCGCCTCCCGCAGCGAGCGCAGCGTCGCCGCCACCTCCTCGGGGTGGGTGAAGAAATCGGGGCGGTGGATCTGGTAGAGGTCGATCACCTCGACGCCGAGCCGACGCAGGCTGTCATCACAGGCCGACCGCAGATAGTCCGCACCGGAGTTGTAGGGGGTCGGCGGGATGATGCCGCCCTTGGTGGCCAACACCATCCGGTGGCGGAGCTGCGGCGCTTCGGCCAGCACCTGGCCGAGCAGCGCCTCGTTCTGGCCGAAGCCGGTGCCACCCCAATCGAGCCCGTAAACGTCGGAGGTGTCGACCAGGTTCATGCCGTTGTCCAGCGCCGCCTCCAGGCTGGTACGGGCGTCGGCCACCGATGACGACGTGAATCGCCAGCAACCGAAGGCCAGCGGACCGACCGTGAACTGTCCGAGGGGCCGAGGATGACCGTCAACCAGGCTGTTTGTCATGTTGGAACTCTATTGCGACATCGATCGATCCGGAGCGACCGAATCGGACCGCTACCCTGAGCATATGGACATTGCGATCAGCGATGAAGCGTTGGAGATGGTGAGGAGCAAGGGCGGCACCGCCGCCGTCGACTACATCCAGGCCATCGGCTGAGGCGGCACCGAAGAGGTGTCGGTCGACACCTACCTCAAGGGAAAGAACACCTCGTCATACCGCAAGATCCACCATGAGGATGTCACCATCCTGGTGGCGAAGCCGCTGATCCAATTCGCCAGCCGCATCGAGCTGGTCACCCGCAAGAAGCTGCTGGGGTCCAAACTCACCGCGGTGGCCCACCACCGCCACACCGCAGCCTGTCGCCACTGAACGACCGCAACCGGGCCGGCGAGCCACCGCCCACCCGATGACGTCGCCCCGATGGCGTGGCCGCCCAGATGCGGTCGCAACCCAGTGCCGTGGCCGCTCAGCGGTCCGACGTCGGCAGGAGCTGGTCTGTCTCGATCAGGCGGGAGTCGGCCAGGGCGGCGGCCCGAATCGGGGCGATGGCCTGGTAATCGGGGTCGCCGATCATCGACAGGAACGCGGCCCGGCTCGGATAGCGAACGAGTATCACCACGTCCCAGTCCTCGTCACCGATCACGGTGGTGTCGGCCAGGCCCATCCAGATCGGCTCGCCGCCGAACCGGGGATTGAGCTTGGCGAACTCCTGCCCGTAGCGCCGATAGGCCTCCTCGCCGGTCATGCCGTCGACACCGTGGCCCGACTCGGCACGATCGCGGTATCGCAGCAGGTTGAGCATGACAACCGGCGACTCGGGGTCCTTGGCGGCCATCGCGGCCAAGGACTGCTCATCGGCGTGTCGTGACGACATGGGGTTTTGGCCTCTTCCCACCGGCTGGGCCGCCGGTAACGGCCAGCTTCGGCTGCGCAACCCCGGGGTGTCAACCCCGGCCCGGCGACGGCCCGACGGGGCCGGACCGCAGCGGGAAATCCCGTCTGGCCGTTGCGGTCCCCGGTCTAGCCTGGTCTGATGCGGGTCTGGCTCATCTACCTCACCAACTTCCTGCTGACGTCCGCCCTCGGTGTGGTGTTCGTGTTCCTCGAAGACGTCCAGGCCGACCGGGGATTGGCCGACTGGGAGATCGGCGTGGTGGCCGCCACCGGCTTCGGGGCCGCCCTGCTGGCCCAGCTGGCGCTGTCGCCGATGGCCGATCGGGGAACCACCAGGCCGCTGGCGGTGCTGGCACTGCTGGCCGGGATCGTCGGGCCGATCGGGTTCGCCTACGGCCAGACCATGCTGGTGCTGGCCACCAGTCGCGGCTTGAGCGGCATCGGACTGGGCCTGTTCGGCCTGCTGGCCCGCAAGGCGCTGCTGGGGCTCGACGCCACCGGCGGCGGGAGGAAGCTGGGCATGCTGCTGTCGACCGCGGTTGCCGGCTTCATCATCGGGCCGGTGATCGGTGCGGTGTTCGAACCGTTGGGGTTCGAGGCCCCGTTCCTGGCGGTCAGCATCGCCCTGCTGTTCGTCGGCGTCCCCGCCACCGCCACCATCCTGCGGACCGAGATCGCCGCCTCGCCGGTGGACTACTCCGACCTCGGCCGTCTCATCCGGCGACCCAAGGTGCAGGCGGCGATGCTGGTCCAGGTGGTGGTGTACGGCTTCATCGGCGTGTTCGACGCCATCGTCGACCGGTTCCTCACCGACCTCGGCGCCTCCACCGCCACCATCGCGGTCACCATCCTGTTCGTCGGCGGACCGATGCTCGTCCTGCCGAGAATCGCCGGTGACATGGCCGAACGCAACGGTGGAGCCACGGTGATGCTGCCCGCCCTGCTGATCCTGATACCGGCCATGGCCGGGTACGGCCTGGCAGGGTCGGTCGTGGTGGTAACCATGTTCGGCTTCCTCCACGGCACCGGGGAGTCGTTTGCGTCGATCAGCGCCCAGGTCCTGGTGCTGGAGGTGACCGGGGCCGAGCGGGCCGCGGTCGGTTCGGCCCTGCTCGACGCAGCCGGCCTCAGTGCGGCCACCCTCACCGCGGCTCTGGCCCCGACGGTCTACGGGGCGGCCGGCGCCCGCACCCTGTTCGTCGGCACCGCAACCCTGGGTGCGGTGCTGGGTTTCACGGCGATGGCCCGGGCCAGGAAAGGATCCGACCAGCAGCTGGTCGCGGTGGCCTGAACCCGGGCCCGTCTCCGGACAACGGGTGGGACCGCGGCCAGGCCGCACCGGCCGCGGCCGCTCACTCGTGCAGCAGAAGGGCGAACCGGCTCCCCGCCAGGCGGAGCCCGACCACCGCCATCGCCACCAGCACACCGGCGTGGACCAGGTCGGCCCAGCCGACCGTGCCGAGCACGAGATCGCGGCACAACGCCGCCCCGTGGTACAGCGGTGAACAACGGGCGATCCACTGCACCGCGGTCGGGTACACCGACAGCGGGTAGAAGGTGGCGGAGAACAGGAACAGCCCGATCTGGACCAGCAGCACCAGGTCGAAATCCTCCCAGCTCCGCATGTAGGTGACCGAAGCCAGACCGACTGCGGAGAAGGCGATGCCGATCAGGATCGCGGCCGGCAGGGTCAGCAGCGCCCACCAGCTCTGCACCAGCCCCAGGGCGAACATGGCGGCCAGGAAGAAGGCGCTGTACATCGATCCCCGAGCCTGGGCGTATGCCAGCTCGCCCAGTGCGATGTCGCTCGGCGACAGCGGGGTCGCGGTCATCCCGTCGTAGAGCTTGTCCCATTTCAGCTTGCCATAGGTGTTGTAGGTGCTCTCGGCGATGGCCCCGCTCATGGCCGCCGATGCCAGCATGGCCGGGGCGACGAACGCGGTGTAGTCGTAGACCCGCCCGTCGACCTCGATGTCGCCGACCAGCACACTGACCCCGACCCCGACCGACAGCAGGTAGAAGAACGGCTCGGTGGCGCCGCTGAGCACCGTGGCCCAGTTGGACCTGGCGGCCAGGGTGTTGCGTCCTGCCACATGGCGGAATCGCCAGGTCGCACCGGGCATCAGCAGCGCCGCGACCCGGCTCACTGGTGCAGCCTCCTGGTGTAGGCCCCGGCGGCCAGCCACAGGCCGGCGGCGACGTAGGAGGTCAGCACCGCAACATGGGCTGTGGCCGGGCCCGGGTCGAGCGTGCCGGCGGTGGCCCCCCGCACCAGCTCGACCGCATGCCACAGAGGAGAAACCGAGGCCAGGACCCTCAGCGGGCCCGGCAACTGCTCGATCGGGAAGAAGGTGCCGGAGAGCAGGAACGACGGCAACACGCCGAGACGGAAGATCAGCGGGAACGACCTCTCGCTCTCCCGCCCGATGGCCCATGCCGAGAGCCACGTCGAGTAGGCCAGTCCACCAAGCGCGGCCGCCGGCGGGGCGGCCAGGACCCACGGCGAGTCGATGGCGCCGGCCACCGCCATGATGGCGACGAACACCGTGGCCGCCACAAGCATCTGGATCACCAGCCAGGCCTGCATCCCAAATGCCAGGTCGACCGGACGGATCGGGGTCGCCACGATCCCATGGGCGGTACGCAGCCACTTGACCGACGCCAGGACCGGGAACAACGAACCGTTCACCGCGGTCTGCATGGCGGCGGCGGCCAGCAGCCCCGGGGCCACGTAGTGGAGGTACGGTGTGCCCTCGATGGCGGTCCCGGTGTTGTCGTCGACGAGGCTCCCGACGCCCAGTCCCATGGCCAGGAGATACAGGATCGGGCTGATCAGGATCGTCACGATGCTGCCCCGCCAGAAGTGGCGGAACAGGGTGGCGTAGTACTCGGTCACCAGCAGGAACCGGGGGGTGCCCCGCCGTTGACCGGGGCCGGCACCATCGGGGGTCGCCCCCGACCGCATCGAACCCTCCACCGCGGTCATGGTCGTGCCATCAGTCGACGAGGGACCGACCGGTGAGGCGGAGGAAGACATCTTCCAGGGTCGAGCGCCGCACCAGTGAGGCGATCGGCGCCACCCCCAGACCGGCAACCGCCGATGCTGCGCCGTCGCCGTCGTCGGCGTAGACCAGGACCCGATCGGGCAGCGGCTCGACCTGGAACGGCAGCCGCTCGAGCTCGCCGACTGCGGTGTGGTGTCGATCGGGGTCGTCGAATCGGAGCTCGAGCACCTCTCTCGTGCAGTGGGCCTCGATGAGCTGGCGGGGCGACCCGTGATCGACGATTCGGCCCTTGTCCATCACCACCAACCGGTCGCACAGCTGCTCGGCCTCATCCATGTAGTGGGTGGTCAGCAGCAACGTCGCACCCTGCTGCTTCAGCCGGTACAGCCGCTCCCAGACCAGATGCCGGGCTTGGGGATCGAGCCCGGTGGTCGGTTCGTCGAGCAGCACCAGTTCCGGTTGGTTGATGAGCGCCCTGGCGATGGTGAGCCGCCGTTTCATGCCACCCGACAACGGCTCGACCTTGTCATCGGCCCGCTCGCCCAGTTGGGTGAAGGCCAGTAGCTCGTCGGCCCGCCGCCCCACCTCCCTATGGCCCAGGTCGAAGAACCGGCCGTAGACCAGCAGGTTCTCCCGAACCGTGAGGCCGATATCCAGGGTGTCGTCCTGGGGTACCACGCCGAGCCGGGCCCGGACCGCGGCCCCATCCAGGGACGGGTCGAGGCCGAAGATCGAGAGCTCGCCTGCGGTCCGGGGCGAGACGCAACCCAGCATACGCATCGTCGAGGACTTGCCGGCCCCGTTCGGGCCGAGAAACCCGAAGGCCTCCCCGGCGTTGATCTCGAAGTCGATGCCGTCGACCGCACAGAACGAATCGAACCGCTTGGTCAGCCCTCGAGCCTGCACCAGCGGACCGGCCGGGTCCGTGGCGTCTCGGCGGCTGTCTGGCATCGGCCCCACCGTAGTGGGCTCGCCGGCCATGCCCCAGATGATTCTTGGTGGCGACCCGATGCGGCCCGATCTCCGGCCTGGCCGCTACTCGTCCCGGAGCACCTGCACATCGTGGGGGTGGCTCTCCCGCAGCCCGGCCCCGGTGATCTTGGTCAGCCTGGTCTTGGTTCGCAGGTCCTCGAGGTTCGACGCCCCGGCGTAGCCCATGCCCGACCGCAGGCCACCAAGCAGCTGAGCGATCAGCTCGGCCAACGATCCGGCGTAGCGGACCCGGGCCTCCACCCCCTCCGGCACGTGTTTGCCCGGGGCCTGTCCGGTGCCGTAGCGGTCGGCGGCCCGACCCTTCATGGCGCCGGCCGAACCCATGCCCCGGTAGGTCTTCCACATCGAACCTTCGACCAGCTCCAGGTCACCGGGGGCCTCGTCGACCCCGGCCAGGGCGTTGCCGAGCATCACCGCATCGGCTCCGGCGACGAACGCCTTGACGATGTCGCCGGAGGACACGACCCCGCCGTCGGCGATGACGGGGATGCCACGGGGTCGTGCCACCATGGCGGTCTCGTAGATGGCGGACAGCTGTGGCATACCGGCTCCGGCCACCACCCTGGTGGTACAGATCGAACCGGCTCCGACGCCGACCTTGATCATGTCGGCCCCGGCCTCGATCAGGGCTTCTGCCCCCTCGGCGGTGACCACGTTGCCACCGACCACGATGACCTCGGGCCATTTCTGCTTCAGGTGGCTGACCGTGTCGACCACCCCCCTGGTGTGGCCGTGGGCGGTGTCGACAACCAGCATGTCGACGCCGGCCGGAATCAGTGCCTCGGCCCGCTCGGCGGCGTCGGTCACACCGACGGCGGCGCCGACCCGCAGCCGACCCTCGCCATCCAGTGCCGCATGGGGCTTCTCGATCCGCTTGGTGATGTCCTTCACCGTGATCAGCCCCCGGAGGCGGCCGTCGTCGTCGACCAGCGGCAGCTTCTCGATGCGATGCTCGTGGAGGATCGCCACCGCCTGATCGAGCGAGGTCCCGACCGGGGCGGTGACCAGGTTGCGGGACGTCATGAAATCGGTGACCGGGCGGTCGTCCTCGGTCTCGGTGCAGAACCGCACATCGCGGTTGGTCAGGATGCCGACCAGGATCTGGTCCTCGTCGACGATCGGGACCCCGGAGATCGAATGGCGGGCCATGATCACCTCGGCCTCGGCCAGGGTGGCGTCCGGGGGGAGGCTGACCGGGGCGGTGATCATCCCGGCCTGAGCCCGCTTGACCCGGTCGACCTCGGCCGCCTGGGCGTCGATCGACAGGTTGCGGTGGAGTACGCCGATCCCACCCTCCCTGGCCAGGGAGATGGCCAGCGGCGCCTCGGTGACGGTGTCCATGGCGGCCGAGAGCAGCGGGACCTTGAGATCGATGCCGGCCAGGCTGGTGGCGGTCGACACCTCGTTTGGCAGGACCTCACTCCAACCGGGCACGACCAGCACGTCGTCGAAGGTCAACGATTCGAATCCGGTCAGCAGCTCGTGGTTTCCGGCCATGGGGTTCCTCCGATTGAGAACTCGTGTGCGCTGGGTCGTTCCAGCCAATCAAATCACAACTTCGACCGCAGTTCGGTCAACACGGTGTGAATACTCGCAACCAGTAGCCGATGCTCGGTCTCGTGCACCCGCTGCTCGAATGATGCCAGGGAATCGCCGGGCTCGAACGGCACCTCTTCCCAGCCGATCACCGGACCGTTGTCTATGCCCTCGTCCGCCACGTAGTGCACCATGACACCGCCGGAGGTGACCTCGCCCCGCTGCCAGGCCTCGAACGCCCTGTCGATGGCGCCGAGGCCGGGGAAGGCGCCCGGCTTGGCCGGGTGGAGGTTGATCACGGTGTGGTGGGCCAGGAAGGCATCGGTCAGCACCCGGTTCCAGCCGGCGAGCACGATCAGGTCGGCGCCGACGATCTTGGCCTCGTATGCCAGCTCGGTGTCGTACTCGGAACGGTCCCGACCCTGGTGGGGCATGACCGACGTGGCAACACCGGCCGCAGTGGCCCGCTCCAGTGCGTAGGCGTCCGGGTTGTTGGAGATGACCAGCACCACCTCGGCATCGAGCCGGTCGACGGCCGGGCCGACGACCCCGGCGGAGCCGTCCTCGGTGTCGGCGCAGGCGTCGAGTATGGCCGCCAGGTTGGTCCCGGAACCGGAGACCAGCACCACCAGCCGGGCCGGTTCGGTCAATGCAGGGCCACCCCCTGGCCGTCGACGACCCTGCCGATCACCCTGGTCTGCTCCGGGATGGCGGCCTGGGCCACCTCGAGATCTTCGGGGGCCACGATCACCACCATGCCGATACCCATGTTGAGGATCTGGTGCGCTTCGACCTTGTTCAGTCCGGCCAGGCCGACCAGGAACTTGAACAGCGGAGGCCTGGTCCACGACGACGTCTCCACCACCGCCCCACACCCGTCTGGCAGGACACGGGGCAGGTTGTCCACCAGGCCGCCACCGGTGATGTGGGCCAGGCCCTGGATGAGGTCGTGGTCGAGGGCGGCCGAGAGCGGCGCCAGGTAGGAGCGGTGGACGGCCAGGAGCGCCTCGCCGATCGTGGTGTCGGCGACGCCAGGCAGCGGCTCCTTCAGGTCGATGCCGGACAGGACCTTGCGGGCCAGCGAGTACCCGTTGGTGTGGAGGCCGGAAGAGCCGAGGCCGACCAGGAGGTGACCGGGTTCGATCGACGCCCGAGGGAGCAGCTTCGACCGCTCGACGACGCCGATCAGTGTCCCCGCGACGTCCACCGCTCCATGGGTCAGCACGTCTGGCATCTCGGCGGTCTCGCCGCCGAGCAGGATGCAGCCGACCTCCCGGCAGGCCACCGCCATGCCGGAGACCACCCGGGCCACGAGATGGGGGTCGAGCGACGCCGCGGCCACCGTGTCGAGGAAGAAGAGCGGCCGGGCCCCCTGGACCAGCACGTCGTTGACCCCGTGGTTGACGATGTCGGCACCGACCGACTCCCAGGCGTCGAGCTGCTCGGCCAGGACCGTCTTGGTGCCGACGCCGTCGGTGGTGGCCACCAGCAGCGGATCCTCCAGTCCGGCCAGCGACGCCAGGTCGAAGACCCCGCCGAAGCTGCCGAGGCTGCTGACGACCCGATCGTCGTGGGTGCTCAGGACCGATTCGGCCATCCTGGCGGTGGCGTCGGCGGCCGCGGCGAACGAAACCCCGGCCTTGGCGTAGGCGCTGCCGGCCTCGACCATCGGGTCGGGCGGCGGGCCGAGCCTCGTCACATAGCGATGACCGATGTCGGACCGGGCGAACAGTTGGTCGTTGACCAGTTCGTCGACCACCCCGTAGACCTTCTCCAGGGCGTCTGCCAGGTCGGTGCCGGTCCCGGTGACCGACAACACCCGGCCACCATTGCTGATGACCCGGCCGTTCTCGACCTTGGTGGAGCTGTGGATCAGGGTCACATCGGCCGGGGCCGTCACGTCGGGGATGGCGATGTCGAGGGCCGGCGACGTGGGATATCCCTTTGCCGCCACCACCACCGTGGCCGCGGTGACGCCGGGGACCCGTTCGACCGCGACATCGGCCAGCTGTCCCTTCGAGGCGGCGGCGATCAGCTCGAGCACGTCGGATCCGATCAGCGGCAACAGCACCTGGGCCTCGGGGTCACCGAAGCGGCAGTTGTACTCGATCAGCCGGGGACCGTCCTCGGTGAGGATGATGCCGGCATAGAGCACCCCGACGTACGGCATGCCCTCGGCGGCCATCCCCTCGATCGCCGGTACCAGGAACCGTGCCACCAGGTCGGGCTCCAGCGCCGCCATGCCCGGCACCGGGGCGAAGGCCCCCATGCCCCCGGTGTTGAGCCCGGTGTCGCCGTCGCCGACCCGCTTGTGGTCCTGTGCGGTCCCGATGGGGATGATGGTGGATCCGTCGGCAATGCCGAACAGCGACAGCTCCTCGCCCTCCAGCCGCTCCTCCAGCACCACGGTGGCCCCGGCCTCGCCGAGGGTCCGCTCCGACAGCAGACTGTAGATCGCCCGTTCGGTCTCGACCCGGTTCTCGGGGATGATGACCCCCTTGCCGGACGCCAGGCCATCGGCCTTGACCACCACCGGGCGGTCGAACTCGTCGAGCCACTCCAGCGCCGGGTTGACCTTGGTGAACGATTGGCACTCCGGCCCCGGAATGCCGTGCCGGGCCGCGAAATGGCGGGCGAACGACTTGGAGCCTTCGAGCTGGGCGGCAGCGGCCGACGGACCGAAGCAGGCGATGCCGGTTGCGGTGACCGCATCGGCCAGACCGGCCACCAGCGGTGCTTCTGGCCCGACGATCACCTGATCGATGGCCTCGGCCCGGCAGTAGTCCAGGACCGCCTCGATGTCGGCGACATCGAGCGCAACGTTGTACTCGGCGGTTCCGGCGTTGCCGGGGGCCACCGCCAGCGACCCCAGCATCGGCGACCCGGAGATGGCCCTGGCGATTGCGTGTTCCCGCCCCCCGGAGCCGATCAGGAGCACGTGCAGCTTGTTCATGCCGAGGGCCTCTCTCCCTGTTTGGCGGCCGGTCGGCCAAGGTCGTGTGACCCCGCAGGGCGCAGGTCACCCGTCATTCGAGCACCCCGTCGAACCGCTTCTTCCCGGTGGCCATCGACAGCTGCACCGGCACCGGGTATGAGCCGGTGAAGCAGGCGTTGCAGTAGCCGTCATCGCGACCGAGCGCTTTCATCATCCGAGACACCGACAGGAACCCGAGGCTGTCGGCCCCGATGTGCTCGCAGATCTCCGGTACGCCGAGTTGGTGGGCGATGAGCTCGTCGTAGGAGCCCATGTCGACCCCGAAGAAACAGGGATGGGACACCGGCGGGCAGGTGATGCGTACGTGGACCTCCAACGCACCGGCGTCGCGGATGAGCCGGATCAGCTGGTTGGCGGTCGTTCCCCGGACGATCGAGTCGTCGACCACGACCACACGGCGGCCGGCGATGTTCTCCGGCAGGGTGTTGAACTTGAGCGCCACCCCCTGACGCCGCAGCTCGTCCGTCGGCTCGATGAAGGTCCGACCGATGTAGCGGTTCTTGACGAACCCCTCGTTGTAGGGAATCCCGGACACATTGGCGTAGCCGATGGCGGCCGGCGTCGAGGAGTCCGGAACCGGGATGACCACATCGGCCTCCACCGGATGCTCCCTGGCCAGTTCCTCACCGAGGTTCTGGCGCGCCTGATGGACCAGCAGGCCGTCCCAGGTGGCGTCGGGCCGGGAGAAGTAGATGTGCTCGAACGTGCACCGGGCCTGCGACGGCTTGGCCACCACCGCCTGGCGGATCCGGGAAATGGTGCCCTGCAGGACCACGATCTCGCCCGGTTCGATCTCCCGGATCGATTCGCAGCCCAGGGTGTGGAGGGCGCCCGATTCGGAGGCGACGACATGACCACCCGATGGCAACCTGCCCATCGACAGCGGCCGGAATCCCCACGGATCCCTGGCCGCGATGACCTTTGTGCCGGCGATGATCACCAGGGAGAACGCACCCTCCCAGCTCGGCATCACCGATGCCAGCCGCGCCTCCCAGGAGTCGCCATCGGCACCGGCCAGCATCAGAGCCAGCACCTCGGAGTCCGAGGATGACTGCAACCCGGCCCCCCGCTCCAGGAGCTTGGTCCGCAGCCGATCGGCGTTCACCAGGTTGCCGTTGTGGGCCACTCCCAGCGGGCCGTGGATCGTCTCGACGACATAGGGCTGGACGTTGCGCTCACTGTTCGAGCCGGTGGTCGAGTAGCGGGTGTGGCCGATGGCCAGGCTCCCAACCAGTGGGTCGAGGGTGCCGGGCTGGAACACCTGGTTGACCAGCCCCTGGCCCTTGTGGAGCCGGACCGCCCGACCGTCGGACACGGCGATGCCGGCTGCTTCCTGGCCCCGATGTTGCAGGGCGTAGAGGCCGAAGAACGCCGAGCGGGCGACATCATCGGACGGGGAGGCTATGGCCAGGACCCCGCACTCTTCCTTTGGCCGATCGAGCTCCATGTCCGGGGTACCTCTCAACTGTCGGGTCTAGTCTCGGGCGGCGGGTTGGCGTCCGGCCGTCCGGGCCGGGCCGTTCCACCGTGGTGGTGGCTTCAAGGTGGCCCCTCGGACGCTTGCAGTTCCCGGTCGCCGTCGAGCACCCGCTGTGCCGCCTTGGCCTGGTGGGCGGCGATACGATCCCGCAGGCCGGGATCGCCCAGGGCCAGGATCTTGGCTGCGGCCAGGGCGGCGTTGCCCGGCTCCAGGGCCACGATCGGTGCCACCCCGGGAGGGGTCCGCAGGCTGGACAGCACGTCGAGTCCGGCGAAGGCGTCCGATGTCGGGGGGCAGGCCACCACCGGGGACAGCACGTTGGCATCGGTCACCCCGGACAGGGCGTCGCTCATCCCGGCCACGGTGATGAACACCGTCGGCTCCGGGGAGGCGTCGTAGTGGCGGAGCAGCTCGAGCACGTGCTCGGGAACCCGGTGGGCCGAGCCGACCCGGCGGATGACCGGTATCTCCAGGGAGCCGAGCACGTCGGCGATCTTGTTGACCCAATCGGCGTCGCGGGGCGACCCGCAGAGGATGACGACCTGCATCGCCCTCAGCCCTCGCCGCCGGCCAGCGTTGCGGCCAGGTTGGCTTGGAGCCGCTGGTCTGCCGGTTGGGCCCCGGGTTCGAACCTCGACCCGGTCAGCGATTCGTAGAGCTGGATGTAGCGGGCCGACGTCTCTTCCCAGACCTCGTCCGGCAGCGATGGGGGTTCGCCATCACCGGTGTAGCCGATCTCCTTGAGGGCCAGCCGGACCGGTTCCTTGTCGAAGCTCTCCGGCGACCGGCCGGACCTCAGCCGTTCCTCCAACGAGTCGACCGCCCAGAACCGTGACGAATCCGGGGTGTGGACCTCGTCGATCAGCAGCAGCTCGCCGTCGGGGCCGAGACCGAACTCGTATTTGGTGTCGGCCAGAACGAAGCCGGCATCGGCCGCCAGCTGCTCACCCCTGACAAAGAGCTCGATCGCCACCTTCTGGACCTGGGCCCAGAGGCCCGGCTCCACCAGCCCCAGTTCGACCACCTCGTCGCTGGTGACCGGCTGGTCGTGCTCACCCTGTTCGGCCTTGGTGGTCGGGGTGATGAGCGGCTGGCCCAACGGCCCGTGGGGGGTCAGGCCGTCCGGGAGTTGGTGGCCGTACAACAGCCGTTCGCCGGCCTGGTAGCGGGGCAACAGCGAGGTGGAGGTGCTGCCGGTCAGGCGGCCTCGGACGACCACCTCGACCGGTAGCGGGTCGGCGTCGACGGCGATGAGGGCGTTTGGATCGGGGACCTCGATCACATGGTTGGCCACGATGTCGGAGGTCTTGGCGAACCACCAGGCCGCGAGCTGGTTGAGGACCTGGCCCTTGTTCGGCACGGTGCCGATGATGCGATCGAACGCGCTGAGCCGGTCGGTGGTGACCAGCAACCGGCGGCCATCCGGTAACGGCCAGGCCTCCCGAACTTTGCCGGAGGTCCGGCCCTCCAGGTCCAACTCGACGGTCGACAACGTACGGTCTGGTCCCACCACCCCATCATGGCCAAGCCCGGTCCGGGTGCGGGCGACCCTCGGCCAAGTTGAACAAAAAGTAAGCCGACCCCGGTGGGGTCGATCGACACGTCGGGTCAACCGTGGCGAACGGCCCGGACACCGGCCGCGAACAGCGGCAGGCAGCGGCCGCCGAGGTCCTGTCGCCAGCGGGGGTCCTGGCGGGCGAACACGTGGTCTTCTGGGTGGGGCATCAAGCCCAGGACCAGGCCGGACGGGTCAACGATGCCGGCGATGTCGGCATCGGATCCGTTGGGGTTCACCGGATAGGCACCGTGGGCCGCGGCGCCGTCGGCGTCGCAGTAGCGGAAGGCCACCAGGTCGGCGGACTCGATGGCGGCAACGTCTGTTGCCACGAACCGCCCCTCGCCATGGGCCACGGGACAGCGGACCGTGGTCGAGACATCGGCCAGGTCGGCCATCCACGGCGAATGGCGGGCACCGGTGGCAAGGTGGACCCAACGGCACTCGAATCGCCCGTTGGCGTTTGCGGCCAGTGTGGCCGCCACCTCACCGGCGATCCCGGCCGCACCGGTTGGCCGCAGGCCCGGACCGGAGGATCGGGAGGGTTCGACGTCGCCGGGGAGCAATCCGGCTCGGACCAGGGCCTGGAACCCGTTGCAGATGCCGATGATCGGCATCTCCCGGTCGTGGGCCTCCTGGAGTTGATCGGCGAACCAGCCGCTGAGATCGAGACCGAGGAGGCGACCAGCCCCCAGCGCATCGCCGTAGGAAAAGCCGCCGGGCAGGGCCAGCAACTGGTGGTCGACCAGCTTCACCTCGCCGCTGCGGAGCAGTTGCAGCGGGACCTGGTTGACCTCGGCTCCGGCGGCCCGGAACGCCACGGCCAATTCTTCGTTCCGGTTGGTGCCGGGGGCGACCGGGATGAGCACGGTGGGCCTGGCTCCGCCAGACGCCGGCCCGCCATTGGGGTTCACCTGCTGTGCGGTGGCACCGGTCTGGTCGACACCATCACCTTCACCTGCACCACCACCTGCACCACCGTCGGCTTCGATGGGCTCGTCCTGTTGCGGTGCATCGCTCATGGCCGCACCTCACCGAAGGCCGACGATTGGAACGCTCGGCCGATCTCTTCGAGGCTGATGTCCAGTTCGATGCCGATCCGCAGCCGGTCGTCCTCGGTGATCCAGCCGATCCGCACTGCGGACGGTACGGTCTCGGCCAGCTGATCGGCGTCTTCCGGTCGGATCTCCAGCAGGTATCGGCCGAGCCCCTCGCCGAACAGCTCATAGGGGCTGTGCCGCTCGGCCAGGGTGATCGACAGACCACGGCGGCCGGCGAAGGCCCACTCCGCCGCTGCGGTGGCCAGGCCCCCTTCTGCAATGTCGTGGGCGCTCACCACCATGCCGGAGCGGATGGCCCGGTGAACATCTCGGTGCCGGGTGACCGCCTCGGGATCGGGCTCGGGGACATGGCCTCCCCGATCGCCTCCCGTCACCTCGTCGAGATAACTCCCGCCGAGGGCACCGGTGGCGGGACCGACCAGCCAGACGTCGTTCCCCGGCGTCGACAGTCCCACTGCGGGGATGGTTGTGACGTCGTCGACCGCGCCAACCGCGGTGATGATCAGTGTGGGGGTGACCGGGTCGGCGACGCCGTCGGGACCGACGAACTCGTTGAAGAGGGAGTCCTTGCCGGACACGAAGGGGGCCCCGTAGCCGATGGCGGCGTCGTGGCAGCCCCGGCAGGCGGCGACGAGCCTGCCCAGCGTCTCGGGGTCGGTCGGGTTGCCCCAGGCGAAGTTGTCGAGCAACGACAACCGGTCGGGGTCTGCCCCTGCCACCACGACGTTGCGCACCGCCTCGTCCACCGCGGCCCAGGCCATCGAACCGCAGTCGAACCGCCCGATCAGCATGGCGGCACCGATCCCGATGGCGACCCCACGCAACGGCTCGACGTCCTCGGTGCCGGGCGGGACGATCACCGTGCCGTCGGCCGGACCGTCCATCTCCACGCCGTCATAGGGCCGGATCACGGTGCCACCGAGGACCTCGTGGTCGTAGGTTCGGATGACCGATTCGTTCGAGCGCAACGAGGGATGTGAGAGCAGGGCCTTGAGCGCCTCGACCGGCTCGACGTCCTCGCCGACGGTTTCCACCGGGTGGCGGGGCTGGCGGGCGCTGTCGACCGTCACCGCGTCGAGCTCGAGCCGGGGCCGGCCGTCGTGGAGGAAACGGCAGTCGAGGTCGATGACCTGCTCCTCGCCGTTGAGCACCAGGAGCCGGCCGTCGCCGGTGAACCAGCCGATGACCGTAGCCTCGACCTGCCATTGGGCGGCAAGGGCCAGCAGCGGAACCGGATCGGGGACCGCCATCACCATGCGTTCCTGGGCCTCGGACAGCCACACCTCCCACGGCGACAACCCGGGATACTTACGCGGCACCTTGGCCAAATCGACCTGGGCTCCCAGGCTCTCGGCCATCTCGCCGACCGCCGAGGACAGGCCGCCGGCCCCACAGTCCGTGATGGCGTGGTACAGCTCGGCATCCCGGGCCGCCACCACCAGATCGATGAGACCCTTCTCGACCACCGGATCGCCGATCTGGACCGACGATCCTGCCACTTCGGCCGTCTCCACCCCCATCGACTGGGAGGAGAAGGTCGCCCCGCCGACACCGTCACGACCGACCGCACCACCGAGCACGACCACAAAATCGCCGGCAACGGCGGTTGTGGGATTGGAGCCCTTCGGCAGCATGCCGAGGCAGCCGGCGAAGACCAGTGGGGTCGTGGTGTAGCTCGGGTCGTGGAAGATGGCGCCGGCCAGGTTCGGCACGCCGATCTTGTTGCCGTAATCGCCAACGCCGGCGATGACCCCCGATCGGACCCGGAGAGGATGGAGTACACCGGTTGGCAGGTCGTCCGCCGGGAGGTCCTCGGGGCCGAAGCACAACACGTCGGTGATGGCGATCGGTTTCGCCGACACGCCCAGGATGTCGCGGACCACGCCGCCGACGCCGGTGTTGGCCCCGCCGAAGGGCTCGAGGGCCGACGGATGATTGTGGGTCTCGGCCTTGATGGCCAGATCGAAGCGGTCGTCGTAGTTGACGATCCCGGCGTTGTCGACGAAGGCGCTCTCCACCCAGGGGGCGTCGATGGTGTTGGTGGCCCCCCGCAGGTAGGTGTCGAGCAGACCGTCGATCGTGCCGTCCGGGGTGTTGATCAGCGCCCGGAACGTCTTGTGGGAGCAATGCTCACTCCAGGTCTGGGCCAGCGTCTCCAGCTCGCCGTCGGTCGGCTCCCGACCCTCGGAGGCAAACCACTTCCGTATGGCCCCCATCTCCTCCGCGGTGAGACCGAGACGCCGGCTCCGACTGATCTCGGCCAGACCCTCGTGGTCGAGCCCGCCGATGGGGATGGTGGCGGTGGGCACGACCGAGGCGTGGAGGTCGGCGTGAGCCGGGCCCAGCTCATCGATGGCCCAGCGCTCGATCACCGCGTTGTGCAGCACCCGGTCTGCCAGTTGTTTCACCTGCCCGGCGTCGAGGCCGCCGTAGATCATCCAGCGGGTGGCCACCGTGGCCGCATCCAACGGCACATCGAGCTCGGCTGCGGCCCGAACCAACTCGGCGCCCTCCCGATCGGTGACCCCCGGCCGGAGCCCGGTTTCGACGATCGCAACCCGGCCGTGACCGGCCGGGGGCCGATGTTCCTGGCGATACATCCACCACTGCTCCACCGGGTCGACGAGGAGCCGGGCCATGAGATCCTCGATCTGGTCGCGGTCGAGGTCGCCTCGGAGGTGGAAGACCCGGTAGGCCACGATCTGGTCGACCTCGATACCGAACAACCCGGCTTTGACCGCCGGCCCGTCCGGCCCGGCATCGACGGTGCCGGGGCCGACGACAATGGCAAAATCGCTCGCAGTCCCCACGCCGAACAGCATGTCGGATCCGGGCCCGGGCGTGGCAGATTCGGCCCCCTTTTTACCAATTGTAAAACCCAAGGCCCCTGTTCGGGCCGGGTTTGCCACGCAGCGGGTACCGTCGTGGCGGTGAACTCGGGGTTCGTTTTGGGGGTCGATCTGGACGGTGTCTGCGCCGACTACAACGGTGGTTTTCGAGAGGTCGTGGCCGCCGATCGGGGTGTCGACCCGGACAGCCTGGCCATGCCGACGAGCTGGGGTTTCGAGAGCTGGGGTCTCGACGACACCGAGTACCTGCGGCTCCACAAGCTGGCGGTCACCGAGAAACGGCTGCTTCGCCACCTGCCGACGATCGAGGGATGCGCCGATGCCCTCTGGCGGCTTTCCGACCTCGGGGCCTGGATCCGCATCATCACCCACCGGCTCTACACCAACTGGGGCCACGCCGCCGCGGTCTCCGACACCGTGGCCTGGCTCGACGAGCATCGCATCCCCTACCGCGACATCTGCTTCCTCGGCGCCAAGCCCCAGGTCGAAGCCGATGCGTACATCGACGATGCACCCCACAACATCACGGCCCTGCGGGAGGCCGGGAACTCGGTGATCATCTTCGACCAGCCATACAACCGCGGCCTCGACGGGCTACGGGCCCACACCTGGGCCGAGGTCGAGGAACTGGTGGCCGATCTTGCGGCCAGGAAGGGGGCGATCCAGCCCCAATTGCCGGGTATCGACGCCGGATCGGACCGGCTCGACCGCCGGCGGGGTACCGGCTGAACCTCCGGCCCCTCTCTCAGCCCGCCGGAACGGCGCTGAGCACCCGGTCGAGATCGTCGAGGGCCTTGGCCCACCACACGTTGTCGACCGTGGTGAGGCCCGGCACGTCGGCGAGCAGGCGGTCGATCTCGGCGATGACCGCCGGTCGGTCGGCGGCGGCCAGGCGAACATCCAGGAGGTGATCGATCACTCGGCGCTTGTCGCTGAGTTGACCGTGAATGTTTGCTCGATATTGCTCGATCAGGGATGCAATCACCACACCATGTTGCCACCTGCGACCCCACGATGGAAGAACCAGAGGAGAGGTTGCCCACAAACTCGCCGGCCACAGAGCCGTCGGACCCTGAGGACGGTAGGCCGCTTGGTACCGTTCCGGAAATGACCGGCTCGATTTCCGGCGTTGCCGCCATCGCCGCCGCACTCGTCCTGGCGCTGGTCTTTGCGGTGGCAGCGGTGGCCAAGCTCCGGGATCGGGCCGCAACCGCCACCGACTTCGCCTCCCTCGGCCTGCCCCGGCCGGAGCTGTGGGCCACGGCGGTGCCGGTGATGGAGCTGGCAACCGCAGCGGTCCTGGTCGTCGCCCCGGGCTGGGGCGGGGTGGTGTCGTTCGCCCTGTTGAGCGCCTTCACCACCAACCTGGCGTTGGTGCTTCGGTCCGGCCGGGTCGCCAGCTGCGCCTGCTTCGGCGGGTCGTCGGCCACTCCGGTGTCGGCCCGCCACCTGATCCGCAACGGGGTGCTGCTCGTCCTGGCGCTGTTGGCCGCAACCTCCGACGGGTGGTTCTGAAGCCTGTTCGCCTGCGGGGTGAGTTCGCCGATCGAGCTCCCGTCGCCGAACGTTCGACGGGTGGCGCGGCGGTCTGGTCTAATGGGTCGAATGAACACAACCGGTGACCGGCAATGGGGATTCAGGACACGATCGCTCCATGCCGGCGGCCAGCCCGATCCGACCACCGGGGCCCGGGCGGTGCCGATCTACCAGTCCACCAGCTTCGTGTTCGAGGACACCGAGGACGCAGCCGATCTCTTCGCCCTGCAGAAGTACGGCGTGATCTACTCCCGGATCTCCAACCCGACCACCGCGGCGTTCGAGGAACGCATGGCCTCACTCGAGGGTGCAATCGGCGCAGTGGCAACCTCTTCCGGCCAGGCGGCCGAGTTCCTGGCCATCACAACGCTGGCCGGGGCCGGCGACCACATCGTGGCCGCGGCCGGCCTCTACGGCGGGACCTACTCGCTGCTGTCGACCACCCTCGGGCGCTTCGGTGTCGAGACCACCTTCGTCGACAACGATCGGCCGGAGGCGTTCGCCGAGGCCATCAGACCCGAGACGAAACTGCTGTACACCGAGGTGATCGGCAACCCGTCCGGTTCGGTGGCCGATCTCGAGGCGCTGGCCGACATCGCCCACAGCCACGGTGTGCCCCTGGTGGTCGATTCGACCTTCGCCACGCCCTACCTGTGCCGCCCGATGGAATACGGGGCCGACATCGTGCTCCACTCCGCCACCAAGTTCCTGGGCGGCCACGGCACCAGTATCGGCGGGGTGGTCACCGAGGCCGGCACCTTCGACTGGGGAGCCTCCGGGCGCTTCCAGCGGCTGACCGAGCCGGTGCCGAGCTACAACGATCTCCGCTGGTGGGACAACTTCGGCGAGTACGCCTACTGCACCGCCCTGCGCTCCGAGCAGTTGCGCGACGTCGGCGCCTGCCTTTCGCCGTTCAACGCCTTCCTGCTGCTCCAGGGCATCGAGACCCTGCCCCAGCGGATGGACGATCATGTGTCGAACGCCAAGGCGGTGGCGGCGTGGCTGGAGGGTGACCACCGGGTGTCATGGGTGGCCCACGCCGACCTGCCCGGCTCGCCGTACCACGAGTTGGCGGCAAAGTACCTGCCCCTGGGGGCGGGCGCCATCTTCACCTTCGGCCTCAAGGGCGGCCGCAAGGCCGGACAACGATTCATCGAGAGCCTGGAGATGATCAGCCATCTGGCCAATGTGGGCGATGCCAGGACCTTGGTGATCCACCCCGCGTCGACCACCCACCAGCAGTTGTCGGACCAACAGTTGGAGGCGGCCGGGGTGGGGCCGGACATGATCCGGCTGTCGGTCGGGCTGGAGGATCTGGAAGACATCCTGTGGGACCTCGATCAAGCGCTCAGCGCGGCAATGGAGCTTTCATGACGAACCTACCGACCGGCCCTCCCACCGCCTGGACACCCCCCGGGGCATCGGAGCGGAAACGCATCCTCGACGATGCCCACTCGATCGCCCTGGTCGGCGCCTCATCCAATCCGGCCCGGGCCAGCAACTTCGTGATGACCTATCTCAAGTCGTCGATCTGCAACTACGACCTCTACCCGGTCAACCCGCGGGAGTCGGAGATCCTCGGCCACCGGGCCGCTCCGTCACTGGCCGATCTGCCGGTGGTGCCAGACATCGTCGACGTGTTCCGCAAGCCGGAGGACTGCCCTGCCATCGCCGAGCAGGCGGTGGCCATCGGCGCCAAGGTGCTGTGGTTGCAGCTCGGCATCTGGAGCGATGAGGCGGCCGCCATCGCCAACGCCGGCGGCCTCGACGTGGTGATGGACCGTTGCGTCAAGATCGAGCACGCCCGTTTCGCCGGCGGTCTCCATCTGGCCGGCTTCGACACCGGGGTCATCAGCAGCCGCCGGGCCCGGTGATGTAGCGATCGCAAACCGGGGCCCGGTCCAACCTGCCGGCTCCTCTCCCCCGACGCGGCCCGGGGGCCACTCCCCCACCCCTCCCGGCGCGTCCCGCCCCGCAATCGGGCAAGATGGTGGCGATGAATCTCCTCGATCACCTCGAGTCGTGGTCGGCAGAAGAGCTGTCGTACCTGATGGAGCGCCGACCGGATCTGCTGCCCGCCACCGATCGGGGCCTCGAGGCGGTCGCCCGCAAGGCGGCAACCGCCATGTCGCTCGGTCGGGCGCTGGTCGGCGCCGACGTCGGGATGCTGGTGGTGGCTGAAGCGCTGGTGGCGAAACACCCGGCATCGGTGGCCGACCTCGACCACCTGCTGGGGACCGGTGACATGACCGCGATCATCGACGCCGTCGATCGACTCCGCCGGATCGGGGTGGTCGTCGTCGAGGATCGGGTGATCTCGCCGGTCGGTGCCCTCCCGGACCTGCTCCACCGTCCCCTGGGGCTGGGCCCGTCCTTCATCGAGCTGGCCGAACACCTGGCGACCGACACCATCGAGCGGCTGGCCATCACCACCCTGGCCGAGGGAGCGGCCAAGCGGTCGGCGACCGTGCGGGCCATCGCCCACCGCTTGTCCCAGTCCGAGGTCCTGGCCGCGGTGATGGCCGATGCGCCGGCCGACAGTTTGGCGCTGTTCGAGACGTTGGTGTCCCGCCGATCGCCTGCGATCCCCCTGCCAACCGGCTATCCCTACCGGGGCCTCGACGCCGACGATCCGCTGAACTGGCTGATGGACAACGGCCTGGTGGTCGCCGTCACCGAATCGGTGGCCGAACTCCCCCGGGAGCCGGTCATCGCCTCCCGCCCGGCGGGGCTGGCCCCCACCGCAGCGGTGCGGCCGGTGGAGCTCCGGCCGGTCGACGGGGTCGGGCCCGATGTGGTGGCCGGCACATCCGCTGACAACGCCAACCGCCTGCTCGACGGGGCCGAAACCCTGCTGCGACTGGTTGACCGGGGTGAGGTCTCGATTCGCAAAGCCGGCGGGATCGGGCCCCGCGAGCTGAAGCGGCTGGCCAAGCTGTGCCGGCTCGACCAGGTCGACGTTGCCCGGCTGTTCGAACTGCTGGCGGTGGCCAGACTGCTCAAGGTGAGCGGTGGCACGGTCAGCTCGGCCGACGTGGCCGCCCGCTGGTGGTCGCTGCGACGGTATCGCCGCTACCTGGTCCTGGTCCGGGCCTGGCTGGCCGCCGACCGCTTCCTGTCCCGGGGCCTGCTCGACGATCCGGACGGAACCCGTATCGTCGCTCTCGGCGAGCGTGAGCCGGTGGCTGCGGTGGCCGCGGCCAGAACCGCCACCTTGGCCACGATATGCACGCTGGCGCCCGGCGCCGCCTTCCAGCCCGGGCAGCTGGCCGAGGCGGTGGTCTGGCAGGGCCCGAACCTGTGGGGCGCCGGCGACCCGCCCCCCGAACTGCTCGTGGAGTGGACCCTGGCCGAAGCCCGGTTCCTGGGCCTGGTCGCCAACGATGCCGCAAGCGACATCGGTCGGGGGCTGCTGGCCTGCGACGAGACGCTGGTCGATCATGCCGCCGAGGCGGCGTTGGGTGACGACCAGGACAAGCTGGTGCTGCAAGCCGATCTCACCGCGGTGTCGTTCGGACCGCTGGCCCCGTCGGTGGCCCGGTCGCTCGGCGAGATGACAGAACGGATCGATGGTGGTGGTGACGGCCGGGCCCCCGGCTTCCGGTTCACCGAGGCCGGCATCCGTCGAGCGTTCGACAGGGGCTGGACGGTGGAATCCATCACCGGCTTCCTGACCGAGCACGGCCTGGCCGGCGTGCCCCAGCCCCTGGCCTACCTGCTCGACGACGTGGATCGCCGATACGGCTCGATCCGGGTCATGCCGGCCCAGGCGATCATCGTCACCGCCGACGACATCTCGGCGGTCGAGATCGCCGCCAACCGCAAAACGGCCAAGCTCGGGCTCCGACTGGTTGCGCCTACCGTCCTGACCTCGCCGCTCGACCCGGTGACCGTCGTCGAGTCGCTGCGGGCGCTGGGGATGTTCCCCGTGCTCGAGGGCTCGTCGGTCGTCATCGACGAACCCCGGGCCGCCACTGGTGCGGATGCGGCCATCGACGGGTCCCCCGGCGACCTCCCCGCCGACTGGTCCGGCCCGCCGGTGCCGACCGGGCCGTTCCCGGACGAGGTCAGCGATGCGGTTGCCCAGCTCCAGTCGGCCGGATCGCCAACCCCGCCGGGCCGGGCCGACGACAACGGCCACGGCGGGGGAGCCGACGACCCCACCCCCGCCGGCGAGCAGCGGGTCACCACCGCCGCCCTGCTGCAGCCGTTCTGGGGTCGCACGGTGGCGGTCGATGCGCTGATCGGCGGCACCCCGGACCGCCTCACCGGGACGCTGGTCGGGCTCGGACCGGTGACATCACTTCTGACCACCACCGGGGTCGTCGAGCTGGCCACCGAGTCGATCATCGACGTCGCCGATCCCGAGACGGTCTGATCACAACCGGTGGCTGAGCACCGACAACCGGAGGTGTCGGCCGAGGCCGGACCGGGGCCACTGCTGGTGGCCGGACCCGAGACGCTGCTGTTGCAGCTCGACCACCCGCGGGCCGAGGCCTGCCGGGCCGCATTGGCGGTGTTCGCTGAACTGGAGCGATCACCGGGCCATGTCCACACCTACCGGTTGACCGATCTCGGTCTGTGGAACGCCAAGGCCGCCGGGCTCGACCCGGCCGAGGCGGTGGCCACGGTCCGTCGGTTCGCCGCCGGCCCCGTACCGCAAGCCACCGTCGATCGCATCACCGAGGCCATGGATCGCTTCGGCCGGGTATCGATCGAAACCGCCCCCGGTGATGCTGCGGCGCCGTCGAGCCCACCCGACGGGGACCGGTCAGGCTCCGGCCGGGCACGGACCGGGGACGAGTTGGTCCTGTGGACCGACGAGCCCGGCCTGCTCGACGAGCTGCTGGCAGACCCGGCGGTGGCGCAGCTGACCGGGGCACGGCTGGGGCCGACGTCGGTCGAGCTGAACGGCGCCTGTCGGGGCCGGCTCAAACAGGCACTGACCGCAGTGCGGTGGCCGGCCGACGATCGGGCCGCGCTGAGCCCCGGCGTCGCATTCGACATCGAGCTCCGACCCGAACTCGATCTCCGGCCATATCAGCGCCACGCCGTAGACTCGTGGCTGCCGTCCGGCACCGGGGTGGTCGTGTTGCCGTGCGGCGCCGGCAAGACCGTCACCGCCATCGCCGCCGCGGCCGAAGTCGGAGCCAAGACCCTGGTGCTGGTGACCGGCCAGGCCTCGCTGAGTCAGTGGGACCGGGAGCTACGCCGCTTCACCACCGTCGAGGAGGCCGACATCGGCCACTACACCGCCGGGCGCAAGGAGATCCGACCGATCACCCTCGCCACCTACCAGGTGATGGCCACCAGGCGGGACGGCCGGTTTCGCCACCTGGAGATGATCCACGACGGCGACTGGGGCCTGATCATCTACGACGAGGTCCACCTGCTGCCATCTGCGGTGTTCAATCTCACCGCCGGCATCCAGACCAGACGACGGCTGGGCCTCACCGCAACCCTGATCCGGGAGGACGGCCGGGAGGCCGACGTCTTCACGCTGGTGGGACCGAAACGGTTCGATGTGCCGTGGGCCGATCTCGAGCTCGACGGTTGGATCGCCCCGGCCCGCTGCGTGGAGGTCAGGGTGACCGCAACCGACGCCGAACGGCTGGCCCACGCCAGGGCGGACCAACGGGCGAAGGCTGCGGTGGCGGCAACCGTCGACGCCAAACTCGACGTCGTCGGCTCGCTGCTGGAGCGCCACCGAGCGGAGCCGACCCTCATCATCGGCACCTACCTCGACGGGCTCAGACCGATCGCCGACCGATACGGCCTGCCGCTGGTCACCGGTGAAACCCCCCAACGAGAGCGGCTGCGACTGTTCGACGAGCTCCGGCGGGGCGCCCTGGGGGCCCTGGTGGTGTCCAAGGTGGCCAACTTCAGCCTCGACCTGCCGGAGGTCTCGGTTGCCATCCAGGTGTCGGGCAGCTTCGGCAGCCGCCAGGAGGAGGCACAACGGCTGGGCCGCATCCTGCGTCCCAAGGCCGACGGCCGCCAAGCCCACTTCTACAGCCTGATCACCCGCGACACCGTGGAGCAGGAGCACGGGCAGCGCAGGCAACGGTTCCTGACCGAGCAGGGATACCACTACGAGATCATCGATGCCGAGCAGCTGCCGGCCGGTCGTCAGCCGGGTACCGGCCCCACCGCCGAGCAGCTCTGAACGGTCGAATCGAAGAAGTCGGAGAAGCCGGGCACACCCTCCTCGCCGTCGAGGTACTCGAAATCGGGTGCCGCCGATATCTTGCCAAGCGCCTCTTCGTCGTCTGCGTACTCGGCGAAGACCAAATCGCTGATGCAGATGGCCTCCTCCTCGGTCATGGCATCGTTGCGGACGAGGACCTCGATGAACTCCTCCTGCGAACCGGGCCCGCTGCCGCAGGCCGTGACCAGGAAGATCAGTGCCACCAGCAGGGCCAGCGGGCCGGCCCGGCGGGCGGCGAACCTCGAGGAGGTGCCGGCATTCGACGGCCTGGAGGGGAACGAGGCCGTTTGTGTGATGGTGGAGGTCATGACCGGTTCTTTCTAGCCCCGGTCGACGGCCATTCCTACGCCCTCGGCCGGTTGGCGGGCCACCCCGGCGGACCCGGCCGGTGGCCGGACGGCCGGCTCCGCGGACTGCTCGACCGACCGACGACCGGGGCGGTCCCGCCGTAGGCTGGGCCGTCGTGGCCGACCATGACAGCGCCGACAGCGCCGACAGCGCCGCCGACACCGACACCGACACCGCCGACACCGCCGAGCCTGCCAACCGGGCCGCGCCCGCCGAAAGGGATGTCCCGGCCCAGCCTGGCGACCGGGTCCAGCCTGTCGGCCCGGGGCGAGCCGAGCGCCCGCAGCCCGTGACGATCGACCGCAGGGCCGCGTTGGCCATGGGCGGGGCCGCAATCGGCACTGCGGCCGCCATCGGGACCGCAGCTCTCGGCGCCGTCGTCGGGCCCGAGGGCGCAGCGGCGATCGCTCGCTCCCCAGCCCGGGACCCTCACCTCTCCACTGCGACGGTGGACCCGGCAAAGCAGAGCGCCGACCTGGTCGACGCGCTGCAACCGGAGATCGCCCCTCGCAGCACCTGGGGCGCCGACCTCCCGGTGGTGGGTGAGATCATCCCCGAGGACGATGTTCGGTTCCTGCTGGTTCACCACACCGCATCCCGCAATGACTACCGCCAGGACGAGGTGACCGACCAGATCCAGGACTTCTACCGCTTTCACACCGGCCCCGACAAAGGCTGGCCCGACGTTGCCTACAACTTCTTCGTCGATCGCTTCGGCGGGATCTGGGAGGCCAGGGCCGGCAGCGTCGACGGCCCGGTCCGCGGTGACGCCACCGGCGGCTCCCAGGGGTTCGCCATGCTGTGCAGCCTGATCGGGGACCACAGCCAGGTCGAGGTGAGCCCGCAGGCCCTCGACAGCCTCACCGCCCTCCTGGCCTGGCTGGCCGAGCGGTACCGGATCGACACCGCCCCGGGCTCGACGGTGGCATTCGTCTCCCGCGGCTCGAACCGGTGGCCGGCCGGCACCGAAGTGACAACGGCAACCATCTCCGGCCATCGGGACATGTCCGACACCAGCTGCCCCGGCGACTTCGCCTACCGGCTCCTCGACGATGTCCTCCCGACCCGGGTCAGCGCCCTTCGGATCGACACCGCCGCCGCCATGGCCGCCACCGCATTGGCCGCCGGCGCCGCCACGACGACGTCGACCCCATCGACGTCGATCCCGTCAACCGTCTCATCGACCTCCGACACCGGCGAGGCCATCGACACCCCTGTCGGCCCGGGCTCTGAACCACCAGAGGACGATTCGTTGGCCTCCGGCGCCGTGGTGGCCGGACTTGCCGCCACGGTGATCGCAGTGGTGGTCGCCGGGGCGGCCCGGTTCCGACGGCGGGTCGGCTGACGGGCCCTCTCGGCGAATCGTCGCGAACAGCTCGATCGATCGAGCCTGGTTCAGCGGCTCGACACCCCGGCATGGCCGGCTTCACGCAGGCCCGCCCGGAGCCGAACCAGCTGCTCATCGAGTCGGGACTGATCAGGACCGGTGTCGGCGGTGGAGAAATCGAGGTTGGCCATGGTGTTGATCGGGATCACGTGGACGTGGACGTGGGGCACCTCGAACCCGGCGATCATGAGCCCGATCCGGAGCGGTTGGAAGACGTCCATCTGGACCCGGCCGACGGCCTGGCCAACCGTTGTCAGGTGAGCGACCGTCTCCGCTTCGAGGTCGGTCCACTGGTCCACCTCGGCCCGGGGAACGACGAGGCAGTGGCCGGGTGCCAGCGGGCGGACGTCGAGGAAGACCACGCAGAGGTCGTCCTCCCACACCATCCGCGACGGGATCTCGCCGGCGATGATTCGAGAGAAGATGGTTGCCATCGGGCCACCATAGGCTGCGTCGGACCCGGCCGCCGACGGGATGCGGCCGACCCAGACCGGTTCTCCGGGTTGTCCGGGTTGTCGTGGGAACGATCGTTCGATAGTGTCGGACGGGTTGCCGGGTGCCGGTCCGTGACTGATTCGAGAGCGAGCCGGCACCCGAACACAACCAGAAAGCCGGTCCGGCGGGCTGCGGTTCCCTGCCACGGTCCGGCGGCCCCAGTGCTTGCCATCGGCCGGGCCGAGCCGATGGGAACCGATGGCCAACACCGCCAAATCACAACCCCGGAGCGCTCCCCGGCCCCCGTCGAGCGGGCCGACCGACGTCGCCGACGAACTCACGCCGGGCAACGACGCTGACCCGGCTGCCAGGATAGACCGGTCCGACGACCGGGAACGGCCGGGCCCGGCTGCGGCAACCGCCGGTGTCGATGCCTGTTTCGAGTTGCAGGTGGCCCGGATCGCCAGGCGGCATCGGGACCGCCAAGGGCGGCGGCAACTGTGGTTGAGCCACCACTGGCCCGAGCACTACGGTCAACGCTGTGTCAGGATCGGCTCCCGGCACCTCTGTCGGCGGTGCACCGCGCTCTACCCGTTCGCCTTCCTGGTGGCCTTCCTCTCGGCCAGCGGCAGGCCACCGTGGCCCCCCGACCTCGACCCTGCTGCGATCTGGCTGCTGTCGATCCCGGCAACCGTGGCCTTCATCGGTGAGGCCATCGGCCTGTTCCGCTACTCACCGAAGTGGCAGGTCGGCACCACCCTGCTGGCGGCGGCGGCCTTCGGACGAGCCCTTGGCTACGAACTGGTCGAACGGTGGAGTTCCGAGTTCTGGCAGCCCATCGCGGTGTTCGGCGGTCTCTGGTTCTTCGCATCGTTGTTCGCCGCAACCACCAGGCGAAAGGTGCCGAGGCGGCCCGTTACCGATCAGTAGTCGATGCCCTTCTTGGCCACGATGCCGTTGTCGAAGGCGTGTTTGATCTTGCGCATCTCGGTCACCGTGTCTGCAACGTCGATCACCTCCTGGGCCATGTCCCGGCCGGTGAGCACGATGCTGAGGTTCTCCGGCCTGCCGGCCACCGTCGCCGCCACCTCGGCGGCATCGATCCAGTCCCAGGTCATGGCGTAGCTGATCTCATCGAGGACCAGCAGACGGTACCGCCCGGCGGCGATCAGGCTCTTGGCGTGCTCCCAGGCCCCACGGGCCATGGCCCGGCTCTCGTCGAGGTCCTCGGAGTTCCAGGTGAAGCCGTCGCCGGCGGCGTACCAGTCGACGCCGAGCTCCCGGCAGATCTTCTCCTCACCGACCTGCCAGTCGCCGCTTTTGAGGAACTGCACGACCGCCACGTCCCACCCCTGGGCCAGGCCCCGCAACACCGTGCCGAAGGCGGCGGTTGACTTCCCCTTGCCTTCGCCGGTGTTGACCAGGACCAGAGACCTGGCGGTGCGGAAATCGGCGCCCGGTGGCTTCTCCACCGGTGGCTGGTTATCGGTCATGGTGAGCTCCAGGGGTCGATTCGTCGGTTGGCGGTCGGTGGTCGGTGCTTGGCGCCGAGCCGACCGGTGTTCGCAGCGGCACCACCACGATGCCACCGTCGGGCCCGTCGAGGACGGTGACCGGGGTTCGGTACTGCCGGGACAGCAGCTCGGCGGTCAGGACCTGCTCCGGGGGCCCCAGGGCCTGCTGTCGGCCATCGGCAACGAGCAGCAGCCGGTCGGCGAACCGGCCGGCGATGGTGAGGTCGTGCATGGCGGTCACCACCGCCAGATCGNAGGACCGAGACCTCCTGGACCAGGGCCCTGGCCAGGCTGGCCCGCTGGGCTTCGCCGCCGGACAGCTCGGTGACCGGCCGGGCGGCCATGGCCTCCAGATCGAGCTGGCGCAGCACATCGGCCACTCGGCTGCGGTCCCGACCGGACTCGGCCCGGAACCAGCCGAGATGGGCGGTCCGGCCCAGCAGCACGTACTCCGCGGTCGTCATGCCGAGGGGCAGCACCGGCTGTTGGGGGACGTAGCCGATGCGGCGGGCCTGCCTGCCTGCTCCTCGGCCACCGTGCCGGGGACGGCCTGCGAGCTCGAGGGTCCCCTCGAACCCGAGGGCACCGACGATCGCCTTGAGCAGGGTGGATTTGCCCGCCCCGTTCGGCCCGATCACCGCCAGCCATCGGCCGGCGTCGACCGCGAACGACACCCCGCCCAACACCGGCTCATCGCCGTAGCCGACCCGGACATCGACCAACCGCAGGGCCGGCTGGACATGGTCACCGCCGGTGTCGTTCGGGGCATCGCCGTCGGCTCCGGCCTCGCCATCAGCCTCGGTACCGCCCGCCGGTCGAGCGGTCGAGCGGTCATCGATGTCGCCAGCGGGGTCGGCTGCGATCGAGATCGCTTCGCCGGTCACCCCGGCCCGTTGCAGTGTCATCAGAACGACCCCCGTCTGGTCCACATCACGAAGGCGAAGAAGGGGGCCCCGAAGAAGGCGGTGACCACCCCGATGGGGAGCTCGGCTCCGGTCATCAGGTTCCTTGCCCCGGCGTCGGCCAGCATGAGGAAGGCTGCGCCACCGATGGCCGACAGTGGCAACACGATGCGATAGCTCGGCCCGACAAGCAACCGGACCATATGGGGTACGATGATGCCGACGAAGGCGATCAGACCGCTCACCGCCACCGCCGCCGCCGCCAGCAGGGATGCCGCCAGTACCAGCACCACCCGGACCCTGACCACCGGCACCCCCAGGGCCACCGCTTCGTCGTCTCCGAGCTGCATCACGTCGAGCTGACGCCGCAGCAACAGGATGACCACGGTGCAGACCAGCACGTAGGGGGCCAGCATCGTCACGTCGCCCCAACCGAAGGTGCCGAGCCTGCCGAGGATCCAGGTGTAGACCTCGGTCAGCACGTCGGTGTTTCGTTGGATGACGTAGGTCTGGATCGCGGTGAGGAACGAGGCGACGGCGACACCGGCCAGCAGCAGGGAGCCGGCGCTTCGGGAGACCCCGAACCCGACCCCGGCCGAGACCCCGACCGCCAACAGGCCGCCGACGAAGGCGGCGATCGGCACCGGATGGATCGGACCCCACCCCTGGTCGACTCCGGAGACGATGGCCAGGGTTGCCCCCAGGCCGGCTCCGGCGGCCACGCCGAGCAGGTACGGGTCGGCCAGGGGGTTGCGAAACACCCCCTGGTAGGTGGCGCCACCGATGGCCAACGACGAGCCGACCAGTGCACCGAGTACTGCCCGAGGCATCCGCCACTGCCACAGGATCGACCGCTCAGAATCGGTCATGCCCGAATCGACCGAGACGCCGGGCAGGGCGTCGAGCAGCTCGGCGGCGATGGCGGCGAGCGTGATGTTGCTGCTGCCGAGGGAGATCGCAACGAAGAACGCCCCGATCAGCAGCCCCACCCCCACCGGGATCGACAGCCGGGGCAGGCGAAAAGCCCGTTCGGTGGCGGACTGGCCGGACCGAACGGAGAGACCGATCATGCGGGCACGGCGACCACATCGGCGACGGCCCGCATGAATTCGACGATACGTGGCCCCCACCGGGAGGCGATGTCGGCGTCGACCTGGACGATGTTGCCGGAGGCCACCGCGGTGACCCCACTCCAGCCCGGGCGGGCCGCGATGTCTTCGGCGGTGTAGGGGGCCTGGCTGGTGAACACGATCAGCGAAGGATCGGCGGCGAGGATGCTCTCGCCGTCGACCAGCGGGAAGCCGGTGCCGTCATCGAGGGGGTCGGCGATGTTGACGAAGCCCATGGTCTCGTAGACCTGGCCGATGAACGAGGCCGAGGTTGCGGTGTAGAAGGAGTCGTCGATCTCGTGGAACACCCTGATCGGGGTGTCCGCCTCCGGAAGATCGACCAGCAGCTCGTCGACGTCGGCCCGGATCTCGGCGTTCAGTGCCGCCGCCTGGTCGAGTTGGCCGGTTGCCTCACCCAGTTGGGCGATCTGATCGTAGCTGTCGTCGAACGTCTGAGCGGCCGGCAGCAGCATCACCGCAACACCGCTGTCGACGAGCCCCGCCTCCACGTCCTCCGGTAGCCCCGAGGCCACCACCAGGTCGGGATCGTTGGCCAGGATCGCCTCCAGGTCGGGGACGAGGCCGTCGAGCGTGCCCTCGATCTCGGTGGCGGTCGGCGACAGCGACACGATCGATTCCGGCTCGGCTTCGATCAGCACCGTTCCGGCCGCGGTCTCCACCTCCCGGGGGAAGTCACCGCCGTCCGCGTCCGCTGCGCCCCCATCGTCGCCGGCCGCCGGATCCTGGTTCTCGCCGTTCCCACCGCCGGCGTCGGCCTCGGCACCGGCGTCGTCAGCGGCCTCGTCCTCGGCACTGCCCTGCTGGTCCTGGTTCTGATCGCCGTCGGCTGTCTCCGATGTGCCGTCGGAACCGCAGGCGGTGACGAACAACGCCGAGGCCAGCGCAATGGACACCAGGCCGAAGATGCGGCGGGGCGAGGTGGGTACTGTCAAGAGTTCAAACCTCCGTTCGGTCGGAGGGACTCTTCGAGGGCGTGTCGCCGACGAGGCGCCTTGCTCCGAGGGCCTTCGTGCAGCCAACCCGGCAGGCGACCTGGCTACACGCTCGAGGCGTGATCACAGTTGCGGCACAGCGCCGGATTCCCACCGGACTTCGCTGCCTGAGGCGGCGCCGGGACTTTGCCGTCCCAGCGCCGCAACTATAGGCCGAACGGCCGGGACTTCTCACGCCATCTTCGGATCCGATCGGACCGGACCGGCGACCGGGGTGGAAACGGTCGGGGGTCGGCCACCGGAGGGAGTGGTGGCCGACCCTCGACTGCGTGTCGCCCAGCCCATCATGACGATGGGCCACGGGTTGTCGCCCGACCCCTGTGTTTTTGGGGTCAGTTCTCTTGACGCACGGCCGGTGCAGGAAGTCGCGAAAAACCTCGGCACCGGTTGGCCTGCGCCTCGGCCGGCTCCGTCTCCCCGACCGGGCCATCGCCGTCGCCTGCGCCCTATCGTGGGCCTGGTCATGCAGATCTCCACCGTCGACCTGTTTCTGTTGGAGCTGCCGCTCCGGGAACCCTTCGTTGCCAGCCACGGCGAGACCCTGGGCCGAACGATCACCGTGATCAGGGTCACGACCGACCAGGGCATCGGCTGGGGTGAGTGCTCGGCCCTGCCGTCTGCGACCTACAGCGCGGAGTCGGCCGCCGGCTCGTTCCGGGCGTTGGCCGAAGTGTTGGCACCATCGCTGCTCCGACGTCCACTGGCCCATCGCCAGGTCGCACCGCTGCTGGCCGACCATGCCGACAAGCCGATGGCGGTGGCGGCGCTGGAGATGGCGGTGCTGGATGCGGAGCTCCGCCACGATGGCCGGTCGTTGTCGGACCGGCTCGGCGTCACCCGGTCGACGGTGCCGGCCGGGGTCGGTCTCGGGCTCGACGAGGTCGATGCCACGGTTGAGCGGGCGGTGGCGCTGGCCGCCGAGGGGTACGGTCGGCTGAAGGTCAAGGTCCAGCCGGGGCACGACCTCGACCTGGTGGCCGCCATCCGCCGGGAGCTGCCGACGATCGAGCTCCACATCGACGCAAACGGGGCCTACGGTCCCGGCGACCTCCAACGGGTCCGCCAACTCGTCGAGCTCGGTGTCGACGCCGCCGAGCAACCGTTCGCCCCATCGGACGAGCGGTCGGCTCGCCGGCTCATCGCCAGCCTGGTCGACCATCGGCCGATCCCGGTGGTGGCCGACGAAGCGGTGACGTCGGTCGCCGATGCCAACGGCCTGCTGGCCCGGGAGGCCATGACCGGCCTGTCGATCAAACCGGCCAGGGTCGGTGGGCTGTCGGCCGCGGTGACGCTGCACGACCTGTGCCTGGACCGGGGCCTGGCCGCCACCGCCGGCGGCATGTTGGAGACCGGGCTCGGCCGTCACGGCCTGGCCGCACTGGCCGGGTTGCCCGGTTTCAACCTCACGGGAGATCTGTCACCGGCCGGGCGCTGGCTCGAGGTCGACCCGTGGCCCGATGTGGAGATGATCGGCGGGCGGATCACCGTGCCGACCGGGCCCGGCATCGCTCCCGATCCCGATCCCGAACTCCTGGCCCGCGCCACCGTCGACCGGCGCACCGTGCGATGAACCGACCGGTTGGCCCGTTAAACGCCCGGCCGCTTGGCTCGCCCGGCGTCGGTGCCGGTGTGGGGGCCGAGACCGGTGGCCGTCGGCTCGTCCTGGCCCACGGTTTCACCCAGAACGCCGGCTGCTGGGGCGAATTCGGTCGGCGACTGGCCTCGACGGCCGAGGTGGTCGCCGTGGACCTCCCTGGCCATGGCCGTTCACACCACGACGAGGCCGACCTGATCGAGTCTGCCCGGTTGTTGACCGAGACCGGTGGGACCGGGGTCTACCTCGGGTACTCGATGGGCGGTCGGGTGGCCCTGCACGCCGCCCTCGATCACCCAGACCGGGTCACCGGGCTGGTCCTGATCGGCGCCACCGCCGGGATCGACGATGCAGCGGAGCGGGCGTCCCGCAGGGTGGCCGATGACGGGTTGGCCCAGCGGCTCCTGGCCGAGGGGCTGCCGGCCTTCCTCGACCGATGGCTGGCCGGACCCCTGTTCGCCGGGCTCAGCGCGGAGCAGGCGGCGCTCCCACAACGATTGACCAATCGGGCCGACGGGCTGGCCGCCAGCCTGCGGCGCTGCGGTACCGGCACCCAGGAGCCGTTGTGGGAACGCCTGGCCGAGCTTCGTGTGCCGGTCCTGGTCGTGGTCGGCGGCGCCGACCGGAAGTTCTCCGATCTCGGCGCCCGGTTGGTGACCTCGATGACCGGGACCTCGGCCGAAGTGCTGTCGATCCCGGGCACCCACGCAGTCCATCTGGAGCAACCGGAGCGGACCGCCACCGCCGTCGCCACCAGACTCGACCGCTGGTTCGGGGCCGATCGATGACGGGTCGCCGGGGCACGGTCGGATACCTTTGGCCCTGATGTCGTCCACCGCTGCCACGTTCTGCGCCACCCTGGTCGACGAGTGGGTGCGGGCCGGGGCAACCGCCGCCTTCGTCGCCCCCGGCTCACGATCGACTCCGCTGGCCCTGGCCCTGCACGGCGATCGCCGGGTGCGGCTGTCGCTGTTCCATGACGAGCGGGCCGCCGGGTTCGCCGCTCTCGGCCACGCCATGGCCACCGGTGATCCGTCCATCGTCACCTGCACCAGCGGCACCGCAGCGGCCCATCTCCACGCCGCGGTGATCGAGGCCGATCTGTCGGCGGTCCCGCTGATCATCTGCACCACCGACCGGCCACCGGAGCTATGGCAGGTCGGGGCGCCACAGACCGTCGATCAGAACCGGTTGTTCGGCTCGGCGGTCCGGTTCTATGCCGAACCGGGGGTGGCGGTGCCGGAGATGGCCGGAGCCTGGCGCTCGCTCGGCTCCCGCCTCGTTGCCGAGGCCAACGGTGGCGCCGATCGCCCCGGCCCGGTCCACATCAACCTCAGCTTCCGGGACCCACTGGTGGCAGCCCCCGGCCCGCTCCCCGCCGGCCGGTCCAAGCTGGCGCCGTGGCACCGTGACCTTCGGGCCGGCCGCTCGACGGCCGGCGAGGCCGAGATCGACGAGGTCTGGAATCGTGTGCGGGGGCTGGACGGTGTGATCGTGGCCGGCCACGGCACCTCCGACCCCCCATCGGTGCTCTCCCTCGGCCGGGCCCTGGGGTGGCCGGTGCTGGCCGATCACCGCTCCGGCTGTCGGGCCGAGGGCCAGGCCATCGCCCACTTCGACCCGTTGCTCCGCAACGAAGCCTTCGCCGCCCGGTCCAACCCGGACGTGGTGCTCCGCTACGGCCAGCCGCCGGCCAGCAAGGTGCTCAGCCAGTGGCTGGCCGGGGCCGCCGCCGACACGATCAGCGCCCTCGGGCGGTCACAGTGGATCGATCCCGAACGGATCGCCTCGCTGGTGGTGAACGAGGCGGGACTGGCCAGGGGCCTGCTGGCCAGGGTCCCGCCCGATCTGCGGCCATCGGCGGAGGCAGAACGGTGGCAGCGGGCCGATGCGGTGGCCGAGAAGATGATCGCAGACGAGCTGGTCTCCATCGGCGGTGTCACCGAACCGGGCGTCGCCCGTTCGGTGGTCCAAGGGGTGCCGCCGGGCGGGTCCCTTCTGGTGGCTTCGTCGATGCCGATCCGCGACGTCGAGTGGTTCGCACCGAACCGGCGGCGGATCCGGGTCTACGCCAATCGTGGAGCAAATGGGATCGACGGCCTGATCGCCACCGCCACCGGCATCGCCCTTTCGGGCTCGCCGACAACGCTGCTGATCGGCGATGTGGCCTTTCTCCACGACAGCTCGGCGCTGATCGGCCTCAGGGATCGTCCGGTGGCGCTGACCATCGTGGTGATCGACAATGACGGCGGGGGGATCTTCTCGTTCCTGCCCCAAGCCGAACTGGTTGACCAGGCGGGCTTTGAGCGGCTCTTCGGCACCCCCCACGGGACCGACCTCGCAGCGCTGAGCCTGGCCCATGGACTGGAGGTCGAGCGGTGGCCGGGGTCGGGGTTGCGGCCCGGCCCGCCCCGGGTGATCATCGCCACCACCGACCGGGCCGAGAACGTCGAGATCCACGAGCGGCTCAATCGGGCCGTGGCCGCGGCAATCGATTGACAGCCGGTGGCGCCACTCCCGGCCCGGTCCCGGCCTCAGACCCCGCTCATCATCCTCGCCATGTTGGCGCTGTAGAACTTCTCGAGCACCTCCTCGCCGAACCCCTCGAGCGACCGGCCGAACCGGCCGAGCGGGTTACGACCACCCTCGATGTGTGGGTAGTCGCTGGAGAACAGGTAGAGCTCGGGGCTGGACTGGCCGATCAACGCCCCGACGTCCTCGAACGGGTATGGCGTGAACGCCACCTGGGCCTCGATCTGTTCCGAGGGTGTGCGGGACAGGGACGCCAGCTCCGGTTCGGAGCGGCGCCAGATCTCGGCGATGGAGTCGAGGCGGCGAAGCATCGAGGGGACCCAGCCCGCCCCGAGCTCGATCACCCCGACCTGCAACCCCCGGTGCCGTTCCAGGACACCGTCGAGCACCATGGTGCCGAGGAAGGTCTCGGCGCCGTGGTGGAGGGCGATCATGTCCTTGCCCCTGATGTTCTCGCCACCACCGAGCCAGTCGGTCGGCACCTCCCGCCCGGTGTTCATCCATGCCGGCTTCAGCTGTAGCGGGTTACCGCCGACGTGGAGCACCACCGGCACCCCCGCATCGGCGGCCAGGGCCCAGAATCGATTGAGATCATCGTGGCCCGGTGAGCGACCACCGGCGGGCCGGTGGGGTACCCAGATCGCGGCCAGGCCGAGGTCGATGACCTGTTGCAGCGCAACCACCGCCGCCGTCGGGTCGTCGAGGCAGGCCGCGCCGACACCCAGCAGCCGGCGGTCGTCGGCACAGAATTCGGCGATACCCCGGTTGTGGGCGGCGATACCGGCCGCCACCAG
>CAMYLA010000039.1 GCA_947259095.1 uncultured Acidimicrobiaceae bacterium | reverse complement strand
GCCGGGGCGTTCATCGCCGCCGGCGCCACGATCACCCGTGATGTGCCTGCCCAGGCCCTGGTCCGTGGCAACCCGGCCCGCCAGGCGGGCTGGGTTTGCCTGTGCGGCCAGCTTCTCGACGAGACGTTGAGCTGCCCCTGCGCCCAGCGCTTCCAGTTCGTCGACGACGGCCGGAGCAGCCTGGCCTGACGCCATGGTGGGCCGTTCCACCACCTGACGGAGATGCCCCTGGATGATGATGCCCGCCAGGGTTCAGCGGGCCGACGGGCTCACCCGATGGGTCGAGTGCCCTTTTCCATGCCCCCCGGGACCCGGTGCCGAGACGGTCAAAGCCGACCATCTCGAACCTGAATCCGCTGCCGTTCTAGGGTGGAGTATGGTCGAAGGAGATCCAGAAGACGTCAGCTATCGGGTTGATGGTCGGGTGGCGGTTGTCAGCCTGAACCGGCCCCGCTACAGAAACGCCCAATCGCGTCGGCTTCTCGAGGCCCTCGACACCGCATTCGCCAGGGCGGTGGACGACCACGAGGTTCGGGTCATCGTGCTCCGGGGTGAAGGCGAGCACTTCTCGTCCGGCCACGATCTGGGAACGGCCGAAGAGCTGGCGGACCGGGCCGATCGGCCCTGGCCTGCCGGTCACCGGGGCGAGCAGCGGCGATCCTGGGAGCTGAACGTGGCCAATACATTGCGATGGCGGGACCTGGCGAAGCCCACCATTGCCGCAGTGCACGGCATGTGCATCTACGGCGGTTGGATGATCGCCTCGGCCATGGATCTGGTCGTGGCCTCGGAGGACGCCCGCTTCCTGCCGGCGCACTTCCAGTACTTCTCGGTGCCGTGGGACCTCGGCCCTCGCCGCACCAAGGAGCTGCTGTGGCGAGCCGAGTTCCTGACCGCCGAGCAGTGCCACGACCTGGGGTTCGTGAGCCACGTCGTCGCTCGAGACGAGCTGGACGACTTCGTCATCGACCTGGCCGCAACGATCGCCCGTCAGGATCCGTTCGTGGCCTCGATGATCAAGCGTTCGGTCAACGAGATGCAGGATCAGATGGGTTTCCGTACCGCGATCGGCGCCGCCCACGCCACCTACATGCAGATCCAGTCGGCGGGCAAGGTGGTGCCGCCCGGTCAGGAGGGCCAGATCCGACGGCTCCCCTCGGTCGACAGCTCGCTACGAAAGCAGAGCCGGCCCGAGCCACCGGAGACCGGGCGTTAGAGCCGGCTCGTAGCCGATGGCTCGGAGCGACTTCCTGGAAACGCTCGATCCGGGGGCCCGCGCCGCATTCGAGGCGGGCGGTGTCGAGCGCACGCTGGAGGCGGGCCGCTATCTGTGCCTCGAAGGCGATCCGTCGCACAGCCTGTACGTCATCCGCTCCGGCCTGCTGCGGGTCGACCGCACGACCAGGGCAGGCCGGGTGGTGCTGCTGGCCCTGCTGGGCCCCGGCGACCTGTTCGGCGAACTGGGTGTGCTCGACGGTACGCCGCGGTCGGCATCGGCGTTGGTGGTCGAGGACCTGCGGGTGCTGGCCGTTCCCGCCGCCGAGCTGACCGCCATGTACCGGACCGACCCCGAGATCCTGGTCACCATCACCGGCCGGGTCGTCATCAGGTTGCGGGAGTTGACCGATCAGTTGATGGAGTCCGGCCAGCGGTCGATCGTGGCCAGGGTGGCGGCCCGGCTCGTCGCCTATGTCGACCGGACCGAACACGCTGAAACCACCGGACCGTTCTCGCTGCGGATGCCGATCTCGCAGCGGGAGCTGGCGGAGTGGGCCGGGCTGTCCCGGGAGGGAACCGGCAAGGCGCTTCGCATACTCCGGGAGGAGGGTGTGCTCTCAACCGGTCGACAGCGGATCGAGGTGCACCGCATCGACCTGCTGCGGGCCATGGCCCGGGACGGTCCGTAAAACCGCCGGCTCGGTGCCCCATTCGAGGTTCTTGCCGTTGGTTTCCTTCCAAACTGAGACTTTCTCGGCGTTGTGCGTACCGGTACGCAGAGTAGGGGAGGGCTTGATGCTTGGCTGCACACATGACCAAGCAGGTAGCCCAACTCAGCGACGGTTGTTCCGCCAAGAAGTTCCCCACCCGCCCCCGCAACGCGCCGGCACGGTCCGGTGCACCTTCCCTGACCGAGATCGTCGAAGCCATCCGGGCCGGCGACGATGCCCGCTGGCCGGAGCTGGTGGATCGGCTGTCCGGCGCCGCCCGCGCCAGCCTGGCCCAGTTCAATGTCGATCCACACCTCCGCAACGATGCGGCAGCCGAGACGTGGCGATCGCTGTTCGAACGGTTGGACAGCATCAACGACGCCGAAGCGCTTCCTCGGTGGGTGTCGGTGGTGGCCCGGAACAAGATGATCGACATCGTCCGCCGCTCGGCACCTCGTCGCCCGACGGTCGACATCGACAGCGTCGCCGAATCGGTCGGTTCGCCGGACGAGGATCCCCTGCTGGCCGGTGAGACCAGCGACGCACTGCAACGGGCCGTCGCAAAACTGTCGCCTCGGGAACAGGCGATCATCCGGGGCCGGGTCTTCACCGCTTCGCCGGAGCCGCTGCAGTCGATGGGTAGCCAGCTCGGCATACCGGCGGGCTCGATCGGGCCGACCCTTGGTCGTGGGCTGGCGAAGCTCCGGCGGGACCGGGAGTTGATGCGTTTCCTGTCGGACTCGGAACCGGCCCGACGGACCCGACCCCAGCCGGTCGGGAGGTAACGGCCGATCGGCCGGCTGGGACGGGCCGCCAGTGGTCCGCAACGCTCAATTCTGGGCCTGGGCTGCCGAGACAAGTAGGGGTGCCGCAACAGTTTCGATCGAGCGCATCGACCGCCTCGTATTCCGTGGAGGATCTCGGCCTGATCGACGCCGGGGACGATCCGGCACTGGACAATCTCACCAGGCTGGCAAGCAAGCTGCTCGATGCCCCGGTTTCGCTGATCTCGATCGTGCAACCGGAGCTCGACCGCCAGTACTTCAGCAGTGAGGTCGGCCTCGCCGATCCGTGGCGGACCCGGCGCCAGACACCGCTGTCCCATTCGTTCTGCCAACATGTGGTCGCCGGTGGCGAGACGCTGGTGGTGCCGGATTCGCTGACCCACCCGCTGGTTTCGACCAACGGCGCCATCGAAGACCTCGGAGTTGCGTCCTACCTCGGCGCCCCGATCCACGACGAGACCGGTCAGCCGGTCGGGGCGTTGTGTGCCATCGACGGTGCACCACGGGCCTGGACCATGGCCGACATCGAGACCATTGATCGACTGGCTTGTTGTGCGTCCGACGCCCTGAAGTTGAAGGCCGAACTGCTCCGCAGCGAGCAGTTCGGGCGGGAGCTGACCACCCTGTCGAGGCGGTTGACCGATGCGATGGGGGCCGGCAACGTCGGCCTCTGGGAGCAGGACCTCGAGAGCGGCGAGTGCTGGATCTCCGACGAGTTCGCCGCACTCCACGGTTGCAGCGTGACCGACTGGGCGGGGGTCGAGAGCCTCATCGATCTGCTCCATCCCGATGATCGTCAGGAGTTGGCGGCCCGGCTTCGGTCGGATCGTATACCGAACCAGGTCGACGAGTGGTTGTATCGCATCGAGGCCGGAGAGGGCAGCCATCGATGGCTCCGGGCCAGGAGCTGCCTGCTCGATCGCGGGACGGGCAGCCAGAAGCTGGTCGGCGCCTGCATCGATGTCACCGGCGAGCGGGAACGGGAGGCGGCGATGGCCGCCCTCAACTGCAAGTTGGTCGAGGCGAACCAGGATCTGGATGAGTTCGTGCGGATCATGAGCCACGACCTCCGCTCACCGTTGCGGGGCATCCGATCCCTCATCGGGTTCGTCGAAGAGGATCACGGCGAGGAGATCCCCGCTCAGGCCAGGGTCCACCTGGCCACGATGGAGCGGCGGGCCGTTCGTATGGAGCAGTTGCTCGACGATCTGCTGGCCTACGCAAAAGCGGGGACCGATGTCACCCACCTGACCGAAGTCGACCCTGTCGAATTGATCGAGGGTGTGTTCGAAATGGTCGACCGCCCGGCCGGGATCGAGTTGCGGGTCGAGTCCGGGGTCGGGCCGGTGGTTGTCGACGACATCGCCCTGCTCATCTGCGTGCGAAATCTGGTCGACAACGCCATCAAGCATCACGACAAGCCGACCGGGATCGTCGCAGTCCGGTTCGATCGAACCGCCGACGGGCTCTCGATCTCCGTGGCCGACGACGGCCCCGGGATCCCCGAGAAATATCAGGACCGGATCTTCGAGCCGTTCCGGACCCTGCAGTCCCGTGACCGGGTCGAAGGCAGCGGCATCGGGTTGGCCATCGTGCGGCGCACGGTGGCCCAGGCCGGCGGAACGGTGGCTGTCGAGAGCGAACCGGGGACGGGATCGACCTTCACCCTGTCGTGGCCGGAATCGTCGGTCCCCCGGCCCGAAGTTCGATGAGCGTTGGGATGCTGCGGCTCCTCGTGGTCGACGACGACGAGGTTGATCGCCAGCTGATTCAACGATCCCTCGTCGGGGCCGGGATCGCCGGCCCGGTGTTGATGGCCGAAGACGGCAGGGAGGCCCTCGACATCCTGCGAGGCCACGGCGCAAGGAAGCCGCTGGAGCGGCCGTTCCTCATCCTGCTCGATCTCAACATGCCCCGCATGAGTGGCATCGAGTTCCTGGAGGAGCTCCGCGTCGACGAGTCGCTCCGGGGATCGCCGGTCTTCGTGCTCTCGACCTCGAGAGCGGACCAGGACATCGCCGCAGCCTACGAACACATGGTGGCCGGCTACATCGTCAAAGAGGCGGCGGGCCGGGATCACCAGCGGCTGGCGGCGTTGCTCGACGCCTACCGGCGGGTGGTCGAGCTGCCGAGCTGACCGCGGCGCCAGACCGCCCGGGGTGATCGCCCCGGCCTGGGATTGCGGTCCAGGCGACAACTAGCATCGGGCGATGGCCAATGTGGAGATAAGTCAGCCGCGACCGCACATCACCCAGCTCACGTTGAACCGCCCGGAGGCACTCAACGCACTGACCTACGAGCTGGTCGACGAGTTGCACCGCGCCCTCGATGCGGTCAACGCCGACCACGACTGCCGAGCGGTTGTCATCACCGGAGCGGGCCGGGGATTTTGCGCCGGGCTGGATCTCAAGGGTTTCGGCACGGTCCCTGGAACCGAGCAGTACGGCCGCCCCCAGCAGGGAATGGCGGTGCAGCAGTTCATCGCAAGCCTGGTTCCCCACATGCGGGCGACCCGGCAACCCATCATCTCGGCGGTCAATGGCGCCGCCGCCGGCGGCGGGTTCGCCATTGCGCTGGCCAGCGACGTGCGGATCTGCGCCCGGTCGGCGAAGTTCGGCACGGCCTTCGTTCGACTGGGAATCTCGGGCTGCGACATCGGGGTGTCGTGGCTGCTGCCCCGCCTCATCGGGGCGTCACGGTCGCACGAACTGTTGCTCACCGGGCGGGTGTTCGATGCCGACGAGGCCGACAAGCTCGGTCTCGTCAGCAGGCTCGTGGCGGACGACGAGTTGCTGGACGAAGCGATGACCACCGCCGGGCTGATCGCGGCCAACAGCCCCATGGGGGTGTGGATGACCAAGGAGGTGATGTGGTCGAATCTCGAGATCTCCTCGATGCAAGCCGGGATCGACCTGGAGAACCGGACCCAGATCATGACCTCGGCCACCGAAGACTCCCGTGCCGCCATGGCCGGCTTTCTCAGTCACGCCGAGGTTGCCTGGGCCAACCGCTGAGGTGACGACCACCGTGGTGGTCAGAGCCCCAGCTCTTTCGCCAACATCGCGTCGAGCTGGGGGTGGTGCTCCGATCGCAAGACGTTGACCGCGGGGAGCCCGGTCAGCTTCTCGATCAGGTCGATTCCCGCACTGGTACTCGTGGCCACGCCACCGACCACATCGGGCCGGAGATCGAACGCCGTCATCACGCCGCTCACGGCATAGGGATCGGAGGCGGCCAGCAAGGTGAAGGCCACGACGTCGCCGAGGGCTTCGACCACCGCCATGCCGTTGTAGGGCTCCAGCGGTGATGCTCCGGCCTCGGCCACCACCACGTCCGGCCGCTCGGCGGCGATGGTGTCCAGCACCACCCCGAGCCCCCGGCGGTACTCGGCTTCATCGCAGATGCTGGACGGAAGACCACCGTCGACGAAATCGCAGATCGCGTCCGCCCCGGCATCGGCCAGGCTCAGCACATCGCGGTAGCGGCCGGCGCCGGTCAGCTTGGCCCCGACCACCTTCAAGCCCCGCTGCTTGAGCAGCCACACCACGACCCGGCCGGCGATCGTCTTGCCGGAGGACATCGAGGTGCCGATGATGAGGACAACCGGGACCTTGAAGTCGGCCCCACTGGGTTGGGGAACAAAGTCTTGCATCGCCACCGGTCGACCATCGAGGGTGGCGTGGCCGAGGTAGCGGGCCGGGATGACCGGGGGCATCAGAGCCGAACGGGAGGTGATGAGACCGACCAGTCCGGCTGCGGTCATCATGTTCACCGCACCGTCGTCGCCGACGGCCCGCCAACTGCCGACCGACTCGAGGGTTGCGGCACGCTCGCCGAGCGCACCAACGATCCTGGACCGAGCATAGGCCTCGGCCATGCGACCGTCGGCCAATTCGACGTTCTGGGCCCGGGCCCTGGCGGTTTCGAGGATCTCGATCACCACGTAGTCGCCGGTCTTCCAATCCGCTCGAGGTCGCGGTTCCACACCCGGCGTCGTTTCGGCGAACGGGCTGATCCGGGTCAACGAGCTCAGGAACAGTTTCTCGCCCATCGATTCCTCCTTTGGCTACGAGAGGTTGGAGACGGCTTGATGGTTCATTGCGGGCTGGCCAGCAGGAGCGCCAGGAGGGCGGTGCGTTCGATCGTGGGGGCGATCTCGACGTATTCGTGCTCGGCGTGGGCTCCGTCGCCCACTGCGCCGAGGCCGTCCAGCGTTGCGGTGTAGAGGCTGGTGTAGTTGCCGTCCGAGCCTCCACCTGCGGTGCCCTGGTCGAGCTCGATCCCCAGGGCTCCACCGCAACGTTGGGCCAGGTCCCACAGGGTACCGTTCCGCTCGTTGTGACCCAGCGGTGGACGACCCATACGGCCCTCCACTTCGATCTCGACGCCGGGTGTGCTCGGCTGCAGGTTGCGTATCGCCGCTTCGACGGGAGCGACGTCCTCCTGGTGGAGCACCCGCACGTCCACGATGGCGCTGCTGTTGGGGGCGATGACGTTCGGCCGGAGACCACCGTCGATCATGCCGACGTTGACGCTGATACCACGGTCGCCATCATTGAGGGCGAAGAGCTTCTGGATGAGGAACGACAACTCGAGGATGGCGCTGGCCCCGGCATCGGGGTCGAGCCCGGCGTGGGCCGCCCGCCCCTTGACCGTCAGCGTGAACCGACCGGAGCCCTTGCGGGCCGTCTTCAGCTTGCCGGAAGGGCCGAGCGAGGGTTCGAGCACCAGCGCCCGGTCGACCACCCTGGCCAGGGCCTGGACGTGCTCCCGTGACTCCCGGCTGCCGATCTCCTCGTCGGAGTTGACGAAGACCAGCGGTTGCAGGGCCGGCGGTGTTCCCACCTCCCGAAGAGCCCGGAGGGCAAAGATGATCTGCGTCAGTCCGGCCTTCATGTCGTACACGCCGGGTCCGGTCATGCGGCCATCGCGGATCGCAACCGGCCGCTGTTCCAGCGTGCCGAGCGGCCAGACCGTGTCGCAGTGGCCCACAAGGAGTTGGGTTCCGGTGCCACCAATCGATTTCGGCCGGGCCAGCAGATGGCCCCCGGACTGCTCGCCGGGGACGTGCTCGACCTCGAGATCGACACCCTGTAGCTCGCCTTCGAGAATGCCCATGATCTCGTCCTGGGCTGCGGGGACGAGTGAGGGCGACTCGGCGACCACGAGGCGCCGCAGCAGCTCGATCTGTTCGTCCCGGGTCTGGGCCAGGTAGGTGGTGAGGTCGGCTGCGAGATCGTCCACTAGTTGCCGGCCCTCACCGTTCGAACCCGGCGGGGAAGGGGAAGGACAGAGTGGTTCGAATCTCACTCCACCGGCCGGGGGCGACGTAGGCCAGCAGCGGCGAGCGTTCCACCGCTGCCTGGTCGTCGCCGTCCGAAATCCGCAGCGCATCCTCGTCGGCATAGGCGGCGGTGATCTCGCCGACGATCAGGCTGTTCGTCCCGAACCCGTCAGTGATGGTGTGGGTGCGGCATTCCAGGTAGAGGTAGCCGCCGCGGACGAAGGCGTCGCCACTCTCACCGGCGGGGAACGTGTCGAGGGCTTCGACGATCGGTTTCGAGTCGTCCTCGCAGCGGGGGGCGGCGGTGAGGCTGGAAAGCACCACCTGGTCTGGCCGGAGGTAGCTGACGGTGAACGTGCCCTGGCGGGTGACGTTGCGATAGGTGGCGTGGCGGGGGGTGCAGACGAAACCGAAGTACGGCCCCCAGCCCACAGGTGTCACCATGTGCTTCGGTGCCAGGTCGATCGTGCCATCGGGTTCGAGCGAACCGATCAGGACCAGCGGGGCGACGGTGAAGACCCGTTCCCAGAGACCCGACGCCGGATCGAGGGCGACATAGTCGGCCAGGGACCCGCCGCTCATCCCGCTTCCTCGCTCGTGTGGATTACGTTGATCGATGCGGGCAGCTGACCGAGTTGGGACCCCATGATCACCTCATCCTGCAGGAATGCAGCGGCCGGGAGTAGGGGCAAAGGGCTCTGTTCGATCGATCATCCGGGCGTTCCCCTGAGGCGTCGTCGGCGGAGCCGCCTGGCGATCTTGCGCCGGACCGCCTCGTAGGACGGCGGTGCGGCCCGCTGGAGCGGTCGGCCGTCCACCAGAACCTCATCGGACCGACCGCACCGGATCATCGTCTCACGTTCCGAGGTGTCGATGGTCGTGAAGTGAACATCGGATCCCAATTCGTCGGCCGCACGGCGGGCCCGTTCGTACACCAGGTTGGCGGCCGGGCACCATCCGGTCTGGAAGGCGGTGACCTCGACCTTGCCGGTGTCACCGATCGTCACCGGCTGTTCCTGGATCCAGCGGGGTTCTCGTGCCCCGGCCACGAACGGCTTCCACACCAGCTCCCGTACCCCGATCCGGTCGACACCCCGGTAGCCGTGTTTCTTGAACCAGGACGCCTTCATCCACACCGGGAGGTGCAAGCCCCAGGCGGCCATCCCCTTGGCCCCCAGTGCTCGAGCATCCTCCTCGGCTGCGGTGAGCAGCGTGGTGCCGATGCCTCGTCCTTGCACATCCCCGACCCCTTCACGGTGGCCGTGAACCCAGATGCACAGGATCATGTACAGGTCTTCGCCCTGGGCCGGCGACAACTCGATCGGAACGTACTGGACCATGGCCAACGGGCGATCGTCGGCGTCGACCGCCAGCTTCACCCGCAGGCCCTGCGCACGAGCCTTCTCGAACCAGCGGGCCTTGTGATCCCCGGCCTCGTCCATCTCCGACGACCAGTCCTCCAGGCACACCAGATACGACCCCAGGTACCGTTCGGAAAGGTCGACGACCCGTATCGGGCCCGCTGCGGACTCGCTGTGTCGCCATCTCTGCCACATGCGATCATTGTCGATTCGGGGGTGACGCTGGACCAGAGCACAACGTCACCAGCCATGCCGGTGATCACCCGTGCAGGCCTGCGTGGCAGCCAGCCGAGAGGTACTGGCCGCGCCCCTGACGGTGTCGCCGGCGAGCCCGTTTCGGTCGCGATCGAGCAGCGGGGGATGGGCCGGCGTCGGCGCCACCACCGTTGGGGCCTCGTTGTCGGGCTGTTCACGGCCGGGTCGGGTGGCGGTGGCCCCGCCCGTGAGGTTTCGACGGTCAACCTGCGCCGGCCGAACGGGGAGAAGGGTGACTTTGGTCTCTGGACGCGACGGATGCCGTGGTGGAGACTCTGACCCATGAATGTTCCTGATTACGTGAAGCATGACGCGCTGAAATCCTGGGTTGAGGAGATGGTGGCGCTGTGTACCCCCGCCGATGTCTACTGGTGTGACGGCTCCGACGAGGAGTACGACCGCCTGTGCCAGGAGCTGGTCGACGCCGGCACCTTCATCCGGCTGGCCGACGAGAAGCGGCCAAACAGCTTCCTCGCCCGTTCCGATCCCAGTGATGTGGCCCGTGTGGAGGACCGCACCTTCATCTGCTCCCGCACCGCGGACGACGCCGGCCCGACCAACAACTGGATGGAACCCGAGCAGATGAAGGGCATCCTGAACGGGCTCTTCGACGGTTGCATGGCCGGCCGCACGATGTACGTGATCCCGTTCAGCATGGGTCCACTCGGATCCGACATCGCCCAGCTCGGCGTCGAGATCACCGATTCCGCCTATGTGGCGGTCAACATGAAGATCATGACCCGGATGGGCCGCGACGCCGTCGAGGTGCTCGGCGAGGACGGCAGCTTCGTTCCCTGCATGCACACCGTTGGTGCGCCACTGGCCGAGGGTGAGCAGGACGTTTCGTGGCCGTGCAACCCGGACGAGAAGTACATCGTGCACTTCCCCGAGGAGCGGTCGATCTGGAGCTACGGCAGCGGCTATGGCGGCAATGCACTGCTGGGCAAGAAGTGTCTCGCCCTGCGCATCGCATCGACGATGGCCCGCGACGACGGATGGCTGGCGGAGCATATGTTGATCATGGGCGTGACCGATCCCAACGGCGAGAAGACATTTGTCGCCGCCGCCTTCCCCAGCGCCTGTGGGAAGACGAACTTCGCCATGCTCGTCCCGCCCCCGTCGTTCCAGGAGGAGGGGTGGAAGGTCACGACCATCGGTGACGACATCGCCTGGATCAAGCCGTCTCCGGACGACGGCAAGCTCTACGCCATCAACCCCGAGGCCGGCTACTTCGGTGTCGCCCCCGGCACCTCGTTCGACACGAACCCCTCGGCGATGGAGTCGATCCGGGCCAACACCATCTTCACCAACGTCGCCCTCACCGACGCGGGGGATGTGTGGTGGGAGGGTATGGACGGCGACCCGCCGGCCCATGCCATCGACTGGCAGGGCAACGACTGGACCCCGGAGTCCGACGGCAAGGCCTCGCACCCCAACGCCCGGTTCACCGCTCCGGCGGCCCAGAACCCGGCACTCGACCCGGACTGGGACGACCCGAAGGGTGTGCCGATCAACGCCTTCGTGTTCGGCGGTCGCCGATCGGGCACGATCCCGCTGGTGGTCCAGAGCTTCAACTGGGTGTACGGCGTGTTCATGGCGGCCACCATGGGTTCGGAGACCACCGCGGCGGCGTTCGGCGAGCAGGGGGTGGTACGTCGCGACCCGTTCGCCATGTTGCCCTTCGCCGGCTACCACATGGGTGACTACATCAACCACTGGTTGTCGTTCGGCCGCCGCATCCACAATCCTCCCCGGATCTTCGAGGTCAACTGGTTCCGTCGCGACGCCGACGGCTCGTTCGTCTGGCCCGGCTTCGGCGACAACATGCGGATCCTGCAATGGATCGTGGAGCGCTCGCGGGGGCGGGCGGTCGGTGTCGAGAGCCCACTGGGCTGGATGCCCCGCTACCAGGATCTCAACTGGAAGGGGCTCGAGGACTTCACCGAGCAGCAGTTCCTCGAGTGCCTGTCGGTCGATCAAGCCGAGTGGGACGCCGAACTGCTCCAGATCGAGGAGCTGTTCATGCGGCTGCACACCCGTCTGCCATCGGAGATGGCAGCCATCCGGTCCCTGGTCGCGGGCGCCCTGTGGCGGTCGCCGGACCATTGGGAGATGAACCCCGACCCGACCTGAGCCTCCTCCGAGGCGGCATGGTCCGTGGCGGAGGAACCCCGGAAACCGCTTGGCGCCGACCGGCGCCAGGCGGCGGGGGCGCCAGCATCTGACGGGCGGCGGTCTGGCCCGTAAGCTGTCCGCATCGCACCGGTTCGCCAACCGCGGTGTGGCGCTTCGCCAGCAGAGGGGGACACATGCCAGCCCTGGACGGACTTCGGATCTTGGACCTCACCCAGTACGAGGCCGGGCCATCGGCCACCCAGGCCCTGGCCTGGTTCGGCGCCGACGTGGTGAAAGTCGAGCCTCCCGGGGTCGGCGACCCGGCCCGAGGCATGGACAACGTGCCCCGGGATTACTTCATGTACTGGAACTGCAACAAGCGCAGCGTCGTGCTCGACCTCAGCACGCCCGAGGGGCGTGATCTGCTCCTACGGCTGGCACCCCGGTTCGACGTTCTGGTCGAGAACTACGGGCCCGGCGTCGTGGACAAGCTCGACATCGGCGAGGACGTCGTCCGCCAGGCCAATCCCGGCATCATCTACGCCTCGGTCAAGGGATTCGGCCTGTCGGGACCCTACGCCAATCGTAAGTGCTTCGACGGGGTGGCCCAGGCCACGGCCGGGGCCCTGTCGACCACCGGGTACCCCGACGGTGAACCGCTGCTGCCGGGCCCGACGACCGGCGACTCGGGCACCGGCGTGCAGCTGGCCCTGGCCATCGTGGCCGCCTACGTGCAGAAGTTGCGGACGGGGGAGGGGCAACGGATCGAGATCTCCATGCAGGAGGCCATGACCTACTTCATGCGGACCCGCATCGCCATGGCACCGGGCTGGGGTGAGAACGCCGCTCCCCGGGTGCCGAGATCCAGGCCTGGACCGATCGCTTCACCAAGTACGAGGTCGCCGAGAGGCTGGCGGTGGCGGGGGTGCCTGCGGGGCCGGTGCTCGATACCGCCGACCTGATCCACGATCCGCACCTGGTGGAGCGGGGGTTCGTCAAGGCCGTCGAGCACCCGGAGCACGGTTCGGTCCCGATGCTCGGCTGGGCGCCCCGCCTCTCGGCCAGCGCAGTTGACCTGGAAGCGGCCCCCGGCCTCGGCGCCCACACCGCAGAGGTCCTGGCCGACGAGCTTGGCCTCGACGCCGATGCGCTTGGCGACCTCCAACAACGCTCGGTCATAGGCTGACCAACCTGCCGGCCCACACGCCTCGGAACCACACCCATCGAAACAGGAGCCCATCACCATGGCGGACATCTCGGGGGCCAGGATCCTGGCCCGCAACCTCAAGCAGCAGGGCGTCGACCACGTCTTCGGCATCGTCGGATTCCCGGTCGTCCCGGTGGCCAGGGCGATGCAGTCCGAGGGCATCAACTTCGTCGGGATGCGCAATGAGCAGTCGGCATCCTATGCCGCACAGGCCGCCGGCTACCTGACCGGCCGACCTCAGGGCTGTCTCGTGGTGTCGGGCCCCGGCGTCATCCATGCCCTGGCCGGTCTGGCCAACGCCAAGGAGAATCTGTGGCCAATGATCCTGATCGGTGGGGCGTCGCCGACCGACCAGAACGGCATGGGAGCCTTCCAGGAGGAGGACCAGGTGGCGGCGGTGAGCCCCTGGTGCAAGTACGCCCGCAGGGTCGAGAGCCACGACCGGATCCCGTACTACGTCGAGCAGGCGGTCCGGACCTCCCTGTTCGGGCGGCCGGGGCCCGTCTACCTCGACATGCCGGCCGACGTCATCGACGGCAGGGTCGACGAGGCAGGCATCGGCAGCGCCCCGACCGTCGGTGAGCCGCCCCGGGCCCATGCCGAGCCCGATCTGGTCCGTGGGGCGATCGCCGTCGTGAAAGAGGCCGAGAAGCCGTTGGTCATCGTCGGCAAGGGGATGGCCTGGTCGAGAGCCGAGGACGAGGTTCGCCAGTTCATCGATAGGACCCAGGTCCCGTTCCTGGCGTCGCCGATGGGCAAAGGGGTGGTTCCCGACGACCACCCCCTGTCGGTCGGCGCAGCCCGCTCCCACGCCTTGCGGGAGGCCGACGTCATCCTGTTGGCCGGGGCCCGGCTGAACTGGATCATGCATTACGGCCAAGAACCCCGGTTCAATCCCGACGTCAAGGTGCTCCAGCTCGACTCCCACCCTGAGCAGATCGGCCACAACGTGCCGGCCGAGGTGGCGCTGGTCGGCGACGGCAGGGCCGTCATGGGCCAGTTCAACGCCGAACTGGCCGACGACCCGTGGCAGCACCGGGCCGACAGCCCATGGCGTCGATCGATCGCCGAGAAGATCGCCGAGAACGAGGACGCGGTCGCCGGCATGCAGGCCGACGAGTCAGCACCGATGAATTACTACCGGGCCTTCCGCGACATCGCCGAGTGGCTCCGACCCGACGACCTCATCATCGGGGAGGGTGCGAACACCATGGACATCGGGCGGACCCAGATGCCGAACACCAACCCCCGGCACCGGCTCGATGCCGGCAGTTACGGCACGATGGGGATCGGTCTGGGGTTCGCCATCGGCGCCGCGGTGTGCAACCCGGGCCGGCGGGTGGTGGCGGTTCAGGGGGACTCGGCGTTCGGGTTCAGCGGGATGGAGATGGAAACGATCTGCCGCCACCGGTTGCCGGTGGTCGTTGTGATCCTGAACAACAATGGGATCGGCGGCGGCCTGGACGAGCTGCCGGAGGATGGCCCACCCCCGCCAAACATGTATCTGCCGACCGCCCGATACGAGAAGATCGCCGAGGCCTTCGGGGCCGGGGCGTACCATGTGGAGGATCCGGCCGAGTTGCGGGCCGCCCTCGATGCCGCGGGGAAGCTGGAGGGCCCGGCAATCGTGCACGTCCGACTGGATCCGAAGGCCGGCCGAAAGCCCCAGGCCCACGGCTGGCTGACCCGCTGAGGGGTCGACCACCGCCCTCCGCCAGGGGTCATCGGGTTCGAGCGCCTTCCCAACCAATCCCGGCCAGTAGGGCAGCGCTGCGGGCTGGGCTGGTGGAGGCCCAGGGTTTCCAATCGGGTCGCCAGCTGATGATCCTGGTCAGGGGAACCGTGGCGGTCGGCGGCAAGCTGACCCCGAGGATCTGGCCCTCGGTGGTCTTCTTCGGCTTCCTGGCGGTGGCCATCCTGTACTCCCAGGCACCCCACACGAGGTCGCCCGACCAGGACCACGGCGGTATCCCACATCACACGCATCCGTAGGCTGTTCGAGCCGTCGTCGGCCGCCGCGCCGACCCGTCGATGGGTCAATTGTGGTCGAAAACACCGGTGCGAGACCGAGGCCAACGGGAGGCTTGGTTCGTAGCGCCGTTTCTCCAGGGCATTGACACGCCCTCGCCGGCCTCGACATTTCTCAGGCGACCGGAGGCACCACCGCATCGATGACGCCGATCCACTGTTCCAGATGGGTGTCGCCGAGGTGGGTCTCGATCGCCCTCCGACGGGCGCCGTCGCCGAGGCGTCGCTCGAACTCGCGGTCGTCGAGGATTCGGATGATGGCTGACCCGAAGGCATCGAGATCGTTCGGGTCCTGCAGCAGCAGCCCGGTCTCCTGGTCGATGATCTGATCGACGATGCCACCGACCGCGCTGCCGACCACCGGCTTGCCCTTCAGCATCGCCTCGGCAACCGTGAGGCCGAAACCCTCTGCCAGGCTCTTCTGGGTGACGATCGTCGCGTGACGTTGGAGCGCATTCACGATCGCCGCGTTCTCCTCGATGTCGTGCATCGGGAGGCAGGCGAGCTGGACTCGTTGTCGGACGGCATGCGGCTGTTGGCGCCAGGCCTCCCAGCACTCGCGGAGGATCGCCCCCCCTTCGGGATCGTCGGCCACCGCCGACACCACCGGTCCGGCAAGCACGAGTTCGGCATCGCAGTTGGGGACGACGAACCGGGCGAACGCCTCCATGACACCGATCATGTCCTTCATGGCATCCCACCGTGACACCTGCACGATCATCGGCGTGGCGACGTCAGCCGGGGGGCCGGTGCGGAAGACGTCGCAACAGCGATCGACCCGCGACGGCGATCCGTCGGTTCGGATGAACGAACGTTCGCCGTGCCGGCCGGCCAGGATGCCGACGTGGGTGAGGATGGCCTCGACCTGCTCGTCGGTCATTGGTTGGTTCTTCGGCCCGAACGGGTCGATCGAGGGCCAGATCACCGAGCAACGATCCTGGGGCACCCATGGCGGCGGGAAGCGGGCGTCGGTGAAGACGTAGTGGTCGACGAACCTGTCGAGATAGGGCCGAAGGAACTCCCAGCCACGGCGACTGTTGTCGTTCGGCGTATCGATCCCGACGTGGCAACGCCAGACCACGGCGCAACCAAGGCGTTTCGCGTCTTCGGCCAAGCCCGCCGTCTGGGGGTCGTGAAGGATGACGACATCGCCGGGCTGCACCTTCGTGGCCAACGACACCGACTCCGAGACCAAGGTCTGCTGGTAGAGGGCGTGCTCGGCCTCTCCGAGATCACCGCCGTCGCCGCGACCCCCGTACAGGTGATTGTGCACACGCTTGGTGACGGCGAAGAAGTCGGGGTCGCCCTCGATGACGACCCATCGGGTGTCGATGCCGACCCCCCGGACATAGCCGAGCAGGGCGTGGAGCATCTCGGCCACCCCGCCGCCGGTCGCCGTCGAGTTGACGTTGACCACGCTGCGACCATCGAGGACCGCTCTCGCCCGCTCGCCAGACGTCACGAGGAGCTCGGTTCGTTCCGGCCCGACGACGTCGGCGAAGCGACTGGGATCAATGGCACTGATCGCTACGTCCTGCATGGTTCCCCTGCCGTTTCCGCCCCTGGTTCTCGAGCCACATGCGGTCGCCCTGCCGGGACCGCACGTGCCCGGTTATCATCCACCGCCCGCCGGACTTGCCACAGGGGCCAAGGTCCCCCAACTGCTTCGACGCTCCCGTCGCAACGATTGGGGCAGCAGTAGGATCAGGTGGTGAGTCTGGGGCTGGTTACCGATCTGTACGAGCCGACGATAGCTGCAAGTCACCTGCGGCGAGGAATGACCGAACCGGCCACATTCAGCCTGTTCGTTTGGCGACTGCCGCCCGCACCGTGGCCGCCGGCGGCCGGGCCGCCCTGGTCCTTCCCGGACCGGACGGGTTTCCCCGTTGACACCTGTGACACCGAGAGGGGCGTCGAGACGGTTCTCGACTTCGCCGATGAGATGAACCTGAGCGGCGGGCTCGGCGTGCCCGATCTGCTGGTCACCAGCCCTCGTTGCCGGCCAGGGGCTCCGCTTCCGCGGCCCGGGGAAGGAGCGACTCCGCCATGACCGATCTCGGGCCCACCGATGGGCACCCACCGTCAAACGAGCTGGCCGCCAAGGTGGCCTTCCTGTTGCGCCGGGCCTTCCCCGAGCCCCCGGAGCCCATCGAGACCCACATGTCCTGGGTGTTCCTCACCCCCGATCGGGCGTACAAGCTCAAAAAGCCGGTGCGGCATCCGTTTCTCGACCACCGACGGGTCGAGGAACGCCACCGCGACTGCGAAGCCGAGGTGGCCCTCAACCGGGCTCTGGCCCCCGGCGTCTACCTCGGTGTCGTCCCGTTGACCAGCCCCGGGCCCGGCGACCTGGCGATCGACGGCGAGGGCCGGGTCGTGGATTGGCTGGTGGTCATGCGCCGCATTCCCGAGACCTGCTTCCTCGATCATCGGCTCCGGACCACCGCCGACCAGGTGACCGACGGCGAGGTGGCGCCGCTCGTCGACCACCTGGGCCAATTCTACCGCACCACCGAGCGTCGACCGGACGACGAAGCGACCTACCGCCGCCGCCTGGCCGCCGGGTTGCACCAGGACCACGATGAGCTGCTGCGCCACGACCATGCGCTCAAGCACGACCTGGTCGACGACCTGACCGATCGGCTGGGCCGGGCCATCGCCGACCCCCGCCACTTGATCGGTCGAGCCGACCGGCTCGTCGACGGCCACGGCGACCTGCGACCGGAACATGTCGCACTTTCCCCACCACTGGTCCTCGACCGGATCACCTTCGATGACGACATCCGCCGCATCGATCCGGCGGCCGACCTGGCCCTGCTGGCCGTCGAGTGTCGCCTCCTCGGAGCCCAAGAGCTTGGCGACCGGCTCACCGCTTCGGTCCTGGAAGTGGTCGGCGACCCGGCTCCGGTCGCCGACCGGGCCCTCTACCGTGCGCTGCGGGCGATGACCCGGGCCCGGCTGAGCATCGCCCACCTTGACGACGGGGGCCACGACGCCGGCCGCTGGTTGGACCGAACCGACTCCTACCTGTCCATCGCCGCCGACGAGCTTCGCCTGATCCTGGGGGCCGGGGACGGCCGGTCAGGTGTCGAGGTGGAGCAGATCACCGAGTGAGCCCCCGGACTGGATCCGGGACATCGCCTCGGCCAGGAGCGGGGCGATCGACAGGACGACCAACCGATCGCCGACCACCTCGGCCGGTAGCCGCCCCGGCCCGACGGTGTCGGTGACCACCACCGAGTCGATCGACGGGTCGTCGAACAGCGCCGCAGCGTCCGGGCCGAACAGGGCGTGGGAGGCCATCAGATGGACGGCCGATGCCCCCTGGTCGGTGAGGGAGGCGGCCACCCGGGCCATCGTGCCACCCGAGACGATCATGTCGTCGATCACGATGGCCGTCGCCCCGTCGACGTCGCCAAGCACCCGCTCGGGGCCGGAGATCACCCCCCGGCTCCGCAGCTTGCCGGAGAAGGCCAAGCCAACCTCGTGGCCCAGATGGTCGCCAAGGCGGCGGCGGAGGCGGTCGGCCCGCTTCACCCCGCCGATGTCGGGCGAGACCACGACCAGCCGCTCGTCGCCGAACCGGTCGGCCACGTGCTCGACGAACAGCTGGGTGGCCTCGAGGTGGTCGGTCCGGCAGCGGAACGCGTTCTGGAACGCCGCCAGGTTGTGGACATCGACGGTCACCAGGCGATCGGTCCCGACCGCCTCGAACAGCTGAGCCACGTAGCGGGTGGTCACCGGGTCTCGAGCCTTGGTTTGACGGTCCTTCCGGGAATAGCAGAGGTAGGGCGCCACCGCGGTCACCGAGCGGGCCGACGCCTCGCGCAGGGCGCCGATGAAGAACAGTGTGCGGCACAGCCGGTCGTTGGCCGACCATCGCTCGTCGCCGACGAGCGATGCCAGTACGTAGACGTCCCGGTCCCGCACCTTGACCAGGGGTCGGGTCTTGTGTTCGCCGCCCTCGAACTCACGGGCCTCGAGGGCCGAGGGCTCGATGCCCAGCTGCCCGGCGACCCGCAGGCCGAGGTCGCCCTCGGGGGCGAACAACAGGGCGTCGAACGCACCAGCCTCACCGGCTGCGCTACCAGATTGATTTGTCATCATCACTACCCTCCGCACCTTGCGGCCGGGGCTCCAGGGCCGAACGTCCCGGCTTGAGCGATCGTGACCATGGAACCCTGGTGCCGGATCGCCCGGCCCGACCTGGCCGAGGACCGGTCGTTGGAGCAGGTCTGCAATGTGGCGACCCTGCCCGGGATCGTGGGCGCGTCGTACGCCATGCCCGATGTCCCACCGGGCAGCCGGTGCTGATTCCCGGCTCGATGGGCACCGCATCCTCGGTCCTGGTCGGCCAGCCCGGGAGGGGGAGGCCTTCCATTCCACCTGCCATGGCGCCGGTCGGACGATGAGCCGCACGTCGGCCAGGCGGCGAACCACCAGCCGGGAGCTGCTGGCCGAACTCGCCGACCATGGCATCGAGGTCGGGACTGGCTCGGCCCGCGGCCTGACCGAGGAAGCCCCCTTCGCCTACAAGGACGTGGACGCCGTGGTCGAGACCGTGGAACGGGCCGGACTGGCCCGCCGGGTCGCACGGTTGGTGCCGCTCGGGGTGGTCAAAGGCTGAGCCGGCTCGGCGGCCAATCGATCGCACGCCTCAGACATCGACCAGGAACGAGCAGCGCGCCGCACCGCCCGCCTCCTCGACCACCAGGTCGGAGCGGGACACGGCCTTGGGCGCGGATCCAACGAACTCGACCCGATCCCGCTCGACCAGCGTCAGCTGGACGTCCAGTCCGCCCCCGGTCCGGCTGCGTACGGCGACCCCAGCCGGGACCGCGGGCTCGGTGTCGAGGACGAACACCAACTCGTCGAGGAGGTCCAGCAACATCGTGTCCCTGGGCCCAGGAGCCACTGCGAAACCGATGTGCCGTTGCACCGGGGCCGAGGTCCAGTCGATGCAGAGCTCCAGGAGGGCGGCGACGGCCTCTTCGCAGCAGGCGGCGAGGTCCGGCCCCCAGGCCTCCACGATCACGTCTGCGGTGTGAGGCAGAGCCCGATGGCCCCGGCCGGGTTCGGTCACCGGGCGGTCGCGACCATGATGGGATCGATGACCAGCCGGTCGCCCTCCCACCGGACCTCGGTGCCGTGCTCGGCGCAGGCGGCGGTGAACCGGTCGCCGATCCAGGCCCGCTCGGCCCGGTCGGCCAAACGGGTGTGACCCACCTCCAGCGCCAACGGGACGGCCTCGATACGGGTCGGACCGCCGGCGTCCACGGAGACCAGGAAGAACAGCGCCAGGTCGTTGCGGAGCCGCTCGTCGACGGCGTAGTCGTCGACGAACTCACCCAGGTCGAAGAGCACACGGCCCTCGACCCCTTGGAACACGTGGGCCGAGTGCCCGGCCACGAGATCTGCCCCCGCGGCCACCAGCTCCGCTGCGGCCCGGCGGACATGGGGCACCGGGCGGCGGACCATGTTGGGTCCCCAGTGGGGGGTGACCAGCACCACGTCGGCGTCGACCGCCCGGATGGTGCCGGTCACCCACCCCGGTCCCTCGTTCCGTAGATCGGCGTAGGCCACGCCAGGGCGTTTGCCGGTGGCGGCGAACGCCGCCGGGTGGTCGGTGACACCGACGACGCCCAGCCGGAGGTCGTTGTGGTTCAGCACTACCGGGGAACGGGCCCGATCCCGGTCCGGTCCGGCCCCGACCCAGGCGATGCCGACCTCATCGAGATGGTGGAAGGTGTCGAGAAGGGCCTCGGCCCCGTAGTCGAGGGCATGGTTGTTGGCCAAGGTGACGCAGTCGACGCCGAGCGACCGCAGGGCCTCGGCGGCCTGTGGCGGAGCACGGAAGAAGAACGGCTTCTGGGGATCGGGCCAGCGCCGGCCGCCCTCGGAGATGCAGCACTCGAGGTTGAGCACCACGAGGTCGGCCTCCGCCACCACCTCGACGAGGCCGTCGGCCAACAGTGCTGCCGGCGGGTCGCGGCATAGCCGCTCGGCCACAAGTCGGCCGAGCATGGTGTCACCGGCCAGACCCAGCCTCATCCTCGGGCTCCCGACGCGGTGGGTTGCCCGAGATGGGCGATGAACCAGGCGGTCGCAGCCCCGGCCGCGGCGTCGAGGGTCCCGGGCTCCTCGAAGAGGTGGGTGGCTCCGGCGATCACCTCAACCTCGGCGGTGCAGCGGAGCAACTGGCGAGCCCGCCGGTTCAGGTCCAACACGACGTGATCCTCCCCACCGACGATGAGCAGGGTCGGCGACCGGACCGCGGCCAGGTGGCCGCCGGCCAGGTCGGGACGGCCACCGCGCGACACCACCGCACCAATCTCGTCGCCCAACTCGGCGGCGGCCACCAGGGCGGCCGCCGCGCCGGTGCTGGCCCCGAAATAGCCGATCCGCAGATCGGCCAGCTCGACCCGGCGCCGGACCCAGGAGGTCACGCCGGCCAGACGCTGGGCCAGGAGCTCGATGTCGAAGACCCGAGCCCGGTCGATCTCCTCCCGCTCGGTCAGCAAGTCGAACAGAAGGGTGGCCAGGCCGGCTTCGTTGAGGATCCCGGCCACGTGCCGGTTCCGGGGGCTGTGGCGGCTGCTGCCGGCGCCGTGGGCGAAGATCACGATCCCGGTGGCCCGATCCGGCACGGTGAGGTGGCCGGCCACGGTGACCGCACCGATGGCCAGGGCCACCTCGCCGTCGATGGCCGGTGGGTCATCGTCACCGTCTGCCGCTCGAGTCCGGGCCCGCTCCGTGCGGGCCCGTTCCAGCCATCGGATCACCTCGTCATCCCCGGTCGGCCGGAAGTCCCGGTAGAACTGGCCGATGGCCCAGAACGGTTCTGGGGTCTCGACCGCCACGAATCCGTCGGCGGCATCGCCCATGCGATCGGTCCACCCGACCGGGGCCACCGGAACGGCCAGGACCACCCGCGACGCCCCTTGCCGGCGAGCCACCTGGCAGGCTGCTCGGGCGGTGGAGCCGGTGGCGACGCCGTCGTCGACGACCACCACCACCTTCCCGTCGAGCGACTCCCGTTCCCGTCCGGAGCGGTAGCGGCGGGCCCGCCGTTCGAGCTCACCCCGTTCCCGCTGCTCGACCTCAGCAAGTTCCCGTTCACCGACCCCGGTCATGGCGATGACGTCGTCGTTCAGGACCCGGACGCCGTCCTCGCCGATCGCCCCCATGGCCAGCTCGGGCTGGAACGGGACACCGAGCTTGCGGACCAGGATCACGTCCAGCGGGGCATCGAGGCTCCGGGCGACCTGGTAGGCGACCGGCACCCCGCCCCGGGGTAGACCGACCACGACCACCTCCTCGTCCCGCAGGTCGGTCAGAGTGGCGGCCAAGCGGCTCCCGGCATCGATGCGATCGGCGAACACGGCCGGCCTCCTACGACGGTTCCGGCCGGTCGGGCTCGCCGGCCGGCCCGGCCCGGCCCGATGTGAGAACGACCTCGTTCCCACCCTGCGACGGTGTGGCGACCTCGAACACCAGGCCGCAGCTGTCGCAGCTGACCGGTTGGCCGGTTCCCAGCGCCCGGTGGTCCACCGGCCGGCCACACGAAGGGCAGAACCGGATTGCCGGCTCGCCGGGCACCGCCGGCCGAGCGGGCTCGGCACGGCCCAAACCGAACCGGGAGAGGACCGGGATCAGCAGGGTGGCGGCGGCCACCAGCACGGCTTCGACACCCACGAGGCGGCCGTACCAATCGACGTCGGGCTCGGCCCACAGACCGATCACCACGGTGACGGCCAGCGCTGCGATCAGGACGTCGGCCAGCGGCGGCAGCCAACGGAGCCGGGACAGCGGCGGTACCAGGGCCAGGCTGGAGACCAGGGTGGCGGCTGCGGCCACCACCAGCAGCGAGCCGGCGAACTTGAACCAGCGCTCGTCGTCGACCTCGGCCCACAGCATGACGATGAACAGGGCAAAGCCGGCGGCCCCGGTCGCAGCGCCGATCGCCGGCACCGGCCACCGCACCCGCCGGCCGATGGCCGGTGTGTTCAGCAACACGCTGAGCATGGCGGCCGAGACCAGGAAGCTGGTGGCCAGCACCTTGCCCTGGGTTTCGCCGAAGTCGCCCGAGAGCAGGGCCCAGATACCCAGCACGGCGTTGACTACGATGGACACCACGAACAAGCGGAGAAAGAGACCGGTCAGATCCGGGCGTGCCATTCTCAGAGCATCCCAGAGAGACCGGCAACGCGTCAGGGCACAACGTCCCCAACGATGCCGCTGCCTGACGGGGCGTCACATCATGGACGGATCGGGCATCGGTGTGGTCGGCCCGTCGTCCTCGACCTCGGTCGCCCGTTCCAACCCCCGCTTGATGGCGACCGCCGAGGAGCCGGCCACCACATTGCGGAGCCCCTCCTGGAAGACGGCGAAGGCCGGGATGGTCGAGGTGGTGGGAGAGCTGCCGGGCAAGGTGACCCCGTCGTCGCAGACGGTGGGCTGGCCGTAGCAGCCGGCCATGGCTCGATTTCGATGGGGCATGGTGCGCATCGCCGCCTCGGCCCGGCCTTCGACGGGTACGGTCGCAGTTGGATCAGAGGTGGCGCGGGGCCATGGTCGGCCTTGCGTCCCGGACGGCGACAGGGTCGGAGGGCTCTACCGGTCGCCGCCCGTGCCGACTTCACTGACCGCAAAGAACGCTCAGCCGGCCGGGCGATGGAGAGGAGCAAACCGATCACCACCAACGCCACCCTCAGCCAGACCGCCGCCATCCGGGTCGAGCAGGCCATTGCCGCCGAGCGACGGGTCTTCGCCCGATCCACCGCGGCCCGCCAGCCGAAGGCCGGCGCCCTGGAGGTGGGTGGCGGCTGCGCCGTGTACACCGGCGACGGCCTGTTCTCCAACCGGGCCTTCGCCCTGGGCCTCACCGCCACCCTGGCGCCGTCCGAGCTCGACCGCATCGAGGCTTTCTACGGCGACCGGGGCGCCGCGACCGAGATCGAGGTGGCCTCGGTGGCCGAGCCGGGCCTGTTGCGGCTGCTGGCCGATCGGGGGTACCGGCTCCGCCGGTTCCGCAACATCTTCGCCCACTTCCTCGATGACCTCCCGCCGGCCCCGGCCGACGTCGTCGTGGAGGCCGGTGAGCCCGTCGACGGGGGGCTCTGGTCCGACGTACTCGTCGAGGGATTCGGCGAGACCGGACCCGAGAAAGCCGCACCGATCAGGGAGTGGAACGACGGCCTGTTGGCGACCCCGGGGCTGTTCCCCCTGCTGGCTCGGGTCGGGACGCGGGCGGTTGGTGCCGCCAGCGTCCTCGTCGACGGGTCGGTGGCCGTCCTTGGCGGCGCCGCGACCCTCCCGGCGGACCGGCGGCGGGGGGTCCATGGAGCGCTCATCGGTGCCAGACTGCGGTTGGCCCGGGGCGCCGGCTGCGATCTGGCGGTGGTCACCGCCGACCCCGGCAGCATTTCGGCCCGCAACAGCGAGCGGGCCGGGTTCCGGCTGGTCTGCACCCACGCAGTGATGGCGCAGCGCCCCGCCCCCAGCGGTTGAACAGGCCAATACCGGGCGCTCGGGCCGTTCGGCCCTGCCGCTCGTCGCCGTCCTGGACTCCGATGGAAGGAAACAAACCAGAGGAGAAGACCATGTTCAACACCATCGTGGTCGGTACCGATGGCTCGCCGGACGCCGAGCGGGCCCTGGAGGTCGTGGTCGAGCTGGCCTAGGCCCAAACCGACGCCGAGGTCCACGTCGTCACCGCCTATCACCCACTCAGCGCCGCCGATCTGCGGGCCCTGGCCAACAGGCTCCCAGACGAGTTCCATCCGCTCCTGCAGAGTCAGATGTGGGTCGACAAGCGGATCGGCCAGGCCCGCAGGACCATGCAGGCCGGTGGGATCGAGGCCACCTATCACGAGCTGGAGGCCGACCCCACCGTCGCCCTGCTGGACACGGTCGACGCCAGGCGGGCCGACCTCCTGGTGGTCGGGTCGAGGGGTGAAGGCGCGGCCAGAGACTGATCCACGGCAGCGTCTCCACCAATGTGCTCCACCACGCGCCGTGCGCCGTGCTCGTCGTCACAGCCGAGCGCTGATCGGGGGCAGGGTCACAGCCGAGCGCTGATCGGCCGGGGCAATTCGGACGATGCTGGGCGCCGCTCAGAGGGTGAGTGCGTAGAGGAGGTCGAGGCTGGACAAGATCCCGATGGCTTCGCCGGTGTTGCCCTTGGTCACCAGCAGGTGGTGGATGTGCTCGGTCCGCATCAGCTCGGCCGCCTCGCCGACGGTCGCCTCGATGTCGATCATCGTCGGTGGGAGCACCGCAATGTCGCCCAGGTGCTCGTAGTCGGAGTGGTACTCGCAGTCGGCCAGCGTGATCACGCCGACGGTGCGATCGTCGTCGATGATCGGCAGGGCGTGGAGGCCCGTGTCGTTGATGGTCTGCCGGGCCCGGTCGACGGTGTCCACCGATCGGAGCGTGATCAGGTTGCCGGTCATCAGCTCGCCGATGGTGGGGACGTCTCGCTTTGGCATGATCCGGTGGCCTTTCGTTCGGGAGGCCCAGCGTGACCTCGAACCGGCCAGGGCGGCAGGGTCCTTGGTCCCAGAGGCCGACGGGCCTCTCGGACGGCCGCGGTACGTGGTGGATCGGCGCAGTGGGCATGCCGGGCTCGATCAGCTCGATCCTCCGACGGTCGACGACTCGGTGGGTCGGCGAGGCGGTGACGGCCACGGCCCAGCCGTAGTGATGTGCGATTCCCACACGCATGACATCAAGTACCGCATCCGGAGCGATCTCGTCGAGGGTGCCTGCACGCGGCCCATGGCGGTTCCAGCATCGCCGGCCGCGAGCCGGGTGGGCCGCCGGTCGCCCCGTCCCGGCATCCAGCGGAAGAACTACTGGGAGCGGACCGGCATGCTCCTCCGCCTGGCCCATGCGCTCGGCGCACCGTCGTGCTCGGTCCCGTCGCCCCGAACTGGGCCCTCGGGCTAGGAGTCGTCGATCATGTTGACGATCCGTTCCGGGGTTGCGGGGAGGCGACGGACCCGTACACCGTGATCCTCGAGTGCGTCATCGATCGCGGCCGAGATGGCGGCCGGGGCCATCATCCGCCCGGCTTCACCGCCACCTTTGATGCCGTGCGGGGTGTACGGCGACGGCGTTTCCTGGTGGCCGATCTTCAGCTCCGGCACATCCATGGACGTTGGGATGATGTACTCGGCGAAGCTCGGGGTCCGCAGAACACCCTCGTCGTCGTAGACGAACTCCTCGAACAGTGAGGTGCCGATGCCCTGAGCCGTACCGCCGAGGATGTGACCGGCCAGCGATCGGGGATTCACCATCGTCCCGCAGTCGTGCACCGCCGTGTAGTCGAGAAACTCGACCTTTCCCGTATCCGGATCGACCTCCACCACTGCGATGTGGCTGGCGTGGCCCATGAACGGATAGAAGACGCCGAGGTCGGTCCGGTCAGCATTGGGCATGGTGGTGTACGGATGGTCGTAGACATGGCTGGCTTCCAGCCCGCTCTCGATCTCGTCCGGCAGGCCATGCTTGAACAAATGGGCTTGGATGGCGATATCGGCCATCTCCATTCGAGCGGTTGGCGTGCCCGCCACCTCGAACCCGCCGTTGACCCACTGCAGATCTTCGGCCGAGGCTTCCAACAGGTGGGCGGCGATGGCCGCCGCCTTCTTCTTGATCTTCACCGTTGCCACCTCTATCGCCCCGGCCACCATTACCGTGAAACGGCTACCTCCGGGACCGGTTGCCGGCAGACCCTGGTTCGAACCGGCGTAGACCACGTTGATGGTTTGCGGGTCGACATCGAATTCCTCGCCGACCAGCTGGGCCACCATCGTCTCCGGGCTGTTGCCCCACATCGCACAGGAGTAGAGAGTGGCAGTGATGTTGCCGAGCGCATCAACGTCGAGGGTGACGCTTTCGGGCATGCTCGACACCGGTGCCGCCGGTTCATCGAACCAGAACCAGAACTCGGTGGCGCTGAACACACTTCGCTCCTGGCACGTGCAGATGCCGATGCCGACGTGACGACCCTCGGCCCTGGCCTCGGCCTGTCGTTGACGCCAACCGCTGTAGTCGGCAAGCTCCAATGCCTTGTCGAGCACACCGCCGTAGTCGCCGGAGTCGTAGACGTTGCCGGTGGGAATGAAGTACGGAAACTCATCCGGCTGGAGGAAGTTCATGCGGCGGATCTCGGCCGGGTCCAGGTCCAACTCTCGTGCGGCCAGGTCAACCATGCGCTCCAACGCCCAGTTGCCCACTTCGGAACCGAAGCCCCGATAGGCCCCCTGCTGGCACTTGTTGGTCAGCACCGCAGTCACGTCGTAGTAGACACTGTTGATCTTGTACGGTCCGGTGACCTGAGCCAGTGCGTTGCCATGGTGGCCGACGCCGAATTGAATGTAGGCCCCATAGTCCTCAACCGTGTCGATCTTGATGCTGCGCATGGTGCCATCGTTCATCACCGCAAGGTCGATCTTGTACCGGCGGTCGGAGCCGTGATGGTCGCCGTTCGAGATGTTCTCCATTCGATCCTGGATGAACTTGACCGGTCGCCCCGTCAGCCGTGACAGCATGCCGGCGATGGCCGGGGTCTTGACCTCCCACAGTTTGGAGCCGAAGCTTCCACCGGCGGACACCGGATGCATGTCCAGCTTGTTGCTCGGCACCCGCAACGTTCCGGCCAACATGAACAGGTAGGAGGTGAAGCTCAGCGAGTTGGCGGTGATCGACATCATCCCGGTCGCTTGGTCAAAATCGGCAACCGCTCCGACTGTCTCGATCGGTTGCCCGCCGGACCGCCCCCAGTGCAGGGTGTCGGTGATGATCCGGTCTGCTGCCGCGAAGTCGGCGTCGACGTTTCCGAAGGTGAACTCCCGATGGAAGGCCACGTTGGTGCCGAGCGCCTCGTGGACCAGCGGGGCACCATCGGTCATGGCCACCATCGGGTCCACCAGCACCTCGAGCCGCTCGTATTCGATCTCAACCAGCTCGGCTGCATCTTCGGCGATGGCCCGGCTCTCCGCGGCGATGGCAACCACACCCTCGCCGTTGTATCGGACCTTGTCCACCGCCAGGCAACGCCAGGCGTGGTTCTCCGGATCGGGCCCGAAGTCCGGTAGGGGGTCGGTCAGTTCGGCCGCCCGAGCCCCGGTCACCACTGCAGCAACGCCCGGCAGCGCTTCGGCCGCCGATGTGTCGATGCTGACGATTCTGGCGTGGGCTTCGATGCTGCGGACCAGGGCCACCTCCAGCATGTTCGGCAGCACCATGTCATCTATGTAGTTGCCCTTGCCGAGCAGGAACCGCCGGTCTTCCAGGCGGGGGATCGACTTGCCGATCCAGTTCTTCTCGGCCGTATGTTCACGCACGTCTGGCACGGTCATGACGTCCTCCTCAGCCCCTGTCCTGTGATGGTTGTGTTCCTGCTTGATTTGCTGCCGCTTCGACCACCGCTTCCACGATGTACTGGTAGCCGGTGCAGCGGCAGAGGTTGCTGGCAACGCCCTCTCGGGCCTGTTCTGCGTTGATCGTCGGGTTGTCCCGGATGAGCTCCAGGCTCCGCATCAACATGCCCGGGGTGCAATAGCCGCACTGCAACCCTTGGGTCTGTCGGAACGCCTCTTGCAGGGGGTGGAGTTCAGCTCCGTTCGCCAGGCCTTCGACGGTCTCGACCGTCGATCCATCAGCTTGGACCGCCAGCATGAGGCAGGATCGGGCGCTCTGCCCATCGACAAGAATGGTGCAGGCGCCGCAGGCCCCCTGTTCGCAACCGAGATGGGTGCCGACCAAACTCAGCCGCTTGCGGAGGAAGTCGGCCAGCGACAGTCGAGGCTCGACGGTGTCATCGACCGTTCGACCGTTGACGGTCAGCGAGATCGAATGCGTTTCGGTGGTGGTCATCGCGCTGATCCTCCGTTGTTGGTCCCGGCTGCTCGATCGCCGGCCGCTCGATCGATGGCGGTGGTGAGGGCTCGCCGGACCACGGAGCCGGCGACACGTTTCCGGTAGGTTCCGGAACCGAAGACATCGGAGAACGGCTCCAGGTCGGCGGTGGCCGACTGTGCCGCGTCGGCCACCAACTCCGAAGTCGGCGCCTGGCCGGTCAGCTCCTGTTCGACCGCGGTTGCCCGCAGCGGCCGCCCGGCGACGCCGCTCATGGCAATGGCCACTCGCTGGATCGAGCCCTGGTCGAGATGGACGAGAGCTGCGGCGGTCACCACCGGCCAGCTCTCATGGCTGTGGCTGAACTCTTCGAAGGCGTGGCCGGTGCCATCGGGCCAGCGTTCGATGCGAATCTCTCGCAGCATCTCATCGTCGGCCAGTGCCGTCATGTAGGGGCCCTGGAAGAACTCGTCCGCAGGCACTGCACGTTCACCGGTGCTGGTGGCCGCCACCATGGTTGCCCCCTGGGCCAGGGCGGCGCACGGGATCTCGGCGCTCGGGTCGGCATGGGCGATGCTGCCGACCACCGTGCCCCGGTGGCGAATCGGCACCTGGCCGGCCCGGCCGATGGCCTCGGTCAACAGCGGCGCGCTGCCTCCCGCTCCGCTGTCGTTCTCGACCGACCACTGGGTTGCTGCCGCGCCGACCACAAGCGACCCGTTGTCGGTATTGATGTGTCTCAGGTCACCGGCCCGTCCGATATCTATCAGATGGCTCGGCGACGCCAGCCGGATGTTGAGCATCGGCAACAGGCTCTGCCCGCCGGCCAGAATCCTCGCCTCGTCCCCAAACTCGCGTAACGATTCGACGGCCTCGGCGGCCGAATCGACCCTGCGGTACCCGAACGGTGGTGCCTTCATGCACCCTCCCCCTTGTGAGTTACTGCGCCAATTCCGACACTAGTTCCGAACTCGATGGCTCGCCATGCGGCTTGATGAGCAGCCAAGCTGATCGTAGGTTGTAGGCAAGCCAGCGAATGGAGCGAGCCATGCCCACCACCATCGATCTCTCGCAGGACATCTACGAAACGATGATGGTCTACCCGGGGCACCTGAAGACCGTGCAGTTCCAGCACGTGAGTCACGAGGAAACCTCGGAGCGGTTCACCAGCGATTTCTCATTTCAGACAACCGGTTTGATGGTCAACGACAACGGCCCGACCCACGTCGACTCGTTCAGCCACATGGATCCCAGCCCGGACGCCCCGACGATCGATCAGATGTCGCTCGAGCTGTTCTTCGGGACGGCCATCTGTCTCGACGTTTCCGCCGTACCGGCTCAGACCGACATCGAGCCCGCTCATCTCGAGTCGGCCCTGGCCGAGTCGGGCCAGGAGTTACATCCCGGTGACATCGTCCTGTTCCACACCGGAACCTGGGAGAAACACGTCGGCACCCGGGAGTACCTGACCGACTTCGCCGGTCTCGGTGAGGCCGGCTCGCAGTGGATCGCAGACCGCGGCATCAAGAGCTTCGGCGTTGACTCGCCAACGCCTGACAATCCGGCCAGTACAAGCTACCCATGCCACATGATGTCGCGGGACAATCGCATCACTCACTACGAGAATCTGGCCAACCTCAGGCTTGTTCTTGGGAAACGCTTTGATTTCTTCGGCTTTCCCTTGAAGATCATCGGCGGTCACGGCGGCCCGACTCGTGCGGTGGCGTTGCTCGCTGATTAGCGCACCCCATGCCAGGCCATTGCCAACGATCGAACTGTGGCTCTGATCCCGATTCGCTGCGTAGCTCCGAGGTCGATGAGGCACCTTTCGTCGAAGCGCCGCTGCAAGGCACCGGCAATGGCGCCGTCGCCCACCGGCCCGTAGGCTTCCGAGAAAGTTCCAAACGGGGGTCGCAATGACAGAGCAGATTCAGGCACTCGGTGCCTGCCCGCACGATTGTCCAGACACGTGTTCGATGGTCGTCACCGTCGAAGGGGACCGTGTCACCAAGGTCAGGGGCAACCCGGATCACCCATTCACGAGGGGTGGTCTCTGTGTGAAGGTCACCGACTTCCCAGCTCATCTCTACAACGAGGACCGGATTGTCACCCCTCAACGCCGGGTCGGGGCCAAAGGCGACGGCCGGTTCGAGCCGATCACCTGGGATGAGGCGCTGGACGAGATCGCCGCCCGGTTCACCGACATCATCGACCGGCATGGACCGGAGGCGATACTGCCCTACAGCTACCTGGGCAACATGGGCATCCTCAATGGACTGACGGTCGGCGACCGGTTCTTCAACAATCTGGGGGCCAGCGTCTCGGAGCGGACATTCTGCGACGGTGGTGGTATCTCGGCCTACCTGATGACGCTGGGCCCGACCGCCGCCGTCGACCCCGAATCGCTTGTCCACTCCCGGTACATCATCATTTGGGCCTGCAATGTGTTGTCGAACAACCTGCATCTGTGGCCATTCATCGAAGAGGCGCAGAAGCGGGGGGCCAAGGTCGTCTGCATCGACCCGGTTCGACACCGGACCGCCGAGAAAGCTGACTGGCATATCCCCATCCGGCCTGGCACCGACGCTGCCCTGGCGCTGGCGATGATGCACGTGATCATCGGTGAGGGCCTCCACGACGCCGACTACGTTGCAGCCAACACCACAGGTTTTGAGGAGCTGGCCGAGCACGTCGTCCAGTACACCCCGGAGTGGGCCGAGGGCGAGACCGGCATACCCGCCCAGGACATTCGAACGCTGGCCCGAGAGTTCGCCACCTCCCCACCGGCCATGATCCGGGTTGGCGTCGCCTTGGAGCGGTCGACTGCGGGCGGCAATGCAGCACGGGCGGTGTTCTCGCTCCCAGCCCTGACCGGCTCGTGGCGTGAGGTCGGTGGTGGGGTTCTGCAGATGCCGATCTGGGCTTTCCCCGTGGCGTGGGACCATCTCCATGGCCTCCACCCCGACGCCGACAACGTCCGGATCATCAACCAATGGGAACTGGGCCGAGCGCTGGCCGGCGGCTTCGACGGCCCGCCGATCGAGGGCCTGTTCGTCTACAACTCCAACCCGGCGGTTGTGACCTCAGCCCAGCAGTCGGTGATCGACGGGCTGGCTCGCGACGATCTGTTCGTCGTCGTGTCCGATCATTTCCTCACCGACACCGCCCGGTACGCCGACATCTTCCTGCCGGCCGCAATGGCGATGGAGCAGAACGACCTCATGTTCTCCTGGGGCCACCTCTACCTGACCTACAACCCCAAGGTGGTGGAACCGCAGGGCGAGGCGTTGGCCAACAACGAGCAGTTCCGCCGACTGGCCCGACGGATGGGCATCGACGATCCGTGGTTCGAACTGAGTGACGACGAGCAGCTGGTGCAGTCGTTGGACTGGTCGGTGCCGCAGATGGTGGGCATCGATCTCGACCGGTTGAAGGCCGACGGCTACCTACGGCTCAACCTGCCCCCGGCCGACGAGTACGCTCCTCACCGCAACGGCAACTTCCCAACACCATCGGGCAAGGTGGAGCTGCTTTCGTCGATGGCGGCTGGGGGCAACTTCGTTGCCCCGTTGTTCCGGCAAGGCATCCCTGGCAACCAGGACGGCAAGCCCGTCGACGCGCTCCCCACCTACCACCAGCCGGTGGAGATCGGCTCCAACGATGCCTACCCCCTGGCGCTGATCTCCCCCAAGGCCCACGCGTTCCTCAACTCCCAGTACGCCAATATGGACAAGCAGCTGACCCAGCAAGGCCCACAGACGTGCCGGCTGAATGTCGATGATGCAGCAGCTCGGGGCATCGCAGACCGCAGCCCGGTTCGGGTCTTCAACGGACGAGCATCGGTCGCGGCGGTCGCGAGGGTCGGTACCGATGTCGCTCGGGGCGTGGTGCTGATGCCGATGGGACACTGGCCCTCTGGTTCTCCCGACGGCTTGGCGGTCAACGCCCTCACCTCCACCCGCTACGCCGACATCGGCCGGGCCCCGACGTTCTCCGATACCGCAGTGGAGGTCGAACCGGCAGCCGGCTGATCACACTCCCACCTGTGATCACAGTCATCGTGCAGGGCCAACGGCGATCCGACCATTCCCGGCGTCGTCACCGGACGGCCTGGTGAAGACCCGCCGAGCGGCGTGCAGGTGATGACCTCGGGCCTGTCGGTCAGCGGTGGGGGCGCACGGTGTTGATCGCCGGGATGTCCCAAGCTTCGTGGATGCGCCCGCCGACCACCCGCCACACCACAATCGCGTCAATGTCCAGCACGGTGCCCCCGAAGCTGGCCGTGTTGGTTGCGTAGGCCACCACCAGCTCGTCGCCGTAGGGGGTGAGTGAGTGGGGCTCGTTATGAAAGCCACTGTCGCTTCCCTCTCGCAATCGCTCGAAGAAGCTGGCGAGGCCGTCCACCCCGTGGTGGTCGCCGGCCAGCTCCGGGAGGCGCGGGTTGAAGAAGTGGAAGACAAAGTCGTCTGCGAACAGATCATCGTCGCGATTGGCGAAGCCGGTGGCGATGAGAGGTCCGACCCGTGCCACGAGGTCCAAGTTCGCCTGTTGGGCTGATTGCGAGGGATCCACGGGGCGACTCCTTGTCTGTCAGACCACGATGCGCCACGCCGGGGCCGCCGACCAGGGCCGCATGTCCCATCCGTCGCACGACCCTGGCCAACACTTCCAACACTCGATGTCGGATTCCTAGGCCCAGCAGCACGTGCATGATCCCGCGGGTCAGAACCCGCCCATCGTCTGATATTCGGCGAGGAGGTCACCGCTCTCGACGTCCCAGACCCGCAGCGTCGAGTCCTCGGAGGTGGCTACGAGCCGGGTGTTGTCTGGCGATCACGCCACGGAACGGACCGGGCCTGCAACTCCTCTTTCTCGTCGGTACCCAACTCCTTGCGTTCGCCGGTATCGACGCCGGCCTGAGCTACCCAAGACGAGATTGACTGCGCAGTTGGTTCAAGCTCGCGGGCGAGCTCAGATGGTGTCCGACCCTCCTCGCGAACCATCCGGACAAGTTCAGCCTTGTACTCATCTGGGATACGGACGACGTGTTCTTGGCATTGGTGACTCCGTTCCTGAAACCCTCTAAAGGATCTCAGCGTTCAGGTGTCAACCAAACCGGGGCAGCTCCAGTCTCGGCGTTGAGGGTGAGATCATCGAGCGCCCCGGTGGGCGGCGACGTGGCAGTGGTAGGCGGGAGCGCCGAGCTCGACGGTGACGTCGGTTCCGATGTGTTGTTCGGTGCAGGGCAGGTGAGGATCGGTGGTGACGTTGCTGGTCAGATCTATGGAGGGCTGGTGACTACGAGCGGACCGGGACTGTCGTCGGCCCCGAGGACGTGACCGTGGGCGAGGATGACGAGCCAACGTTCGGCGACCGCCTGGTCGGTGTTCTGTACCGGTTCGTCGCGTTGTTCCTGGTCGGTGCGCTCGTGTTGTTGGTTCTCCGCCGCCCGCTGGAAGCGGTGTTGACCCGGGCCCGCCAGCGGCCCGGCGCCAGTCTGCTCTCCGAGCTCATCGTCCTCGCCGCGCTTGTGGCGTTGCTGGTGGTATCGATCGTGTTGGGCATCGTCTGGTCGATCCTGTTCGGCCTGCTGGGGCTGGGATTGCTGGTTGGCACCTACTGGTTCGTATTCGTCGTCCTTTGGGTGGTCGTCGCCTTCGTCCTGTTCCTCCTCGTGCTCTTGGCCGCTGGTGCGATCGTGTTGACCACGCGGAACTTCCGGGCCCCAACGGCCGTGAAAGCCGAAGCGTGAGCACTCGCCCGAAGCCACCAGGATCCGCGGGGCGACGGGGCACCAACAGCGACAGGTAGACGGTCTCGTGGAGACACACATCTCGGGCTCGTTCTGGCGCTCTGCTCGTCGCCGAGTAGCGATCCGCTCAGGGGACTACAGCTGAGTCAACACCTCCTTACGGCCAAGCCAGAGAAAGCTCCTCGGCCGACCTCGGCCGGGCTCCACCGCTGCCATGTTTCGAGCCACCCTTCCAAGTCCCGCTCCATGGTGAACAGCTCCGGCGGGCCCTATCGGAGCTTCAACTCCAGGACTGTTCTGAGGCGGCGCTTCACCGCCATGTCGACCTGACCGTCGAGGCGAGAGGTGTCGCTCGGGCGGACCCGAGTCGAAGCGCCTGGACCGCCGATCCAGATCGTGAGCTGCCGACGTCTTTCATAAAGTTCTTTCGCTTGTTTGCTGGCCACCGGTGCCCGCTGGCCCTCGGTTCGATTGAGCCCTACGAAGTGCCGGATGGGACGGATCCAGGGTCGCTTTGTGGGCCGGAGGCATAGCAGCTTCCTGTGATCGCGATCGGGTTCGAACGATCGGCGAACAGAATTGATTGAAGAAGACCGTCGCGCGCGGTCGATCTGCGTGACAATTGGAACATGGTTCGAATTGGCGCGTCGGTTGGGGCGAGGTTGCCCGACCTAAACCCTGTCGTCTCACGACAGGCGCTCCGGCGCGACTTCGTGGCGGGCGTCCTTCTGAGCCTCTTCCTCGTACCGGTCGGCATGGCGTATGCCCAAGCCTCTGGGTTGGCGCCGATTCACGGGCTTTACGCCACGATCGCTCCGATGGTCGTGTATGCGCTGTTCGGGCCATCGAGGTTGCTCGTCCTCGGGCCCGATTCCTCCCTCGCACCGCTGATCGCTGCGACGATACTTCCCCTTTCGAGCGGCGACCCGCAGCGGGCAGCGACACTCGCTGCTGTATTGGCCGTCGGCACCGGTCTGTTGTCGGTCGCCGCCGGTTTCGGTGGGCTCGGACTGCTGACCGAGTTGTTCTCACTGCCGATTCGTCACGGCTACCTCGTTGGTGTGGCCGTTGTCGTCGCCGTCGGGCAGCTCCCGACGCTGCTCGGTATCGACGCTGGCGGCGAGACGGTCTCGGTGCTCGTCGACTCGGTCGGCGGCCTGGTGAAGCTGGACTTCGACACAGCTACCGCTTGGGCCGGCCTCCTCTCGCTGGCGAGCCTCATAGTCCTTGGACGGCTGCGCTCGGACCTCTTCGCCGTGGCGGCGACCGTGATCGTGGCCATCGTCGCCACTCGCCTGCTCGATGCCGGCGATGAGCTGGACGTCGTCGGCATCCTTCCTCGCGGCGCACCATCGCCGGCTTTTCCCGCAGTCGACTGGAGCGACGTCGGCCCGCTCGCCATCGGCACCTTCAGCATCGCCCTCATCTCCTTTACCGACACCAGCATCCTGTCTCAGTCGTACGCATCTCGCGAAGCACGCCACGTCGACCCGAACCGCGAGCTCGTGGCGCTCGGCCTATCCAACCTTGCCTGCGGGTTCTTCCAGGGCTTTCCCGTCAGCGGCAGCTCCTCGCGAACACCAGTGCTGGAATCGGCGGGAGCCCGTACCCGAACGGCTGGCCTGATCGCCGCCATCTCGGTTCTGGCTTTTATCAGCACCGCACCCGACGCCCTCTCGACCCTCCCGCTGGCCACCCTGGCCGCCGTGCTGATCGTCGCCGTCAGCAAGCTCGTCAAACCCGGGACCGCTCGGGCGCTGCTCCGGTCACGACCAGAGGAGTTCTGGCTTGGCCTCATCTGCGCCGCCGGGGTGGTCGTCGCCGGCCCGTTGTGGGGAATCGGCATAGCAGTCGGCATCTCACTCCTGGTTTTTCTGCGCCGGTCGTGGCGACCCCACACGACCATCCTCGTCAGAGTCGACGGGCTGAAGGGCTACCACGATTTTGAGCGCCATCCCGAGGGTCGACAGGTCCCGGGCCTGCTTCTGTACCGGTTCGATGCGCCGCTCTTCTTCGCCAACGCAGAGGTCTTCCGCGATGACCTCACCGACCGGATTCGCAAGGCCGGACCCGGCCTGAAGCGCGTGGTCATCACCGCCGAACCGATCACTGACATCGACGCCACGGCCGATCACGCCCTCCTCGCCGTGCGCGACGAGCTCGAAGAACAGGGGATCGAACTGTGCTTCGCCGAGCTGAAGGGCATCGTCCGCGATCAGCTGACTCGATCGGGGACGGTCGAGACCATTGGTCGGGAGAACTTCTATCCCACCGTCGGCCAGGCTGTTCGAGCCCACGTGCGCGCTCATGACGTCGAGTGGATCAACTGGGACGAGACTTGAATTCGCTTGCCGGCGCCGACGTCGTTGCTGAGCGGGTGAGCGCCGAAGCACCTGACGACCCGAGGTTCAGCACTTGTGAACGGCATCAGCAGTGCTCCGCCCGAAGTAGTCCACCGCATCTCACGGGTCGGGCTGTTCGAGACAGGCTTTGTGTACGGTCAAGGACGCGTTCCCCATCTTGGAGGCGCCGAAGTTCCGATAGAAGAACCCGAACAGGCCGCTCTCGACCCGGCCTTGTGCTCCTCGTCGAACTCCAAGGCAACACGGTCCGGCTCGATACATGTCAAGATATTCGTTCGCTTCATCAGGCCCTCGTTTTTTCTGATTGCTCACCCCATCGGAGTGCTGTTCGACCACTCCACACTGGTCAAGCCTGGCAACGGGCTGACGACTGCGATGAAGTGCCCGCCGGCGTTCTCTGCGGCGTCCTTCACGCGCTCAAGACCCCCTGCTCCCAAATCGTGAGCGAGGGTGCGGAGGAGTGCTGTAGCGGGTTGAATCCCGCAACTGAAGTGCTCAGAAGCGCTGATGCTTGCTCGGGGCTGCTCGTACCCGTGGCTACCAATCGGGCTACCGGTGTGCCGGAACATCGGCTGGCTGTCGTGTTGTTATGTGGCTATAATCTGATGATGAATGTAGCTTCATCTCGTGTCGAGGTCGGAATCCGCGATTTGAAGAACAGCCTTAGCCGGTACATCGAACGCGTCCGCCAAGGTGAGGAGGTCATCGTGACCGACCGGGGCCGGCCGGTAGCGCGGCTGTCGTCGCTGGATCAATCAAGCGATTGGCTTGCCGAACTGGTCGCATCGGGCGCCGTCCGTCCACCGAAGCATGTGGGGCGCCATCGGCCCGAGCGGCGGATCAAGTCGAAGGGGTCTGTGAGCGATCTGGTCGCCGAGCAGCGTCGGTGATCACCTATGTTGACACCTCCTCAGTGCTGAAGCTCGTGATTGACGAACAAGGTTCCGAAGAGGCTGGGTTGATCTGGGATAGGTCAGATGCGATCGCCTCCGCAAGCCTCGTCATTGTCGAGGGAGTGGCTGCTTTGGCCGCAGCGACTCGCGGTGGTCGGCTCTCCAGCCCGCAACACCGCAGAGCAAAGAGGAACCTCTCGGCGCTTATCGACGAGATGAGCCTGGTCCAGGTCACTGAAGGTCTGGTCGTCGAGGCCTCGGTCCTCGCCGAAGAGGAAGCGCTTCGGGGATATGATGCAGTCCACTTGGCCTCCGCATTGCTCATCGACGCTGCTCTCCTGACGAGTGCGGACTCCGACCTGTGCGAAGCAGCCAGCCGTAGAGGACTGCACGTCGCCAACCCGCTGACGCGCTGACGCCATTCGAAGACCGCATCGGTCTGAGATCGGTGTCGACGGGGGAATGTCGAGGTTGCTGGTAGCCATTCGTGGCTCCCAGTCGGGTTGCCGGCCTCGAAACCGGTGCGAAAACCCGCTAGATCTCGTCGGGATGGGGAGATTTGAACCGCCGACCCCTGCTCCCAAAGCTTGATGAGCCCGATCAGCGTAGGCTGCTGAGCGCTCTGAAAGCCGGGGGAGAGGCTGCCGAGTGCCATCGAGCGTCAAGAGAGGGCGTGGGGGATGGTTGGCATCACGGTTAGCAACCCCGGGCTCTGCGACCCGTGAGCGATGTCAGTCTGGCTCGACGTGGGGGTGATTCCAGGTGATGATTTCGAAGTCGATCAGCTCGACGACGTCGGATGCCCAGCGATAGCCGGTCACGACGAATCGGTAGCCGGCCAGGGCGACGAACGAGGCGTAGCGGGCGTGTGGGACAGCGTCGTCGAGGACTTCGAGGGAGTCCCAGGTCATCGAGCATCGGGCGAGCACCCACGGCATCTCGTCCCGGCCGAAGATCTCCGCCGAGCCCGAGCCGGTCCGAGCGAGTTCGCGTCTGACGTCGTCCCAGAACTGTGGGCCGGGGTAGGCGGCTGGATCGGCCACGCCACTGGCTCGGCGTCAGCTGGCTTCGTCGATGATCGCCTGCTTGGTTGCGATTCGTTCCAGTGCCCGCTGCTTGTGCGCTTGGCCGGCCTCGGTGTCGAGCCACGAGCGGCACTGAGCCCGGTACTCGGCCCAGTCCGAGCCGCTCATTTCGGCGGTGAGATCGACACCTCGTCGGCGAGCATCGGCGATCGCTGCTGCCCAGTCCGTAGCCATGTCATCATGTTACTCCTGACCTGTGACCCTGGCGTTCCACCCCAGCGCCGAGGCCCCGAATCCATCACCGGCCGGACCAGAGGCGCCCCCGCCCTCGGCTGAAGATCACAGATCGAGGTCAACGGTGGCGGCGGCTTCGCACCGCAGCGGCTGTCCGCGATCCGCGTCGATCAACCAGAGCTTGGTTGGCACGGCCGATGTTCGACCTCGGACGAGGCACAAAGAACCAGCCGAATCTCGGTCGGTATGGGGAGACTTGAACTCCCGACCCCCTGCTCCCAAATCGTGAGCGAAGGTGCTGAGGACTGCTCCGAGCCGCTGAGGCTGGCCGTCGAAGTGCTGGGAAGCGCTCATGCTTGCTGAGGACAGCTCGGCCCCGTGTCACCAATCGGGCTACCAACGGCAAGTGACATTATTGGCGGTGGTTGCCGTCAGCTGGCCTTGAGGTAGTTGCGTAAGGCTTCGCGGATCACGTCGGAGTTGGTTCGCCCTTCGTCGGTTGCTCGGGCTTCGAGCGCTGCGCTTAACTCTGGATCCAGGCGGACGGACTCTACCGAGGCAGCCGCGGAGCCCATCGGCGGGCGTCCCCCTCGTCGGCGAACGATCTCGTCTACGTCGAATCCGTTCTCGGCCTTATCGGCAAGATCCTCGACCAGCTCGTCGGTCACTTCTTTGCCAGTACGGGTTCGTTCTCGTGCTTTGTCTGTCACTTCACTCACCTCCGAGTAGTGGTCGGTATGTTGGGCGCATTGTCATCGCATGAATGGCGAGCTCGCTGTTGTCGTCCCGGACGATCGTGATCACTTCGAGGAGAACGCCGCTCACGGTCGGTCCGAGGTAGAGGCGAAGGTCGTCGTCGAGATCATCGATTGCCATAGCGTTCCGTCTGCAATGCTCGATGTCCTCCGGCGCGATCCCATGCTTGAGAGCTGACTGGTGGAATCCACTGCTAGGTATCGTACTACGAAACCGACTGCCGTGCGACCGAGTGTCGGACCTGGACACGACCACCGAATGAAGTCGCGCTGTCCAAGTGGCTGGTAGCCATTCGTGGCTACCACTCGGGCTACCAGCCGTGTGGCGGGTCCCGAAAGCCCGCTCCATAAGTCGGGATGGGGAGATTTGAACTCCCGACCCCATGCTCCCAAATCGTGAACGGGTCCGCTGAGGAGTACTGGCGAGCGCTGGGGGAGTGGCGGTCTGGTGCTGGGGAGCGCTGGTCGACGCTGAGCAATGCCGACCGTCGTGGCTACCACTTTGGCTACCACGGTTCTGCTGGTGGCCGGGCGAGAAACCCATCCTCCTGGGGGTCAGGCGAGGTCGAACCAGAGGTCCGCTACGACCGTGTGGCCTGGATCCAGGGTTCGTCCAGTGAAGACGAATCGGCCCATGGGCGTCGCCCGCCTCCACCAGGCCCAAGGGAAGGACCGCAGTATCGGGTTGGCGGGGTCGACGTGGAGAATGGAGTGTTTTCGTTCAGTGCTCGGGGCTGCGGGGTTGTACGCCCCAACGCCGGCGAAGTTGGCCAGCACCGTCAAGAGCGTGACGTCGTCCAGCTCAGCCGTCGCTTGTGTCGGCTCGGGGCTGGAACGGATCGTTTCCGCCAAGACCTGGTCGAAGTCTTCGGAGAAGCGCGCCTGGTGGCCACGTCCGATGACGTGAAGTTGTCCCGTGCTCACGCCGCGTCGGCAGGTGCGCGCCGGAACTCCGCCACGTATGCGGCAATCTGGTCCGGGTCGCCGGAAGCTCGGGCTCGGAGTGCATCGCCCGGGTCGACGCCGACGGCCTCCAGGACCTTGATGCCGGAGCGGGCAGTAGAGACTGCGAGAGCGGCAAGCTTCTCGTCGCTGAGGGCCATCCAATCGGTCTTCCGCATCGGATGGAGCCCGTCAGGGAGTGGCTGCTGCTCGCCTTCGGCCATGCGTAGATCCTAGCCGACTTGCGGCTGCCAGGAGGGGCTCTCAGTCGCTCGGTCGAGCTGCCGCCCCAGCCCTCGATCTGGAGTGCTGGAAGCCCCGTTGGCCACCAGGGTGGCTATCACCTTGTTCCCGAGTCTGGAAGAACCGCTCGATTGTCGGGATGGGGAGATTTGAACTCCCGACCCCCTGCTCCCAAAGCCAGCAGGAGCGGTCTCGACGAGTCTCGACCGGGCTGAAGCTCGGCTACTCACGCCGGTAGGCAGGCCACTGCCGGCCATGAGGGGCTGATGCTTGGGGCTAGACATCCCAGGTTCGTAAGTGTCAAGCGGCTTCTGGGATTTGTTGTGGTTGGCGGTGGGCCCAGGCGGTGTGTTCGTTGTAGGGCGTGTTGGTGGTGAGGCAGCCGTGGAGGTAGCCGACGAGGCGGTTGCCGAGGGCTCGTAGGGCTTGGTGGTGGAGGTCGCCGGCGGCTCGTCGTTGGTCGTAGTGGTCCCGGCAACCGGGGCTGGCGAGTAGGGAGCAGAAGGCCCATTGATCGATGGCGTCGTAGAGTCGCCGGTTTTTGACGAATCGGGCTTTGATGACTCGGCTGCGGCCGGAAGCGACGGTGAGTGGCGAGGTTCCGCCGTAGTTTCTGCGAGACTTGGCTGAGTTGTAGCGTTCGGGGTCGTCCCCGAACTCTGCGAGCACCCGGGCGCCGAGGATGACACCAAGTCCTGGCAGGGAACGGTAGATGCCGGCGTCCGGGTGTTGCTCAAAATGGGTGGTCAGCTCAGCTTCGAGGGCTTTGATCTGCCGGGCGATCTCGGCGATGATCCCGACCGTGGACCGGGTGGTGGCAGCGAACGCGGTTGCCACTGCTGGTGACACGCCGAGTTGCGGTGTTCGTAGAGCGGCGCGGATCTCGGCGGTTCGTGTATCGAGGTTGCGTTTACGGCCGCCACGTTTGAGCGCGGCCCGAATCTGGGAGCTGCTGGCCTTGGCTCCGGTCTCAGCCGACGGGAACGCCGCCAACACCGAAGTGGCATCAGAGTGGGCCAGGTCGTCAAATGCTTCCAAAGCGGCCGGGTAGTACTCGCGTAGCGTGTTACGGAGCCGGTTGGTGTTTCGGGTTCGTTCCCAGATCAGGTTCTGATGGGCACGGGCCAACACTTTCACCGCGTCGACATCGGAACTATCACCGGCGATCGGGCGATGGTTATGCCGGTCGGTGCGGACCAGATCAGCCAGCGTTTTCGCGTCACCGGCATCGGACTTGGCGCCAGCGACGTTATGGCGTTGCCGGTACCGGGCAACCGACAGCGGGTTGATCGCGTACACCTGATACCCGGCTGCGAGAAGAGCCTGAACCCACAGGCCCCGGTCCGTTTCGATACCGATGATCACCTCGGCCGGATCGGTGGCGTGTTCAGCGACCATGGCATGAAGTCTGGCGATCCCCTCGAGTCCTTCCGGGAGCTGGCGTACCACGAGCTGTTCACCGCCCTCACCCATGAGATGGACGTCATGATGGGCCTCGGCCCAATCATCGCCCACGAATAGAACCATGGTGTTTCTCCTCAGATCATCCGGTAACAGGGTTGAGCAGGCCGGGTTGTCCAAGCAGCGAGCTAATGGATCAGTGCTCAACGGCACGACATCCCAGGAGTGCTTAACAGCCAACCCGAACTATCCGAGCGGGGCACGATCTAGCCGTAGAGATCCCCGAAGGGTCTCAGCAGGAAGGAGTGCTCACCGCCCGAAAGCTCGACACCAGCCTCACCGAGAACCCGAAGCGACTGGTCGATACCCATTAGCAGGCTGGCTGTCGCCAGGACGCAAGCGGTCCGGCGCGGTCGGGGCGCTCGGGAATGCGAACGCGGAGGGTCCGATGAGCGTTCCTCGGGTCGACGACCGCCTAGTCGTCACGCTCGGTGACGAGCAGACGCTTGGGGGCCGGTGTTCTCGGGTGGGCCAGGAGTGACCGGAGTGTGGCAGGCTGGCGAGATGCTGACGTCAGGTATTGATCATGTTGCGACGCTCACCGCTGACTCGGACCGCCTCCAGCGCTTCCTGATCGACGTGTTCGACGCCACCGTCGAGTTCGACGGCCCGGAATACCCGGGTGGGCCGCGGATGACCGTGATCAACATCGGCCCGCACACTGAACTCAACGTGTTCCAGGTTGACGGCAACCACGAACCGGCGAAACAGACCCCGATGTTTGGCCGAGGACGCCTCGACCACATCGGCTACCAAGCGCCGACCATCGAGGCGTTCGACGAGATCCGTCGGCGGCTGATGGAAGGTCGAGCGACCGATGGCGTCGTCACTGACTTCGGACGCAAGCTCTCGCTGTTCTTCCGCGACCCTGACGCTATGGAGTGCGAGGTACTCGTCGCAAACCCAACTCGTGGCACCAGGAAGATCGGCTCCGCGGTCCCCGAGTACGAGCCGGTCCCGCTCGACTGACGGGTCCGTGCGCCAAACGGCTCTCGTGGATCTACATCACCGCCCGCTTCCATGACAGCTCGCCCGAGAGCCGGCGTCCTTCCCCGGGTGCAGTGCGCGACGGCCGAGCGCGAACGCCCTGGTCACCCCAGCGTTGTCGAGCACGACCGCACCCCGCCAGGCGCCAGATGCAGTCGCCGAGGCGGCTCAATCCGCCCGACAACGGCCCTCAGAACCTCGGCTCGGCGTGCCCGGGTACCGGCGATGCGTTGTGAGCGGTCGAGCCGATCGATAACCATCACCGGGCCGTGAAGGCGGTTGACATGAACATTTCCGATCACGGCACTGGTGCCGCACCAGCGTGCCTGTCGACGGCCCGAGCCGAACATTATCGATCGGCACGCCGAGGCCCTGGGAGCCGGCACCCGCTCGGCCCGAAGGGGTCCGGGATTGCCGGATGTGGGCGGGGTGAATCTCCGGGCTCAGCCGTTGTTCTGGCGCATCCCCAAACCGGCGATCGGGGACGGTACGGGCGCTGGACTTGGGTCAGGTGGAATGGGTCAGTCTTCGTCGCATGGCCAAGACCGCTGCGCCTGTTGCGACGAGCGCCACGCCGAGGATCAGCGGGACTGAGGTGCTCGTGCCGGTGGCGGGCAGCGACCCCGGCGGTGGCGTCCAGGTGTAGATGCCGTCGGCGGCGGTGGCGACCACCGCATTGCCCGCTGCTGCCACATCATGGAACCCCGCATCGGCGGGATGCTCAACCCACGAGACTCCATTGCTTGGACACGAGCACCCGCTGGGGTGCCACGCCCACAAAGCCGAAGTCGCTGACCGCCATCGCGAGCCCGCCCTGACCCTGCTCGATTCCGGCGTCGGTCCAGGTCATGCCTCCGTCGGTGGACGCCCACACCCCGCCACCGATGCCTTTGCCCGCCAGGACCAGCGTGTCTCCGTCAGATGACAACGACGGACTCCTCAGAAGAGCGTCACGCCCTGGGTAGTTCGCCAGCGAAGGGAAGTCCCACTCCAGCGGAGGCGGCTCAGTTTCGACTTCGCTCCATGTGGTGCCGTCGTCAGACGACAGGATCACCACCATGTCCTCGTCCTGTCGCTCCACGCCCACCCAGCGGCCATCTATTTCAGCAGCCACTACGCCTTGGCACTGGAGGGGAAGCTCCACCGGCATCCAATCGCGGCCGTTCGTGGAGAACGTGGCTACTGTCTCGCAGTCGCGGCCCACGCCAGCCAACAAGAACCCTCCGGGGCCAGAGTCAACATGCCAGAAGCTGAAGCTCGTTCCGAGGCGGACGGTTTCCCAGGTGAGGCCGTCGAGAGAGAACGCCACAGAACCATTAGGTTGGCGGTCTACTCGGGTCGCCACGAAGCCGCCGTCGTTGGCCGCCAAGTCCCCCACCCATGTCAGCAGAGCGGAGTCGGTGATCTCCTGCCACTCCAACCCATCAGCGGACCAGAACGCAACCGCACTCTCGTCGCCTTCGACACCCCACACCACGAAGCCCGTGTCGGCGCTGCCCGCAACCGTTGACCACATCAGAGGCTGTTCCAACCGAAGCTCCCAGCCCGACCCCAGGTCGGGCGGTAGCCGACTCTTGAGCCCCCACCCCCGTTGCAGTAACCAATGCCGCAACCACAGCCATGAACAACACACGGATGGGTTTGTGTTCAACAGACGTCTCGCCGCGAACGCCTCCCCGCAGTCACCGCCCATCCTTTCTCTCAGCCACCGAACCAGCCAGGGTCCAACGTCATGGCGCTCCATCCCCGACGTGCCGATCGGCCACGGCTCTGTGTGGTTGGTAACCGCCCGTCTTGGGACCGACATCGAACCCGTGGCGCTCCCGGATCATGGCCACTAGGGTCAGGGCACGGGCGCAGGGGCGTTCTAGTTGTGTTCGCGGGGACACGGTCTCCCTCCGCCGGTCGAAAGGGGAAAGACATGAAGAAGTTCATGGTGCTGCTCGCAGTTGTGGGAGTCACCGCTTTGTCGTTCACGACGGCAGTGGGCGCGATTCCGAACGATGGGAATGGCAACAAGGTGGTCATGCCGATCGAGTTCGGCCCGTTCCCGGTTTTCTGTGACAGCGGCGATGTGCTCATGGTGGAAGCCGAGGGTTGGGTGCAAGAACGGGAGCTGAAGTCGGAGCGGAACGTGTTCCTGGCGAACTTCCTGCTCGATAGCACCTTCACTAACGCCGATGGCGAGACCTGGGTGTTCAGGGACCGTGGTCCGGACCGCGTGTTCCTGGTGGATGGCGTGCCGTTCCTGGCGATCACCGGTCGCGCCGGGGGTAGCGGGGTGATCGGCCATGTCGTGTTGAACCTGGCGACTGGCGAGGTGGTCCTGCAAGCGGGGAACCCGATCGGCGACGGCATGCCGGGCGACGAGCCTGGCGACGTCGGCGCGGCCGCCTGTGCGGCGCTGACCTGATCGAGTTGACGCTGGCCTTGGGTCACGAGTTTCTGTTGATCCACGGCCAGCGTCCGCATGTCCCCGAGGTGCCGATCCGGGACACCCATCTCGCGATCACCTCCGCGCCCTCGCTGCAGCGCGAGAACAGGCACATGAGGGCGGTCCGGCTCATCGCTTGACTGCCAATCCGGGCATCGTGGCGAAACATAAGCGATGTCCAGGTATTGTAACCTCTGAACCTGGAACCCTCTTATGAAACTCATTCATTTAGACAGGATTTACAGGATTAACAGGATTTTTTTGTTTAGTATGGTTATATCCTGTCCATCCAGTTAATCCTGTCAGAAAAATAAAATTGTATTTCGTTAAGTTTTTTATTCGATTAAACTGGCCGCTTTTCAGGCCAGCGGCGGGGCTGAACCTTGAACCCCGAGCCCTGAACCTTTGAACCCTGATTATGAATATCTTAACCACTCGACGGATCAGTCAGGCATTCTTTTTTGTCTTATTTTTATGGTTTTGTGTGGCCACCACTTTAGGGGATCAATGGTGGCAACTACGCGGCTGGCCGGTAAACTGGATCATTCAGCTGGATCCACTGGTCGGATTGGCCACCTTGCTGAGCACCCGCACTCTGTACGCCGGACTGCTGTGGGGACTTGCCACCGTTGTCCTGACCATCATTTTTGGCAGGTTTTTCTGCGGCTGGGTATGCCCCTTCG
>CAMYLA010000038.1:20341-54746 GCA_947259095.1 uncultured Acidimicrobiaceae bacterium | reverse complement strand
CTCTGCATCTGCGGCCCGGACCGAGGTCACCCGACATCAGCTCGGCCGGCCCGGTATGTAGTCGATGGGCGCGGCCCGGGGCACGGCGTCGCCCTCCAGGGAAGCTCGGAACGCCGCCGACAACGGCCCGTAGACCTTGAACAGCACCCAGGAGTGGAAGTGCTCGTAGTTGTAGGGCTCGTCCTCGTCTGGGTTGACCGTCAGGTTGTAGATGTGGGGCGTGGCGAGCTGCTGGATGGGAGCTGCACCGTTCTCGACCATGTGGGTCAGCACCTTGAAGTTCCGCCACCGGAGCCCGACGTGGGTCTGGTCGAAGAACATCATGAAGTGGTCGCGTCGCGACGTCGGTTCGTCGCCTTGAAGGAATGCCGACTGGTCGACCCCGTCGACCACCCGGTCGGTCGGGACCGCATCGCCGGCGCCGATGAGGTGCATGAGCGTTGGGAACCAGTCGACGACGTGGAGCATGTCGTTCGACGCGCCGGCCTCGATGTGGCCCGGCCAACCCACGATGGCCGCGGTTCGGTTGTTGCCCTCGAAAGTCGAGAAGTAGCCACCCCGCCAGTTGCCGGGCGCTCCCCTGTTGTTGGTGGCCTGAAAAGAGGTGTCCCGGCCATTGTCGCCGGCGAAGATCACGATCGTGTCGTCCCGGACGCCGAGCTCGTCGATCTTGTCGAGCAGCTGCTGGAAGTCGCCGTCGATCATCTGGATGCAGTCGGCGACCATTCCGCCATCGGAGCCGTCGCGATATTCGTCGCGGGGGATGACCGGGAAGTGGATGTTGGAGTGGTTGAAATAGAGGAAGAACGGTTCGCCTTCCTCGACCGCATCGCTCATCCACTGCTTGCCCTTCTCGAGGAATTCGAGGTCGATGTCGGTCCGGACCGCGGTATCGAGCACCTTGACCTGCTCGAGGTGTCCCGGTCCGGTCGACTCGAGCACGTGTTCCGGCTCGAAACCCGAAGCCTGGAACCACTTGTCGTCCGGCCACATGGCTTCGTCCCAGGTGCCGCCGACGCCGTACCAGTAGTCGAAACCGTGGTCGGTGGGGTATCGACCCGGTTCGTTCCCGCAATGCCACTTGCCGAGGATGCAGTTGCGGTAGCCGAGTTCTTTGAGTGCGTCGCCAATGGTCACCTCCCAGGCAACCAGCCCGCCGCCGGGCATGACGTTGGTGACACCGGTACGAACCGAGTGTCGTCCCGTCATCAGCGCAGATCGAGTCGGCGCGCACTGGGCCTCGACGTTGTAGTTGGTCAGCAGCATCGACTCGCCGGCGAAGCGGTCGACATTTGGGGTCTCGGCTCCGATGGCGATGCCACCGCCGTAGCAGCCGAAATCGCCGGTGCTGACGTTGTCGACATGGAAGAACAACACATTCGGACCGACCATGGAACCCCTCCCTCAGACCGCAACCAGTCGGCGGCCTATGCTAACGGAGCCAGCTGCAACGAGGAGCACCACCGGCGCACGCCGAAGGCTCATCCGGCGTCTCCACGACCGGCCCGGCTAGCGTGAGGACATGAAGGGGTTCGAAGCCAAGACGGGGGTCAGCGTCGGAAGGAACCTCCGATGATCAAGGTCGTGGAGATCATCAAGCGCAGACCGGACCTGGACGTCGAGGAGTTCCAGCGTCACTGGCTCGACGTCCACGGGCCGATCGTGGCTCGCATCCCCGGGCTGCGACGATACGTGCAGAGCCACACCCGCCTCGGCGGCTACCGACGGGGCGAGGTGGCCTCCGACGGGATCGCCGAGGTCTGGTTCGACGACAAGCAGGCCTTGGCCGCCATGGCGGCAACACCGGAGTTCGCAGCCGCCAAGGCGGACGAGCCGAACTTCATCGACCCCGGTCGACTCGTCGAACTGGTGGTCGATGAGCACGTCGTCAAGGACGGGCCGATCCCCGACAAGGCGATCAAGAACGTCGAGTTCGTCCACCTCTCCCCCGACCTCGACCCCCATGAGGCCCACCGCTACTGGCGGGACGTCCACGGGCCGATCGCAGCCCGGATTCCCACCATGAGCCGATACGTGCAGAGCCACACCCGCATGGGGGCCTACGACCGGCCCGACCGCCCACCGTTCGACGGCGTGGCCGTCACCTGGTGGGAGGACCTCGCCGCCATGCGGGCCTCGGCCGCCAGCCCCGAGTACGCAACGACCCGGGCCGACGAGCCGAACTTCCTCGGTGCGGCGCCCGAGGCCATCCTGACCACCGAGCACATCATCGTCGAGTAAGGGGCACAGCCGATGGCAGTCGTCGAGATCGAGTCCGAGCGGATCGACGCCTACGAGAACGGCAAGCCGTTCGGTGAGGTCGGGCCGTACGAGCGGATCGACCTGACCGTGGCCTACGCCGTCGATCCCGAAGCCGAGGCCAACCGAGACATCGTCGATCTGGCCGACGCCGACCGGGGCGAGGACGGGCTGGTCCACTACCGGGGCGACGCCACCGTGCTGCGCCCCGTCGATCCGAGCCGAGCCAACCGCATGGCCCTGCTCGACGTCCCCAATCGTGGGCACCGACGGGCGACCGGGCTGTTCAACCGGGCCGATCCCGAGCCGGTGCCCACCGGTCGGATCATGCCCGGTGATGGTTTCCTCATGAACCTGGGCTTCACCCTGGCCTGGGTCGGCTGGCAATGGGACGTGCCCCGAAACGATGGCCGCTTGGGCCTGGCCGCACCCCGGGTGACCGGGGCCGAGCCGGGGACCATGGTGCTGCGACTCCAGCTCCCGGAGACGGTCACCACCGTGCCGCTCACCGACCAGCATGTCGGACCTCTCGGCGCCCACCGGACGATCCCACCATTCGACGTCGATGACCCGCACGCCGTGCTCCACGTCCGCGATCGCCTGGCCGACGAGCCAACCATCGTGCCCCGCCGGCAGTGGTCGTTCACCGACGCCGCCGAGCTGCGGTTCGAGGCCGGCCTGGAGGCCGGGCGCATCTACGATCTCGTCTACCGGGTCGACGATCGACCGGTGGTCGGCGCCGGACTGCTGGCGGCCCGGGATCTCGCCGCCTTCCTCCGCTCGGATCGGGTCGACAATCCGGTGGCCGATCGAGTGGACCGCCTCATCATCACCGGGATCTCCCAGAACAGCCGATTCCTCCGCCACCTGCTCCACCTCGGCCTCGACGTCGACGAGAGCGGGGCGCCGGCCTTCGACGGCGTCCTGGGCATCGTCGGTGGCGGCCGCCGGGGCGAGTTCAACCATCGCCACGCCCAACCGTCGGTGCAGCCGACCCCCAGCTTCGGCCATCTTTTCCCCTTCGCCGACCTCCCCCAGACCGACCCCCGGACGGGCCGGACGGCCGGGCTGCTCGACCGGGTGGCGGCCAGATCGGAGCCGCCGAAGATCGTCTGGTGCGACAGCTCGGCCGAGTACTGGCGAGGCGACGCCTCGCTGGCCCACACCAGCGTGGTCGACGGATCCGACGTCGACGACGCACCGTTCGTCCGTCGCTACCTCTTCTCCAGCACCCAGCACGGGCCGGGGCCGGTGGCGGTCGAGACCAGAACGGCCCAGGGCAGCCGGGGCGCCAACCCGCTGAACCTGGTCGACTACCGGCCGCTGTATCGCAGCGCACTGATGAACCTGGTGGCCTGGATCGTCGACGGCGCAGCACCTCCCCACTCGGCCGTTCCCCGGTGGGGTGAGGGAACGGCTGCGACCAGAGACGGCGTGCTCTCATCGCTGGCGGCCATCCCCGGCATGTGCCTGGCCGACCCCGATGCGCTGGCGGTCCTCCGGCCCCTCGACCTCGGGCCAGACGCCGAGCGGGGTGTCGGCCGCTACCCGGCCGAGCCGATCGGTGGGCCCTATCCGGCCGCCGTCTCGGCGGTCGACGATGACGGGAACGAGCTGGCCGGGATCCGTATGCCGGACGTGGCGGTGCCGATCGCAACCCATGTCGGCTTCAATCCCCGACACCGGGAGCTTGATGGTCCCGGGCAGATCATCGAGTACTTCGGCTCGAGCGTGCCGTTCGCCCGCACCGCCGACGAGCGGGAGGCGACCGGCGATCCACGACCGTCGATCGCCGAGCGCTACGTCGACTGCGACGACTACCTCGATCGGGTCCGCGCCGCAGCCGGCCGACTCGTCGAGCACCGGTACCTGCTGGCGACCGACGTGGAGCTGTGCGTCGAGCTGGCCCGGGAGCGCTATCGGCTGCTGACCGCGGCCGGAACGAGAGCATCCGACTGACCGGACCGTTGCCGGCGGTGCCTCGGGCGGGAACGGCGAAGCTCCATCTGGTTAACTCGTGTCATGCCACCACCACCGACAACGGGGCGATGACGATGCCCGGATTTCCGCAGCCCTCGAACCGGCCGGCTCGGATTCTGGGGCTGTTCGCCCACCCCGACGACGAGGTGTTCTGCATGGGCGGCACCATCGCCAAGCTCACCGATGCCGGGGCGGTGGGGCGGATCGTCTCGCTGACCAGAGGTGAAGCCGGCCAGATTCGTGACGTGACCGCGGCGTCGAGGCGGACCCTCGGCGAAGTCCGGGAACGGGAGCTGGCTGCGGCCGCGGCGGCGCTGGGCGTGGCGGACACCCGCTGTCTGGACCTGGCCGATGGCACCCTGGCCGCACAGCCCATCGACGATCTCGTCGAGACGGCCGTCGACATCATCGACGAGTTCGAGCCCGACACGGTCATCTCGTTCGGGCCGGACGGCGGCTATGGCCATCCCGACCACATGACGGTGTCGACCATCGCCACCGCGGCCGCGCAGCACAGCCGATCACGTCCGATCACCCTGCACGCCGCCTTCCCCAGGAGCCGGCAGCTGCTGCTCAGCCTGATCGTCGAGTGGCTGGAGGATCTCGACGATCGCTTCCGGGGGAGCGAGGAATTCGCCACCGGACTCATGCTGTTTGCCAACGGTTCGTCGATGCTCGGCTACGCCGCCGATCACCTGGACGTGCGGTTCTACCCGGCCGGGACCTACATCATCGAGCAGGGTGAACCGCCTGGCGAACTGTTCCTGGTGCTCTCCGGCAACGTCGACATCGTCGCCGAGGCGACCGACGGGTCGCTGACAACGTTGGCTTCTGCCGGTCCGGGCAGCTTCGTCGGCGAGGACGGCATCGCTCGGGGTCAGCCCCGCAACGCCCACGTGGTCGCCGTCGATGGCGTCACCTGTTTCGTGCTCTCCCCCGGAGCGGTGAGCCTGTCGGCCGGGCGGGGATCGACGTCGGAGGTCGAAACATTCCTGGTCGACCAGCCGGGCGACACCCCCGGCAGCGACTGGATCGAGGTGGATGTCCGGGCCCAGGCCACACAAAAGGCTCGGGCCCTGGCCTGCCACCGCTCGCAGTACGCCCTCCGTGGCGACATGTTCCCCCGCTCCATGGTCGAGGGCCTGTTCGGCGTTGAGTACTTCGTGCAGGCCCGGGGGGAAGGGCGAGGCAAACCTGTCAGCCCGGACGAGCCCTCGACCGGAGCCTGAGCTGCCGGGAGGTGGCTACCACCGATCCCAGTGGACGACATCGTCGATGGGCCGACGGTCGGGTTTGGTGATTGCGGACACGGGCCGATGCGACGGATGGCCCACCGTGATCAGCTTGGAGCAGTATCGATCGGCCGGCAGGCCCAGGATCGAGCGGGCCAACTCCTGATCCCGGCTCGACGACTGCCCGCTCCCGAGTCCCACGTCCGTGGCCATCAGCATCATGGCGGCCGCCGCCTGACCCAGGTCGTACTCGATGCTCAGCCGCTGGTGCTCATCGTCGACCACCGGCGCAATCAGCGCGATCACGACCGGTGCCCCCGGCGTCCAGTGAGCTCCCTGCCATGTCCGGGCCAGGTCGACCTTGACGGCGTCGTCGGTGACGACCACGAAGTCCCAACGCTGGACGTTGCGAGCCGAGGGGGACCGTCGTCCGGCCTCGAGCACTCGGTCGAGCAACCCTCGGTCGACCGCCGTGTCGGCATAGTCACGCACCTGCCGTCTGGCCATCAGCGCATCCCACGTCTGCATGTTCGAACGCCCTTTCGAAGGTCGGTGTGGGACCCAACCTAATCCAACCCCGATCCCGAGAACCCCCGGTTCGCCTAGTGTTGACCGGTAACCGCGGGGGTGGACCATGACAATCCAATCTGATCAACTCATCAGCCTTGGTTACGGTCGGTACGTTCGGTCGGACGAGGTCGTTGCGATCGAGCCGATCGTCGAGGATCGCGGACCGGGCCGACGCACCTTCGTCTGGGTCCGAGGTCTGCCCCAGCCGGTGGTGGCCTCACGCTCGGAGAAGGCCATCGCCGACGATCTCCTGACCCGGGCCGACGATGCCGCCCATCTTCAGGAGATGCGGGGGCTCCTTCGCAGCCTCTCCAGGCGGCTGGACGAGATACCGGCCGTTCTGCGCCGCATCATCCGCGAGGAATCGGGTATCGACATCGATGAGGTGGTCCGGGAGGCATCACGAGTAGCCGGCTGAGCTGAGACCGCGATCCAGGGGTTCGCGTTCGAGAACCGTGTCAAGACAGTCAAGACATGGTGCAATCGGGGTATGAACGTCTCTGGTCTGTTGATCGAACTGTACGGACGCATCCCGCCGTTGGCCGGACAGGCTGTGGCCGACCTCGATGGGGAACGGCTCAGCCGGGCTCCGGCAGAGGGAACCAACCACATCGCCTGGCTCATCTGGCATCTGACCCGGGTCCAGGACCACCACGTGGCCGAGCTGGTCGACGGTGACCAGATCTGGATGTCAGGTCGATGGGCCGGCCGGTTCGGCCAGGAGCCCGATCCGTCCAACACCGGCTACGGGCACACCGCAGAAGAGGTGGCAACGGTTCGGCCGGAAGGGCCGGCAGCCCTCATCGACTATCTCGAGGCCGTACAGGCCCGAACCAGGACCATGCTGGAGGGTGTCACCGAGGCCGATCTCGATCGCATCGTCGACCGGCGGTGGGACCCCCCGGTGACCATGGGGGTCAGGCTGATCAGCGTCGCCGACGACTGCCTGCAACATGTTGGCCAGGCCATCTACCTCCGAGGCCTCTTCGGCTGGTAGCCGGTCATCGGCGGCTCAGCCGAGGGGAAGCCTCCTCCGGGCATGTCTCGCTCCGTGTCCCTGTCGATGCCCGAGCCCGGGAGGGCACATGATCGCCGGCGGTGCTATCTCCTGACGTTTGGGCGCTCCGACGGTCTCTTCGGGGTGATGGCACGCCGGCGCCCGCCCATCGTTGGCCGCCGGCGGCCATTGCCGTTCCCGGTGGTCGACACCGGGCCGGTGGTCTGGCTCAAGAGCTCGCACATCTGCACCGAGGGAGCGATCCCGAGCTCACGGTCCAGCAGGGTCGCGTAGTGTTCGTAGGTCCGCACCGCCTCGCTGACGTTGCCCTCGGCCACGTGGGCCACCATCAGGGATCGATAGCCCGACTCCCGCAACGGTTCGGCGGCCACGGCGGCGGTGGCGGAATCGACGGCGTCGGCGTGATAGTGGGCCTCGGTGAGCTGGATGGACAGCGAGTCGAGGGCATGGAGCCGGAGCTGACGCCACCGTTCCTGATAGAGCCCGAGCCAGTCGTCGTACCAATGGGTCAGAAGCTCGCCGGTCAGGCTCTGGATAATTTGCTGAATACCGGGGCGGAGATTGGCCCGCTCAGCCGTGGTTGAACTCAGCCCTTTCTGGCTTTCGAAATCAGCCACCAGATCGGCCAGCGGTTCCTTTGTGAGCACCAGCCGGGCCAACCGCTCAGAGCATCGGTAGTCGACCCTGACCAGCGGGTCGAGCACCAGCGTGCTCGCGGCGGGGACGATCATGCCGGCGTCGAGCTGGCCGACCCGCCACAGCGCCGTCCGCAGGTTGGCCGCAGCCCGGGCATCGTCCACCTCGGGCCACAGGGTGCCGGCCACGACCGCCCGCTCCGTCGGGTCCTGTTGCAGCGTCAGGAAGGCCAGAAGCTTGGCCGATGTCGTCCCGAATTCGTGGGGGCGCAGGCCAGAGGCAGCGGCGAACCCCGGAATCAGCGATATCCGAGGATTGGGTTGGCACTCTTGTGGCACTACGGCGACTACCTCCAATGCCCATATCCAGTAAAGCGCCCGCCGACAAGCAGCGTCAAGCGGGCTGCCCCGAGCGTCGTGATGCTGGACGACGACTGACGACGTCGAGACTCTCCCGTGACGCGGGCGCGATGTTCTGCGAGATCTTCGGCGATCGACGAGGAGACGACATGGCGACAAAACGGCGATAGAGGACCCAATATCGCAGTGACGAATGAGAAACCATCGCCGTGCTAGTCGTTAGGAGCGAACTCTTGAACCGCTTGATTCGGGTTCGCCGACATTCATCCGCTTCCCATCCCGTGGTGGAACCGACATGCAGTATCGACACGATGACCATACAGCTTGGAGTGGACTGATCGACCGCGAATCCGCAGGTGCAGCCCTGCCGATCGGTGAGGCGGTCGGCGAGCCGGCCCGGCGGGGAGAGCTCACCATCGGCGTGGTCGGATGTGGCTACTGGGGCTCGAAGCACGTCAGGGTGCTGCCGTCGGTCGAGGGAGTCGGACGGGTCGTTGCCATCGACCACAACCAGCGCATCCTCGATGCGCTGTCGGAACGGTATTCCTGCTTCGGGTACAGCCGGTCGCTGCCGGAGGTGCTCGACATCCTCGATGCCGTCGTCGTGGCCACGCCACCCCGGACTCACGCCATGGTGGCCGCAGCCGCCCTCGAGGCCGGGTGCCACGTGCTGGTGGAGAAGCCGTTGGCCACCTCGGTGACCGAAGCCGAGGAACTGGTGAAGCTGGCCGACCGCCGGGGTCTGGTCCTGATGAGTGGACACACCTTCGAATACAACCCGGCGGTGTGGAAGCTCCGGGACCTGATCCAGCAGGGTGAGTTGGGCCAGATCTTCCACGTCAACACGGCCCGCCTGAACCTCGGTCTCTATCAGGGGGATGTCAACGTGCTGTGGGATTTGGCTCCCCACGACGTGTCGATCCTCAACTATGTCCTCGATGCACGACCGAGCTCGGTGTCGGCCTGGGCCGGAACCCACGCCCATCGTCAGGTGGAGGATGTGGCCTACCTCCGATTGCATTTCGACGAGCTCGGGCTGGTGGCCCAGGTGCATGTCAGCTGGCTCGACCCGTGCAAGGTTCGGCGGGTCACCGTGCTCGGCAGCCGCAAGATGGCGATCTACGACGATCTGGCCGAGGACGAGCGCATCAAGGTGTTCGACAAGGGCGTCGCCGTCGACAGCGTCCACCACGGCGCCGGCTCGGCCGAGTCCGACGACGTCGGCAGTCGTCCCGCTGCCTACCGTCAAGGCGGCATCGAGTGCCCCTACATCGACTTCGAGGAACCGCTGGCGATCGAGAACCGGTCGTTCGTGCAGTCGATCCGGCGGGATGTCGAGCCCCCGTCCGGCGGACGATCAGGCCTCGCCGTGGTGCAGATCCTGGCCGCCGCCGAGCGGTCGATGGCCACCGGCCGGCTGGTCGACATCGACTACACCCCACTCGTCGATGGCCCCCTGCTCGACGGTCCCGGCCGGCCAACCACCGTGGGCACCGCCGCAGCGCGAGACACCGCAAGCTCCGAGCGGAGGCCGTGACCGTGACCCTCTTGCCGCCAGGACTGGACGAGGCCGACAACGGCGCGGAAATCATCCCGTTCTACGCCCTGCTGCCGCAGCATCAGCCCCTGATGCCGCAATTCCACCGCCGCCTGGACGACGTGGTGACCGAGAGCGCCTTCGTCGGGGGTCGCTGGTTGGAACAGTTCGAAGCACAGTGGGCCGACTACTGCGGGGTGCGACACGCCGTCGGCGTTGCCAACGGGACCGATGCGATCGAGCTCGTGCTTCGGGGTCTCGGCATCGGAACGGGCGACGAGGTGATCGTGCCGGCCAACACCTTCGTTGCCACGGCAGCGGCCGTGGTGGCGGCGGGGGCCACGCCGGTGTTCGTCGACGTCGACCCCGGGACACTGCTGATCACCGAGGCCTCGGTGCTGGCGGCCATCGGCCGATCGACCGCCGCCGTGATCGTGGTCCATCTCTACGGGCAACCGGTCGACATCGACGCCATACGGCCCGTAACCGACCGTCACGGCATCGCCATCATCGAGGATGCGGCCCAGGCCCACGGGGCCATCGGGGTCCGGCGCCGAGTCGGCTCGCTGGCCCGGGCCGGCGCCTTCAGCTTCTACCCCGGCAAGAATCTGGGGGCGCTCGGCGACGGCGGGATGGTCACCACCGACGACTACGTCCTGGCCCAGCGGGTGCGGACCCTTGGCAACCATGGACGAGGCAACGCCGCCACCGAGCACATCGACATCGGTCGGAACAGCCGGTTGGATGGGCTCCAGGCCGCCCTCCTAAGCGAAAAGCTGCCGGACCTCGATCGATTCAACGCCCGCCGGCGCCAGCTGGCGAACCAGTATCGGCAACGACTGGCCGACAGTCCGGTCAGCCTGGTGGAAACCCGGCCCGGTGTTGACCCGGTCTATCACCTCCTGGTGGTCCAGGTCGACGATCGCGACCAGTTTCGCCAGCGGCTGGCCGCCCGGGGTGTGGAGACGTCGATCCACTATCCGGTGCCCTGCCACCGACAGCCGGCCTTCGAGCGCTTCGGGCCCGGCTATCTGCCGGTCGTCGAGCGGGCCGCCTCCCGGTTGGTTTCCCTGCCGCTGTTTCCAACGATGACAGATGAACAGGTCAATCGAGCGTGCGACATCATCATCGGCGCAACCGAGGGGGGACCACGATGACCACTCCGACGACCACTCCAACCGGGACTCCCAACCCGACCTGGCCGACGCTCGACGTGGCGGTGCACGGGTTGGGCTACGTCGGGACCGTGACCGCAGCCTGCCTGGCCGACCGGGGCCACCGGGTGGTCGGTATCGACGTCGACGAGGCCAAGGTGGCCCAGCTCCGGGCCGGCACGCCGCCGGTGGTCGAGCCCGGCCTGGCCGAACTGGTGGCCAGGGCAACGAGTTCGGGTCGGCTGGTCGCCCTCGACCACGCCGGCGGTCCGATGAGCCAGACGGTCGATGCCGATGTCCACCTGGTCTGCGTCGGCACCCCGTCGGGGTCCGACGGAGCACCCGACATCTCGGCGGTGGAGAGGGTGGTGGCCGACATCGGTTCTGCCCTGGCCGATCGAGCCGATACCGATGCCGGAGCCGGTGCCCAACGCTTCCCGGTGGTCGTGGTCCGCTCGACGGTGTTGCCGGGGACCGTGGATCGGCTGGCGGAGCGCATGGCCCGGACCTGCGGCCTTCGGATCGGTCTCGACTGGGGGCTGGCCATGTGTCCCGAGTTCCTGCGTGAGGCGTCAGCCGTTGCCGACTTCTTCGATCCGCCGTTCACGGTGGTCGGTGTTTCCGATCGCCGCACCGCGGCGGTGGTCCAGGATCTCTTCGCCTTTCTCGATCGCCCCTTCCACGCGGTGTCGATCCCCACCGCCGAGGCGGTGAAGTACGCCTGCAATACCTTCCACGCCATGAAGGTCGCCTTCGCCAACGAGATCGACCGGTTCGCGCTGGCGTCGGGCGCCGACGGTCCAACGGTGATGGAGATCGTCTGCCGCGACGATCGGCTGAACATCTCGCCGGCCTACCTCCATCCCGGGTTCCCCTTCGGGGGCAGCTGCCTCCCCAAGGACCTTCGGGCCCTGGTCCACCGGAGCCGACAGCTCGACCTGGAGCTGCCCCTGCTGGAGGGGGTGCTGCCTTCGAACGAGCGTCATCTCGGCCACCTCGTCGATCTCGTTCTTGGCCACCGTCCCCGGCGGGTGGCACTGCTGGGGCTGACCTTCAAAACCGGAACGGACGACCTTCGGGAGAGCCCCTACGTGCGGTTGGCGGAACGGCTGATCGGCCGGGGGGTCGATGTGGCGATCTGGGACCCCGACCTCGACCCCGAGCGGCTCGGGGGACGAAACCGCCGCTTCATCGACGAGCGGCTACCCCATCTGGCCCATCTGTTGAAGCCGTCGGTCGACGACACCGTGGCCGGCGCCGACGTCTGCGTGTCTGGTACCACCGACCATCGGGCCGTCGCCGCCCTGGCCGCCCTGACGTCGGTGCCGGTGATCGAGGCAAACCCATCGGCCTCGCTCGACGCCTGGCTCCATGAGCTTCGCACTGCGGGGGTGGCACGATGACCGGAGCCCTGACGGCCGACCGGCAGCGCCGGGTGGTGATTCTGCTCGAGAACCTGCCGGTTCAGCGGGATCGGCGGGTCTGGCGCCAGGCCGAGGCCCTGATCGACGCCGGGGTCGCGGTGACCGTGATCTGCCCGGCCGACGAGGGCGCCGATCGAGCGTGGCTGGGCCTGCACCGGCCGGTCATGGTCGACGGGGTGGAGATCCGGGCCTTCACCACGGCACGGGAGCGCCAGGGGCCGGTGGGCTTCGTATGGGAGTACGCGCTGGCCTGGCTGCAGATGACGCGGGCGCTGGCGGCCTGTCGGCGCGATCATCCCGTCGACGGCCTGCAAGCCTGCAACCCTCCCGATATCTTCTTCCCCCATGCCTGGTGGGCCCGATGGAACGGCGTTCCCTTCATTTTCGACCAGCACGACCTGACTCCCGAGCTCTTCGAGACCAGGTTCGGCCCGGTGACAGCGGGATGGCGCCGGACTCTTCACCGGATCCTGGTGTGGTGCGAGCGGGCCACCTACCGCGGGGCGACCCGGGTCATCGCCACCAACCAGTCGTACCGGCGACAGGCCGTCGAGCGCGGTCCGGTGCCGCCCGACGACGTGGCGGTGGTCCGCAACGGCCCGGACCCCGACACCATGCGGCGCCGTCCGGTGACGTCCCTGCGTCGCCCACCCCAGCGTCACCTTGCGGTGTGGATGGGCAACATGGGACCCCAGGACGGCGTCGACGATGCCGTCCGGGCCGTTGCCCATCTGGTTCACCAGATCGGGCGGCGAGATGTCCACGTCGTCTTCATCGGCCGAGGCGAGGTGCTCGACGAGGTCCGCAGCCTGGCCGGGGAGCTTGGCGTCGACGACTACGTCACGTTCACCGGCTGGATCCCCGACGACGAGGCCTTCCAATGGCTGTCGGCCGCCGACGTGGGCCTGAGCGCCGATCCCCCCGGCCCGCTGAACGACAAGTCCACGATGAACAAGACGCTGGAGTACATGTCGTTCGGGCTGCCGGTGGTGGCCCACGATCTGCACGAGACCCGGGTTTCCGCCGGTCGGGCCGCCGTCTACGCCAAGACGGGCGATCCGGCCGGGCTGGCCCGGTGCCTCGATGATCTGCTGGCCGATCCTCAGCTCATGGCCACGATGGGGCGGCTCGGCCGGCAGCGGATCGACGACGACCTGAGCTGGCCCCATCAGACCCGTGTCTACGTGGAGCTCTGGACCTCACTGCTCGGTGCCGATGCCGATGCCGATGCCGACACCGGCGACGAGGCCGGTGTCGGAGCCGGGACGACCGAATGGACACCGCTGGATCGCCGAGTCGACTACACGGCGGCGTCGTCATGACGGTCACCGGAGAAACGGCGCAGGAAGAATCGAACGAGCCGGCGGGAGCGACGGGAGAAGAGACGATGAATGGAGCCTCATCCTCGGTCGACGAGCGGTCGACCGAACCGATCGGCGTCGACGACTGGCTCGACCAGGCGGTCACCATAACCGCCGAGATCAACGGTCCCGAACCACCGACCATGCCGCTGACGATGGGGCAGACGGCTGTGGCAGACGATGCGACCAGCGACGAGTCCGGCAGCAGCGGCCCCGACCCCGATTCCCAGGATGAGGCGGCGGACACGTCACCGGTCGATTTCCAGGACGGCGGCGAGGACGAGGTGACCGTCGTCGTCGACCCGAACACGACGACCAGTGACGAGTCGACGGAAACGGCCGAAACCGAAACCGCCCCCGAAGACGAAGCCACCCCCGAAGACGAGGCCACCCCCGAAACCGAAACCGAAACCACCCCCGAAGATGAAGCCACCCCCGAAGACGAGGCGAAAGCCCAGGCACCGTCCGAAGACGGAACCGAACCGAACCATCTACGGCGGTTCATCACGTCGGCGTTGGCTCTCGCGCTGGGCCTCGTGGTCCTCGGCGGAGGTATCGGCTACGTGGTGGCCAGGAACCTGTCGGACCGATGGACCGCGGAGGCAGAGGTGGTCATCGATCCCGGCAATGCCCAGGTCGACCGCCACCTGGCCACCCAGCAGGTCCTCATGCAGAGCTCGATGGTGCTCGATGCAGCGGTGGCCGAGCTGCCGGTGGACCGTGACTACGTCGAGGAGGGGCTCAAGGTCGTCCCCATCGAAGCCAGCAACGCCCTCGGCATCACGTTCGACGACGAGAACCCCATGTTGGCCAGGTCGGTGGTGGCGGCCGTGCTCGGCTCGTTCATGGTCGAGGTCGAGACCGCCTCGACCGAGGTCGGCCGGCCGATCTACGAGACGCGGATCGAGGAGTTCGAGCAACAGCGCCAGCAACTGGAGCTGCGTCTGCAGGGACTGGAGTTGGCAAACGCCCAGGCCGAGGCGGCCGAACAGGCCCAACCGTATCCGGGCGAGGTCCGGCGCCTGTCGCTCGAGTCCGAGCAGTTGCTGGCCCAAATCAACGGCCTGAAGGAGGTTCTGTTGGTCGACGAGGTGGCCACGATGGAGCGAACGGACGCCCTGGTGGTCACCAAGCCCAGGGTTCTCACCGATCCGGCCTGGCCGAATCCGTTGGCCTTCACCGCTCTGGGTCTGTTGGTCGGCTCGGTGGCGGCGGCGGCAGTCCTGTTCCTCCTGGCCTCCCGCCGTGCTCGCTGAGTCGCCAACGGTCTCGGGCTGGCCCCGAGTGGAGCTGGCCGCCCTGGCCTCGGGGGCGGCCTTGCTGGTGGTTGCGGTCATGATCGTGGCCGCCTACCAGCCGGCTGCGGGGTTGGGGATCTTGGCCGGCTCGGTCGTCGTGTCGGTGGTCGTGGCCCGGCCGGTTCGGGCCGCCTACTTCTACCTGGCCATGACACCGCTCATCGCCGGGCTGGCGCGGGGAGCCTTCATCCCCCAGCTGCGCCCGAGCGAGGCGCTGCTGGCCCTGCTGCTCTTTGGTGTGGTGCTGCGGCTGGTCGTGGACGGCCTGGGAGGTCGTCGACCGGAATCGGCGAAGGGATTCCAGGTCACCAACCTCGACCGGTCCATCCTGGCCATGGCCGTGTTCAGCTCGCTGATGCCGCTGGCCTGGCGAGCGGCCAGGGGCTACCGTCCGCTGCTGGACGACCTCCTCTTTGCCACCGCGTTGTGGAAGTATTTCCTGGTGTTCCTGCTGTTTCGACTGGTCGTCGTCGACGAGCAGCAGGTTCGGACCTGTGTGAAGATCATGTTGGGGGTGGGAACCATCGTGGGTGCGATCGCCATCGCCCAGGCGGTGAACACCCCCGGGGTGCCCCGATTGCTGGCCGCCATGCAGGAGGAGCCGCTGCAGGCCGTGACCAACAACCGGGGGTCATCGACCCTCGGCACCTCGCACGGCCTGGCCGACATCATGGCCTTCAATCTGGGGTTCGCCCTGGCCTTCTGGCGGTTCCGGGTCGGGCCCCGATGGCTGACGGCGATCGGTGCCTGCTTCTTCGGTCTGGCCTGTTTCGCCTCCGGCCAGTTCTCGGCCGCGGTGGCGCTGCTGGTGGTTGCCGTAACCTTCGGCTGGCTCACCCGGCGGCTGTGGCGAACCCTGGCCGTTGCGGTACCGGCAACCGTGCTGGCCGGGTTGCTGCTGTGGCCGGTGGTCCAGGCCCGGTTGACCAGCACCGACGCCAGCGGGGTGCCCGACAGCTGGTCGGCCCGGCGCTTCAACCTGACCAACTACTTCTGGCCCGAGCTGTTCGGCGGCGGCAACTGGCTACTCGGGGTCAGGCCCGCCGGCCGGCTGCCCTCGTTCGAACCCTGGCGTGAGTGGGTGTATATCGAGAGCGGACACACCTGGCTCCTGTGGACCGGTGGCGTTCCCCTGGTGCTGGCCTTCGCCTGGTTCAGCTGGAGCGCCACTCGAGGATCGCTGGCCCTGGCCGATCGCCGGCCGACCGGTCCGGAGCAGGAGCCGGGCGATACGAGGGCCGACCCAAGACGATTCGCATCCGCCCTGGGTCTGGCCACGATGGTGGCCTTCGCCGTGGTCTTCGTCTTGATGCTGTTCGATGTCCACCTCACCATGCGGGGGCCGGCCGATGCCCTCTTCCCCCTCTTGGCGCTGCTGACCGTGCCGGCGCTGTGGGCCGACGAGCGCCGCTACCGGCGAGGGATGGTCGGCCGACCGATCATCCGTTGGGATCGACTGCGATGAGGTTGGGGATCCCGATCGTCGTCGGCATCGGCGTGGTGCTGCTGGCCGTTGGTGGGGTCGTGGCGCTCCGGGCTGGTGACGGTGACGGCGACGACGCCGACTCTTCTGGGATCGACGGGGCCACGACCTCCGTCGACGGCTCGGGTGACCGGACAACGGTCGACGATGGGGAGCCGGTCGTCGACGGTTCGGCACCGCAGGCCGTGGTGGCGGTGCAGGGGCCGATAGAGGAGACCGCCCGCTATGTCTCGGTGACCTGGAGCCACATCGATCTCGAACGCCCACCCGATCAGCCGCCTCGGGCCGTCGGCTACGACGTCGAACGCGACGGTGAGATCGTCGGCTCGACCGAGGTCGACGACGATCCCTGGGACGACATGGCGCTTCAGGACCGAGACGTGTCACCCGGCCCCCACACCTACCGGGTTCGCGCCCGGTTCGAGGCCGGACCGGGGCCGTGGTCGGCACCGACCGAGGTCGACATCGTGGCCACCGACGACGTGGGCCCGGTATTCACCGTCGACGACTACCAGGGTTCGGATCTCGACCGGGCCCAACAGGCGGTGGACGACGCCGAGGCGGCGGGGGGCGGGGTGGTGCTGTTCGGGGCCGACACCTATGAGCTCTCGGATTCGCTGTTGATCTCCGGCAACGGGGTCTTGCTGCGAGGGGCTGGGCAAGACGAGACGGTGCTCCGCGCCGGCTTCACCGGCGGCGACGAATCATGCGGCCCGGCAACCCCCCTGCTGTGGTTTCGGGGCGGCTACGAGGAGCTCGGGGTCGTCGTCGACGAGACGGCCCCACGGGGCGACACCACCGTGCGCCTCGATGGTCCGGCACCGGTCGACGTCGGTGACTTCGTCGAGGTCGACGGCGTGCAGGGCCAGTTCGGGATCGACGAGTACGGTCCGATGGGCATCGCCCAGGACCCGTCCACCGGTCGGGACGAGCGCTACCCGTTCGAGGCCGGCGTGGTGACCGCCGTCGACGGCGACACCATCACCTTCGATCACCCCTTCAGCCCGTTCGTGACCAAGGGATCCAAGCTCTACCTTCATCCGACGGGGCGGGCCAACGGGATCGAGCTGTTGACGGTGGAGGGCGCGGGCCCCGACGACATGTCGTATCACCGGCTGGTCGATGCCTCCGACCAGATCGACTTCCGGGTGGCCGAGGTCACGGCTCGGTGGGGCAACCGCAACTTCATCGACGCCGGAGGTCACGGCATCACCGTGGTCGGGCTCACCGCCATCGAGGGGGGCGCGGCCGGCTACCAGCCCGAGCCGTGCAAGTACAAGGTCGGGTTCGGGCCGGCCACCAATGTGACGGTGGTCGACAGCCAGATCGGCTCGACCGATGACGACCAGAACATGAGCCTGATGACCATGCAGTTCGTGTATCGGGCCCTGGTTCGCAACACCGTCCTGGGGCAGAGCCGTACCTACGGCTTCAACGAGCACGGTGGCGGCAGCCGGGACCTGGTGGTGGAGAACAACTGGATCGGCGCCGGTCCATCTGGCTGGTCCGGCATCCTGCTCGGCAACGACACCTGGGGGTTCGGGGGCGAGACCGCCATCCGCAACAACCGGTTCGTCGACAACGTGGTCGATGTGCTGATGGTGGAGAATCCCTATGGCGTCGTGATCGCCGGCAACCGGTCCCGTGGGTGCAGTCAGGCCTGTGTGACCTGGAGCGGGTGGGGTGACGGCCAGGACGGCGCCTCTGCCATCGCCGAGGCCGAGAATTTCGGGTCGGCACGGCTCACCATCGTCGGCAACCGGTTCGAGGAGTCCGCCAGCGGGCTCGATCTGGGGACCGACGAGTCCAACGGGTTCCCCTGGGTCGGCATCCGGGACGCCGTCATTGCCGACAACGTGGTCGAGAGCACTGACGGGGCGGCCCTGACCGTACGAGGCGACGCCGAGGCCAGCGGCCGGCTGTGGGTCACCGGCAATCGTTTCGACGGTGGCGTGGAGCTGGCCGAACCCGGGTCCGATTGGTGGTTCTGGAACAACACTGAGGGCCCGGCGACGGGCGAACAGGCGTGGCCCGAGTGGCTGGGTCTCCACCAGTGGTGGGAAGCAGCGGAGGCGGAACGATGACGGTTGCGACCAGGACCAAGCGACAGTCCGGCGCCGCTCCGGCTCGGTGGCCGTGGGTCACCATACGATCGGTGCAGCTCCGGATCAAGCGCATCCTCGACGTCGTTGGCGCCTCAATCCTGCTGGTCGCACTGTCCCCGCTGCTCGGCGCGGTGGCCCTGGCCATCCGCCTGACGTCGGCCGGGCCCGTCATCTTCCGTCAGACCAGGCTCGGACTCGACCGACGCCCATTCACGGTCTACAAGTTCCGTTCGATGCGGGTCGACGCCGACCCCGAGATCCACCGCCGGTTCCTCAGCCTCGAGGTTGACCTGTGGTCCCGCGGCAGGATCGACGCCATCAGCCACTACAAGGTCACCGACGACGACCGGGTGACCGCAGTGGGACGAATCATCCGGCAACTCAGCATCGATGAACTGCCCCAGCTGGTCAATGTGGTCAACGGGGAGATGAGCCTGGTCGGGCCCCGACCCGACATGGCCTACTCGCTGGAACACTACGAACCCCATCACTACCGCCGCTTCACCGTGCTCCCGGGCCTCACCGGTCTGTGGCAGGTGAGCGGGCGAAGCCATCTTTCGTTGATGGACATGCTCGAACTCGACGTCGTCTACACCGATAGCTGGTCGCTGGCGCAGGACCTGAGGATCCTGCTCCGCACCATCCCGGTCTTGGCCATGCCGGCCCGGGCGGGTTGATCGAGCGCCAGGTCCGAGAAAGAAACCGTTCTGTACGGCGGGTGGCTGGAGGAACTTCAAATCATGAAACCAGAGAATCAACGAATCATCGTCACCGGCGGTGCGGGCTTCATCGGGAGCCATGTGGTCGACCTCCTTGCGGCCAACGGGAACCACGTGGTCGTCATCGACAATCTGTCCACCGGGTCCTTGGACAACCTCGGCCGCCACCTTCACGGCGTCAACGGCAGCGAGACCAACGGCAGCGAGACCAACGGCAGCGAGACCAACGGCAAAGACACCAACGGCAGCGAGACCAACGGCAAAGGCACCAACGGCGATAGGGGCAAGGCGCCGGGGACGGTCGAGTTCGTCGAAGCCGATATCCGCGACGCCGACGCCATGCATCAGCTGGTGGCCGACGCCGATGTGGTCATCCACATGGCGGTGGCCTGCATCCGGACCAGCCTCAACCAGCCGGAGCTCGTCCATGAGGTCAATGCCACCGGAACCCTGAACGTGGGGTTGGCCGCCCACCGCAACAACGTGGGCCGCCTGCTCTACGTGTCGTCGTCGGAGGCCTATGGCACCGCCCGTTGCGTGCCGATGGCCGAGGATCATCCGATGGAACCGACCACCGTCTACGGCGCCTCCAAACTGGTGGGCGAGGCCTACAGCCTCGCCCTCCGACGGACCCATGGGATGGAGGTCACGGTGGTCCGGCCGTTCAACACCTACGGACCGCGGGAACCCCACCGAGGTCTGGGGTCCGAGGTCATTCCCAAGTTCGTGATGCGGACCATCGTTGGATCCCGGCCCGTCATCTTCGGATCGGGCCTGCAGACCCGCGATTTCACCTGGGTCGAGGACACGGCCCGAGGCATCTGCGCCGTGGCCGCCGAGGACAAACTGGTGGGCCAGACCGTGAACATCGCTCGCGGTCAGGAGATCTCGATCCGCCAACTCGCCGAGAAGGTCCTGGCCATCTTCGACCGGTGCGGCGAACAACCGGTGTTCGACGAACCCCGACCCGGTGACCTCGACCGCCACCTCGCCGATACGACCAAGGCCACGTGCCTCATCGGGTGGCAGCCGACCGTGTCGATCGACGAGGGCCTCAGGCGCTACGTCGACTGGGTGGACGAACAGGGGATCGATGCCGAACGCTGGCTGGCCGAAGACAGCCAGAGGAACTGGTGAGCCCGGTGACGCCATCGATCGATGGTCGGGAGCTGGAGGGCCGCACCGTTTTGGTGACCGGAGCGGCCGGTTTCATCGGCGCCTTCACCGCCGCCGAACTGGCCGCCCAGGGGGCAACGGTGCTGGCCATCGATCGCGATCCCGGCCCCCGACCCCAGCTCGCCTCACCGGTCGCCGATGGCCGGATCTCATTCGTGGCCACCGGGACCCGCTGGCCATACCCACCGTCGTGGTGGGACCATGCCCAGGCCACGGGACTGCTGTCCGAGGTCGACACCGTCGTCCACATCGGCTACCTGGAGCCGCCGGCCACCGACCCGCTCACGAACTACCGCCAGGAGGTCGAGGCCAACGTCGTGGCCTCGATCGACATGCTGGGACGCCTCGGCCCCCGGATCACCACCGTGTGCGCAGCCAGCAGCGCACTGGTCTACGGCCGTCGCCACCGGGAGCCGATCTCCGAACATCAGCCGGTGCGGCCCGATTCGCCCTATGGACAGGCCAAACACGACCTGGAACAGGCACTGGGCTGGTGGGCCGAGGGCGATCGGCGGGCGATCGCGGTCCGGATCGCCACTGCGTACGGCCCGACCGAGACCGTGCCTCGGGCAGCTCCCAACTTCATCCGCCGAGCCCTGGCCGGTCAGCGGCCCGAGGTCGCGGTGGCCGACGACGAGCGCGACTACATCCATGTGGCCGACGTGGCCCGGGGCCTGGCCGCCTCGGTGGCCGCCACCGGACCGAACCGCTGCGGCTTCTCCCCCGGCCTGTCTGTGGTCAACCTTGGCACCGGCAAGGCCACGACGACGCTCGACCTGGCCCGCTCGATCCTCGGCCTGGTCGACCCCCAGCTGGAGCCGACGGTGTTGGCCCCGAGCCGAGCCCCGGTGTCGGTGGTGGTCGACCCCGCCCGCCTCCGAGACGTCACCGGCTTCAGCCCCGGCATCGACCTCACCGACGGCCTGACCGAAGAGGTGGCCTGGTTGCGCAACCGTCCGGAGCTGTGGCGCGACGAGGCAGGCGACGCTCCACCGGGGCGGGCCGAACCGTGACAACCCTCGACGCCCCATCGGCCGGTGCGCCCCGGCCCGGAACCGAGCCGGTCGGGGACCGCCCGACCGGCTCGGCGGTCGGCAACCTGGTCTGGAGCCTGACGGGCGAAGGGGTGCGGCTGATCGGCTCGTTCGGGGCCTTCCTCATCCTCGTCCGTATCTTCGAGCCCGCTGAGCTCGGGCTGCTCGTCGCCACCACCGGGCTCTTTGCCATGCTGTTCCCGTTCGCCGGTCTCGGGGGAGGATGGCTGGTCTTGCGGCGGGTGACCACCGAGTCGTGGTCGACGGCCGATGCCCTGGCCGTCGCCAACGGCATGACGCTCGTCGGTTCCGCCGGCTTGGGGCTGCTGGCCCTGGCGGCCCGGCCGCTGATCATGCCCCAGATGCCGTGGCGCTGGTTCCTCGGGATCGGGTTTGGTGAGATGGTGCTCCTGGGGCTGGTGGAGACCACCCTGTTTGCCGCCCAGGCCAATGAACGGCTGGTGGCCAAGGCGGTGGCCTGGTCGGTGTACGGGCTGGCACGGGCCGGTGCCGCCCTCGGGATCGTCCTCGCCGTCGACGATCCCGGCCTGGGGCTGTGGATCGCCGCCACCATCGGCATCGGGCTGGTGGTACTGGCCGTCGCCCAGGTGTCGACCGTTGGCCGCCTGATCGGAGCTCGCCGGCCCCGGTGGCACGATGTGAGAGCCGGCGTGCCATACAGCGTCGGGTTCGGGGCCGAACGGCTGTTGGCCACCAGCGACAACGTGCTCCTGGTCCGTCTCGACTACGAGGCCGACGCCGGCCTCTACGCCGCCGCCCGCCGGCTGCTGACCGTGTCGATCGCTCCGGTTCTGGCCGCGCTGCAAGCGGTCAACGCCCGACTGTGGCGAGCCGGAGGGCAGGTTCCGAACGGGGCGGCCGAGGCTCGGCGGCTGGCCTGGAAGTTCACGGCACTGGGCAGCATCTACGGCATTGTGTCCGTGGCGGCCTGGATGGTGCTTGGCGACACCGTGGCCGGGCTGTTGGGGTCGAGCTACGCCGAAGCGGCCGACATCCTGCCCTGGCTCAGCCTGGTGCCGTTGCTGCTGGTACTGGAGATCTTCGCCGCCACCGCCCTCACCAGCTCGGGTCATCATGGCCAACGGGTTGCGCTGACCCTCCTGGTCGGGGTGGTCAACATCGTGCTCAACCTGGCCTGGATCCCCGGGCTCGGCTGGCGGGGGGCCGTGTACGCCTCGCTCCTCAGCTCTGCCCTGTACATCGCACTGCTATGGCTGACCCTCGGCTGGGCCTCCCGGCCGAGGGCGGCAGGAGGTGAACCCGCATGACCACCATGGTTGATGCCGCCATTTCAACCGCCGATTGGGACGATGCCGTTTCCGGTTTCCCAGACGCCAACGTGTACCAGACGTCGCACTGGGCCTCGGCCAAGGGGCCTCGAACCTCGGCCCGGCGGGTCCTGATTCGGGACGGTCACCAGCTGACGGCCGGAGCGCAGTTGCTGCTACGGCGTCTGGGTCCTGCGGCCACCGCCGCCTATGTCCCATACGGCCCGCTGGTCGCCGAAGACCACCGATGCGATGCCGCCGTGGCCGACAGGACGGTGGAGGCAATCGAGACCGAGGCCGAGCGGGCCGGGTGCTCGGTGCTGTTCATTCAGCCCGCCCGCGGCGATACCACCACCGCCCCGGTGCTGGAGAGCCGAGGCTTCCGACCGGCACCGGTGGCGGTGGCCACCACCGCCACCCTGGAGGTCGAGCTCGGTCTGGCCGACGACGAGCTGTTCGCCAGGTTGGCCAAGACCCGGCGAAGTGCGGTGCGCCGCTCGGGCCGCAAGGGGGTGGTGATCGAACAGGGCGGCGACCGAGACCTGGACACGCTGCTCCGGCTCCACGTGGCCTCGGCCCAACGCCACGGCTTCCTGCCGATGTCCGACGACTACCTGCACCGCCAGTGGCAGGCCCTGCACGGAGCCGGGCATCTGCGGCTGTTCCTGGCCCGGCTCGGGGGGAAGGTTCGGGCCGCCGGCACCGTGGTGGCCTTCGGGCCCTATGCCGAATTCAAGCTCACCGGCTGGGATGGCTCCGATGAGGCCCGCCAGGCCTTCGTCAACGAGGCCATCAACTGGGCCATGATGTCGTGGGCCAACGGCGCCGGCTTCCAGTACTTCGATCTCGGCGGCCTGCCACGAGCGGTGGCCATGGAGGCGCTGCTGAGCGATGCCAGCTCGGTGATCCGTGGCACCGGATCGGAGTTCAAGCTCGGCTGGGGTGGCCGGGTTGCGGTGTATCCCGACACCTACGAGAAGGTCCTCCGCCCATCGGGCCACCTGACCTACCGGTTACCGTCCAAGCTGCTGGACGACCGGGGTCTCGGCGGTCGGGTCGTGAACTGGATGCGTCGGACATGAGGACGATACTCACCGCCCCAACGCCGGCGCCCACCGGCGCGACCCGCATCTGCGACCCCTGTCTTGACGACATATGGGCCGAGTTGGCCGATCGATCGGGAAGCCTTTTCCACTCGACAGCCTGGCTTCGGGTACTGCGCGATGGCTACGGACTGCGTCCCCAGGCCCTCGTGACGACCGATCACGACATCGCCGATCCCGTAGCCGGCGGGCTGGCCTGGGTCGAGGTTGCCGACGCCCGAGGCCGCCGGTTGGTCTCGTTGCCGTTCAGCGACTTCGCCGGACCGATCGGTCCGATCGGCCCCGAGGGTCTGATCCCACTCGTGCCGGAACGGACCTCGGCTCCCGTCCCGCTGGCGACCCGAATGCGACTCGCCACCGCCGGCGGCCCGGATCGTGGCGCGGTGGACCCCGATGACTGCGAGCGGTATCGGATCGGTCTGAACCTGGCCGAGGCCGGGCGACTGGCCTGGCACTGGACCGAGCTGCCTCCAGCCGGCCCCGAACTCGGGGCCACCGACGGCGACGAGCTGTGGTCACAGCTGGCCTCCGGGGCACGGCAGAACATCCGTCGCAGCCGTCGGTCCGGGGTTCGGGTCGAGGTCAGATCGGATCTCGAGGCCCTCGACGAGTACCACCGGCTCCACCTGGGGTTGCGCAAGACCAAGTACCGGATGCTGGCCCAGCCCTGGTCATTCTTCACCGCCATGCATCAGCACTTCGGCCCCGACCGGCTCCGGGTCGTCCTGGCCCGCCTCGACGAGTCCGGGCCCGGCGGCGATGCGGTGGCCGGGGTGATCCTGCTCCGTCACGGCGACTGGGCCTACTACAAGCTCAACGCCTCGACCCCGGCGGGGTGGCCGGTTCGAGCCAACGACGCCGTCATGTGGGAGGCCATGGTCGCCGCCCGCCGGTGGGGGTGCCGCTGGTTCGACTTCGGCGTCAGCGACCTCGACCAGCCCGGCCTCATTCGCTACAAGAACAAGTACGCCACCGGGCAGGGGGAGGTCGTGGTGCTGCGGCGGGACGGTGGACCCCGACCGTGGACGGCCCGCCAACTGGATCGGGCCCTGCCCCTGGCCACCCGGGTCCTGACCGCCCCGCAGTGTCCCGATGCCCTCGGGCGCCAGGCCAGCCAGGTGCTGTACCGTCTGTTCTGTTGAGCGTCCGTCCGGCGGACGGGCGATGCTCGATCTGGTCCTCCGGCATCGGTTTGTGACATTCGGCCCTGAACCTGATCGTCGACCATGAGTACGGTTGGCTCATGACCACGAATCGATTCGAGACCGTCGGTACCAGCGACAGCGGCACGTTTTCCTCGTACGTGTCGATCCCGGCTGGGGGCCACGGCCCGGGTGTGCTCGTCATCCAGGAGGTGTTCGGCGTGAACGCCTACATCCGCGATGTCTGCGATCGGCTGGCATCGGTCGGCTACGTGGCGCTGGCCCCGGACCTCTTCTGGCGCCTCGAACCGGGGGTCGAATTCGATTCGTCGGATCAGGCCACCATCCCCCCGGCCATCGAACTGGCAGGCCGCTACGATCCCGTTGCTGGATTGTCCGATCTCGGCGATGCGCTCCAACACCTCCGGTCGCTGGACGAGACGCAGGGCGCCACCGGCGTGATCGGATTCTGCTTCGGCGGAACCCAAGCGTTCCGGGTGGCGGCACATCTCGATCCAACCTGCGTCGTCTCCTACTACGGTTCGGGAACGGCTGATCTCCTCGGCCATCTTGACAAGGTCGACTGCCCCATCCTGTTCCATTTCGGCGATGACGATCCGTACCTCCCGATGGCTGACGTCGACAAGATCAAGGCTGCCGTCGCCGACCACAACGAAATCACGGTGCAGGTCCACAAGGGCGGGGGTCATGCGTTCGACAACGGCTTTGCTCCCCACTTCTCCCAACCCGAGATCGCCGCAACCGCATGGACCGAGACCCTGGCCTTCCTCTACCTTCACATCGGAGGCCCAGGCCTCGGCGCCTGACCGCGATCGGCTGCAGGAGGCTGGTTGGGCGGCCGCCGCTCAGTCGCCCCGGAAGTCGAGATCGGAGACGACCAGGCCGGTGATCTCCCGCGCCGCCTGGCGCAGCTCCTCCGGCGAGGGCCGACCGACGAAGTACCAGCCGTTCCAGATGTGGGTGATGGTCAGATCGGGCAGCAGGGCAAAGGTGAACGGCACCGGCAACGGTCCGTGCCGGGCATCGGAGCGCTCGGCGATGTCCAGGCGGTCGGTCACCGCTCGGTCCTCGTCGCTCAGGAACGGGAACCGGGCGCCGAGGCCCGCTTTGAACGCCTCCAGCACCCGGGGTGGATCGACCGACACTGCGGCGATCCGCTGGTAGGAGACCTTGGTTGACTCAGAGAACTCGACCAGTTCTCGCAGCTGCAGCTGACACTTGGGTCACCACGGCCCCCGGAAGAACGCCAGGAACAGTGGCTGCCCGTCGGCCAGCTCGGCCATCGACCGGGAGGCGCCCCGATCGTCCACCATCGACACATCGGGGAAACGGTCACCGATGCTGAGATTGAGGGGCATGGGGTTCCTCCTGCGGCGATCCTAGCGCAACCGACCCGCCGAGACCGGGCCCGGCTGGATCAGCCCCCGGTGGTGGATGACGTTGCGGCCGGCGGTGTCGTCGGCGGCTCGGTGCCCTCGGTGGTTGGCGCCGCAGTGGTTGGGGCCGCAGTGGTTGGGGCCGCAGTGGTTGGCGCCGCAGTGGTGGTCGTGGCCTGGGTGGTTGGGGTGGCCTGGGCGGCCACACCGACCGAGATCGTGACCGCGGCCCCGCCCTCGGACTCCCGGCCCGGTTCGGGACTCTGGGATATGACACGGCCGACACGATCGTCGCCCGCAGCCACCTCGACGGTTTCGACCCGGGGGGTCAGGCCGACATCACGAATGGCGTCCTCGGCTTCGGACTGGCTGCGGCCCCGAACGTCTGGAACCGCCACGGTGCCGGCGTCTGGCTCGGTGGAGGGCGAGGTGTCCTGGGCACTGGTCTGGACCGGGGTGACGTCGGTCGTATCCGGAGCGTCAGACGATCCGTCGCCGATCGTCTGCGACAGCACCAACAACAGCACCACCAGCCCGACCACAGCGAAGGCCCCCAGGATCACCGGCCAGCCGGACCGGCCGCCCCCTTCGGATGGCTCCGGCTCCCAAGGTGTTGCCACCTCGCCGGCGTCGGGTCGGGCCTGGGGCGGCATGATCGCCGTCGGAGGTACGTCGCCGTTGCTGGCGAAGGCCAGTTCCTCCGGTTGCACGGCCGCAGAAGGCATGGGCCGGCTCTGCCGGCCATCGGCACCGACCGCACCGCTGCGGTGGCCGGATCGGATCGCTTTGAGCCGGCCCTCGACCTCGACTGCGGTGGACAGACGGTCGGCCGGATCCTTGGCCAACAGCCGAGCGATGAGATCGTCGAGCTCGGCCGGCACCGCAGGCTGGAGGCCGGCGATCGCCGGTGGCGGCTCCTCGATGTGTTGTTGGAGGACGGCCATCGGAGAAGATCCAACGAAGGGCCGACGCCCCGTCACCATCTCGAACAGCACGACCCCGACCGAGTACAGGTCGCTCCGGGGATCGACGGGCAGGCCCTGGGCCTGCTCGGGCGACAGGTAGGAGGCGGTCCCGATGACCGAGCCGACCTCGGTCAGGTCGTGGCCGGCCTGGACCTCCCGGGCTCGGGCGATCCCGAAGTCGGTCACCTTGGCGTCGCCGGATGGGCCGATGATGATGTTCGATGGCTTGATGTCACGGTGGATCGTGCCCTGGTCGTGGGCGGCGCCGAGCGCCGAGACCACGTCGATTGCGACCTGCAACGCCCGACCGGTGCTCATCGGCCCGTCTTCGGCGAGACCCTCGGCCAGGGTCTCGCCCCTGATGTACTCCATCGCCATGTAGTAGGTGTCGTCATGGGAGCCCCAGTCGTAGACCGCCACGATGTTGGGGTGGCCGAGCCGACCGGCGGCCTGGGCCTCCCTGCGGAACCGGGCCACGAATGCCGGATCTGCCGCCAACTGGCTGTGGAGGACCTTGATGGCCACGAACCGGTCGAGCACCCGATCGCGCCCGAGGTGGACCGTGGCCATGCCGCCGACCGCCAGCCGCCGTTCGAGCTCATAGCGCCCGGCGACGGTCGTTGCGGGGGTGGTGCTGTCGTGTGTCATCGTTTGGGACCTTTCGCCTGAGCGACCATGCCGCCCACCTGGCCGGGGCCGGGTCCCTGCCTCGAATCCGGCAGGATGTTCCCTCCAGTTGTTCTATCAGCGTGTCGAGCCTGCACCGCACACGGTGGTGACCATGGCCACAGCGGCCGGGCCGGACCCGGCAGGCCCGGTTGGCCGACCGACGGCCCGTCCATTGCCAACCCGGAGCCTGTCGACCGGGCAGGAAGACCTCGTGGGCCAGCAGGACACTAGTGGAGGTCGGCCAATGCGCCTTCGCAGGTCCGAACCAGCACCGAGGCGGCGTCGGTGACGTCCTTGGACGCCAGCGGATGGGCGCCCTTGCGCCGCCATTTCTCGATCTCGGCCAGGAGCGCGGCCCGGAGGTCGCAGGGTTCGGCGTCTGACCGGAGCCCGAGCCGGGCCGCCGGGCTGGTCCCGGCGGTACCGAGCAACCGCTCCAGCTCGCCGTCCTCGACGCCGCCCAGCGTGACCAGACCCCGGCGGCAGTCGTTGAGCAGCCGGATCTCGGCAAAGGCGTGGGCCCCGGCCCGGATACGCTCGATCTCCGATCCGATCTCGACTGCGGCCCCGCTGGAAAATCCGGCCAGGAGTCGATCGACCGACACCAGCGCCGAGCGAGCCCGCAGGACGTCACGCCGGTTGGCGAAACGTTCCAGCAGATCCTCCCGGAGGGCCACGATCCCGCTCCTGGAATCCAGGGCCTTTGCCAGATCGCCGGCCGTGGCGACCCGGCCCTGGCGGATCAGCGGCAGCGCCACCCGCACCCCGAACAGACCGAAACGATCGAGCAGGTGGCGTCTGACCAGCGGCGGGACCGTACAGGCCTGCCGATCGACAGCGGGCCCACCGTCGGCCGTTGACGCCCGGTTGGTTGCCGGGCCGGTGTCGGCCACGAACCGGTCGGCGGACAGCATCAGCCCGTCGAGCTGCTTGCGGTCGTGGTCGGCCAGCTGCTGCAGCGCCTCGAACTCGTCCTGGGTCAGGGTGGCCGCCGTCTCGGCCAGGAGCCCGCCGACCGGGAGCACGGTCTGGCACAGCTTGCGGAGCCGCTCATCGGTGCGGTACCGGGCGGCGATCCGCTCCGCCACCCGCATTGCGTCCGGCCTCCCGACCGCAACCTCGTCGGCCCGGGACAGCAGGCCGATGGCGTTGATCGGGCTGGCATCGGCCAGCTCGTCGTCATGGAAGCTCTCCAGAAACGACAGGTCGTCGGCGTGCATGTGGCGCATGAGATAGAGCACGGCGTCGGCTTCCACCGGCCGGTCGTCATCGGGGGTGAGGAAGGCCAGAGCCCGATCGGAGACCGATGAGTTGATCGATGCCACGCCGGGGGTGTCGATGAGGGTCACGTCGACCAGCCGTTTCGTCGGCCACTCCACCACGATTCGCGCCACCTGCTCGGCGGCGGCTCCGCCCAGATCGATCTCGATCGGCCCCGATTCCCGGCTGAACCGGGCCGGGCGGCTGGTGCCGTCTGTCATGTGGAGGGTCACCCGATAGGTGTGGCCGTGTTGGTACCAGGTCACGATCTTCGTGCACTCGCCGGCGTCGGTTTTGGCCAACTGCTCGCCAACCAGCGCGTTGAGCAGCGTCGACTTGCCGGCCTTGACCTTGCCTGCGATGGCAACCCGGAGCGGTTCGTCGAGGCGACGCTCGACCGCAGCCAGCCCCTGCTGTGTCTCATCGTCGGCGCAGAGCTCCCTGGCTCGGGCCACGAGGTGTTTCACCTGCTCGGTCAGTTCAGCCATTGGATGTGCGCCCCCGGTGCTGCGAACCCTGCTCGACAAGAGCGTTGATCCGGCCCGCCAGCTGCTCGAGCCGACCCAGCTCGGCGTTGACATCACGGAGCCGGACGCTTCGTTGCTGGTTGTTGGCGTTCATGGCCTCCTTGGCCGCCGCCATCGAGGTGGCGATCGACCGGTTGAGCTCCTCGGCCCTGTCCTGGTAGTGGTCCCGCAGCTGGCGGTGGAGCAACCGCAGCGAGTCCTTCATCTCCTTGGCGACCTCGAATCCGGCATCGTCGATGAACTGACGGGCGGTGACCTTGGCCTGCTGGCGCTCCAGCGTGAGCTGCCGTTCCCGCTCGTCTTTCACCGCCTTTCGGCCCATCAGCAACCCGACCGCGGCGGTGGCCGGATTCAGCATGGCCAGCCCGGCCATCTGAGCCATCATGCCGAACATCAACAGGCCGCCGTAGGAGCCTCGCATGGCCGTCATGGCCTTGCCACCGGCGCCGACCTTCAGCGGCTCGACCCTGGTCCGGGGATCGATGCCGTCCGCCGTCGACAACACGCCGGAAGCGTCGAGGTGGACCGCCAGCGGTGCCTGTTCATCATCGAAGTGATCAGCGACCCGGTGGGACAACTCCTGGGTCCGGTTGACCAGCTCCAGGTAGGTCTGGGCCAGGTCATGGCTGACCCGCCGCCGCAGCCACTGCTCGAACTGGTCCCAGATCTTGCCCGGCTGCTGCTCGTCGAGGGCGGCCTCGGCCTCGATGCCGGTTTGGCGCAGTCGACCCCGGAGTCGGTGATCGAAGTCGGCGGTGAGGTCGGCCACCCCGTCGCTGAGGGTGACCTGCCAGCGGGCGGCCTGGTCCCGCAGGGAGGTGGTCCGCTCCTTGGCGGTCTCGAAGTCGGCCAGCACCGCCGCCGCCTCGCCGGGATCCTCCAGCACCTGCTTCTCGCCGTCGAACGTGCTGCGGAGCTGACCGACCACCGACCGGAGATCGGCGGCTGCGGCGGCAACAACCCCATCGGTGACCTCGGCCACGGTGCCTTTGACGAACTCGATCAGCTGGGGGTAGCCCGACTCCTGATTCAGACCTTTGTCGTTCGACTCGATGGCCTTGTGGCGCAGCGTCGACGATGCGGTGAAGATCGGGATCGAATTCGGGAGCCCTTCGAGGTGCTCGGCGTTCAGATCCCGGATCCGCTGCCAGTCGGGGTAGAAGTCGTTCTTGGTCAGCACGAAGGCGCAGGTCGGGCAGACCCGCTGGGCCGTCTCGAGGAAGTCGAATTCGGCCCTGGTCAGCTCCTGGGAGGCGTCGGAGACGAAGAGCAGGATGTCGGCGGTTGGAAGGGCGGCGATCGTGGCCGCGGTGTGGGGTGAACCGAGACCGCCGACACCGGGGGTGTCGACCACCACCAGGCCGTCGCGGAGCACCGTGCGGGGCAGGCCGATCTCCACCGCCAGCAGCCCCCGCTCGTTGCCCGGGTTCCCCATCTCCGAGGCGTAGACCGGGACCGAACCGAAGTCGATCGGCTCGACCGCGTTTGTGCCGGTCAGGCCGGCGCCGCCCTGGGTGGGACGGATGAGTGCAGCCCGTGGTTCGTCGGCATAGCGGACCAGGGTCGGAACCGAGGTGGCCACGTCGTCGTCGACCGGGCAGACCGGGGCGTTCAACATGGCGTTGACCAGGGAGCTCTTTCCCTGCTTGAACTCGCCGACCACCATCACCCGGACGCTTGGGTCGGCCAGCCGTTGCCCGGTGGAGCCGAGCCGGGCCGCCAGGTCCTCGCGACCGTACGCCTCTGCGGCCCCGATTGCGGTGCCGACCACCGCCAGTGCCTGTTGTCGTGATCCACCGGGCGTCTGCATCGCTTCCTCCAAAGATCGTGGCAAACGGAATCAAAAATCGAGGCTGGGGGGCACCAGACGATCGGTGCCCCCCAGCTGGTGTTTACTAGGTCGCCTCCGGCACCAGATCGACAACGGCTTCCTCGACGACGGGGATGTCGACGTCAGCGGTGGCAGCCGACGAGAGCGGGCTGTCCGTGACATCGGCATTGTCGCCGATGTCGATGCTGGCGTCGACCGTCGTATCGACATCGAACGTGGTGTCGATCGAGTTGTCGATCGAGTTGTCCGAGTTGTCGGTGGTCGAGTTGTCGACCGAGTTGTCCGAGTTGTCGGAGTTGTCGACCGAGTGGTCCGAGTTGTCCGAGTTGTCGGAGTTGTCGATCGAGTGGTCCGAGTTGTCGGTGGTCGAGTTGTCGACGGTGTTTGTCACCGCACCCGAGCCGAAGCCTGCGGCGCCGACCGTCGAGTCCTCGATGACGTTGACGTCGCCGCCGGTGCCGTTGGCCACCACTCCGTCGTTGTTGCCGTTGACGAAGGTGGACGTGTTGCCGTCACCGGCGTTGCTCCCGGCTCCGAACGCATTGCCGTCTCCGGTGTTGCTGCCATCGCCGGTCGCGTTCTCGTCGCCGATGACGTTGCCGTCGGAGTCGACCAGGGTCTGGGTCTGGTTGCCGTCACCGATGACGGCCGAACCCTCCACATCGCCTGACACACCGAAGTTGTCGCCGGCCACCACATTGGAGTCCGTGATGTCGTCGGCGATCACGCCGTCGTTGTCCCCGGTCACCAGGTTGGCGTCGTTGACGTTGCCGGCAACCGCAATGCCTTCTTCACCGGCGATCGTGGTGTCGAAGTCCTGGTTGACGTCGCCGTTGGCCAGGATGGTCTGGTTGACCGACGAGTCGACGACGGTGTCGTTGTCCTCGAAGGTGTCCCGGTCATCGATGTTGGTGACGTTGTTGGTCGTGTTGTTGTTGGTGATGTTGCTCACGTACACGATCTGCTGGACCGCGGCGTCGAGCTCGGTATAACCCTCGGCCGGGTCCATCGGCGGCGGCGGCGGTGGTGCGCTTGCCGCACCCGGGGCCGCAGCCCCGGAGCCGCCGGCCGAGGAGGCGGTGTTGGCCGCCGACCCCGACGTGGCCGTACCGGTGGTGGTGGCAACGCCGATGTTCGAGCCGTTGAAGCTCTGGTCGACCTGATTGCCGCCGGTGTAAGCCTCGAGCACCGAGGACTGGTTCGATTCGAACACATCGCCTTCCTCGTACATGACGTTCACCGCCTCACGAACATCATGGGCGCTGACGTCCTCGAAGCCGCCTTCTTCCAGCCTCTCCTTCACCGTCGCCGGATCGAGCTGACCGTCACCGTCGGCGAACATGTCGGCGAGGAACACATAAAACCCTTGCAGCATGGACATTTTGGGGACTCCTTCTTTGTTGAGCTCGACCGGGGGATCCGGCCGGATTTCCCGCCGTCTAGTGACGGCTCCATGCCAATAGAGAGAGACCACCCCGGTGCCAGATACAGATTCGCCGCAACCTGTGGGGTGGCCGCCCTAGACGCGTATCACCGGCTCGGTCCGTCGCTCTGTACCGGTGAGAGCCAAGAGGAGGCACCCGCGCATGACTGAGAACCGAACTGCCGACGCAACCGCATACCATCTCGGCATCGACCTCGGCACCACATATGTGGCGGCCGGAATACTGCAAGAGGGTAGACCCGAGATCATCACCCTCGGGGATCGGGCGCCGGTGCTGCCGTCGGTGCTCTACTTCCGGGAGGATGGCGATGTGCTGACCGGCGAGTCGGCGACCCGGCGGGGTCTCAGCGACCCCACCCGTGTGGTTCGGGAGTTCAAGCGGCGGGTCGGTGACACGACACCGCTGGTTGTCGGGCAGACCCCGTATTCGGTCGATGTGCTGATGGCGAAGCTGGTTCGGTTCGTGCACGATGCGGTGGTGGAGCGGCAGGGGGCGGCACCCCAGGTGGTCGCCGTCACCCATCCTGCCAATTGGGGGCCATACAAGATCGACGTCCTGGAGCAGGCGGTGCGGATCGCCGGGATCGGCGAGGTGACGACCATCACCGAGCCGGTGGCCGCCGCCATCCACTACGCAGCCGCCGAGCGGCTCGCCCCGGGGGAGACCGTTGCCGTCTACGACCTCGGCGGCGGCACCTTCGACGCTGCGGTCTTGCGAAAGACCGAACACGATTTTGGGGTCCTGGGCGAGGTCGAGGGCATCGAGCGGCTGGGAGGGATCGACTTCGACGAGGCCGTGTTCCAGCACGTCGTACGATTCTGCGAGTCGTCGCTGGCCGACCTCGACGTTGACGACCCGGCGGTCATGCAAGCCCTGGCCCGGCTCCGGCAGGAGTGCGTCGATGGGAAGGAAGTCCTCTCCACCGACACCGAGGTCACGATCCCGGTGGCGCTGCCCAACCTGCAGACCGAGGTTCGGCTGACCCGGGCCGAGTTCGAGGCCATGATCCGGCCGCTGCTCCGCCAGACCGTGGAGGCCCTCCGCCGGGCCATCAGCAGTGCCGACGTGGAACCCGAGGAGCTCTCGGCCGTGCTCCTGGTTGGCGGCTGCTCCCGGATCCCGCTCATCGCCGAGATGGTCGGGGCCGAACTGGGCCGCCCCATCGCCGTCGATCGGCACCCGAAACACACCGTTGCCCTGGGGGCCGCCATCGCCGCCGGTCGATCGACCGAGGCCCCAGAGCCCCAGGTCGACGACTGGTTCCGCACCGACCCGACCGGCTCGGAGCCGGGACAACCCGATCCCGACCGGGCACCGGGTCCGGCGCCGGCGCTCGCCGCCGGAGCGGCCGGAGCGGCCGGTGGAGGTGATCTGTTCTCGATGTTCCCGATGAGGGAGGAGGCGTCGAGCGCTGCACCTGGCACCGGATCCG
>CAMYLA010000038.1:0-20298 GCA_947259095.1 uncultured Acidimicrobiaceae bacterium | reverse complement strand
CGAAGTATCCCGGCCATCCCCCACCGCTTCGAACTCGGTCCCGACCACCCCGACGACCCAGACCCAGACCCCGGCCTCGGGCGCTGCGTCGTCGCCGGCCGCCGGCTCCGACCAGACCGCCGGTTCGCAGGCGGAACGGCTCGGCAGCACCCCGGTGAAGCTGCCGGCCGGGCCGGCTTCGGGAGAGGGGCCGGCCGGGGCGGCTTCGGGGGAAACCGGGGAGACCGACCATCGGGTGGCCACGCCGGTCGCCGCCGGCGCTGCCGCCCAGGATCGGCCACCGCTCTCGTTCTCAAACGCCACCCCCGGCCTCGGCCAAGCCAGCGAGCAGGTGGCACCGAGCTTCGAGGACCATCAGGTCCTCCACACCACCGAGTCGTCGGGACCGGGCGGCCGGATCCTGGTCATGGCCACCCTGGCCCTCGTCGCAGTCCTGGTCCTCGGCGGCACCGCGCTGGCCCTGACCAGGGGCGACTCGACCACCTCGACCTCCTCCGAGGGCGGTGGCGTCGACAGCACCGAGCGGGGCGGTCCCGACACCGTCCCGACCACGGGAAGCACCACCGCGATCGCCAACGGGCCGAGCCAACGCAACGACCGAGACGGTGGCAACGGGGCCAGGGCCACTCGGCCAGACCGGACCGCCACCACCGGTCGGACCGCCACCACCGCCCGCCGGGCCACCACCACACCCCGGCAGACCACGACCACCGCCCGCCGGACGACCACCACCCACCACCCAACGACCACGTCGACCACGTGGCGGACCACCACCACCCGACCAACGACAACGCAGAGCACGACGAGCACCACCTTGGAGTCCTCGACCACCAGCACCACGGGAACGACCTCCACGACCAGCACCAGCACGACGACAGGCAGCACGACGAGCACCACCGAAGAGCTGTCGAGCCCCGAATCCACCACCGCCGAGGCGACCTAGACTGGCCCGGTGGGATCGCCCGCTCCCGAGCGTCACCTCCCACGACACCGACCCCGAGTGCCGTGAGGTGCTCATGCCGTGATCCGGAGCCCACGTCGTTGACCGACGACCTGCCAGATACGTTGCCAGACGATTTTGATCCCGAGCGGCTGGCGGAGTGCAACTACTGGCGATGTCACGAACTGTTCGAGCGGCGGAGTGCCAACCACATCTACTGCCGGAGGGCCTGCCGAAGTCGCCAGCACAAATGGGAACGAGCCCAGGCCCGGCGGGCCGTCCAAGAGGAGGCCCGGCGGGCCGTCCGAGAGGAGGCCCGGTCACGCCGGGGGTGAATGAGGCGGGGAGGCCGGCTCAGCTCGTCGACTCGGTCACCAGCTCGTGGGCCAGGCGCAGTACCTCATCCTCCACGGCGGGATCGTTGTCCATCGCCGCCTCCCGACCCCGTTGCTTCACCAGGCGCAGCCGGTCGTCGGCCACGGTTCCCACCATGGCCGCCGCCTCGACTGCGGCCAAGGCAACGAGCGTGGCCTGTTGCCGATCGCCCTGTGCCGCCAACGTCTCGGCGGTGGCCAACAACCGGAAGGGCAGGGTTTCCGCCCCCGCTTCGGCCCCGATCCTGGCCGCGGTGAGCTCGTGGACGATTCGGCTGATGGCGAACGCCCCCAGAGCCAGTGAGAGGATCGCCAGCCCCACCCAGCTGGGAAATCGAGCCAGCACGGCAACGATCGACCCGGCGACCCAGCCGATCTCGAGCCGGGTCTCCAGCCCGGCGTAGGCTCGGCCTCTGGTGGCATGGGGCGCCTCGGTCTGGACAACGCCGTCGAAGGCCCGACGGCCGATGCTGCCCGCCAAGCCCAGCGACATCGAAAGGGCGATGGCGGTCGCACCATGGAATCGCAGGGCGGCGATGGCGGCAAACACCGCTGGCAGGATGAGCGCCACGGTCAGCACCCGCTGCTCGTCCCAACGTCTGTGCAGCCACGGGGCCACGAACGTGCCGCCGAACCCACCGATCGCCCCAGCGCCCAGAACCAGGGCGACGAGCCAAGCCGGTTGTCCCGATGTCTTGAGGGCGAAGCCGACATGGAACAGCACGAAGCCGGTGGCCATCCGCAATCCGGACATACCCATCGTCGCAGCGCTGATTCCGGGGCCGTGCATCTCGGTCGTTTCCACGATCGGTGGAGCGGTGTCTTCGACCTGGTGGCGACGGACGGCCAGTGTGCTCAGCGCCCCCAGCCCGTAGAACGCCGCCCCCAGCCGCAACACCCAGTCGGCACCACCGACCTGCAACACCGCCAGGCCGATGGCGGCCGCCACCGCACCGGAAGTTGCGCCCACCCTGGCCAACCGGGAGTTCACAACCACCAGGTGATGGCGGTCATCGACCAGCGACGGGATCATCGCATTGCGGCCGACCGTGTAGACCTTGGCCAGCACCACGATCGCAAACGCCTGAGGATAGAGCAGGAGCGTTTTCAGTTGTGATGCGAGCAAAAGGGCAACGACCGCCCGACCGCCGAGGGACAGGAGGAGAACCGCACGATGGCCTCCCCGGAGCTTGTCGATGACCGGCCCGATCAGCGGAGCCAGGACGGCGAACGGGGCCATGGTGAGGGCCAGGTAGAGTAGGATCCTGGGCCGGGCCGCATCGACGCTCACGTTGAAGAACAGTGAGCCGACCAGCGACAGGGCGAACAACGCCTCTCCCGCGCTGTGGAGCGCCTGGACCGGGAGCAGGGTCCAGGCGGCGCTGTCGCCGAGCAGTGATCGGTCGGCCGGATACGGCTTGCCAACTTCCCCGTCGGTCATGACCGGGGCACGAGGCCCTCCGGCTCGATGGGCTCGGGGCTGCCGGCGACGTTCCAGACATCGTCGGCCGCCGCCACCAGGGTGTATCTGAATCCGTCGACCTCGTCGACGCTCAGGTAGAGCTCGCTGCGGACCTCTGCGGTTCCCTCGATGTCGATCGGCCCGAGACCGATGAGCAGGCTTCCGGGACGAACCGGCGAGCCGGGCAGGTCGACCTCGACCGCCTCGTCCTGGTTGTCGATGAAGCGGATCTCGTACCGCTCGACGAGGGAGGCGACGATGTCGGCCTGAATCGGCAGGGGGATCTGATCGGGGCCGATCGATTCGATGAAGAGCACGGGAACGTCCTCCGCCGAGTCGACGGCGATCCCGGAGCCATCGGCGACGTCGATGATCACCGACCGGTAGATACTGGCGTCTCGAGCGGTCTGGTCCGGCTCGCTGCCGTTGACACAGCCCGACAGCAGCCCCAGCGCCACGACGGCCACCGCCAGCCGGAGTCGCGGCATGCCCTGTGGCGGCGCCGGCGGCTCCCCGCCGGCCCGCAGTGGGCCGTGGTCCGCCTGCTCCTGTGCTGGTCTGTCGTTCACGTCGGTGGCACCGTTCACGTCGCTTCGGCGTCGTCTCGGCGTCGCCGACCTCGGAGCTGCCAATTGGCCCGTGCTCATGTCATCTCGCTCCTGTTGCATCGTCCACCGAGATGCCGGCGGCAAGAAGAGCAGTTGGTCCCAACCTGTGTCGGTTCTCGTAACCTCGAGACCGGAGGTCCCCGCCGCTGTCGCTGTGACGAGTTGTGGGGGACTTCCGGCCCTTCCTCCGATGCTCGTGCCAGGTAAGACTGCGATCAGCGTGCAATCGAATTGGAGGGCATCTTTGGTGAACGACACAATAGCCCACCCACCTACCCGCATCGTCGGCGACCTCCTCGTCGCTCGGCTGACCGACTGATCCGGACCGGCCCATGTCGACGAAGCAGGGAACGCTCTGGTTGCCGCCGGTGGCCGACACCCAGTACTCGGATCGTCGTCCACCCCCGCAGTGGTGGCTCGACGAGACCACGAAGAGTCGGGGACGGCGAGGGGTTGCCAGAGCACGGCGGGCGCTGGCCCACGACGACCCTCCGAGCCCACCAACCGGCAGACGCTGAGCGCCCCCGGCGCAAAGCCCGGACGTGGGAACGTGCCGCTGGCTGAGCCCCGACACGTCGAGCTGCCGGCCGACCTCCAAGCAGTCAGAGCCCCGGTGTCGCAGGGGCGGGCGCCGCCGGTTGTGGCTGCCGGCGAGCGGATCGGAAGGCCTCGAGCGCCAGCGCGCCCGATCCCAGGAAACTGGCGATGGTCACCACGATCGGACCGATGATCGGGATGGCACCGGCGATGACCAGAGCTCCGACGCCAAGCAACGATGCCAAGTATGGGTGGCCGGTCCCTCCGTCTCGGGCGATGGCGTACTCGCCCAGCCGGATGCCTGCGACGATGAAGCCGACGAACCCGAGCACCGGAAGTGCGAACAGCCAGATGGCCAGCGCAGTTGGTATCCCGACGATGGTGGCGAACACCAGTGCGGCGGCGATCGGGATCGGGATCCACAGCACCAGGCCGGCAAGGATGGAGGGCAGGAGATCTTCGGTGATCGTCCTCCCGGCTCGTCGGGCCAGGTCTGGAGCAACCGCGGCCATGAGCAGGCCGGCCAGTACGACCAGGATCGCCCATCCGATCATGAACAGGAACCCGACGACCCAGAACCCGCTGGCAATCTCCGATCCGACACCTCGGTTGACGGAACCTTCGACGGTGGCCGTCGGATCCTGTGTGAGGTCGCTGTCGACCAGCTGGACGTCGCCGGTCACGACCGTGTCGGCCCCGAGGTTGGCGCTGCCGGAGATGACGATCAACGTCTCCAGCGTGGCATCGGTGAAGTCGGCGTTGCCGTTGACGACGACAACGGTGGTGGCGGTGCCCTGGAAATCCAGGTCACCCTCGACCACCACGACCAACCCATTGTCTTCACCGGCCGGGACCACCAGGTCGCCACTGACTCGAACCAGGACGCTTTCGCCGTCCCCGGCGGTCTGGGCCGCGGCCGGAGCGGCCAGGATCGCCATCACAAGGAAGACGGCCAACAACAGAATCGGTGATTTGCGCATGATGCTGCCCTTTCCGGGCTTGGAGCTGCTTCGGTTCCCAAGAGGAGACGTCCGGCCGAACCTGCGATCGGCGACGTGCTCCGCGACCTTGTGACCATGATGGACCTCCAGCCGGATCGGCGAGAAGGGCCCAAGGTCACTGGGTTGCAATCAGAAGGCCCGAAACCCTCGGCCGTCAGTGCCGCCGGCCCCGCAGACGCTCGAGGAGATCGTTGCGACAGCGAGGCCCGGTGTTGACGATGTTGCATCGCGCCGGCTCGCCATCGGGGATGGTGGCCACATAGTCGGTGAAGGCCCGACCTGGAACCGGATAGTCCGTGCTGACCCACTGGGCGCCGCTGGCCAGAGCCGCCGACAGCCGGGTGGTGTCGCCGGTTCGAGCCTCGATCGTGTCGATGTCGGCCCTGGTTCGCACCACGTAGCCGGAGGCCACCAATTGCTGAATGCTCCCGATGTTGGCGATCGCATCGTCGATGGTCATGAACGCCGCGTCGGGTTGTCCAGGTGTGGAGTTGGTGAACATGACCCGCCCATCGAGGGAGGGGTGCCCGTCCAGGTAGTCGGTGCGGAACTGCCCGCCGTTGATCATGGCGAACATCACCTTGCCGCGGGACCGGGACAGCGTCGGCCAGTTCCCGGCCAGCACCGCGTCCTCCAAGGTCGCAAATCGAGCGCGAACCTCTTCGGGGTCGATCGTTCGATGATCCTTGAACACCGATCGGATCTCCCGATCGACGGCGTCGAGCTCGGCGGGGCCGATGGGGAGGGGTTTGACGAATCCGATGCCGAGAGGGTCGGGAATCGGCTCGGTCTTGAACTCGACGAGGATGACGATCGGCAGGTGGTTTCGGTTCGATCTCGACCACCGATGAACCTGCTGCAAACAGTCGACCAGCGTCAAACAGCTGCTGTTGAAGTCGATGTCGTTGATGTGGAGCACCTTGAAACCTGGTTCCAGCAGCGCCGGAGGGGTCTTGTTTGGCAGCCCGAGCACATCGAGGGCCGGGCGGCCGGCATACAGCCCACCGGCAGGGTCGGCATAGACGTCGAGCTCGATCTGGCGAATCTCCTCCCCTTCGAACTGCTCGGCCAACGGACTGTGGCTGTATTCCAGGCTCAGTGCCAGCTCCGGGGAGAACTGCGCCGCCAGGGCTTCCAGCAGCGGCTCTGGCACCGGCTGCTTGTAGCTGTTGTGCGTTCCCAGGACCTGGATCTGGTTCAGTCGGAGACAGACCTGGTGTAGGCCGTAGTTCGAAGATCGACCACGATCGGACGTGGACGTGGACGCGTCCGCGCTGAAACCCTCACACCGCGGACCTCGATCCTTGCCGCCTCCCTTGGCCGCCGCCGGCGTGATCACGGCGGCCAGGACCATCAACACGACCACGAGCATCGTCAGGGCACGTCTCATCGTTTCCACCTCTGCCGTTCCCGTTTCCGAGTTCGGCCGGAGGCCGATTCCCGTCAACGAACTCAGCCCGCCCGGCTACCTTAGCCCTGCCGGGCTCTCTCAGCCTCTTCCCGGGGCAGACCCGGCCGTGGCGGGGTCCGATGTCGATGGCGACGGCCCCGAGCCGGACCCGTTCGAGCGACGGCGGAGAACCATCAGTCCGAAGATGGTGGCCACCACACCGCCGAGGATCAGCCCGTACGGCAGCACCATGCCCTGCCAGAACAGCTTGTCCCGGGCGTCGTTGGCATCGCCGACCGCCTCGGCCACCGAGGCCTCCGTCTGGGCGTACTCCAGGTGCATCACCTCGCCGACCGGAACCGGCTGGTCACCAACGTTGAGCGCCACCAACCGTGATTCGACCTTGTTGTAGTCGACCAGCACCCCCGAGTCCGGCTCGACCCAGTAGTTCGTCTCGTAGCTGTAGAGGTAGGCCAGGGGGATCGGATCCGGCAGGCTGGGGAGCGCCGCACCGAGCTGGGCTGCAGCCTCTGCCGGCACATCCAGCGCGGGAACCAATCCTTCGACGACCGCCTTCGGCAGCGCAGCCGGGAAGTTGGCCAGCAACTCCGGGTCGGAGATGAGATCGGGACCGGAGGTGGCGGCGAACCGGTAGGTGGTCAGCCCATCACGTTCCTCCTCGTCGACGAACGAGATCGTGTTGGTTGTCAGCGTGTCGCCGTTGAAGCCGGTGTAGTCCTGGGCCTCGGTGCCGATCGGGAAGCCGACAACCAAGCCATCACGGTCGATGACACGATCGTCATCGGTGAAGTTCTCGATGTGCTCCATGGTCTTGCGGTCGATGGCGTAGGTGTCCTCGGAAGCGAGAACGGGGCCGGCCGGCCCAGAAACCACCGAGGCATCCTGCACCAACGCCTTGCCCCCGTCCACCTGCAGGGTCTGGATCGACCGGTCGATCGTCACCGGCACATCTCGAACGAAGACGTTCGCCAGATCCGAGTTGGCCAGCGCCTCGGCGTCGAGCATGAGCGCCAGCTCGCCCTCGTATTGCCGCACCGTGTCGACGTCGTCCGGAAATTGCGCCCTGCCGGGAGCGATGAAGAACAACACGATCAAACCGGCGGCCAGGAGCAGCACTCCGGCCGCCGAAAGAACCACACCCGCTGTCCTGCTTGTCATGCGCACCATCCCCGATTGAGTGAGGGCCGCGGTGGAAACCGACCGGCCGCTACGAACTGAAAGACGACCTGTGGCGGTCGAAGACAACCATGCGCCCGTTCTCGACGTTCCACTAGAGCCGTTGGTCCCGCCCGGCCGAAACGCCGGCCCCGCCGATCGTCAAGGCAGGTACTTTCAGCCCTAGTGGCCGGACACGTTCTGTGCTGGGCTCACGTCATGTCGGAGTCTCGACCATCATCGCGCTTCAATCCAACCGACGCCACGCTCTGGGCCATCAAGCGGGACCCCGAGCTGCGGACCACCATCGTCGGTCTGGCGCTGCTCGACCGGAGCCCGGATTGGGCCACCTTCGTCAACTCGATCGAGAAGACGGTGGCGCGTCTCCCACGGCTCCGCCAGTGCGTGGCCGAAGCCCCTCTCGGCCTCGGTCGACCCCGCTGGGTCGATGCCAGTCCGGACCTGGAATTCCACCTCCGACGGGTCACGCTGGCACCACCCGGTGACCGGCGTGGCCTGCTGGACCTGGTCGGCAGGCTGGCCGGGGAGGATTTCGAGGAGGACCGGCCGCTGTGGGAGCTCCATCTGGTCGACGGGATGGCCGACGATCAGGTCGCCCTGGTCATGAAGGTCAGCCACTCGCTCACCGATGGCGTCCAGGGTATGGGCCTGCTCCGTGCCATCGGCGACGATCTCGATGCCGAAACGGGCCGGGCCGGGCCGGGCCGCGTGCCGTCACCCCGCTCCCACCCCGGCAATGGCCGGGCCGGGGCCGTCTCTCACGTCGCCTCGGCGGTGAACGCCTCCGCCCGGGCCGGGCGACATCCGGTACGAACGATGGAAAGCACGGTCAAGCTGACGGGGTCGGCCGCTCGGCTGCTGGCGCCCGCCGGGCAACCGCTGTCGCCGCTGATGACCGGCCGCAGTGCTGAGCGGTGGGCCGCCGTGACCGACCTTCCCCTCGACCGCCTTCGTCGAGCAGCTCATCGGGCCAGCGGGACCATCAACGACGCCTTCGTCACCATCGCCGTCTCCGCACTGGCCGACTACCACGCCGAGCTCGGCTCCGATGGCACCCGGTTCAGAGTCACCCTGCCGGTCAACCTGCGGCCGCCGACCGATCGTTCGGCACCGTCTGCCGCAGCGGAGACACCCGACCGAACCACTGCGGGCAGCAGCCGGATCACTGCGCGCAGCAGCCGGAGCACTGCGGGCAGCAGCCGGATTACTGCGGGCAGCAGCCGGAATACTGCGGGCGCCGAGAACCCCAAGGTCGGCGGGAACCAGTGGTCGCCGGCGCGGCTCGTGCTCGACGTGGACCGCCAGGCCCACCCGTTCGCCGAGCTGCGTCGCCACCAGGACGTGCTGCGACGTGCCATCGGCGAACCGGCGATCCCCTTCACCCAACTTCTCGCCGCCGGGATGCTAGAGCTCCCGCCGGCACTGACGACCAGCATCGTGGGAGGCATGGTGAAGGGCTCCGATATCGCCATCAGCGATGTGCCGGGGTTGACCGAACCGCTCACCCTCGCCGGGTCCCAACTGACCCACTTCTATCCATTCGCCCCGACCGGCGGCGCCGCACTCAACATCGGCCTGGTCTCCCACGTCGGTACTGCCTGCATCGGGTTCACGATCGACCCTGCGGCCATCACCGAGCCGGAACGGCTGGTCCGCTGCTTCGAAGCCCGGGCGGCCGACTTCCTCCGCCGCCGGAAGGCGCCGGCGGCGACCAGACCGGACCGGCCGCCGACGGCACCGGCGCAACCAACGGTCGACGACCGCAGCGGCCCCGGCGAAGGCAACCGACCCGGCGTCGATCGCCTCAGCGCCCTCGACACCGGGTTCCTCCGTATGGAGTCGTCCACCACCCCGATGCATCTTGGTGGGCTGTTCCTGATCGACGGTCAGGGTCTGTTCGACGCCGACAACCAGCTCGACATGGAGGCACTGCGCCGCCATGTCGAGGTTCGACTCGAGCGAATGCCCCGGCTTCGCAGGAAGCTGAAGGAGGTCCCGCTGGGGTTGGCCCGCCCGGTCTGGGTCGACCATTCCGGCTTCGATGTGGCCGACCATGTGCATCACCGCACACTCCCGGCACCCGGCTCCCGAGCCCAACTGCTCGACCTGTGCCAAACGCTGCAGATGCAGTTGCTCGATCGCCGCCGACCACTGTTCGACCTGACCTTCGTCGACGGGCTCGATCCGGCCGAGTTCGGACCGGACGCGCTGGCGCTGGTCGAACGGGTCCACCACGCCCTGATGGACGGCATGTCCGGCGTCGAAATGGTGGCGCTGCTGTTCGACGTCGAGCCGGGCGAGGGACCGGGCCACGAGCAACCGGTGGTCGACCGGACCACCTCGATCGACGAACCCGGCCCGATTCGTTTGATGGTCGACGCTGCGGCGTCGCAGGCCCGCCAGCCGCTGGCCCTGGCCAAACTGACGGCGCGAGCCATCGCCAAACCTCGTGGCACGGCCACCGACCTTGGCAGGGTCGTCGGGACGGTCACCGATCTGCTGAAACCCGGTCAGCTGCGGGCCGGCCCGCTCGACCATCCAGTTGGAAAACGGCGGCGGCTGGGATCGATCTCGGTGCCGCTGGCCCTGGTCCACGACACGGGGTCACGATTGGGGGGCAGCGTCAACGACGTCGTTCTGACCGCGGTGACACAGGGCGCCAGAACGCTGCTGAACGCTCGGGAGGGACCGCTGCCGGCGTCGTTCGTGGTGCTGGTTCCGGTTTCCACCAGACGGCTCGGGATGGAAGGTGAGCACGGCAACCAGGTGGCGGCGCTTGCGGTGGAGCTGCCGATTCACGATGACAATCTGCTCGCCATGTTCGGGGCGGTCTCGCATCGGATGAATCGGCTGAAAGCCTCCCACCACGCAGACGGCACCGAGATCCTGCTGGACGCCGCCGACCATCTCCCGCTGCCGGCCGTCGATCTCGTTGCCAGGCTGGTCGGCCACCAGCGGTCGGTTGACATGGTGGTCACGAACCTCCCCGGTCCCCCGACGCCGCTGTTCCTCGGTGGCAATCCGGTTCGGGAGATGATCCCGATTCTCCCCCTCGGCGGCAACCTGACCATCGGGGTGGCAGTGCTCAGCTACGACGGGAACCTGATCATCTCGTTCCACGATGGCGACGACGACCACGACGACCTGGACGTGATCACCGAGGCCACCCGGACCGCCTTGCTCGACTTGGCCGCCACCGTCGGCCAGGCGGCACCGACCTGAGTGCAGGGGTCGAAGCCGAGTTGGCGAATCCACGCCGCAGCCCGGGAGGGGCCTTTGGACCCTGCACGACCGGGTCGCCATCGACGACAATTGAATGATCGCGCCACCGCGGCCGGTGGCGTCCGCAACCCTTCGAACCCAACAAGGACTCCGGTTATGCCAACCAACATCTCTGGGCCAACGCTCCCCGCCGCCGCCGACGTACAACCTCTGCTGGCTTCGATCGGGCGCCAGGCCACGACCTCGCCTCAGCGACCCATGGTTTCGGTCCGGGTCGGCGATGCCTTCGTCGACCGGTCGACAGCCGACGTCTGGGACCGGGTGAAAGGGCTGGCCAAGGGGCTGATCGCCACCGGGGTCGAGCCCGGTGATCGGGTCGGGCTGATGTCGGCCACCCGGGTGGAATGGGTCGAGCTCGACATGGCCATCAACATGGCCGGGGCCGTCACCGTGCCGATCTACGAGACCTCGTCGGTCGATCAGATCGGCTGGATCCTGGCCGACAGCGAGGCCGTGCTCCTGTTCGTCGAAACCGACGACATGTCGACGGCGGCGAAATCGGTCGAATCAACGGTGGCGTGCCGAGAGGTCCTGGCCATCGAGGCCGGCGGCCTCGACCAGATGTTCGAACGGGGCGACGAGGTGAGCGACGAGACCCTCAAACAACGGGTCGACGCCATCTTGGTCGACGACATCGCCACCATCATCTACACCTCGGGAACGACCGGCCGGCCGAAGGGCTGTGTGCTGACCCATCACAACCTGGCGGTCAACGTCGAACAGGTCGTCGACGCCCTGGGGGGTGCGATCGATTCCTCGGACACCGCGCTGCTGTTCCTCCCGTTGGCCCACGTCCTGACCAAGACCACGGCACTGTTCTGCCTGGCCCAGGGCGTCCGCATCGCCTTCGGCACCTCGATGGCCAACCTGCCCGAAGAGTTCTCCATGGTCCGCCCGACCCTGATCGCCGCCGTGCCCCGGGTCTTCGAGAAGGTCTTCAACAAGGCACAGCACACCGCCGAGGCCGGCGGCAAGGGCCGCATCTTCGACCGGGCCGCCTCGGTGGCGATCCGCTGGTCACGGCAATGTGCGGCCGGCCAGCCGAGCCAGACGACAAAGGCCGAGCACTGGCTGTTCGATCGACTGGTGTACGGAAAGCTGGCCGACGCATTCGGCGGCGAACTGCGTATGGCGTTCAGCGGTGGTGGACCCCTCGGCGAACGACTGACCTCGTTCTTCGACGGGATCGGCGTCCGCATCTACGAGGGGTACGGCCTGACCGAGACCAGTCCACTGGTGACGATCAACCGAACCGATGCCTGGCAGCCCGGCTCGGTCGGCCAGGTGGTGGCCGACACGTCGGTCCGCATCGACCCCGACGGTGAGCTGCTGGTCAAGGGGCCCCAGGTCTTCACCGGCTACTGGCACAACGAGCAGGCCACCGCCGAGGTCTTCGACGACGATGGCTGGTTCCACACCGGCGATATCGGGACCATCGACGACGACGGCTTCGTCCGCATCACCGGCCGCAAGAAGGAGCTGATCGTCACCGCCGCAGGCAAGAACGTGGCGCCGGCTCCGCTGGAGGATCGGCTCCGAGCCCACGTGCTGGTCAGTCAGGCCATCGTCCTGGGTGACGCCGAGCCGTTCATCTCGGCCCTGGTGACCATCGACGACGAGGCCTTCGCCGACTGGGTTCGCGACCATGATCACCAGGCGGCCACCGTGGCCGATTTCGTCGACAGTGAGCAGCTCCGCCAGGAGATCCAGGAGGCCATCGATCAGGCAAACGCCTCGGTGTCGCGGGCCGAATCGATCCGGGAGTTCGTGATTCTCCCCGTCGACTTCTCCTTGGACCGCAACGAGATCACACCGACCCTGAAGGTCCGGCGGGCCGTCGTGGTCGAAAACTACCGGACCACGATCCAGACGATCTACACAAAATCCTGACCCGGCCGGGTCGACCGGCAGTCACCGGCCCGCGTCGACGGTGTTAGCTTGTTGGCCATGGCGGTGTTCGAGTCAGACGGGTGGGATGCGAGGCTTCGTGTGGGGCTGCTGGTCCCGGACGGAGATGTGGGTCCGGAGTCCGAATGGTCCGCCATCGTCCCCCGGGGGGTGGCGGTCAATGCCAGTCGATTCCGGTTCCCCACCGGTTCGGTGACGTCGCAGACCGATCGAATCGACATCAGTCCGGTCGAATTCGTGGCGGCCCCCGGTCCGCTCGACGATGCGGTCGCCCTACTGCGTGCACCGTCGGTCGACATCTTCTCCCTGGCCTTCACCTCGACAAGCTACGTCGGCGATGACGAGGCGCTGGTGGCCCGGTTGTCCGACGGCGCCGGTGGGCGGCCGGTGGTCACCACCGGGCAGGCCCTGTTGGCTGCGGTCGACCACTTCCAGGCGACACGGGTCCTCCTCGTCGACCCGCCATGGTTCCCCCCGGAGCTCACCGAACTGGGCCGCCACTGGCTGCAGAGGAACGGGGTGTCGGTCGCCCGAGCCACGGCGGCGGGGCTGCCGTCGGGTCAGGGCAACATCCACCCCGGAGCGCTTCACCGGTGGTTGTGCGCCAATGTGGCCGACGCCGATCTGATTCTGGTCGGCGGCAACGGCTTCCGAGCGGTGGGGGCGATCCGGGCGGTCGAAGCCGACACCGGCGTTGCCATGGTCACCGCCAACACGGCGTTGCTGTGGCACACGCTCACGGTGATGGGCCGACCGACCGGAGGTGTCCGCCGCCACGGTCGGCTGTTCGCCGGCCGGACCGCCGATCGGCACTGATCCGCCACCGCTTCGCGCTAGCTCAGGAGAGCCCCCGGCGACGTTGGCGGTTGTAGCGCCTGGTTCTGGCGGAGCTGGATGGCGATCGCCGCCGCCGGCAACGCTGCGCCGACCACCACGTCGGTTGCGAAATGGTGGCCGGTCACCAGCACCACGATGACGGTTGCCACCGGGTGGATGACGGCCAGCGCCCGAATGCCGCGGACGTGGTTGAGGGTCCACAGTGCGTAGCCGACCAGGATCGCCCAGGCAACGTGCATCGACGGCATGGCTGCGAACTGGTTGGCGCTGCCGCTCCCGGGGAGGCCGTAGGGGTCGGGTCCGTACAGGGCGCCGGCGTCGACGAAGCCGTCGAGCAGGCGGGGCGGGGCCAGCGGCAGCGCCATGTGGATCACGAGGGCCACTGCGGTGGCCGCCACCAGGGCATTGCGGAGGACCACAAAAGCGCCGTGGCGATCTCGGAGGAAGGCGGCCACCACCACGATGGCGGTGACCGGGAAGTGGAGCAGGTAATAGAAGTTGGCGACGACGAGCGGCCCGCGACCGTTGACAAGTCGCTGCACGTCATCCTCGACGTCGAGGCCGACCTGTCGCTGGAAGTCGAGCAGGAGTTCGGCATTGGCCACGGCCACCGCTTCGGTCCCGGCGGTCAGCGTTCTGACGGTGCTGTAGGCGACCCACAGCAGGAGCAGGAGCCCGGCGTTCCGGACGAAGTCGTGCGGGGACGACATGACCATCGGGCGCAGCGATGTCGAAGGGGCCTGCCGTTGCGATGAATGCTGCGTTCGCACGTTTCCTCCTTCCGCATGTCCTTTGCCACAACAGGCGGCGATCGAACGATGGCTCTCACTGTTTCCTACACTTTAGGCACCGCTTTTATTCCGACCACCGCGCCGACGTGCGGGCGCGAATGATCGAGCCGGCTCTCGGCACCGATCCTGCGCCATGGCTGTCGATCGGTGTCGGCGGGACCGACCGATGTGGCGAACCGCCGGGATCGCACGTTCCCGTCCGAACAACCGGGCAGCCGATCAGCCGGGCGAGGCTCTGGTGCGACGGTTCGTTTGCGGCGGCTCGCTCTGTGCGGCGGTACTGATGTGCGGCGGTGGACGGCGAGGCCGTCCGGGACTCAGATGCTGGCCAGGTCGTCGAATTCGCCGGCCTTGCAGCCGCGGATGAAGGCTGCCAGCTCGGACCTGGTGTAGAGCAACGTGCCCTGCTCCGGTTCCTTGCTGTGGCGTACGGCGACGAGGCGGCCACGCTCCGCAACCTCCACGCAGTCACCGTTGGCCCCGCTGAAGGTCGACTTCCGCCAGTTCAAATAGTCATCGTTTCCTAGCATTGACAACTCGCTTCCTTCCTCATCGTGATGAGATCGATGGACGTATCGGGCTCGAGGGCCCGTTCGAACAGATGGCGGAACAGCTCGCCGTGGGCGGCAACGGCGTCGGCGCCGTCGTGGTAGTGCTTGCCGACCAGATCCTCCGAACATGCGATGTACGGCACGCTGGAGCCGGGCGAGGTGAGTATCTGGAAGGCCCCGAAGGCCGCGCCGTAGGAGGCGGCCTGGAGGGGGACGATCCGGATGTCGACGTTTGGCCAGGTGGCGACCTCGACGAGGTGGGCGAGCTGGGCCACCATGACCTCCATGCAGCCCAGGGTCCGATGCAGGACGGACTCGTCGATCAGGCAGAACAGGTGCAGCGGTTCCGGTTGGCGGGTCAGCACCGCCTGGCGGGCCAGGCGGACCTCGGCCCGCCGCCCCACTTCCTCCTCGGTGACCGGGAGGTGGTAGGCCCGCTCGACCTCCCGGGCATAGCCGTCGGTCTGGAGGAGCGCCGGGACCACCAGCGGCTCGAATGTCCGCAGCTCGGCGGCACTCTGCTCGAGCGATGCGTAGTGTCCAAGCCAGTGGGGTACGTGGCCACCGTCGAGCCCGGTGATCTTGCGACCGTCGACGTCGAGCAGCCGTTCCAACTCGACCGGGCTCATGCCAAGGGCCCTGGCCAGGGGCTGGCGATAGACGGCCTTTGGGGTGCTCGTACCCTGTTCCCAGCGGGACACGGCCGAGGTGGTGACCTGGAGTTCGTGGGCCAGGGACTCCTGGCTGTAGCCGAACGCCTTGCGTCTGGCGGCAAGCTGCACTCGGGCCGTCATGCGACCTACCGTATCCCCGCTACCGGTGACGCGCCCATGAATTGCCTACGAAATGCGACCGCCCGTACGACCCGCTGAAATCAGGGGCCAGCGGACGCGTAGTGAAGGCCCAGGAATTGCATCCTTGCGTATGTTGCTTCTCCCCGACCCAGGAAGAAGACTGTTCCCATGGCGGCCACCAACCACATCAGATTGTCAGGAACCGAGCCCGACGTTCAAGTCACCACCGACGACGAGACCGTCAGCGTCAGGCTCGGCGACGGGGCCGACGGGATCACCCTTGTCGGCAGCCGCTTCGACGTGCACCGGGTCATCATCGAGGCCGACCGTCAACTCGGTCGCCTGACCTCCAGATTCCCGCTCCCCTAGCCCGATCGGCCTCCCCGGGCCATCGGGCCCGCGAGATACGCTCCAAGAACCTGGGGCAAAACCCTGTCGTACTCCTCCGGTCTGCGCTACGTTGATCCAGGAACAAGCATGCGAGCCGCCGCCTGCACCGCCGACAGAACTGATCAGATATGGCTCTGGCTCTCAGCGATCTAAAGAGTGATGGCCGCGACGACGATCGGCTTCGGTCCCTCCGCGATCTGATCGTGGAAGCCGGGCTCGAGGTTCTGGAGCGGGACGGGTTGGGCCTGCGCGGCGATGCCATCACCTACGCCCGGGTCTTCGAGTACCTGGAGGCCGAACATGGCATTCGGGTCACCCGAGGGTCGGTGCACAAACGCATCTGGGCCAACCTCGACGAGTTCCGGGCCGAGGTGCTCACCACCGCGGCCCGCGATGCCCTGCCGGGTGAGAAGACACTCGGCATGCACGCCGCCATCGTCGACGTCCTGGCCGCGGTCGATCGGGTCGAGTCCGATCATGACCGCCGGGTCCGGGCGTTCTGCCGTATCGCCGGGCACTCCCTGCTGACCGCCCATCTCCGATCAAACGAGTTCCGCCGCTTCCAGGCCATCAAGACCGCCGTGAGGGTCGGCCCGGACGACGATGCAACGGCGCTGTTGCGATCGATCGTGCGGGACAAGGCCGACGGCAACCGGGGAGATCGCATCGAGCGGTTCCGATTCCTGTTCCGGGCCCTCGGCCTCCGGGCACGATCGTCGCTCGACCTGGACGAGGCCACCGCCATCGACCTCTTCCTGACGATGCTCCAGATGCTGGTCACCGGCGCCCACCTCGATCACCACGCCGGCTTCACCACGATGGCATCGGAGGTCACCACCGGCCTCCCGGCCGACGAGGAACATCCGTGGACCTACTTCGGGTTCGGCTTCCTGGCCGCGATGAACCTGCTGTTCGAGCCCGATCCGGGCGGGCCCCGCAGGAAACCGGACCCGGCACCGTCGGTCGAGCCCCAGTCCGATGCACCGATCGGCCTCGACAGGACGAGGATCCCCGCTTTCCAACGGCCACGTCGCACCAGGGAGCAGCTCCGGGCGCTGGTCCTGGCCGCCGGTGTGCACCTGTTCATGCGGGACGGCCTCCGGCTGCAGCCCGAGTCGCTCACCTACGCCGCGGTCTTCGCCCACATCGAGCAGACCCGGGGCATCACGATCCATCGCAGCACCGTCCACCGGGAGATCTGGTCGTCCCAGGAGGAGTTCCGGGCCGACATCCTGGCCGAGGCCGCCCGCTACGCCACCGCCGAGTCGCTGGAGACCATGCAGCGGACCATGGCCGAGCAGCGGGTCATCCGCGACGCCGACGGCTCGGTCAACGTCAGGCAGCTGATTCTGGACAACTCGCTGGCCACCACCTCGGCCCAGATGCGGGTTGCCGCCACCTCACCGTCGTTCAGGCGGTGGCAGTCGATCAAGGCCTCGCTACTGGCGGCGCCCACCGAAGACAACCACGCCGGCGGCGCCGCCAAGGCCGATCACAGTGCCGCCCTCCGCTCGGCGGTGAACCGGCGATACGAGGACATGGTGGCGGTTTTCATCGACACCTACCGTTCGGTCCTGCCCCTGGTCGGCCTGCAGGTGAACCCTGCCCTGCAACTGGATGAGGACCAGGCATACCACCTCTTCGCGGTGCTCTGCGCCACCATCTCCACCGGCTCGGACTACAACATCTCGGCCGGCGCAACCCTGGCCGCCCGTTCGTTCCCGCTGCCGAGGGCCGACGAGTCGGGGGCCACCGACCCATGGCCGGTCCCGGCGATGGCCGCCCTGGCCGCCCTCGATCTGTTGTTCGTGCCCGCCACCGGCCAAGACGAGCAGGCCGGTCAGACGTCGTCCACCGGGCAGGGCCCAGGGACATAGGTCCCTACCGCCAGAGGGGGCCAGCGCGTAGCTTTCGACTTGCCGCATCAACCAAGGTGAGGACGGCCGATGAGCAGCTCAGGGGAGAATCAGGACGAGCGGACGGGGCTCATCATCATGACCGACGACGAGTGCGTCGAACTGCTCGAGTCGACACCGATCGGCAGGGTGGTCTTCATCGCCGACGGCAGCCCGGTCGCCCTCCCGGTCAACTACCGGTGGTTCGAGGACTCGGTGGTGTTCCGAGCGCTCGACGGCAGCAAGCTCCACGCTGCGGCGCTGGAATCACCCGTCGGCTTCGAGGTGGACCGCTGGAATGAGAACGACCGATCGGGGGCCAGCGTGCTGATCAAGGGCCTGGCCGCCGAGGTGACGGACTGGGCCGAAAAGGCACAGCTGGAGGAGCAGAACGTGGTGCCGTGGGCCGGCGGCCCGTGGCGCCAGGCCTGGGTTCGGATCACCCCCGATCAGATCACCGGTCGGCGGCTCGGTTGACGTGGAGGGTGCAATCGATCCTGATGGCGATCACCCGCCCCGCCTGATCGTCGACGGGAACGAAGCCGCCGCCGCGGTGGCCTACGCCCTGTCGGAGGTCATCGCCATCTACCCGATCACACCTGCGTCCCCCATGGGCGAATCGGCCGACCAGTGGTCGAACGCCGGGATGGCCAACCACTGGGGCACCGTGCCACGGGTGATCGAGATGCAGAGCGAGGGCGGTGCCGCCGGCGCAGTGCACGGATCGTTGCTGGCCGGCGCCCAGACCACCACCTTCACCGCTTCCCAGGGGCTGCTGCTGATGCTGCCCAACCTCTACAAGATCGCCGGTGAACTGACCCCGGCGGTGATCCACGTTGCGGCCCGCTCCCTGGCCACCCACGCCCTCAGCATCTTCGGTGACCACAGCGACGTGATGGCGGCCCGCCAAACCGGGATGGCCATGTTGGCCTCGGCCTCGGTTCAGGAGGCCCAGGATCTGGCCCTCATCGCCCACGCCGCAACGCTGGCCACCAGGGTGCCGTTCATCCACTTCTTCGACGGCTTCCGGACCAGCCACGAGGTGGCCGACATCGAGGGGTTGACCCCGGCCACGATCGGGGCGCTGATCGACGACGAGCTGATCCGATCGACCAGGGACCGGGCCCTCGACCCCAACCGGCCGGTCCTGCGGGGCACGGCCCAGAACCCCGATGTGTTCTTCCAGGCCCGCGAAGCGGCCAACCCGTTCCATCTTGCGGTCCCGGACGCGGTCCAGGGGGCCATGGACCGCTTCGCGGCCAGGACCGGGCGGCCATACCGGCTGTTCGACTACCGGGGGGCACCGGACGCCGAGCGGGTGTTGGTGCTCATGGGCTCGGGCATCGGTGCGGCCTACGACTGGCTCAGGATTGCCGAGGCCAGGGGTGACAAGGTCGGGGTGCTGGCGGTTCGCCTCTACCGGCCGTTCGCCGTCGAAGCGTTCGTCGAGGCGCTGCCGACGACCGTACGATCGTTGGCGGTGCTGGACCGTACCAAGGAACCGGGCTCGGTCGGCGAGCCGCTCTACACCGACGTGGTGGCGGCGTTGGCCGAGCGGTGGCCCGGCAGCCCGCCGCTGGTGATCGGTGGCCGCTACGGCCTGTCGTCGAAGGAGTTCACCCCGCCGATGGTCCAGGCGGTGTTCGACGAGCTCGAACGGGAGGAACCCCGCCGGCACCTGACGGTCGGGATCGTCGACGACGTGACCGGGACCAGCGTCGAGGTCGACCCCGGTACCTGGGAGGAGCCGGACGACACCCTGCAAGCCCTGTTCTACGGGTTGGGCAGCGACGGTACCGTCGGCGCCAACAAGAACACGGTCAAGATCGTCGGGGCCAACACCGACCACCACGCCCAGGGCTACTTCGTGTACGACTCGAAGAAGTCGGGCTCGATGACCGTCTCCCATCTCCGGTTCTCGCCGGAACCGATCCAGTCGACCTACCTGATCGACGCCGCCGACTTCGTGGCCTGCCACCGGTTCTCCCTGCTCGGCCGCAGCGACGCCCTCGACCGGGCCCGACCCGGCGCAACCGTCTTGCTCAACACCGGCCACCCGGCCGAGGTCGTGTGGTCGAAGTTGTCGTCGCAGCAGCAGCGCCTCATCCGGGACAAGGCGCTGGAGGTGTGGGCCGTCGATGCCGACACCATCGCCGCCGACGTTGGGATGGCCGGACGAACCAACACCGTGCTCCAGGCCTGTTTCTTCGCCCTGACCGACCTCCTCGACACCGATCGGGCGGTCGGTGCCATCAAGGACGCCATCGCCAAGACCTACGGGCGGCGGGGTGCGGTGATCGTCGAACGCAACAACGCCGCCGTCGACCGGGCGGTGGCGGCG
>CAMYLA010000037.1 GCA_947259095.1 uncultured Acidimicrobiaceae bacterium | reverse complement strand
TCAGTTCCGCTTGGGGGCCGGCGTTGATGATCGTGAGACGCGGCCCGCCGGGGCGTTCTGGGCCGTCGACTTCGATGGTGGCGTTAAACACGTCGACGTGAGCATTCCGGTTTCAAAAAGGCTGATGACCATCGCAAGGAAGCTGAAGGCACGGGGGTCGTCGTCGGCGCGGCTGATGAACCCGAACACTTCGATTTCATTCTGGAGCGTCGTGCCGAAGTCGGCCAGGACGTGCACCCAGTCGTGCTGGGCGAGTAGCGGGGGAGCTGAGCCAGGCTGGCCGGGAAACGCGAAGCGTCGCGACCGATACAGGTCGTAAATGGCGGATTCAGGGCGAGTCGCCCGGGTTGCCGAAACCGACGACAGTCAGGTCCGGTTGGCGGTCATCAACGAGGTCGAGAAGTGCCCGTCCGGTGCACTGACCTACAGCATCGACGACCACGAAATCGAGCAGCTGCTTCCTCAGGCGGTGTCGATCATCGACGACGGTCCGGTCTGGGTGACCGGCGGTGTCGCTGTGTCCACCTCAGACGGACGCACCCTGGAAACCCGCAACCGAGTAACTCTGTGCCGCTGCGGAGCGTCGGCGAACAAACCGCTGTGCGACGGAACGCACAAAGACGTCGGCTTCGCCGACCGCTGACCCGCCAACAAGAAGAGAGACTCAACCATGTTGCTGTCCGGAGTGGACCACATCGCCACCATCACCAACGATTCCGACCGGCTCCAACGCTTCTACGTCGACGTGTTTAACGCCACCAACGTCGACGTGTTTAACGCCACCATCGAAGTCGACGGCCCAGAACGCCCCGGCGGGCCGCGTCTCACGATCATCAACGCCGGCCCCCAAGCGGAACTGAACGTCTTCGAGATCGAGGGGAACACTCAGGCGGACCACCAAACCCCGATGTTCGCGCGGGGGCGCCTCGATCACTTCGGTCTGCAGGCGGCCGATCTCGACGCATTCGACGAAATTCGTCGCCCCCTGATCGCCGCAGGAGCCGCCGACGAATACGTCAGCGACTTCGGACCCAAGCTCAGCATCTTCTTCCGCGATCCCGACGGCTCCGAAGGCGAGGTCCTCGTGGCCAACCCCGACGCCATCCCGGGACACCACAACGGTCCCGGCACTCCCGCCGCCCGGTACCAGTAACAGGCCCGACCATCGGCCGGCATCACCAATGACATGCGAACACCTCCAACACCTCGAACCCCGCGCCCCTGTGGGTGCCGAATACTCGGTCGTGGCTGGTCAGGTGGCATTTTCAGGTTCGTTGATGAGTTCGTGGCAGCGGGTTGATTGCGCGATCCGACTCGGTCGTGTGTGCATTGCATCGCGCGATGCGTTTTGTATACGCTAGACGCATGGCTCAACTGGTGACTCGGGTAGACGACGACCTTGCGGCGGCGGTTGATCGGCTCGTGGCGGATGGGATCGTTGCGAGTCGATCCGAGGCGGTGCGGCTTGGTCTCGAACGGCTTGTTGACCGCTGTCGTCGTGATGAGATCGGGTCTCGGATCGCCGAGGGGTATCGGGCTCGTCCTCAAGGCGATGCGGAGGTCGGTTGGGCCGATGAGTCGTCGTCGCGGATGATTGCCGAGGAGCCTTGGTGAGTGTGACGCCGGCGCAGGGTGAGGTCTGGTGGGCCGAAGCTCGGGACAAGCGGCGACCGGTGTTGGTCGTGACGCGCAGCGATGCGATTCCGGTGCTTGGGTGGATCATCGTCGCTCCGGTGACTCGCACCATTCGTGACATTCCGACAGAGGTCCGGCTCGGTGCGAGTCACGGGCTCCCTGACGAGTGCGTGGCGTCGTTCGACAACGTGCAGCCGATTCGGCGCTCCTTTCTTGCGCAGCGGGTCGGTGAGCTCCGGATCGATGAGCTTGACGAGATCTGCCGAGCCCTCAGCGCGCTCGCCGACTGCTGACCCTTGGGGATCACGCGTCCGACACAAGCGTTAGTACACGCAACCCCTGCACGGTGGCTATGTGAGTCCGAGAACCGTGAGGAGTGCGTCATCGATTGACCACAGCTCGTCGGCCGAGAGATATCCCACTCGATCGCCAAGTCGTTGAGCGTCGACCGCTCCAAGCTGTTCGACGAGAACAAGCGTCGTGTCGCCCGCAACGATTACCTCGGGTCGAAACGAAGCAGATCGGGCGCTCCGTGACGTTGGAGCGACGATGACTACGGAGCGGGGGAGTAGCTCATCTGCCTGCACGACGACGCCGTATCGTACGCCTTGTTGTTCGTGGCCCACGCCTTTGGGAGTTCGGAACCAGTAGACCTCACCCCGGCGCACGCAGTGACTCCATGAGTGAGGCGACGGCGAGCATCTCTTCGCGGTCGGCTTCGTCGGCCTCGAGTGCAGCTGCTTCGTCGGCGAGGTCTCGACCCCGCCGGAGCCTGGCTGCAGAAGACAGCAGTGACGACCGAATTGCTTCGGATCGAGTGAGCCCTGAGGACTCGAGCGTCTGCAGTGCGCGTTCGGTCTCGTCGTCGAGTCGTACGGAGATCGCCTTGGCCATAGCGTTAGTATGACAATATGTGATACAGACTGCAACCTCGCTTGCGAAATGGCATCACGTGTGGGGGCCGAATATTGCGTCGTGGCTGGTCAGGCTGCGTTTCGGTCCTCGTTTGATGTGACCATCGCACCGGGCCGTCTTGGCGATTCGGAGCCTGGGCAGATCAGGCTCGGGATTCGGCGAGAGTAGGGGCGGTCGTTGCGCGAGGGAGCGGTCCGGCCGGTGCGTGTTGTCCTGCTCCACGTAGTCGACGACGACACGCTCGAGTTGTCGCTGGTTCCAGATGATGGTGCGATCGAGGAGCTCACGGCGTATCGATCCGATCCAGCGTTCGGCCTTGGAGTGAAGGAATTGCGACCGGGCGATGTCGGATCGTTCGGGGGCCGGGTCGATTCCTGCGTACTTGAGGATGCTCCAGACCGTGGAAGAAGCAAGGTGGGGGCCGAGGCCGGCGAGTTCGCGGTGGATGCGGCGGTAGCCAAAGGTCGCCGGTGCCACCGGAGCGGGTGTCTGGGGCTGCGATGGCACCGAGTAGGGTCGCGATGAGTTGGTACAGAAGGCGGGAGATAGTCGATCAGGATCGACCGCGTTTCCTCTGGTGAACCCACACGGCCGAGTATTCGGCCCCCAGAGGCTTCAGGACCTTGTGCCCTGCTTTGTCTCGCATGCGGCGGTGCACTCTGTTGGTATGGATGATTCAACGGTGATTGAACTGTGCCGGGCGTTGGGGGACCCGGTTCGTTTGGCGATCGTGAACGAGTTGCGTGGCGGTCCCCAGTGCGCTTGCGTGCTGGCCGACGTCACCTCGGTTTCGTCGTCGTTGTTGTCGCATCATCTCAAGGCGCTGCGAGACGCCGGTCTCATCGCCGGGAAGCGGCGGGGTCGTTGGATTGACTACTCACTTGTTCCGTGTGTGCTGGAGCGGCTGTCGGGTTCGCTCGTCGCTGATCGGGCAGGGGCAGGCGGTGCAACTCCTGGGGAGGTGAGCGGGTCGTGGGCTTGTTCGAGCGTTTCCTGACGGTCTGGGTTGCTGGTGCCATTCTGGCTGGGGTTGGGCTTGGTCTGGCTGCGCCGGATGTGTTCGAAGAGGTTGCGGGGCTTGAGGTCGCCAAGGTCAACTTGGTGGTGGCGGTGTTGATCTGGTTGATGATCTACCCGATGATGCTCAAGGTCGAGCCTGACTGTCTGCGTGATGTGGGACGTCGCCCCAAGGGGCTGGTATTGACGTTGACGATCAACTGGCTGGTGAAGCCGTTCACGATGGCCGGACTGGCTATCTTGTTCTTCCGTTTCGTGTTCGCCGACTTCGTGCCGGCGGCCGAGGCAGAGGAGTACATCGCTGGGATGATCTTGCTGGGGGTTGCACCGTGCACCGCGATGGTGTTCGTGTGGAGCCAACTCACCAACGGCAACCCGAACTACACCTTGGCCCAGGTCTCGGTGAACGATCTGATCCTGGTGTTTGCGTACGCCCCGATCGCTGGCTTGCTGCTGGGGGTCACTGACCTGACGGTCCCGTGGGGAACCTTGATCGCATCGGTCGTGATCTTTGTTGTGGTCCCGCTCGGGGCCGGGTTGCTTACCCGCAACTCGCTACTTCGACGGGGCGGTCCCGATGCGGTCGAAGCCCTCGCGGGCCGTTTGAAGGCGACGTCGGTCATCGGTTTGTTGTTGACCGTGGTGTTGTTGTTCGGGTTTCAGGCAGAAACGATCGTCGATCAGCCGACGAGAGTATTGATGATCGCTGTGCCCTTGCTGATCCAGAGCTACGGGATCTTTGCCATCGGGTACGGGGCGGCCCGGGCAATCAGGCTCCCGTTCGACGTGGCTGCTCCCGCTGCGATGATCGGCACGTCGAACTTCTTTGAACTGGCGGTGGCGGTGGCGATCAGCCTCTACGGGCTGGGATCGGGAGCTGCGCTGGCGACCGTGGTCGGCGTGTTGATCGAGGTTCCGGTGATGTTGTCGCTCGTATCGTTCGCCAACCGCACCAAGGGATGGTTCCCCGCCCAACCCGACACTTCGCCACCTGAGCGCACGACGCTCGCGGCCCACGAGACCGGCCGACGGTGAGGTGGCCAGAAGGCCAAACACCGACAGGGGTCACCGGTGATAGGTCGAGACCGATACCAACGACTGGCTGACGCCGAGTCGTCGACGATGAGTTTCGATCGGTCCTGGAATCCTCCAGGCAATCGAAACGACACCCAGCGAGGGCCGATCCGGGCAACCCTGAGCAGAGCGACGCAACTCTCAGGTGACCGGTGCGGCAGCGTTGATCCCCGGAGATGTCGCGGTGAGCGGGGGGAGTCGGAGCGTGAGGATCCAGGTGATGGCGACGAACGCGGTGGATCCCCAGAGGGCCGCGTCGAGTCCTCCCCACAGGTAGAGCACCCCGGAGAGCAGGGTGCCAACGAGGCGGCCGGCGGCGTTGGCGGAGTAGTAGAAGCCAACGTCGAGGGAGACGTCGTCGCTGTCTGCGTAGGCCAAGATCAGAAACGAGTGCAGCGAGGAATTCAGGGCAAACACGATCCCGAACACGATCAATCCGCCGACAATGGCAACAGTGGTGGCGAAGTCGGCCGCAACCGCGACAGCGATGATCGCCGACACCCCGGCCAGAACGAGGGCCCAGCTGCGGGCGGCGCCGATCTCGGCATCGGCGCTGGATGTTGACCGGCGCAGGAGCCGGGGTGCGAGCGACTGAACCATGCCGTAGCCGATGACCCAGGCGGCCAGGAATCCGCCGATGGCTTCGAAGGACCAGCCGAGGAACTCGTCGAGAAAGACGGGCAGCGCCACAACGAACCAGATGTCGCGGGAACCGAATAGAAAGAACCGGGCTGTCGCAAGTCGGTTGATGGCGACCGATTTGGACAGGATCGACCGCAGCGGCGGCTTCTTCTTAGAACGGCCGATGTCCTCGTTGAGCAGAATCGCGACGGCGGTGAGGGCGACGGCGATGAGGCCGGCCATGGCCCACAGCGCAGCGTCATACCCGATCCACGACAGCAAGGCGGCGCCGATGAAGAACCCGACGCCTTTGAGGGCGTTCTTGGAACCGGTGAGGATGGCCACCAGTCGAAACAGGGCGCCTTGGCCGTCGCCGGCCACGAACTTCACCGCGCTCTTGGAGCTCATCTTGGTCAGATCCTTGGCCACACCCGACAGGGCTTGGGCGCCCATGACGAAACCGACCGAGACCCACTCGCGCCAGCTGGGCTGATGAAACGTCAGGGCGATGAGGGCGACCATCTGCAGCGCCAAACCGGCGAGCAGGGTCCGGTTGAGGCCCGATCGGGCACCGACCCAGCCGCCGATCAGGTTCGTGACGATCCCCATGAACTCATAGAGCAGGAAGAGAAACGCGATCGACACCGGCGAATAGCCGAGGTCGTGGAAGTACAGGAGCACGAGCATGCGCAGGGCCCCATCGGTCAGAGTGAACGCCCAGTAGCCGGCGGTCACCAGGACGTAGTTGCGGAGGTTCACCGCGACGGTCCGATCATGACCCGCTCGGGAGCGTGGCGGCAACCTTGGCGGCCAGGTCGGCCATGCGGAACGCATAGCCGTATTCGTTGTCGTACCAGATCAAGACCTTGACCATCCGGTCGTCGACCACCATGGTCGACGGGCCGTCGATGATCCCCGACCGGGTGTCGTTGGTGTAGTCAGCCGACACCAGTGGCCGTTCCTCGAAGCCGAGAATTCCCGCAAGTGGGCCCTCGGCTGCGGCCCGGAAGTGGTCGTTGACTTCGGCGACCGTGACATCGCGTGCCATGGAGAAGACGGCGTCGGTGAGCGACGCATTCAACAGTGGCACCCGTACGGCGATCCCGTTGAGCTTGCCTGCCAGTTCGGGATAGATCATGGTGATTGCCGTGGCCGACCCGGTGGAGGTCGGGATCAGCGAGTTGAGTGCCGAGCGGGCTCGCCTGAGGTCCTTGTGGGGTGCGTCAACGACCACTTGGGTGTTGGTGACGTCGTGAATCGTGGTGATGACTCCCCGTACGATGCCGATCTCCTCGTGCAGGACCTTCACAACGGGAGCGAGACAATTGGTGGTGCACGACGCTGCGGTGACGAGGTGATGGATGGCCGGGTCGTAGCGTTCGTCGTTGCAGCCCATCACCACGTTGAGCACGCCCTCGCCCTTGACCGGGGCGGCCACGATGACCTTGCGCACTCCACGATCGAAATACGGGACCAGGAGTTCGGTGCTGCGGAACGCCCCTGAACACTCCAGCACCACCTCGACCCCGGCGTCGTCCCAGCCAACTGCGCCCGGTGTGTCCCACGAGGAGTAGCCGATCCTGGCCCCGTTGATCCGCACCGAACCGTCATCGATGGCGATGCCGACGTCGAAGCGGCCGTGCACGGTGTCGAACTCGAGTAGATGGGCGGCGGTGCCGACGTCGGCGAAGGGCTCGTTGATGTGCACCAGCGTCAACTCGGGGCGACCGACGAGGGCGCGAACAACGAGGCGACCGATACGGCCGAACCCGTTGATGCCGATGCGAGTCGTCATGATCGACCGTCCGAAATCATTGACAGTGGGCCTTTCGCAGTGGGCCGAAACAGATCAGGCGCACAGCGTGAGGACCCGCGAATCGAGCTCGGCGACAACGGCATCAAACACCTCATCGGTGCCAACAATGGCGGGGTCAGCGATGGACCAGTGCAGCCACGACGGCTGGGGGTCGAGTTCTTCGTGCGCCCGGTCGCACACCGTCACAACGATCAGAGCGTCGTCGATGTCACCGAGAAGGCAAGGCGACGCGTCACCGAGATCGAGGCCGGCTCGCTCGGCGGCGCAGACCGCACCGGGATGGACCTGAGTGGCGGGATGGGTTCCCGCTGACGACGCCGTCTCACCGGTGCGATCGGACCACAACGCCGCAGCCAGCTGGGATCGAGCCGAGTTGTGCGAACACACGAACAGAACCCGGCCCGCCGGTCGCACCGACCTGATGCCGAGTTCGCCAAGAGGCTCTCGGACCAGGCGAACGTAACGACGGCGCTTGTCGCCAGCAGACACGAATCGATCGATCAGCCCCACCGACTCAAGGACCTCGAGGTGATGAGCCAACAGGTTCGTCGCCAGTCCAAACCGTTCCCCCAGCTCCTTGGGAGACCGATCCGTGAGGGCCAGATCCTCCACGAGCGCCAAGCGGAGAGGTTCGCCGAGGGCCGCGTGCAGAGCCGCCCGTCGCTGGGTGATGGTGTCCACGCCTCCGATCTTAAACAGTCACCTCATATTGAGTCAACAAACACTGATCCAAATTCGGGTTCCGGGGGCAGCCGGTTGTTCCTCCGACGCAACGATGCGCAGCCAACCGCTGCGGCGAGGTGACGGCCCCTGCTCGGCCATCCAAAGGGCCAGTGCACCCTGGGCGAGCAGGTAGAACGCCGACGGCGTGACCGCTCCGGCTGCCATGAAGCTGAGGTTCAAGAACATGCCGATGGCGATGCCGAGCCCGTGCGGTCGTCCCGAGGTCAGCGCGAGGCCTGCTGCGAGCGGTCCGAGCACGACGATGACGGCGATCATCGGTGCGGTGGGAAGCACGATGTTGTCGAGGAACGGTCGGTACCAGCCAAGGGCAACGTCTTGGTGCTCGGTGACGAAGTCGTTGATCACGGCTCCGGTCCACCACTCTGGGTCGACACCTTCTCGGCAACCGCCCGCAGCCACCCGAGTCCGATGAAGAGCTGGGGTCATGAGACCCATGCGGGAAGGTCTGAGAGTCGATGCCTGATGATACTCCGGAGCAAGAAACCATCCCGAGCCCCACCGGCGTCGTCCACCACCTGCTGTGGCGCACCCAACCATGAACCAACCGACAGGAACCCTGATCACATGAACCCCGCCGACGTTCTCGCCGTGATTGCTGTGAGCAACTTCGACATCAGCCACGACTGGTACCACCGACTCTTCGACGAATCGGCTACGAATGTGCCGATGCCCGGCAATCTCGTCGAGTGGCGCCTCACCAACACGGGCTGGCCTCAGATCCTGTGCGCCCTGATGGATGGCCGCGCTCACACCGGCAGCGAACTCGCCCGCCACATCGGCGTCGTGGCGTCAACGATCAGCGAACACCTCTCCAGACTCTTCGACGCAGACATCGTCACCGTCGAAACCCAAGGTCGCCACCGCTACTGGCGCCTCGCCGACCCCGGAATCGCCGAACTTCTCGAAACCCTCGGCGCCAACGCCACGAGCCCGACCGATCCGAAAGCACCACCGATCTGGCTCACGCCCGAACCTGCTACGACCACCTCGCGGGCGAACTCGCTGTCGCGATCTACGAACAGCTCCTCGCCGACAACTACCTCAGCGACGACGACGGGCACCTGAGCGTCAGCCCCACCGGACTCGACCTGTTCACCACGATCGGAGCCGACATCGGTGCGATCCGCACGGCCAGGCGCTCCAAAGCCCGCCCGTGCCTGGACTGGACCCAGCGACGCCACCACCTCGCCGGAGCTGCCGGCAAAGGACTCCTCACTGCGTTCACCGCCAACGGCTGGATTCAACCCGGCAACCGGCCCCGCAGCATCCGCATCACCGACACCGGCCGACAGCAGATCACCCGCACATTCGGACTCTCGACACGCTGAACACGCCATTCGGAAACATCCCCCCTCCGAAATGATTTGCATCGTGTTTCCCTGGCCAGACCCTGATCGTTGCCTCCGGAAACGCTCGGCTGAGTGACGCGGCGCCGACCTTCGGATCGTAGTAGACGGCAGACCCCGCCTTCGTCACGGCCTGGGTGATCTCGTGCGGTTCTGGCTTGCGGTCCAGCGAACGTCTCGGATTTGCCGGTGAGACCGTCCGGCGCTCACATGGATTCGTACGAGCTCAGGCATGGCCTGCTCCTTGTGGCTCTGCTTCTTCTCGGCCAGCGTATCGATCGTGGTTTGGGTCGGGAAAGCGCTACGTGTGGACGCCAACCCGTTTGCGTCTGGAGCGATTCAAACCGATGAAGCAGAGGCGCGCCGAAAACCGTGGGCGGGCCGAGCCGCTGAGTCATAGCTTCGCGGCACGGATCCTCGAACATCGTCGGTATCGAGTGGCAATGCGTTGCTGAGGATTCGCCCGAGGCTCCGAGTTTCGTTTGTCGTTGGGGCGTAGGCTCCTCCGCTTGAGCTGGATACGCCTGAAGAACATCTCCAAGTCCTACGAACGGGCCACGATCTTCCGGGAGATCCACTTCAAGCTGACGTCGGGTGACAAGGTCGGGCTGGTTGGCCGGAACGGTGTCGGCAAGACGACGCTCATCAAGCTGATCCTCGGCGAGGAAGAGCCCGACGACGGAACAGTCGATATCACCGACGGCGTCACGATCGGCTACTTCTCGCAGTTTTCCGATCTCGACGGCGAGACCACAATCCAGGCCGAACTCGTCGCCCTCTTCCCCGAGGTGCACGCTCTCGAATCCGAGATGAACGAGGTCAACGCAGGTTTCGTGGCGGGTCCTGACGAGGTCGAAATGACGCGGCTGGTGGAACGCCAGGCCGAATTGTTGGAAGCCCAAGAGCGCGCCGGTTCGTGGAGGTACGAGAACGACATCGACACCGTGCTGACCAAGCTCGGGTTCTCTGAGGAGCACCGGGAGTTGCCGATCGGTCAGCTCTCCGGCGGTTGGAGAAATCGTGCGGCTCTCGCAAAGGTCCTGCTCCAACAGCCCCAGGTCCTCCTGATGGATGAGCCGACGAACTATCTCGACATCGCCGGCCTGCGTTGGTTGGAGGACTGGTTCCAGAAGTTCAGCGGCGCGCTCATCGTCATCTCTCACGACCGCCAGTTCCTGGAAGCGGTCTGCGGCCGGATCGTCGAGGTCGAAAACCGCCGGCTCTACGAGTACGACGGCAGCTTCGCCAACTACGTGCAGAAGAAGCAGATGCGGATCAAGACCCTCGAGCGAGAGTTCGCGCACGAGGGTGAACTGCTCGCGTATGAACAAGAGGCGATCACGAACCGCAAGGAACTGGCGAAGAACCCGAGCCCGGCGCTCCGGCGGCGCTTGGCGAAGGTGAAGAAGAGCGGATCACCCCGCCCGGTCGATCTGATCGTGACCGACATATACAAGGGCCTTTACGTGAAAGACGAGCTGTGCCAGGTCACCGGACTCGGCATGGCCTTCGATGGGCGCCGTTTGTTCGAGGGCCTCAACTTCGATGTCCGCCGCGGCGACCGGATCGCAATCGTCGGTCCCAACGGTTGTGGCAAGACCACCTTGCTCGCAGCCCTCTCCGGTGGGCTTCCCCCAACCTCCAGCGGCGAGATCTGTTGGACCAGTGGCACCACGTACGTCTCGTTCAACCAGGTGGTCGATGAGCTCGATCTCGATGACACCGTCGGTCACGCCGTGTCCGCCATGCCCGACAGCCTGGCCTTTCACGCGACCAAGAAGTCGGTCAATCGGTTCCTCGGCCTCTTCCAGTTCTCCGAGATGGATCGTGCGACCAAGATCGGGCAGCTTTCTGGCGGTGAGGCCGCACGCGTTGCGCTCGCCCAATGCCTGCTCTCCGGCGCGGCGGTCATCATTCTTGACGAGCCCACGAATCACCTCGACATGCAGAGCACTCAGGTGATGGAACGGGCGCTGGCCCACTTTCCCGGCGCCGTGTTGGTCGTGAGTCATGACCGGTTCTTCATCGACAAGGTCGCCAACCGAGTCCTGCGCTTCGATGGCGAGGGCGGCGTGAGTGAGCTGCAAGCTGGGGTGTGACCCGACCTCCCAGCCCGGGCGGAGGCGGGGTTGCTGACGCCAAATCCCGCCAGAGGCCGCTTCCTGCCGCTCCAGGGGCTCGATGCCGCGCTGAGGTTCACGGCGTCGGCAGCTCCGAAGCTTGGCGCAGCGCCGAGTGAATCGGGTGGCGAACCGGGCGAGGGCTCCGACTCGATGACGACGAACGTAGCGGCCTTGTCGAGGATGAAGTCGTAGTCGTAGGTGGCGCCGGGCGCGACTGCGTCGGTAGGTTGGCCGTCCTGGTCTTGGGGGACGACGAGCCCGTGCCAGTGAACGATGCTTTCCTCGGGGAGGCGGTTCTCGAATGTGACCCGTACCCGCTGGCCGGTACGCATGTGCAGAGTGGGTCCAAGGTAGGAACCGCTCGGGGTCACGCTGGCCGGGTCGCCGTCGATGACCTCAGCCCCAAACGAGTAGACGTCGGTGGTGTCGCCGGGCGTGATCTCAGCAGTCGTGGGTTCCGCCCAGAGGTTCAAGGTCAGGTCGCAGGTATTGTCCTCGAGTTCCGCCGCCGAGCCACTTGGTGTGGTGGCCCGGTCGGCCTCTCCGGTTGACGCGTCGGAGGAGCAGGCGAAGAGGGCCAGGGGAGCGCCGGCTCTGAAGAGGAGCCCGGGAGCGTCACGGCGTCCGATTTCGCTCATGGGGCGGCGTAGACCTCGATCTCAGTGGCGCCGGTGTCACCACCAGTGGTTCGGGTCTGAAAGGTAAGGGTGCCGGGCCGCGGCCGCCAGGCTGTGCTGTCGAGTCATGCGATGGCGTAGCCGGCCTCGCCGATGGCAGCTTCGGTCGCGGCGGGGTCACCGCCGGTCACCGTCACCGTCTTGGCAGCGACGTCGACCTCGACCGCCTCGACGTGGGGCAGGGCTGAGACAGCGGACTCGATGGATCGTTTGCAGTGATCGCAGCTGATGTCGGGGACGGTGTAGGTGCGGGTTTCGGTTGTCATTGGTTTGAGTATTCCATTCATGAGTCGAGGAATGAGTGCGATGGCGTGGGGGCACCAGGCTGCTCCGACGACGTTTGGTGCAGGCTCGGCGTCTGGCAAGGGGTCAGGGCGGAAGTCGAGGCGGCGCAGGAGTTTGGCGTTGGCGGCGACGATCATGGTGGAGGCACTCATTGCGAGGGCGGCTGCGGCGGGCGGGAGGGTGAGTCCGGCGAAGGCGAACGCGCCGGCGGCGATAAGGATGCCCAAGATATTGTACGCGGTGGCCCAGACGAGGTTCTGGATCATCTTGGTGTAGGTGGCGGCGGACAGGTCGATGATGCCGAGAACACCCCGTGGGTCGCCGACCATGGCCACGGCCAGCCCTCGGGCTCGTAGCTCGGCGGCTTTGGAGTCCTTGTCTTGGGGGAGCACCTCGGCGACTTGTTGGGCGTCACCGGTGATCAACACCACGTGTTTGCCTCGCTCGTGGAGGGCGTCGACGGCGACTCGGGATTCGGGACGGATCTCATCGGCCAACGTGAGCGCGCCGACCACGGCTTTGTCGCTGAACACGTAGAGGACCGAACCGCCGGTACGGCGCCACCGTTCGATCGTGGCCCCGAGCTCGTCGGGCTCGCTGGCATCGAGATGCTCGAGCAGGGCTGGTCCGCCGACCGAGATCTGGCGACCGTCGACGGTGCCCTGCACCCCGCGCCCGGTCAGCGCTGTCAGTTCCGACGCCGTCGGTAGGTCGCCTCGGTCGTGGGCCGGCGATCAGCCAGCGCCTGGGCCTGCGACTGCGAGGATTGGACGTCAGCGACGAGGCGTTGGATGCCAGCGAGTGCGGTGTCGTCCCCGACCGCATCGATGCGGACCCGCACCGAGGAGTCCGTCGACACGGTCCCGGCGACGACCCGATCGCCATCGGTACGGGTGAGTGGTCGGGACTCGCCGGTGATCATGGACTCGTCGAACGCGGCTCGTCCGCCGACGATCACACCATCTGCTGGGCCCGGCCACCGGGCGCACCAACACCATGTCATCGACGGCGAGGTCGACGATCGCGACCTCCTCCACGCTGTCGCCGGCGATGCGCTCTGCGGTATCTGGCAACAGTGCCGCCAATGCGGCGAAAGCGCCTTGTGCTTGACCGATGGCCTTCATCTCCTGCCAGTGGCCCAGCAGCATGATCACGATGAGGGCGGCGAGCTCCCACCAGAAATCGAGGTCCCCCCAACCCAGCGACGCCGCCAACGATGACCCGTAAGCGACGGTGATGGCCAGCGCGATCAACAGCATCATCCCTGGCTGCCGGTCGCGGGCTTCGGAACGCCGCCGGCCAGGAGCGGCCTTCCGCCCCACAGATAGATGACGGTGCCGAACAATGGCGCGACCCAGGCGACCCATGCCCTGTCGATGGAGTAGCCGAACCAGTTCTGGCTCTTGATCGGAGAACACCAGCACCGGGACCGCCGGCACGAGGTTCCACCAGAACAGCCGCCGGAACATCTCGGGGTCATGCCGGTCGAAGACCTCTCCGACGAGAAGCCGTGATCGCCCATATCCGATCCGAACAGCAGCGGCAGGGCTTCGAACGATGAGCTGACCCGTTCCAGGACATGATCGTTGCAAGCCGCAACGGCCGCAGGGGTGCGCGTTGTCAGGTTTTGGCAATGGCCTATTGGGCGCAAATGGGCATCGTCATCGACGCCGGCGCAATGACCTGGTGGCGGGGCGTCGATGACGCCAACCCCAGACACACAACGGGCCGGAGGCGAAACCCGCACCGAACGACATCAGGAGCCCGATCCATAGCGGTGTGCGGAAGTCGAACCACAGGTAGCGCAGGTCAGTGCCGGCGTTGTTCTGGAAGATGAAAACGCCGATCACCACCATGATCAGCGCCCCGAGCGCCAGGCCGGTCTGGAACGTCCTCCTTCCGACCTGACGGATCGGTGGTGCGATGTCGGTATCGGTGATGGCGTTGCTGCTGTCGTTTCTCATGGCCGAGTGAACCCTTCCTGTCGATCGAGCGATCGAGTATTCAGGCTGCGATGCGGCGATCGACGCCTCGCAGTGCGCTGAGCCGGGCGATCCGACCAGCGGTGGCATGGGCTGCATCGACCGCCATGGGCGTGCTCCTGGCGGTATTCACAGACGCTTGGTGGGAGTGCATTGCGGAACCTCCCCGAGGCCCTTCACCGAGCCTCACATCAAGATTGTGCAACCCGTCCACCCCGAGCGGCAGACGACGGTCCGTCAAGCGAGTGACACCTCTGAGTCACCGTCGGCATCGATGCTGGCGGGTGTCACTCGCACCGATACTGCAAGCCCGACGAGCGCGACGGTGGCGCCGACCAAGGCGTCGAGGATGTAGTGATTCGCTGTGTCGATGACGGCCACGGCGGCAATCGCGATGGTGGCGGCGTTGGCGATGACGGGTGACACCGGTCGAGCGAGGCCGGCGGCGAGCAACACGACGCCGAGGCCTGAGACGATGATTGCTGCGATCGCGCTGGCAACGGGCCTACCGACTTCCTCGGTGATGCGATGATTGCGGCGGCGCGGCCGGCCTGCGTCGGCGGCGTCGTGGGGATCCTCCCACCAGCTCTCGACCAGACCGGCAGCGTCGAGGCGATGCAGGGCCCGGTACATGGTGCCGGTGGCCGTCAACTCACGCGAGTCGCCAGCATCTGTGATCGCTTTGGCCAGCGCGAACCCGTGCGAACCAGCTTCCCCGGCCTCGAGGCACGCCACCAGGATCCCAACATCGAGGGGAAGCAGTGATCCGGGTCGTCGACGAAGCGTGAACCCTTTTAATCAGATATCTGACTAAAGATCAACGGACATCATCCGAGCACCGTGATCGATGTCGGAGCCTCGGCCCATGTCCGAGCCGGGCAGACTGGTGCGATGCAAATGATCGACTGGAACGAGAAGCAAATCGGTTCGTCTGATCTCGAGCTGCTCGATGCTGCTCCAGAGAGCACGGGCATCGACCTCGGCGCCGTGCGTCACTACCGCCAGGGTCGCGTCCGCTCGGAGATGGAACGTTACGGCATCGACGCGGTGATCCTCTGCGATGCAGTCAACATCCGATATGCCACGGGCACGCGGAATATGCAGATCTTCTCGAGCCGGAACGCTCCGTCGCGATATCTGTTGCTCACGGCGGACCGGTCGATTCTGTTCGAGTTCACCGGGTGCGACCATCTCGCCGCCGGCTTCGACACCGTGGACGAGGTCCGTCCGGCGATGACCGCCAGCTTCTGTGCGGCCGGCCCGGCAATCGCATCGCGGGAGATCGCCTGGGCCCACGAGGTGGCAGCGTTGATCGGCGGTCTCGTGGGGCCGAAGGCAACGGTGGGGATGGAGCGGATGAACGCCGGCTCGGCTATCGCACTCGCGGCCCATGGTTTTCGAGTCGTCGACGCACAGCAGCCGGTGGAGATGGCTCGCTCGATCAAGTCGGCCGAAGAAGTCAAGTGCATCAAGGCGTCGCTGCGCGCCACCGAGGTGGCGGTCGGCAAGCTTCGAGCGGCGATCCGGCCCGGAATCACCGAGACCGAACTGTGGTCGGTCTTGTTCCAGTCAGTGATCGAGCAAAACGGCGACTACTGCGAGACTCGTCTCCTCAACTCGGGGCATCGCAGCAACCCATGGTTCCGCGAGGCCGCACATCACATCATCGAGCCGAACACGCTGATCGCCCTCGACACCGATGTCGTTGGCTGCCACGGCTATTACTCCGACTTCTCGCGCACCTTCCACGCTGGCCCGGATGCGCCAACAACAGAACAGCGGCTCCTCTACCGGACTGCGCTCGAACAGCTGGACCACAACATCGGCATCCTCCAGCCCGGGTTGTCGTTCGGCGAGTACGCCGATCAGGCCTGGGACATCCCCGACGACTTCCACGCCCACCGGTACTACCTGTCCGCCCACGGCAACGGGATGACCGGTGAGTACCCGTACCTCTACCACCGCAGCGACTTCGCCGCCGCCGGCTACGACGGCGAGATCGTCCCCGGAATGACGCTGTGCGTCGAGAGCTTCATCGGGCGGGAAGGAGGGACCGATGGCGTCAAGCTCGAACAGCAGGTGTTGATCACCGACACCGGCGTCGAGATCCTCTCCGAGTTCCCTTTCGAAGACGACCTCGCCACCCCCGACTGACCCGTGACACGCCGGCGCCGACCCGTCTCCGGTCGCAGAAACGAAAGGCAGCCGTGAAGTGGCCCTGGGCCCGCAACTCGCAGCCTTGACCAAATCGATGCGGCTAAGCGGCCCGGGCCGGGTCAAGGGTGACGTGGAACGACACGCTGAACCCGTGACTCAGGTTGGTGCAGGTTCGATCGGTGCGAAGACACCGACGCTTCGTTCAATTGTCTCAGCGGCGGTCAGGCAGGCCATCTCGGCGAACCGGGGCCCGATGATCTGGACGGACTGTGGCAAGCCGTCGGACACGCCCACTGGGATCACGGCCGAGGGTAGACCGAGGCTGTTGGTCGCCATGATGACGCGATGGCCGTTCAGTATGCGTCCGACTCGCTCAAGGCTCCCGAGGTCGGCTCCAACCTCGAACGGCAGCTCGGTTGAGGTTGCGGTGAGCCACAGGCCCCGAGTCTGAAAGAACTCGGCCCAGTCGCCAATGATCGAGCTGCGACGTTGCAGGGCGTCGACGAATGTGTTCCCATCGGGCATGACGCCCGCCGCCTGGGCCCATCGTTGCAGGGCGACCTGCGCATCGGGTGACAGCAGCGCAGTCATCGCATCGATGCTGGTCGGGTTGCCGAAATTGATCTCGGGCCACAAGCGCGCCGCCTCTTCGAGTCGTGGTGGTTCGGCCTCCTCGACCTGCCATCCCGCTCGTTCGAGGATGCGTGCGGCCTGCTCGATCCCGGCGACGATGCTCGGATGGGTGCCGCCGCCACCCGGATTGGTCGACACGGCAACCCGCCCCGGCGCCAGGTCAGGCTCGACGGCTGACGATGACGGGGCCGGGTAAGACCATGAGTCGACGGGATGGGCACCGGAGATCACGCTGAAGGCCGCTCGCAGATCGGCGACCGTCCGGGCCAGCGGACCCAGCACCGCCATCAGCTCGATCCCGTAGGGCGCCATCGGCAGCGCGGCCCGAGGGACCGCACCAAGGGTTGGCTTGAGGGTTGCGACTCCACAACACTGCGCAGGCCATCGCAGCGAACCGCACATGTCGCCGCCGAAACCGAGTGGGCTCATCCCGGTGGCGATGCTGACCGCCTCGCCACCGCTGGAGCCTCCTGGTGTGACCGTCTGGTCCCAAGGGTTTCGTGTCGGTCCGTGCAGCCCGCTGTCGGTATGCAACCGCATCGCCATGTCGGGCAGGTTCGTGCGGGCGAGCGGGATCGCACCAGCACCCTTGAGCCTCTGAACGATTGGCTCGTCGGCGACTGCATCGGCATGGGCCAACGCCACCGTCCCGAGCGTCGTTGGATGGCCCTTGAGGTCGATGTTCTCCTTGAGCGTGGCGGGCACGCCATGAAGGGGCCCGGTCGGCTTGCCTTGGCGGACAGCCTCGTCAGCTTCGTCGGCGGCCGCGAGTGCTTCGGCATCGAGCCGGCGGACAACTGCGTTGAGTCCGGCGTTGACCTGGTCGATTCGGTCGAGGTGGGCCTTGACGACTTCGCGTGACGAGATGTCGCCGGCCCTGATCGCCGTCGCCAGCTCGATCGCGCCGAGACGGCACAAGGGATTGATCGACGAAACCTCGTTGACCACCCGGTCCGCCATGGTTCCTCCCTCGATGCGGCTTGCTGCCAGTCTGGGGCAGAGGTGGCGCTCGTCGTAGGGGCCAACGTCCCCGGAGGCGGTGTGGCTCCACCAGGGTCATGGGTGATCGACCAGGTGCCATTTGCGCCTCAACCGACGACCACCACATGGTCCTCTGCATGGAGACCGATGCGCCGAGACGTTGGAGGGTTCAAGACCAACTCCCGGTCGGGTAGCGAGGAACGGCGCCAGCCGATTGCGACCAGACGTTTGGAGTACGCCGACGCGATAATCTCGTCAAACCCCACTTCGCCCTGCAATCCGAGGTCGGTGGCCGAGACGAGGTGGATCGACGGACCCTCGGACGCGTAGAGGCTGAACAGGATGGGCCGACGTTCGGGCTGCTCGGCGACCTGGGTCATCATCCGGCTCACGATGGCATCGCTGATGACGTAGTCGTCGGCACTGGTCCCCCGAGGAAGATCGACGTTGTCGGCGTCGAGCAGCTCGACGAGGATGCGGGGCGAGGCACCGTCGCGTTCGGCGAGCCGTCGCCTGAGCAGCATGAGGTTCAGCAGGGTCCTGCTGTCGGCCTCCTCGACCGAGAGCTCTCGCCGGTAACCAAGCAGCACGATCGAAGTCAACGACGACGACCAGGCGGCGTCTTCGACCTGCCACGTCAGCCCGCGGCTGGGCGTCAACCGGACAGTGAACCCGTCGAGCTGCGGGACGTCGATCTCATCGGGATCGAACAAACGCGGGTCGTACACGACCTCGACGGTGGACTCGGTCGTCGCCCGCTTGTCCAACTCGGCCAGCAACTGGACGCCCATCTTGTTCCACCCGATGATCAGCAGATGCTCCTCTCGCCGGCCGGCGTCGACCCAAAGGCGCGGGCCCGCCTGCAGAGACACAGGAGGAGGGACGTTGCCGGACGTCACCCCGAGGCTCTCGGCGTCTTCGGCGATCAGGATCAGGCGGTCGAGATCATCGAGACGCGTCGCCGGGTCGGGGTTCAGATCCACACCACCCGCCGGGGTCAGTCGGCCGATCGGACGAGCGGCGGAGAACCGGAAGATCGTCTCACCGAACGACAAGCCGCGGAGCTCGTCCAGCTGGCGAACGTAGATGTCGGCACCGCGGAAATCCAGCAACTCACCGATGACCTGGTTGAGGCCCGGCTCGCGCAACGCAAACGCGGTGAAGCGGGCGACCGCCTGGAGGCCGGCAACCGGGTACACGGTTCCGCCGCATGCCTCGACGAGCGTCTCCACGGTTTCCCCATCGTTGAGCTCAGCGACGATCGGCACGCGATCGAAGCCGCCAAGCTCCGCGCCGGCAGCGAGCACCGACATCACGACACCAGCGTCACCCTGCGCGTCCTCGTCAGCCAGCACGAGCACCGACCGGGCATGGCCAATCCCGACCCTGGCCAGATCCGCGGTACGGCCCGGGTTGCCCCGACGGAACACGAGCCGAGTTCTGTGAAGATCGCCCGCCGACGCCCGCACCTCGTCGCCCAGCTCGCCCGACTCGTCGTCGGCCAGAACGACGATCGTGTTCCCTCGACGGTCGCGGTGCGCGAGCGCGAGCTGGCGGATCACCATCGGAAGGCGGGCGGATCCCCCGAGGATCAGCACGTGACCCGATTCCGCTACGGCACTGCGTCCGCGACGCAGCGAGTCCACTCGCTGTTCGACGCCGCTGGCGATGACACCGATGAGCGTGCCGACGATCAGGATCCCGACCGTGGTCACGACCAGCGCAATCAGCCGCGCCCACCACCCCGCGTCGCCAGACATGGTCCCCGGATCCATCAGCCGGAGCACACTCTGCCAGAAGCCCTCGATCCACGTCGACTCGTCACTTGGGGTGAACGTCTGTTTGAACACAGCGAGGATCACCGAGGTGACGAGCACGACCAACAACGTGATGCCACCGAGCACGAGCAGGGGAGCACCGATGCCACGTGACAAGACGTTGTCGACCCGATATCTCACACGCCGACGAACGCCGCCGCTCCCGTTAGGTCTTTCGCGGTCGGGCACCAGGTCGCCGTCCCTTCTCGGTGTCGGACGACACTATCATTCGACCGCCCCAGCGCCGCAGCTCGCTGAACCAGACCGGCTCCACCTCTGGAGCATCCGCAACGACAAACGTCAACTGGTGCCAAGGCGGCAATTGGGCGAGTTCTCGACACGATACCTCCCACCGGAGCGCTCTTCGCGGCTGCCCCCTATCACGACCACGAGGATCCGGCCGACCGTGTCTTCGCCTACCTGGACTTCTGGGCATCCCTCATTTCCGGCGCCCCGGCTGACTACACATGCCTGGTTGGCACCATGACCCAGGAGGCGTTCGACACCAGCCCGTCCGTGCGCGAGGCCTGTGCTGCGAACATCCTCGGCCATGCCGAAACCCTGGAAGCCGACCTCGCCGCCGCCCTTTCTGGCACTGCCACCGCCGGGGGTGTCAGCGCAGCGAGCCTGGCCCGGCACACACAGACGGTCCTTCAGGGCGCCTTCGTGTTGTCCAAGGCTGGCGACGATCCAGCCGTTGTGCTCGAAGCGATCGACCATCTACGTCGGTATGGGCAGCCGAGACAGCGATGCCTCCGCTGCCTGGAAGCGGCGACCAGGTCCAAGCCGTTGCGGCCACCCAGAAGCGGCAACGCGGCCGTACGGCGGCTGACGTCAGGTGCGGGGCGCAAAGTCTCGTGGTGCGTCGGAAAAGGCGTTGATGGCCGATGCCATCATGGCCAGGAAGGAGGCGGCGTGTTCTTCTCCCTTCACAATGTCGACACTCTTGGCTGCGAACTCTTCGATGGTGAGACGACCCTCACCGACGTCGAGGAACCCCTCGTAGTCGGTTCGGATCACCAGATCCGGCTCATCGTCGCTTCCAAGATCGCCATACCCGAGCTCGACCCCGGCGGCCGAGGAGACGATGGTGAAGGCATCGTCGTCGACCAGCAGCCGGACCACAAGCTCGGGTCGGTCCTCCACTGATTCGAGCATCAGCCGTAGCGGCAGCGCCATGAGGCGCAGGTTCCCGGGTCGCCGAGGCTCGGGCTCGGGCTCGAGATTGGCCCCGAAGCGGGACAGCTCCCACAGCACACGGTCGGTTTGTCGGCCGAGCTCGGTCAGCTCGTAGGCCCGACTGCCAAGCTCGCTCGACTTGCGGATCACCCCGGCCTCGGTCAACTCGGTCAATCGGGTGGCGAGCAGGTTGGTAGCCATACCGAGACCGACCTCCAGTTCCTGGTAGCGAGCCGGGCCGGCGTGAAGGTCTCGAACGATGAGCAGAGCCCAGCGGTCACCCAGCACGTCGAGGGCCCGGGCGATGGGGCACAGCAGCCGGTAGCGACGTTTTGCGGTCATATCGAGATTCTACTTGCAAAACTAAAGTGTCACCACTAGCTTTACATTTGCAAGTCGTACATACGAGAAGGAGCCACTGTCATGTCAATCCTCGATCCTCTACTGGAACGCAACCAGGCGTTCGCCCGAACCGAGGCCCACCGGGGCCTCGCCCCTCTCCCCAGCCATCAGGTCTTCGTCATCAGCTGCATCGACCCACGAGTCGACCCGGCCCACATCCTGGGCGTCGGCCCCGGCGACGCACTGGTGCTGCGCAACGCCGGCGGCCGGGTGACCGACGAGGTGATGGCCGAGATCGCCTTCATCGCTGCGCTGACCGAGACCATGTTCGGCGACGACGCCCCGCCGTTCGAGGTTGCGGTCATCCACCACACCGCTTGCGGCACCGGCTTCCTGGCCGACGAACACTTCCGGCGCACCTTTGCGGCCCGGATTGACGTCGAAGAGGCCGAGCTCGCCGGTACAGCGGTCATCGACCCGGTGGCGTCGGTCCGCGACGACGTCGAGAAACTACTGGCATCGCCGCTGGTCCCTGATCGAGTCAAGGCGTCCGGTCATGTCTACGACGTCGAGACCGGGCTGGTCGAAACGGTGGTCGCAGCAACGGTGAAGGCCGGGCGATAAAGTCCCGGTCGCACCGGCTCCGCAGCCGCCATCGAGCTCGCCCGGCAGCTTCACAACCGTCCGGCAAGGTTGCCAGGTTGTTGTCAGATCCCGATGTCGTACGGGTGAGCGGGTGGTCCGCTCCCGTGGAGGATCGAACGCAGCCCTTTCGGTAGTCCCGCCGGGGCGATGCCGTCGGACGTCGCTTCCGACCTCTGTGATTCCAGTCTCCTCCCGGACCTCGCGCCGGAGAGCGTCGATGTCTGACTCCTCGGGTTCGATGCCGCCGCCGGGCACAATCCAGAACAGGAGACCATCAGCCGGATTGGCGATTTGCTGGAGCAGGAGCCGCTTGTGGTCGTCGATCAGCAGGCAACGCACAGCACGACGAAGCTCAGGAGTGATGCCAACAGGGGGGTGGGGCGTCGTCTGGCCGAAGGTGGGCTCTCCAGTTCGAATCTGACATGTGCAACGAGCTTAGGCTCTTGGCCGATGCCGGATTCGCCGTTTTGTGTCGCCTGTCCCACCTGGAACCCAGGTCGGCCCAACTCCGTGCCCACGCGGTCCGGAGAGGGGGTGGGGGAGGGGGGTGGGGGAGGCGGCGCCCCCAGTTAGGATTTTCCCATGGCCGGCTATCTCGAGCTCCTGCCGGCCGTCGACGTCCAGGGCGGTCGGGCGGTGCAGCTCGTCCAGGGTGTTGCCGGTTCTGAGAAGGTGTTCGGCGACCCGGTTGAGGCGGCGCTGAACTGGCAGAACCGCGGGGCGGAGTGGATCCACCTCGTCGACCTCGACGCCGCGTTCTGCCGGGGCAACAATCGTGCCCTGCTCGCCGAGATCGTCGGTCGGCTCGACGTCCGGGTCCAGGTGAGCGGGGGGATCCACAACGACGAGGCGCTGACCGTGGCCATGGCCACCGGCTGTCACCGGGTCAACATCGCCACCGAGGCGCTGGAGCGGCCGGAGTGGTGCGCGCAGGTGATCGCAGACCACGGCGACCGCGTCACGGTCGGTCTCGACGTCCATGGCCGCACCCTGGCCGCCCGCGGCTGGACCCGTGAGGGCGGCGACCTGTACGACGTGCTGGCCCGGCTCGATTCCGAGGGCTGCGCCCGCTACGTGGTGACCGACGTCAACAAGGACCGCATGCTCCAGGGCCCCAACCTCGACCTGCTTCGCGACGTCTGTGCGGCCACCGCCCGTCCGCTGGTGGCCTCCGGTGGCATCACCGAGCTGGCCGACCTCGAAGCGCTCCAGGGTTTGCTCGACGATGGCATCGAGGGCGCGATCATCGGCACTGCGCTCCACGAGCGTCGGTTCACCCTGGAGGATGCACTGGCGCTGCGGGACCGCTCACGCCAGCCACGGAACCGAACCGGAAAGGACTGATACATGGGTGAACGACTCGACAATGCCAAAGCGCTCTATCTCGAGGCCATCGGCGATGGCAACTACGTCGACGCCATCACCACCTACGCCGGACAGCGATACACGCAGCACTCGACACCGGTCAAGGATGGCAAGGAGGGGTTCATCGAGTTCTTCGCCGACTTCGTGGAGCGCAACCCGGTTCGAGACATCGAGATCGTGCGCGCGTTCGAAGACGGTCAGTACGTCTTCCTTCATGTGCTGCAGGACCTGAACAACGGCGAGTACCAGTACGTCACCGCTGACATCTTCGACACCGACGACAACGCCAAGCTGATCGAGCACTGGGACATCATCGCCGAGGTGCGCAACACCACGGCCAGCGGACGTGGCCAGCTCGATGGCCCGACCGAACCGACCGACCTCGATCGAACCGAAGCCAACAAGCAGCTCGTCGCTCGATTCGTCGACGAGGTGCTCATCGCAGCCAACTACGACCTCCTGGCCGACTTCATGACACCGGACGTCGCCCAGCACAATCCGGACGTGGCCGACGGCATGGCTGCGATCCAGGAGTTCGCCGAAGCAACGTCGATGCGATACATCGCCATCCATAGGGTCGTCGGCTGTGGCAACTTCGTCGCTGTCCTGGCTGAAAATGATTACCACGACCAACGCCACGCCGTCATGGACCTCTTCCGGGTCGACAGCGGCAAGATCGTCGAACACTGGGATGTCATGGAAGACATCACACCCCCCGACACCTGGGTCAATTCAGGGAAGTTCTAACCGGCAGACCAGATACCGGCGGCTACGCGACGATATCGACGGCGGGGGCGAGCCCTGGCGGTTTCCCAGCCGGGCTGAAATGGGTCAGTGGCCGATGTCGTGGTGGCCGGGGGTGATGAGGCCGCTTTCGTAGGCGAAGACGACGGCTTGGGCGCGGTCGCGGAGCCCGAGCTTGGTGAGAATGCTCGAGACGTGGCTCTTGACGGTGGCACCACCGATATAGAGGGTGTCGGAGACTTCGGCGTTGCTGGATCCTCTGGCGAGTTGGGTGAGGACTTCGCGTTCTCGGTCGGTGAGTGTGTTGAGGCGGCCGGCGGTGGCGGTGTCGGTGGCGAGGGTTTTGGCGAAACGTCCGATCAGCCGGCGGGTGATGGTGGGGTCGAGAAGGGCGCCGCCGTCGGCGATGGTGCGTACGGCGGGTGCGAGATCCTCAGGTGGGATGTCCTTGAGGACGAAGCCGCTGGCGCCCGCTTGGAGTGCTCGATAGACGTATTCGTCGGGGTCGAAGGTTGTCAAGATGATGACCTTGAGGGGCCAGTCGGCTTGTTCGAGGATGGTTGCGGTGGCGGTGAGCCCGTCCATTTCGGGCATGCGGATGTCCATCAGGACGACGTCGGGGCGGTGTTGGTTGGTGGCTTCGATGGCTTCGAGGCCGGTGCCGGCTTCGGCGACGACCTCGATGTCGGGTTGGTGGTCGAGGACCATGGCGAAGCCGCGGCGTACAAGGGCTTGGTCATCGACGACGGCGACGCGGATGGTCACGTTGGCTCCGGTTCGAGGGGGAGGCGGGCCTGGACACGGTAGCGGTTTGGGGGTTCTGGAGTGGCGGTGAGGGTTCCGCCGAGGAGGTGGGCTCGTTCGCCCATGCCGGCGATGCCGTAGCCGGATGGGGGAAGGCCGGGCGGTGCAGCGTCGGTGGTGTTGGCGATGTCGATGACGAGGCAGAGATCGTCCAGCCCGATGGTGAGGTGGACTGTGGGGTTGGGTCCGGCATGTTTGATGATGTTGGTGAGCGATTCCTGCACGATGCGGTAGGCGGAGAGGTCGACGGCGGCGGGGAGGTCCTCTGGTAGGTCGGCGCCGGTGACGGTGACGTCGGCGCCGGTGTGGGTCAGTTGATCGGTGAGGGTTGCGATGTCGGCCAATCCGGGTTGCGGGCCGAGGTCGTCCGGGTCTGCGGTGTCGGGGCGGAGCACGCCGAGGAGGTGGCGGAGTTCGCCGAGGGCTTGGCGGCCGGCTTGTTCGACGTCGCCCATGGCGTCGATGGCGGCGTCGAGGTCGTCTCGGGCGATGGTCTTGGCGGCGCCGGCTTGAACGGTCATCATCGAGACGCGGTGGGCGACGACGTCGTGGAGTTCGCGGGCGATCCGGGAGCGTTCGTCGGCGACGGCTTGGCGTGCTCTGGCGTGTTGCTCGGCCTCGAGGCGTTCGGCCCGTTCTTGGAGGAGGGCGAGGTAGTCGCCGCGATTGCGGATCCGGCGCCCCAGGTACCAGGGCAGGCCTGCGAGGAAGATGGCGGGGGCGATGTCGATGCGCTGGTTGGTGTCGATGATCGTGTCGATGAGGCTGACGGCCATGACCGCAGCCAAGATGGCGAGGCTGTGGCGATGGTTGGTGGTGTACCGGCCGACGCTGTAGATGGCGACGATGAGGGCGAGATCTTGGCCATCGCCGTATCCGGCGACAGCCCAGCCGGTCATGAGCACCAGCACGACGATCGTTACGGCGATCGGGCGTCGTCGCCGCCACAGCAGAGCGGCAGCGGCGAACCCGAGCAGGATGAACCCGGTGGCGGGCCGGTCACCGATCGAGGCGACGGTGAATTCCTCGCCGTCGTCGAGGGCGCTGACGGCAACGGCGATCAGTGAAGTGGCAAGGACGGCGAACGCCAGTGCGCTGTCGGCGGCGCGGGGCCAGCGAGTGAACGGCCCGCGATAGGGGTGGGGTTCGCCGGGATCGAACCAGGCATCCCACGCCTGTCGTCGTGGCCGAGCTGGTGAGATGACCTCACGTTTGTTGGTGACGCTGTGCATGCCTGATGGTCAACCTAGACCCGGATGAGGTGGTGGGTCACCCCGCTCTGGGGGACCTGCGTCTCCGTCGCAAGGAGGAGACGTTGATCACAGCATGGCCGAGCGGCGGTTCCCGATCGGCTCACACAACATCTCGGCGTCGGACCACCTGGAGTGCGATCAGCGCTGGGACGAGGGCCCAGAGCGCCATGGCGGCCCCGGCGGCGGCGACGCTGGTGTCGTCGGTGACCCCGGAGGCCACGTTGGCGAGGGCGTTGGGAATCCAGGTTGCGGCGCCGTTGGCGAGTTGGACGATGAGCGGCGGGGCGAGGATGAGGACGAGCACGGCGCCGCTGACCGCGCCGCCGGTGTTGCGGACGATGGTCCCGATCCCGGCGCCGAGCACGGCGCCGCTTGCGCCGGCCCATGCGGAGGCGGCGATCACCTGGGCGACACCGCTGCCGCTGGCCATGAACCCATAATCGGTGAGAGGCAGTGAGGCGGCGACTGCGGCGACCGTGAGGGCCGTACCGAGCATGCCGAGGATCGCGCCCCCGAGCCCGACTGCTGCGAGCTGTGCCCGCAGGGCCTGGGGGCGGCGGGGGGCGGCGAGGTAGGTGGCGATGACGGTGTTGTTGCCGTACTCGCGGGCGGTTGCGATGGCGCCGAACAGGCCGGTGATCATCAACGCGTTGGCGGCGAAGGCCATGAGCGACAGCTGGTCGGCGCCGGTGGAGATAAAGGTCTTGGAGCCGTCCATGTCGGTGCCGACGGCAACGGCGACGCCGTTGACGACCGCCAGCACGACGAGTACGGCAACAAAGGCCAGGGGCATGCGGGTGGTTGTGAGCTTGCGGATCTCGCTGCGTGTAAGGCTGGTCCAGGTCATGACTGATTGATCTCCTGATCGGTGTTGGTTGGTGTGGTGAGGGACAGGAACACATCTTCGAGTGATCCGGCGTCCGCTGACAGTTCGTGGAGCGCAATGCCGGCTCCATGAGCAACGTCGCCGATCTGGTCCAGGCTGAGGCCGGCGATGACGAGCGTGTCGATCCCCGTCTTGTCGATGTCGGCGCCTGTGCATGCCAGACGGTTGGCGAGGGCTCCGGGGTCAGGGGTACGGACCAGTGCACGGTGGTCGGTGAGGTCATCGATGGTGCCGGTGGTGACGAGGCGGCCTTCGTTGATGACGACAACATCGTCGACGAGGTGTTGCACCTCGGTGAGGAGGTGGCTTGACACCAGCACGGTGTGGCCTCGTGACGCCCGGTCGCGGAGCAGGTCGCGCAGGTCGTGTATTCCCTGGGGATCGAGGCCGTTGGCGGGTTCGTCGAGCACCAGCACCGGAGGGTCGCCCAGCAGCGCCGCGGCGAGGGAGAGCCGTTGTTTCATGCCCAGGGAGTAGGTTCCGACCCGGCGACGAGCGGGCGCTGCGCCGAGGCCGACTGCGGCGAGAGCGTCGTCGACCCGGCCGACGGGGTACCCGGCTGCCTGGGCGACGATGCGTAGGTGGTTGCGCCCTGTCCGCCCGGGGTGGAAGGCATTGGGTTCGAGCACGACGCCAACGGTGTTGGCCGGCCTTGGCAGGTCGCGGTAGCGGGATCCGCCGATCGTGGCGGTCCCGTGATCGGCGGCGGCGAGGTCGAGCAGGATCTTCATCGTGGTGGATTTGCCTGAGCCGTTTGGTCCGAGGAATCCGGTGATCCGTCCCGGCTCGACCGTGAAGGTGAGGTCGTCGACGACGGTGCTGTCGCCGTACTGCTTGGTGAGGTGTTCGACGACGAGCCGTTGCTCGCCTGTTGTCGGTGTCATGAGTCCTCCAGGTGATGGGGTGGTTGGGGTTTGGTGAGGCCGGTGGTGAAGGCCGTGTTGTCGTTCAGGAGCTTGGTCGAGGTCATCAGCAATCGGCCTTGTCGTCGGTACTCACCACCAAAGCCCAATGACCCGAGCAGAACACCCCGCTACCAGCGGATCATCGACTCCGCCTCGCGGCGGATTCCTGCGGTAGCAAGTCCCCCATATGGCGGGTTCTCAGTGGTTCCCATCGTCGGCCGACCCTGGACCTCGGGATTCCGACGCTCGGCCGACGCGTCGAGTTGGATGCGCGACCTCCCTGACCATCGCCGCAGCCGCAACCATTGGAGGCGGGGGCGGATACCGGAAGAGCTCTATCGAAGGTCAGCGGCGTGTGACGGTGACCGGCAGCCTGGTGTAGCCGTGCACGAACGACGAGAAGGTGCGTTCCGGCTCGCCCTGGATCTCGATGCGCTCGAAGCGCTGGAGGATCTCCTCCCACAGCACGCGGAGTTGCAGCTCGGCGAGCCGGCTGCCCATACAGAAGTGGATGCCGTAGCCGAACGAGAGGTGGCGGTCGGCGTTGTGGCGTTCGATGTCGATGACGTCGGCGTTCTCGAAGACATCTTCATCTCGGTTGGCCGAGACGTACCACATGAGGATCTGGTCGCCCTTCCGGATCTGCTTGTCGCGGATCTCGCAGTCCTGGGTGGCGGTTCGACGCATGTACGACAGGGGGGTCTGCCAACGGATGATCTCGGGGACCATCTTCGGCACGAGGCCGGGGTCGGCGATCAGCTTGTCGTACTGGTCGGGGAACGTGTTGAGCCCGTAGACACTCCCCGACATCGTGTTGCGGGTCGTGTCGTTGCCGCCGACGATGAGGAGCAACAGATTGCCGAGGTGGGCCATGGTCGGCATGTCCTTGGTGGCCTCGCCGTGGACCAGCATCGAGACGAGGTCGAAGCCGGGGTTCTCCCTCCGCTCCTCCCAGAGGCGCTCGAAGTACGCAACGCACTCCATCAGCTCGTCGATCTTCTGCTGTTGGGTCTCCACAACGCCACCGGGTTCGGGGACGGCGAACACGATGTCTGACCAACGCGTGAGTTTGCGACGGTCGTCGAGCGGGAAGTCGAAGAGCGTCGCCAGAAGCAGTGTGGTCAGTTCGATGGAGACGGTCTCGACCCAATCGAACGCCTCACCCTCCGGAAGGGATTCGAGTACGTTGACGGTGCGCTCGCGCATGAGCGGCTCGAGGTTGCGGAGGTTGCTCGGGGCAGACACACCCCGCACGGTCTTGCGCTGCTCGGTATGGGCCGGCGGGTCCATCGAGATGAACGAAGTCAACCGCCGCATCTGCTCATCGGCCTCGGGGCTGCGACGGAGGCCGAGCGTGATGCCACGTGCCGACGAGAAGGTCTTCCAGTCGCCATCGACGGCACGGACATCCTCGTGCTTCGTGATCGACCAATACCGTCCGGCGGTCTCGATCTCGTTGAAGTGCACCGGGTCTTCGGCCCGCAACCGAGCGAAGTGGTCGTACCACCGGTCTTCCTTGAACAGGTGAGGGTTGGCCGGGTTGATGCCTTCGAGGGAGAGGTCGGCCGCGTCCGGCACGCCGGCACCGATCTCTGCCATCTCCATCTCCGGTGTGCGGAAGTCTGCGGAAAGGAAGCCGGGCTGTTCGTCGGTCGTGTCGCTCATCTCAAGTGCTCCTCGCTCGACGACCAGTCTGGCCCGTGGAATCGACCGACTCCAGCCGGCAGCAGGACTCCGGCGGGGCGAGTCAGGAGGTCGAACTCCGCCCGGTCGGGACCCTGATTCGCGCAGTGGCGATCACCACCACCCTGGGCCGACGCAGCTCGGGCTGCATCGATCGCCTCACGTGTGGCGAGGGCGGGCCGCGCGACGCCGGTCGACCCGGTTGGTGAGCCAGCGACGAACGACGGGGATCCGTCCGATGAATCCGAGTGTGATGAGGACGGCGCCGGGCCCGATATCGCCGATGAGGATGACGTGGCCGAGGAGTGCGGCGGCGACGATGTAGGTGAGTTTGTGGAGCGTACGCCATCGTTTCATGCCCATCGCTCGCTGTGAGCGCCGGTTGCTGGTCAGGAACAGGGGGACCGCAAGCGCGAACGCCACTGTTCCTGCGATCAGAAACGGTGTCGACAACGCCAAGGCGAGGCCGGTTTCGAGGACGAACATTGCGGCGTTGCTGAGGGCGAGGAGGAAGAATATGATCCCGAGGTACTTGCGAACCCGAACCTGGGAGCGTCCGGTGAGCCATTGGATCGGGGAGGCGACGAACATGGCGCCGAAGGTGATCATGCCCGGGTTCTCGCCGGCTGCGAGGGCGAACTGGTTCATGGCCTCGGTGGAGATCACGCCGAGGAGTGCGGCGCCGATCGCTCCGCCGATGAGCAGCGGGGCGATGGTGGCGAGGCTGATGACGAGCAGCTGAAGGGGGGTGAAGCCGTTCCAGACCCGACGGCGCCGCCATGGCAGATGGTCACGCCGGTCGGAGGCGGGAGCGGTTGGGGTGGGGCTTGGGTGTTGGAGTAGCGCGGTCATGGGCCCAGCCTCGATGAACAGGCCAAGGGGCGAATCCGCCGTCGGGAGGTTCGACGTACACCCGGGGGAGTAGTTGGCCAGGGTGGGTTGTCTCCCTGGGGCCGATGTGCGATGGGTCGGGCTTCGTCACCATTGCAGTCAACGTGAGCGACGAACCGATCGGCCACACCGGAAGCACAAGGAGCCATCACCATGACAACCCCACACGACGCCAACCGCCCCCGCCGACCGGAGATCGATGTCGACGCCCGCTTTGCGGATCCGGTGTCATCGATGCCCGACCTGGCATGGTGAGGGCCGAGTTCAGCCCGGGTCGCATCGCAGCGATGAAGCGGGCCGTCACCACCTTGGCAAGGCGCCAGGGTCGGCCGACGTCGTGAATGTGCTTGCCGGTCGCCAGGGCCTTCAGGACGCCATCCTGGCGTTGTCGGCCACGGCGTTCGCCGTCGTTGCAGTTTCCTTCGACTTCGGCGAGGCCGGCAGCGATCCCAACGCGTTGGCGTTCATCCTGGTGGCTGTTGTCGGGGCCGGGCTGCTGGTGAGACGCCGGAGCCCAATGGCCCTTCTCGGTGTCGTGGTGCTGGCCCGACTCATCATGACCTGGGATACCGGCAACGACGTCGCCCTCATCCCAGCGGCCATGATCGCGCTCTACACCGTGGCCCGCACCGGTGATCGGCGGACGAGCCTGCTTGTCGCAACCGGTGCCGCGGTCTTGATGATGTTCGTTGTCGCCGGCTTCAACGGCGAAGAATTTGTCCAGGAGCTGGCCGGCGAGACAGCGTTGATGCTGTTGCCGATCGCAGTCGGAGACGCCGCCCGCAGCCGGGCCGATCACATCCGGGACCTCATCGAAACCGAAGCCGCCGCCCGGGTCCAGGCCGAACGCATCCGTATCGCTCGCGACCTTCACGACATCGTCGCCCATGGCTTGTCGACGATCGCCATCCAGTCCGGGGTCGCAGCTCATCTCCTGGACCGAGACCCCGATCAGGCAAAGGAGTCGTTGGAGATCATCAACGCCACCGGCAAACACGCGCTCGAAGAGCTGCGGGCGATGGTCGGTGTCCTCCGCTCCACCGACGATGACGAACCCCTACGGCCCACACCGGCCGACCCCAACGACCTCTCGGACATGCTCGCCGGCGCAGCCAATGCCGGCCTCACCGTGACGATCGACCTCGACGGCCGTTTCCCGGCCGATGTGGGCGACGCCTGCGTGGTCGCCATGCATCGCATCATCCAGGAAGCGTTCACGAACGTGGCTCGCCATGCCGGGGCTGTCCCGGTCCGGCTGTCGATCCAGCACGGCACCGACACCGTTCGCGTTCAGATCGTCAATCGGCCCGGCACATCGTCGCCCCGTGATCCGATTCCCTCGACCGGCGTCGGCGTCATCGGCATGACGGAACGAGCCGAGGCCCTCGGCGGCGGCGTCCGAACACAGACGACCGTAGACGGAGGCTTCGAGGTCGACGCCACGATTCCCTACCACCGTCCCACCCCTTCAGCGAGGCGTCATGATCGGTGACCGACCGATCCGGGTGCTCGTCGCCGACGATCAAGAACTGGTTCGTCGGGGGTTCTGCGCCCTCATCGCCGCCGAGGACGACCTCGAGATCGTTGGCGAAGCAGCCACCGGCTCCGAAGCTGTCGATCAGGCGTTCGCAACTCGGCCCGACGTGATCCTGATGGATATCCGGATGCCCGAGCTCGATGGAATCGCTGCGACCAAGCGCATCACCACCGAGGAACGCCTCGATGGCACGAGGGTTCTGGTGCTCACGACCTTCGACCTCGATCAGTACGTGTACGACGCTCTGCGTGCCGGAGCCTCCGGGTTCCTTCTGAAGGACACGGCGCCGCAACAGCTTCTCGACGGGATCCGCGTTGTCGCCGCCGGCGATGCGCTCATTGCCCCCGGAATCACCCGCCGCCTCATCAGCGAGTTCGCAACCCGCCCCGACGCCGCCAGCGACACCAGTGTCCTGGCCGCCTTGACCCGGCGAGAACGCGATGTCCTCGCCGAGGTCGGTCGTGGTCGAACAAACGCCGAGATCGCCGAACGGCTGGTCATCAGCCCGCTGACCGCAAAGACACACGTCAGCCGGATCATGACCAAGTTGGTCGCCCGGGACCGCGCCCAGCTCGTTGTCATCGCATACGAGACCGGGCTTGTCACCCCCGGCAGCGCGCCACCGTCATAGGCAGCCCGGCATCCGGAACACATCAGTACCGGAGAGGCCGCAGGAGTACGGGCCTGACCGGACGAATTGCCTGGGCGGCAACGAGTTCGAAGTGCCAGGTCTGCGTTGGGTCGACACCGATCGAGCGGCCGCCGGATCGGTGTGTCTCATTGCCGTGCCGGCAGGTTGGTGATCCGGCCCGTCGCGCCGTTCATGGCCACCGTGATCGACAAGCGATCGACTGCGGACCATGATGTCGGCTCAACAAGCGACTGGGAGAGACCATGAGACAGAGACCACGATCCCACCGGCTCACCCTGCGGCTCGGCAAGCGCCGATCGGTGCCCGAGCCACGTCGAGCCAACCGCGCCTCGGGGGAGAAGCCGCTGCCCAGGCCCCTCTTGGGAGCGGTCCTCGCCGCCATTGTCACCAGCATTGTCGTCGGCGCCGCTCCGGCGGTCGGCGCCCAGGAGGCCGAGACGCCCGAGACGGTGGAAGTGACCGTCACCGAGGAGCCCGGTGTCTGCACCGAGCTGGGGTCGTTCTGTAATCGCCTCATGGATTGGACGGGCAACGAGCAGTTCTCCGAGACAACCGCCTGGCTGATCGGTACACCCCTCAAGCTGGCCGCCATCGCCGTGGGCGCGGTCTTCGTCAACCGGCTCGCCCGCCGCAGTATCAGGGGACTCGTCACCGGTCTCGAGTCCGATGTCACCAAGAATCTGGTGTCCGATCAGGCCGCCCGCCGGTCCAGGGAACGGGCAACCACCATCGGGACCCTGCTCCGCAGCGCCTCATCCGTCGTGATCTTCACCACCGCTTCCATCCTCATGCTCGACAACCTCGGTCTCAATATCGTGCCGCTGCTGGCATCGCTGGGTGTCGCCGGGATCGCCCTCGGCTTCGGCGCCCAGACGCTCATCGAAGACCTGATATCGGGGATGATGCTCGTGATCGAAGATCAACTTGGGGTCGGCGACGTCGTCGATGTCGGCGTCGTCAGCGGCACGGTGGAGCGGCTCACACTCCGGTCGACCGTGATCCTGGACTCGAGCGGCGTTCGCTGGTACGTCCCCAACAGCGAAATCCGGCGTGTCGCCAACGAGTCCCAGCACAAGTCCCGGGCCAAAGTGCAGATCGGGGTTGCCTACGACGCTGACCTGCCCCGTGCGTTGCAGGGTCTCCACCAGGCTGCCGTCGACCTGGCGGCGGAGGCGCGCTGGCAGGAGGCGAGTATCGAGGAGGTGCCGATGCCCTTCATCGCCGAGCTGGGCCCGCAGGCCGTCGTCGTCGAGGTCCATGTCTTCATCGACGCCGCAACCCGTGGCCCGCTGGAGAAGGCGTTGCGTGAGCGCCTCGTTTCGGTCGCCGCCACGTCCGCCGTTGCCCTTCCCCGTGAACGTCACGACGTGTGGCTCCGGACCGGGCTCCCATCGGCCGCCCGATCGTAGTGGCGCCCGATCCACCAGCTGGGAGGGTGTTGAAGATACTGCGCACGGCGGTGTCATTGGGGTCGAGCTGACTCGACAGCAGGTGCCGCCCGCAACGTGCTGCCTAGGTTCGGCGACGGCGGACGACGCCCGACGGGTGCCGCTCATACTCTGCGGCGCAGCGGTCAACACCGGTTGGCTGGGTGTCGAGCACGGCATCGAGGCGCTGGGACGGGATTCCGCTGGCCTTGCCAACAATGTTGTGGGACATCCCCAGCTCGACGGCGGCGGCAGCCAGCAGCTCGAGTCGGATGAGCCGGTTCTCGGCCTCGTTCGCTGCGCCGACGAACTCGGCTCGGAGTCGAGCGAGGTCACCGATGATGTCGTGGCGTCCGGTGAGCACGTGACCATCATCGAACATATGTTCGATGATGGTCAAGCCAGGACCTCGGCAGGCGATCGTCAGGCCGTCGGCTCGTTGCGCTGGAACCAGTCGATGGTGACGGCGATGGCGTCTTCGAGCGGGGTCGGTTCGATGCCGAGTCGGCGCTCGGCCTTGCTGCTGTCGATCACGAACGGCTGGGTGAACTCGTAGCGCATCTCGTCGAGCTCCCGGATCGTGGGATTGAACAGACCCAACGCCCGTAGCGCCAGGCGTGGGGCCACACTGATCTTGATCGGCGAACCGAGTTGGGCGGCGACGATTGCGATGATTTGGCGGGTGGTCTGGGCCCGGGCGTTCGGTACGTGGAAGACCTCGCCGACGACATCTTCGGCGGTGCCCACTGCCGCCAGGGTCCGGGCGGCGTCGATGGTGTAGGTGTAGCTGTGGGGCTGGTCGGGATCTCCGATGACCCGTGCCGGTTTGCCGGCCAGCGCTGCGCCGATGACGAGGTCGCCCAATGGCGACTGGGCCGTGGCCCGGGGGCCGAAGTAGTCCGACGCCCGGACTGTCACCAGGTCGAGGTCGCCGCGGTCGGCCAGGCCCCGCAGCTGCTCGGCCATCGCCTGGCGGACGAGACCCTTGCGGGTGTGCGCTCGCATCGAGCTGGCCTCGGTCATGGGCTCGCCGTGGGTGTCGCCGTACATGTAGGTGTTCTCGAACGACACGTAGCGGGCACGGTTGGCCCTGGCGGCCCGGACGGCACTGTCCTGGAGCGGTGGAAACTCCTCGGCCCAGCGGTGGTACGGCGGGTTCAGGCACTGGTACACCACCGCCGAATCGGCCGCCGCGGTCTCGGCGAAGGCCGGGTCCGACACATCACCGGCCATCATCTCCACGGTGTCGGCAACGTCGGCGTGGCCGCTTCGGTTGACCGCTCGGACCGGTAGCTCCAGCAAGACGAGCTGTTCGATCAGCGCCGCGCCGACGGCGCCGGTTCCGAGCACGACATGGGTTTCGTTCACCCTTCGGTCCTCCTGAGAGCCGGTCGCCACAGCCGGCAGGTTGGCTTCCCGGACGAACACTACCGCCGGGGCAAGCAGATACCAGTGGCCGTCGGCGGGGGGTCGCAACGATCGCCGGGCAGACTGGCCGAAACGCCTGGCCAGGCACGCCACTCAGAAGGTGAGCGAGCTCTCCGGTCGACCGGCCGGCCGCTGGTCACAGAAGATCAGATTCACTTCGGTCCTGGCAATGAGCTCGTAGCCCACCGACTGCATGTGCTCGATGATCCGCTCTGAATTCTTCGGCAGGTGATGCTCCGATGGTTCGGCCTGGACGAGCCACGGTCTGGTCAGGTCGAAATCGAAGTCGTGCAGGAGGTCGAGATCGAGTCCTTCCACGTCGATCGACATGTAGGCGAGCGTGTGCTCGTCGAAGTGTTCACTCACGAGATCGTTGATCCGGACTGCCGGAACGTCTATCCAGCGGGCTTCCCCGACCTCGCCATCGTTCCACTGCAGGACGAAGTCTCGATCAATGGAACTCAACTCGTTCTGGTTGGAGACCGAGAGCTTCACGGTTTCGACCGGTTCGGTCTGCACTGCGCCGTGAACGATCGTGTCGGCCGGTCGGCCCTTTTCGAGGTCGGAGATCAGGTCGGGATTCGCTTCGACGATGACACCGGTCATGCCGAGGCGGCGATGCAGCAGAAACGTGCTGCTGGTGGCAAACGGATGGTTGCCTCCGATCTCGAAGTACTTCTGATCCTCCAGGCTCACCCCGGTGCGCAGCGCCCTGGCCTCGAGGAGCGCCTGCACGATCAGGTCCTCGCCGCACTGGCCGTAGAACTCCACGGCTCGAACGGGGATGTCCGGTCGCCTGATCCGCGCTCGCACGCAAGCGTCGTACACGAAACCGTTTCGCAGGGTTGCCCCGGACATACCCTTCGTCAGGCGGCTGGTTATCTTATTCGTGAACTCACCAATCAAGACGTCCGCCGTTCCGAGAAGAGATTCTTCTTATGGAGCCCGAGAGGTCCGGGGGGAGAGTCACGACCCTATGCGACTCCTGCTCCGGGCCGCAGGAGCCGGCGGTGCCCGGCCGTTCATCGACGCCCCGGGCGTCCGGTCGGCGAACGATTCGCCGCCGAGCCTGCGTGGTCCGCTTCGAGGCGTTCTACAGCTGCCAGATCTCGACGCCGAGCGTCACGCCGCCCAACCGCCGACGTCGTAGGTCCCAAGGACGGAATCTGGCCGGCGGCCCGGTCTACGTCTCTGTGGCCGCCTGGACCCGGCCGGTTTCAATGGCACGCTGGTGCTCCGCATGATCGCCCTCGTTCAGGGCGGCGTAGGCGGTGGCGAACTCGGTGAACACATAGTCGGCAGTCTTGCCCCCGCCCAGGTACCCGCTGATCATGGCCGCATCGCCGGTGCGGGCGTGGGCCAGGGCAAGGGCGGCCCCGCAGTGCTCGGCGTAGTTGTTGAGGCGCTTCGGGCCCATCTGATCGACCTCGGCCGAGCCCTTGCCGTCCCACAGTTGCCTGAAGTAGAAGTCGGCCGTCCCCCCGTCGGGTTGGTTA